>DATJBF010000017.1:0-50500 GCA_035515475.1 Verrucomicrobiia bacterium
TACAAACCCATCACCACCACACTCACGACCGCCGCCAACGACAGGTACATGCGATGTTCGTAAATCACATCGTGAAGCGGGATGATGCTCGAGCTCGGCACCAGAATCAGAAAGAACCACGCGCCGACAAACCCCCAGACCGGCCCCGATGTCGGACTCGGAGCGGGCTTCCTTGTTAAGCCCCAAGCCGACGCCCCCAACAGAATCGCCATCACCGACGCGGGCAGCAGGACGTTCGTCCACGCTTGGGCGATTGGCCACGGATGATTCAGGCTCAGTGGGGACGGCCATACAGACAACCGCAGATAATAGAGGACCACCCCTGGCTCGGCCGCCAAATACTCCCACCGGCCAATGTACTGCGCCGTCATTGATGCGTAAGCAAAAACGCCAGCAGAAACAAGCACGACACCCAGCAGTATCCAAGTGCTGGCCAACCCCAGATATAAAGGCCAGCGTCGGCGCCAGGCCTCGCGGAACGAGCCCGAAGCAAATACCCGATCGTACAGCATCACCATCACCGGCGCGGTGACCATCACCTCTTTGCTGGCCATCCCCGACGCACAGGCGGCGACCGACAACCCGTACCACAACCGGCGCCCGGGCTTCCATGAACCATTTCCCATGAACCATTTCTCATTTCCCATGGGTGGCAGCTCGGCCCCGCGGATGAAACAGTACAGCGTGAGCAGATAGAACAACCCCATGATCGATTCGGCCCGCTGAACGATGTAGGTTACCGACTCGGTCTGCAGCGGGTGCACCGTCCAGAGGACTGCCGTAGCCAGGGCCAATTCGTTGGCAGCGGCACCGAACCCCGACACCAGTGTCGGGGCCAGCAGGGTCCGCCGCACGATACCCAGCAGGGTCAGACCGGCAAGGATATGAACGGTCAGATTCACGACGTGATAGCCCCACACGTTGTAGCCGCTGAGGGCATAACTGATGGCCAGGGACAGATTGATGAGGGGTCGCCCTTCCACAGTAAGCCAGCCCCGGTGCGGCGGCGACAAGCATTGCCCGATCGGCCAGAGATGGCGGATCGTCGGGTTGTCGGAGATCGACGCCCCGTCGTCGCGGACGAATGCGCCCGTAAAACTGTTGCCATAGGCCAGCAGTCCCGCCGCCACTACCACCAGTGGGAAAAACCTCCTCCCTTTCGTCAACAGTGAGCGTTCCGTCATCTCATGCTCACGGAGCCGGTTGCCGCTGCGCCAGTCCCGCTCGGAGCGAGGCGAGCCTGTCTTGCGCCTCGGTCATCTGTGGATTGATTCGCAGCGCCTGTTCATAGTGCACCATGGCCTCGCGCGGTCGCCCTGCTTGTTCCAAAGCGATTCCCAGATTGTAATGCGGCCGGGCATAATTCGGGTTGATCTGGAGCGCTCGTTCCCATTGACTGATCGCCTCGGGCACTCGCCCCAATCGCGCCAGAGCGCTCCCCAGATTGTTGTGCGCTTCCGCATAGTCGGGATCGATCCGGAGTGCCTGCTCATAATGCACCAAAGCCTCCGGCACTTTACCCAGCTTCAGCAAGGCGCTCCCCAAATTATTGTGGGCCTCGGCGAGACCGGGATTGATGCGTACCGCCTCTTCCCAATGCCGGGTCGCCTCCGGCAACCGGCCCGCCTTCTCCAGGGCCATGCCCAGACGGTCGTGAACATCGGCATCGTCGGGCGCAAACAGCAGCGCTCGCTCGTAGTGTCTGATGGCATCTTCAATCTTCCCCGTTTGCTCGGAGACGACCCCCAAATTGTAGTAGGCCGCCACCATGTCGGGACTGAGCCGCACCGCCTGTTCCCATTGCTCGGTCGCCTCCTGGAGCCGGCCCACCTTCTGTAGGGCGATTCCCAGGTTATAGTGTCCCAGGGCATCACCGGGTGTGACCCGCAACGCCCGCTCGTAGTGACTGATCGCCTCTTGGAGTCGGCCCGCCTTCTCCAAGGCGACTGCCAGATTGCTATCTCGGTTGCAGTAGTAATCCCGGTTGCGCCGCCAAGAAAGAACGCCCAGCCCGATCGCCACGGGAACGAACAGAATCAAACTGCGCCGGCCCGCCACCGAGTACAACCCGATCACCGCCAAGCTCACGACCGCGGCCAGCGACAGGTACATCCGGTGTTCGTAACCCGGATTGAGAAGCGGAATCAAACTCGAGCTCGGCGCCAGGATCAGGAAAAACCAAGCGCCGACAAATCCCCAGGTCGCGTGCCTTGGCCAGGCACAAACCGATACTGCCAAGAGAATAAGAATGACAACCGTCGGCAGCAGAATGCTCGTCCATCCTTGGGCGGTTGGCCACCCGTAACCCATCTGTTGCGGGGCCGGCCACACAGACATCCGCAGATAATGGAGGACGACCCCCGGCTCGGTCGCCAGATACTCGGACCGCGTGAACCCGGCATGCCGCGCGTTCGTCGACGCTGTGGCGAAATTGCCGGCCAATATCAGCACCACTGCCAGCAGAATCCAGGTGCTGGCCAGGGCCAGATACAGCCGCCAGCGTCGGCGCCACGCCTCCCGAAACGAGTTGGAAATAAACGCCAGGTCGTAGAGCATCACCATCACCGGCGCGGTGACCATCACTTCTTTACTGACCATTCCCAACGCGCAGGTGGTGACCGACGCGCCGTGCCACAGCCGGCTCCGTCGTCCCCATGAACCATTTCCCATTTCCCGTCCCCCATTCCTCATGGGCGGCGCTTCGACCCCGCGGATGAAGCAGTATAGCGTGAGGAGATAGAACAAGCCCATGATTGATTCCGCCCGCTGAACGATGTAGGTCACCGACTCGGTCTGCAACGGGTGAACAGTCCAGAGAACCGCGATGGCCAGAGCCAGTTCGTCGGCGACAAGGCCGAAGCGATCGCGCAACGCCGGCCCCGATCGCATCGGGGCAGGCTGCAGCAGGGTCCGCCGCACAATGCCCAGCAGGGTCAGACCCGCGAAGATGTGAACGGCCAGGTTCAGGACGTGATAGCCCCACACTTCGTAGCCACCGAGGGCGTAGTTGACGGCCAACGACAGATTGATGAGCGGCCGGCCTTCGACGGTCAGGCCACCCCGGTGCGGCGGCGAGAAGCACCGCCAGATCGGCCAGAGATGACGGATCGTGGGGTTCTCGGGGATTGACATGAAATCATCGTGAATGAACCCACCGATGAAGCTGTTGGAATAGGTTAGTAGTCCCGCCGCTATTACTACCAGCGGGAAAAGCTCGCGTCGTTTCATGGGGAAGACACTCTGTTCTGAAACGAGTCGGCCAGCCGTTCGGCCGGATTGATTCCCAGCCAGCATACCGCCGCCAGCAGGTAACAGCCCGCCACGGTCAACAGGGGCAGGTCCCACGCACCGCGCCGCTGGAGCCATTCGCCGACCACGAGCGGGCTGATGGCGCCGCCGAGGTTCCCGAAAGTGTTCATCGCGCCGCTCACGACGCCGGCATGCCGGCCGCCAATTTCCAGGCATACCGCCCAGCCGGGTGCCACCGCCAGCGCTGCCAACAACGCCGCCAGCGCCAACAACCACGCCGCCGCGATTGGATTCGTTGTCCTCACACCGGCCACGATGCAGACGGCTGCGAGAGGAGGACCGATCAGGCCGGTCGCCCGCCGCCCAGCCTTCAACCCCCAGCGCCGCACCAGCGCGTCGCTCACCAGTCCGCCGCACAACACACCCGTGGCGATCCCGATCAGGGGCAACGACGACAACCAGCCGGCGTGTTTAAGGTCGAAGCCGCGTGCTCGCATCAGGTAGGTCGGCATCCACGTGAGAAAAAAGTACCAGCCATAGATGACGCCGAAGTACATGAAACACACCGCCCACACGCTGCGGTTCGACAGCAGACTGTTCCACGGCACGCGCTCGTGCGGCGCCGGCGGGGGCGTGCCGATCAGACCGAGCTCCGCCTCGTTGACGGATTGATGATTGTGGGGATCATCGCGGAACCACCAGAACCACGCCGCCGCCCACACGAGGCCAACCGTCCCGAAAATCGGGAACGTGTGCCGCCAGTGAACCCGTCCCAACATCCACACCACCAACGGCTGCGTCACCGCGCCGCCCAGCGCGCCAGTCATCACTGCCAAACCGAACGCGCGGCCGTGTTCGCGGGCCGGCAACCAGCGCACGAACGCCCGCGACATGCTCGGGAAACAACCCGCTTCGCCCACGCCGAACAACATGCGAATCACGAACAACGACGCGAACCCGGCGGCCCAACCCGTTGCCGCGGTCATCACCGACCACCAGATCACGATGCGGGTCAACATCAACCGCGGCCCGAACCGGTCTGCCAGCCAGCCGCTCGGCACCTCCATCAGCGCGTAGGCGAACGTGAACGCGCTGAACACGTAGCCCATCTGGGCGTCGTTGAGTCCGAGATCGGTCTCCATCACGGGTGCAGCGGTCGAGATGCACACCCGGTCGAGATAGGCAATGGCGGCCAGCAGAAGCGTGAACCCGAGCACGCCGTAGCGCGCGCGGGTTGCGGGAGCGGTGCCAGCGGGTTGCGGAAGCATGAACCGCTCTTATAACGCGCTGGGGAAGGGGAGGCAACAGGAACCGAATTGTGGATAGGTGGGGACGCGCTGCCGCGTGTCCGTGGCCGCGCAGAAGCGCGGCCCTACCACATCAAAGCGACGGGGAGAATTGATCAGAAACCCTTCACCTGCCGTACCGCTTCGTACAACACAATCGCGACGGCGGTTGCCAGATTCAGACTGCGCGCCTGGGGATTGAACATCGGAATCGTGATCGTCGTTTCGGGATTGGCATCGAGCAATGCCTTTGGCAGCCCGGCGGTCTCCCGCCCGAACACCAGATAATCACCCCATTTGTACCGCGGCTCGGTGTACGGCCGCTTCGCCTTCGTCGTCACATAGAAGAAGCTCGGTGGCACAGGTGTCCCTGCCAGTGTTGCTTTGTGCAGTGTTTCCAGCGACTCCCAATATCTCCACGTGACGTGTTCCCAATAATCCATCCCCGCCCGCTTGAGCTCGCGGTCATCGAGTCGGAACCCGAGCGGCCCGACCAGATGCAACGTCGCCCCCGTCGCCGCGCACAACCGCGCCACGTTCCCCGTATTGGGCGGGATTTCCGGTTCGACGAGGACAACGTTCATGCGGTCGACCCTGTCCTTTTCCGGTCGCTGCGGCAAGAGCAAAAGACGAAGTCGACACTTGAGCGGTCAGCAATGTCGGCGTCGTAACCTGTTGATCGTCCGATTGACGCGCAGGCAACTACGCTTTACCATCAACAACCGATGAGGCTGCTGTGCGACTTTGTCTGTTGCTGGAAACCTTGTCCCATTAACGATGTTGGGTATCGTGAGCATGATCGACTACACGGCCGCCGCGGAGACGTACGACAACACTCGGACGCACTCCGACAAGGTCATCGATCGCTTTTGCGCCGCGGCTTCGCTTGACGCATCCGCTTCCATCCTCGACTTCGGCTGCGGCACAGGCAACTACCTTTCCCAAATCTACCGGCGCTTCGGCTGCCGGTGCTATGGGGTCGAACCTTCCGACGCGATGCGCAGTCAGGCGCTCTCCAAACCCGGCCTCTTGCAGATCGTAAAGGGCGATCACCTCGCGATTCCCTTTCCGTCAGAGATCTTCGACTTCGGTTACATGACCGACGTGATTCACCACGTCCCAGACCTTCGGTCGATGTTCCGAGAATTGCTCCGTGTGTTGAAGGCCAGCGGCCTTCTGTGCATCGTGACGGAGTCTCACTCGCAAATCGACGCCCGCTTCTACAATCGCTACTTTCCTTCGTTGGCGGCAAACGAGAAACGCCGCTACCCCGATATCGAAGAGGTCTCCGCTCGTGCCGGCGAGATCGGCTTCTGTGCGGCGGCCACCGAAGCGGTATCTTCACCGACAGGTCATATTTCGGAAGGGTTTCTCCGCAATGTCGCCGAAAGGAACTGGTCCATGTTTCGGTTGCTTTCCGAAGACGAGTTCTCCCATGGGCTTCAGGCATTACAGCGGGACCGTGGGCGCTCGTTTGAGTCTCCCGTCGCAGGCGAGACCTTGGTTTGGTTTCGCAAGGTCGCCCAACCGTGCGCTGGAGGCAACCCGGCTCCGCCGCGCGCCTCAGCTTGAGCGTTGGCCGGCGTGAAACGCATCACAACACCGTTTGGTTTTCGCTCCACCGCTGTGGAAGTGGCCACAGGGATTGATTTTTCGGGCAAACGCGCGATGGTCACGGGCGGCGCGTCGGGTATCGGCGTGGAGACGGCCCGGGCGTTGGCCGGTATCGGGGCCGAAGTCACCCTCGCCGTGCGCAATCCCGAGGCCGGAGCGCGCGTCGCTGCGGACATCGCGGCGACCACTCGCAGCAAAGCGGTTCGAGTCGCCAGGCTCGACCTCACCGACCGGGCTTCGATCGCGGCGTTGGTCGCGACGTGGGATGGACCGCTCCACATACTGATCAACAATGCCGGCATCATGGCCTGTCCCGAGCAACATACGCCCGAAGGGTGGGAGATGCAGTTTGCCACCAATCACCTCGGCCACTTTGCTCTCGCCATCGGCCTGCACGACGCGCTGGCTGCAGCCGGCAACGCGCGCATCGTAGCGGTCAGTTCCGCGGCCCACATGCTCTCGCCGGTAATCTTTGACGATATCCATTTTGCATTCCGCCGATATGACCCGTGGCTGGCCTACGGGCAATCCAAGACCGCGAACGTGCTCTTTGCCGTCGGTGCCAGCGCCCGCTGGCGCAGCGAAGGCATCACGGCCAACGCGCTGAATCCGGGAGCCATCGCGACCAACCTTCAGCGCCACGTTGGCGGAAAACTCGTCACGCCGCCGGAACGGCAGAAAACCCGTGAACAGGGAGCGGCCACTTCCGTCCTGTTGGCCACCTCGCCACTCTTGGAAGGCATCGGTGGCCGCTACTTCAGCGATTGCAACGAAGCCGAGCCAGTTCTGCGTCGCCAGGCAGATGATGGCGGCGTCGCACCCTATGCCCTCGACCCCAACAACGCCGAGCGTCTCTGGGAGGTATCACTTCGCTCGCTTGCCTGACGCCGCGCGGGAGCCAACCCAGTGCTCCGTCAACGTTCATCAGAAGCGTGCGGGGAGGGCGAAGTTTACCCGCCTCTGGCGGCGCCACAGGCGACCAACGCTCCTACTGAGCCGCGGCGTTGACGGAGAAAACGGTCGGCTCGACGGGAGGCTCGCCCTCCCAATCAAGGTTGACCGGGCACTAGGGATCGGTCGCACCTCGTACGCTCAGTACCACACCTCCCACAGGAACAATCCCTTCGCCGGCGCGGTCTCAATCAGCGCCACCCGCTTCTTCCGGCGGAGCACATCGCGCAACTCTTCAACGGTCAGTTTCCCTTCGCCCACCTTCACCAACGCACCGACGATGGAGCGCACCATCTTGTAAAGAAACCCGTCGGCCGCAACCGTGATGGTCACGAGATTACCCTGCTTTGTGATCGTGAGTCGCTTGACCATTCTGACCGGGGTGCGCTCCGACTTCGCGGACAACGCCGTGAAATCATGCCGGCCAACCAGCAGCCGCGCCGCGCGCCGCATCGCGATCAGGTTCAACGGCCTTGGATGATGCCATGCATACATCCGCCGAAACGGATCGGCTACGATACCGCAGTCGATCTGATACCGGTAGTCTTTCGCCCTCGCCGAAAACCGGGCATGGAACCTCGCGGTCACCTCCTGCACGCGCAACACCCGAACGTCTTCCGGCAAATTGGCATTGAGAGCACGGCGGAGGACGGGCGGCCGGTGATGGGTGATCAGTCGGCAACTCGCAACCTGCGCCCGGGCGTGCACGCCGGCGTCGGTCCGGCCCGAACCGTGCACCACCACGCGTTTGCCCGCGATTTTCTTCAGGGCCGTTTCGAGCAGTCCCTGAATCGTCACGGTATTCGGCTGCAACTGCCAGCCGCCGTAGTTGGTCCCGTCGTAGGCGACAGTGAGCTTGAAATGCTTCTGGGAAGAACGCTTCATGAATCACGCTGAAATTCGAAACTCGAAATCCGAAGCACCAAACAATCTCGAATCTGAAAAGCGGCAAGCTCCCGTGACGGAGTTCATCTTCAGCTTCGAGGTTTCCGTCATTCGGATTTGTCTCGGATTTCGGGATTCGGATTTCGGATTTCCTGTTGTGCGTCGAGGTAGCTCTGCAACAGAATCGTCGCGGCGAGTTGGTCGCGCTTCTGTCGACGCTCGACGCGGCGGACGTCGCCTTCCAGCAACACGCGCTCGGCTTGCACGCTCGTCAGCCGTTCGTCCCAGCTTTCAACGGTCATCGTCGTCGCCCGCTTCAGCGCATCAATGAACTCTTGGGTGCGCTCGGTCTGCTCGCTCGCCGTTCCGTCCAGTCGCCGAGGCAGGCCGACGACGATCTTGCCGGCGCCGCGTTCGGTCGCGACCCGGAGCACTTCGGTTACTCCCCCGGTGGCGTATCCGACCGGTTGCGCGATCGTGCCGGTCTCGTCGCTGATGGCCAGGCCGATTCGTTTGTTGCCGTAATCGAGAGCGAGAATTCTCATGGATTGTAGCTGCGAACCTGTTCGCGGTGCCGCGAGTAGACTCGCGGCTAGAGGATCTTCTGATACCTTTTCTCGGCCGCTAATCGTTTCACCAGTTCGCGCACTTTCTGCGCCTCGCTCGTGTGGCAGACCAATGTCGCGTCGGGCGTGTGGACGATTACCAGGTCGCGGACGCCCACCGCCGCGATGAGATGTTTCGGGTCGCCCACGACGACGCAATTGGCGGCGTCCAGTCCGGCCAACGCGCCACGGGCGACGTTGCCGTTCGCGTCCCGGGGGTTGTGACGCGCGATGGCCGGCCAGTCGCCCACGTCGTCCCACGGGAAATCGCCGTTGGCCACGACCACGTTGTCGGCCCTCTCCATGATTGCGTAGTCGACGGAGATCTTCTCCAGCCGCTGGTATTCGCGGGCGAAATTCCGGAGCTTCGTTGCCGCCAGCCGCGCGCAACTCTTCGCCATCGCGGGCTGGAACTTCTCGAATGCCCGCCCGATCGCGCGGACCGACCACACGAACATCCCCGCATTCCAACGATACTCGCCCGTCGCCAGGAATTGCTTCGCCGTCTCCACGTCCGGCTTCTCCACGAACCGGTTTGCCTTCCAAAACTGAGTGCTGAGAGCCGATAGCTGAGTGCTGAGAGCCTCCCCGAGTCGGATGTATCCATAACCCGTGTGCGGCGCCGTGGGTTGGATGCCGATGGTGATGAGCACGTCGCGCTCCGCCGCCAACGCGAGCGAGTCGCCCACGACGCGCCGGTACTTCTCCACGTCGCCCACCCACGAATCCGCGGGCACGACCGCAATCGCGGCGTTTGGGTCGAGCCGGGCAATCATCGCCGCGGCCAGCGCGATGCACGGCGCCGTGTTACGGCCCACAGGCTCGGCAATCACGTGTTTGACGCGCGGCAACTGTTTGTGCACCTCACGCGCTTGCACGGCGTTGGTCACGACCACGATGCGCGTCGGCGGCACGAGCGGACGCAACCGTTCCGCCGCGTCCTGGATCATCGTCCGCCGGCCCACGATCGCGAGCAATTGTTTCGGGCGCGACCGCCGGCTCATCGGCCAGAACCGTTCGCCAAACCCACCCGCCATGATCACGGCCCAGTTCATCGTTTCACCGCTTTCACCATCGCGCCGACGTAACGCGAAACCTTCTCGGTCAATCGCCGATTCTTTCCGTGTTGGGCGATCTGGTTCACGATCGCACTGCCCACGACGACGGCGTCCGCGCTCTGCGCCACGGCGCGCGCCTGTTGCGGCGTCGAGATGCCGAAGCCGACGGCGACCGGCAGTTTCGTGTGTTTACGGATCGTGGCCACCATCGGCTTGATGGAGGCCGCCACCGATTTTTGCATGCCGGTCACGCCTTCGCGTGAGACGTGGTAGATGAAACCCGACGCATGCCGCACAATCTTGCGGATACGCTTCTCGGGCGTTGTCGGCGCGATCAAGTAGATGGGATGCACGCCCGAACGTCGCATGGCGGTTTCATACGCGCCGGCTTCCTCGGGTGGCAAATCGAGCGCGAGCACGCCGTCCACGCCCGCCGCCGCGGCCGCGTGCGCGAACCGTTTCACTCCGTGGCGATGAATGAGATTGAAGTAGATGTACAGCACGATGGGGACGTGGTAGTTCCGTTTGCGCAATGCCGCTACCGTTTTCAATACCCGGCTCAGCGTCGTTCCGCTGCGCAAGGCGCGTTCGGCGGCCAGTTGGTTCACCACGCCGTCGGCCAGGGGATCGCTGAACGGCACGCCGAGTTCCAACAGGTCCACGCCCGCGCCCTCGAACGCTCGCGCCAGGGCCGCGGTCGCCTTCAGGTTCGGATCGCCCGCGCAAATGTAGGCGATGAACCCTTTCTGCCGCGTGGCGCGCAGGGCGCGAAATCGTTGGTCGATCCGGTTCATGTCGCAGAATGGAGGATTGGAGTACTGGAGTCGTGGAGGAATGCCGACGGGTCGAGTCCGTTCACCCAACACTCCATCATTCCATCACTCCACTCCGCCTGTTGCGCAGGTAGATAAACCGCAGGCCTTCGAGGGTCAACAACGGATTTACACGTTCGATCTCGGGGATCCCCCGCGCCATCAGTTCGCCGTAACCACCCGTCGCCACGACCACCGCGTTCTTCAGACCGCGCTCCCGCCGCAGCGCCGCGAGGATTTCCCTCACCAATCCGCGATAACCCAGGACCACGCCGGCCCGCATGGCCTCGACCGTGCTCTTGCCGACGACCGACCGCGGCTCGCGCAACGAAATGCGCGGCAGCAACGCCGTGCGCTGGTACAGATAATCCGTCACCGCCGCCAACCCCGGGGCGATGACGCCCCCCACGTATTCCCGACGTGAATTGACGATGTCGAACGTCAGCGCCGTGCCAAAGTCGACGACGATGGCCGGCGCGCCGTAAAGCCTGGCAACGCCCGCCGCGTTGGCGAGGCGATCGGCACCGATCTGTTGCTTGCGCGGATAACGCACGCCAATGCCGAGATCGATAAAGGCGTTGACGATAAGAACGCTGGTGGGGCGACCGTCCCGGTTGCCGCGGTTTCTGCGCGGGAACGACCGCAACCGAGATGCTCGCGCCACCTTCAGAAGTCGCAACAATTTCTTCGTGGCCGCGGGAACGACCGATGCCAGCACAACACCGTTGTACCGATTCGCGGCAAAGGGAATCTTGCCGACCCGGCCAGTCGGGACCTTCACGGCCCGGACGATCCGCTTCTCGTTCGCCAACGCGAAACTCGTATTCGTGTTGTTGGCGTTGATGAGCAGCGCCGTCGCCGGCTTGCTGCCGCGCCGTCGTTCCGGTTCCATGCGCATCATCTCTCCACCACCAGGTCGCCGCCCAGTACCCGTTCAATCTGCCCGTCGTCCTTCCGCACCAACAGCGCGCCGTCGCCGTCCAGCGCGTGGGCAAACCCTTCGATGCGGCGTCGCGCCATGGTCACGACGATCTGCCTGCCGAGCGTTGTGCCCAACTCCGCCCATTCGTCGGCGATGGCCTCGAAGTCCGCCAGCGCAGCGCGATAGCAATCATCCAACGCCGCCAGGACCCGGGCGGCCAGGGCGACCCGGTCCTGCTCGTGTCCGGTTTCGATTTGCAGCGACGTCGCCATCTTCGCGATCTCGGGCGGGAAATCCTCACGCGCACAATTCACATCAATGCCAATGCCCAGGATTGCCAGGAGAATCTCATCAGCTTCTGCCCGCAGTTCCGTCAGGATCCCCGCCACTTTCCTGCCGTTCAGAACCACGTCGTTCGGCCACTTGATGCGGGCGTCCACACGGCAGGCTTGGCGGATGGCGCGCGCCACGGCGACGCTTGCCGCCACGGTGATGCGGCTCGCCGCGGCGGGCGGCACTGCCGGCCGCAACAACACCGAAAACCACAACCCTTTGCCGCGCGGCGACGCCCACGCACGACCGTGCCGGCCGCGTCCTTTTGTCTGCGATTCCGCAAAGACGACGAGGCCTTCACGGGCGCCCGACTTCGCCAGGTGCTCGACCACGTCGTTCGTCGACGCCGTCTCATCGAACACGAGAATCTCGGAGCCGATAATGCGGGTTTTTAGTTGAGGCTTGATGTCGTCGGCGGTCAATCGATCGGGCGTGTCGAGCAACCGATACCCAAAATGCGGATGCGACTCGATGGTATACCCGAGCTTTTCCAGGTCCGCAATTTCGGCGTTCACCCGGGTTGGTGGGACCTTCAGCAGCCGCGCCAGTTCGTCGTTTTGCACAAACTGTCCGGCCGCCTGATAAAACGCTTCCAGAATCGCCGTGCCCGCCTTCATCAACCCGCCACTGTAGCGACCGGGCGTGTCAAACGTCCAGAGAATAGCGATGGAATACCGTATCGCGTTTCCAGCCCAACTGCTCGTAGAGCTTCTGCGCGGGCCGATTGTCGATGGCGGTTTCCAAGACGAGTCCCTTCGCCTTCGTCCTCAGCGCGAACTGCCGGGCGTGTTTCATCAGCCGTTTGGCCACGCCGTGTTTTCGCGCCACCGGAGCCACGAACAAATCGTACAGAATCCACATCCGCCGCATCGCGACGGAGTCGAATGAGGCATAAAGTTGCACGAACCCAACCGCCTTGTTCCCATCCATTGCCAGAAAGATGACCGATTCTTTGCGCTCCAGCCGTTGCCGCAAGAATCTCCGGGCGCGGGCCGTATCGGATCGCTGTTTGTAAAACTGCCGATAGGCGTCGAACAGCGGGACGATCAGTTCGAGGTGCCAGGCGTCGGCTCGGACAATTCTCACGCGGCTCCCTCGGCCAATTCCAACGAGAAATCCACCGCCCGAGCGGAGTGGGTGAGGGCGCCGACGGAAATGTAATCCACGCCGGTGCCGGCGATGGCGCGAACGGTGTCGAGCGTCACGCCGCCGCTGGCTTCGGTTTTGGCGCGGCCGGCGACCAGCTTCACCGCGTCGCGCAGCTCGTCGGGCGTCATATTGTCGAGCAGAATGTGATTCGCTCCATCGGCGAGCGCTTCTTCAACCTGTTCCAACGTGTCAGCCTCAATGATGATCGGGACGTGTGGATAATTCTTGCGGGCGGTGGCTACGGCATCACCCAGCGACTTCAGGCCAAGACGGGCCAGAATCGCACGGTGGTTGTCCTTGATCATTACCGCGTCGAACAACCCCATCCGGTGGTTCTCGCCGCCGCCGATTTCGACGGCGTATTTCTCCAGCGCCCGGAGCGTCGGCGTGGTCTTGCGGGTGTCGAGGATTCGTGGCTTCACGGGTACGGAGGCCTGCGCCACCAAATCAACAAACTGGCGGGTGAGTGTGGCGATGCCGCTGAGCCGTTGGAGAAAATTCAGCGCGGTGCGTTCGCCGGTGAGAATCGCCCGGGCCGAGCCCGCCAATCGGCAAACGCGCTCGCCCTCCTCGACCTTGTCTCCCTCGCCGGCCAGCAGTCCCACGTTAAGGTCACGGTCAAGTTCGGCGAAGACTGATTCGACCAACGGCAGTCCGGCGACGACACAGGCTTCCTTCGCGACGATATACGCCTCGGCACGAGCATCCGCGGGAATGGCCGACGCGGTCGTAATGTCGCCCGCGCCGACGTCCTCAGCCAGGGCCGCCCGGACGATGCTGTGGACGAATTCTGGGTCGAGAGTTGTCATGCTGAGCGCAGCGAAGCATCTGTCTCAGGTTGCGAGACCCTTCGCTTCGCTCAGGGTGACATCTTCCTGGAACCGCGGCTCCGTTTTACCACATGCGTCTTCAATTTGCGGTCGTATTTGACCCGGCGTTTGGCCGGGCCGGTCGGCCCGCCGGGCTGGTCGGTGCTCCCGTGAGCCGAGCCGTTCCCTTTCTTCAGTTCGGCGATCTGGTCGCGGAGAATCGCCGCCTTCTCGAACTGCAAATTCTCGGCCGCCTCCAACATCTCGGCTTCGAGTTCGCGCAGCAACTCGGCGGTGCGGTATCCGCCGGGCGTTTCGCGGACGACGCTCGCCTCGACCTCGCGCGCCTTGGTCAATTCGGCGAGACTGAGCTGCAACTCACGTTTCACGGTCTTGGGCGTGATGTTGTGCTCTTTATTGTAAGCGAGTTGCTTGGTGCGGCGATAGTCGGTCGTTGCGATGAATTTCTTGATCGAATCCGTCATCACGTCGGCATACAGAATCACTTTGGCGTTGATGTGGCGCGCGGCGCGGCCCGCCGTCTGGATCAGCGACGTGGCGCTGCGCAGGAACCCTTCCTTGTCGGCATCGAGAATCGCCACCAGCGAGACCTCGGGCAGATCGAGTCCTTCGCGCAGGAGATTGATGCCGACCAACACGTCGAAATCGGCGGCGCGCAGGCCACGGAGTACTTCGACCCGTTCGATGGCGTCGATCTCGCTGTGCAGGTATTTCACGCGGATCCCAACTTCCCGGAGGTAGTCGGCGAGGTCCTCGGAGGTGCGCTTGGTCAACGTGGTCACCAGCACGCGTTCGTGTTTCTCGGCGTGGGCCCGGCATTGTTCGATCAGGTCGTCGATCTGGCCGGTCAACGGCTTGACGATGACGGGCGGATCGACCAGACCCGTGGGCCGAATGATTTGTTCGGCGACGACGGCGCTGTGCTGCAGTTCGTAGGGCCCCGGCGTGGCGGACATGAAAATGCACTGGTTGATCAGGGTCTCGAACTCCTGAAAGTTGAGCGGCCGGTTATCGAGTGCCGACGGCAACCGGAAGCCGTGCTCGACCAGCGTGGTCTTGCGCGAACGATCGCCCGCGTACATGCCGCCGACCTGCGGGACGGTCACGTGCGATTCGTCGACGATCAGCAGGTAATCTTTCGGGAAAAAATCGAACAAGCAGAACGGCCGTTCGCCCGCCGCGCGGCCGCTCAGGTGGCGCGAGTAATTCTCAATCCCCGAGCAGAACCCCATTTCCTTGAGCATCTCCAGGTCGTACATCGTCCGCGAGTGGATCCGCTGGGCTTCGACGAGTTTGTTCTGCGATTCGAACCACGCGACGCGTTCCTTCATCTCGGCCTTGATGGCGTCGACTGCGCCGACGATTTTCGCGTACGGCATGACCCAGTGTTTGGCGGGATAAATCGAGAACGTATTTACCGACTCGATCTGGTGGCCCGTGAGCGGCTCGAACCGCGTGATCTGCTCGACCTTATCGCCGAAGAACTCGATGCGCACCGCCTCCTCGGTGTAGCTCGGGCAAACCTCGACCGTGTCGCCGCGGACGCGAAAGTTGCCGCGGGTGAACTCGGCGTCGTTGCGGTTGTACTGCATGTCGACCAGTTTGCGCAGGAGATCGTCGCGGGACATCGAGGCGCCGACGTTGAGCAGGGCCATCATTTCAAAGTAATCCTCGGGCGAACCGAGTCCGTAAATGCACGACACGCTGGCGACGACAATCACATCCCGGCGCGACAACAGAGAACTCGTCGCCGAGAGCCGCAGTTTCTCGATCTGCTCGTTGATGCTGGCGTCCTTCTCGATGTAGGTGTCGGTCTGCGGAATGTACGCCTCGGGCTGGTAATAATCGTAGTAGCTGACGAAATACTCGACCGCGTTGCGCGGAAAGAACTGTTTGAACTCACTGAACAGCTGCGCCGCCAGCGTTTTGTTGTGCGAGATGACGAGCGTCGGACGGTCGAGCGCCTGGATGACGTTGGCCATCGTGAACGTCTTGCCGCTGCCCGTCACGCCGAGCAGCGTCTGATACCGGTTCCCGGCCGCCAGGGACTCGGTCAGCGCCTTGATCGCGTGCGGCTGGTCCCCGCGTGGCTTGTATTTGCTGACGAGTTGGAAGGACATGGCGCTCAGCAGTCAGCGTTCGGCTTTCAGCTTCTTCAAAAGAGCCGCCAGCATACGTTTGACACTGGACAGCTTGCTCTGCGTCATGTCGTGGTCCGTGGCTTTCAGAAACGCGAGTTCCTGGCAAAGTAGCAGGAGGCTCTCCAGTTCACAGGCCGACCCAAAGGCAATCTGTACAAATCGTGCGAAGTCAGCGTCGCCGGCGCGCCCGCACCCTTCTGCCAGATTGGCAGGAATTGAAACCGCGGCTCGCCGTACTTGGTCGGTCAACCCATACCGTTCTTCCCTCGGAAAGGGCGCCGTCAGTCGGTAGACGATTACAGCCAGTTCTTGGCCGAGGCGCCAAACGTCAAGTTGCCGGAAATCCTTCATCGCCTCTAGCTACTCGGTTTACAGGTCTGGTGCAAGCCGCAGCCGATGGCCGACTGCCGAGCGCCGACCGCCACGTCCGGCTGGTCCCCGCGTGGCTTGTATTTGCTGACGAGTTGGAAAGGCATTGCGGGAAAATTACCACAGAACGGCAGCGCCGGTCTACTTGTCGCGTCTCACGTGATGACCGCCGACGAAGTTGCGGGCACGCAACTCCCGCGATTTCGTGATTGGCCACGGATGGACACGAATGTTCGGCGCGGATTTGCCGTGCGCCGGATCAAGGCGGCGTCAAGCCGCCGCACTCCAAATCACATCGTCTCGCCGAGCCAGTCGACGGTTTCGGTAACGACGCGCGATTCCCAGACGTGCTTGTTGAAGGTGTGGTCGGACCCGGGAATGATGACTTTCTTGACGACGCGTTTGTGGCTCTGCAGTGCGCGCTCGTACAGATCCGAGTGATGGGGCGGCACGGTTTCGTCGCGACCGCCGTGGACGATGAGCGCGGGGCAGGGGCATTTCACGACCTCGCGCAACGGTTTCATTTCCGCAAACTGGCGGATGAACGTCACGCCCACCAGGTTGCCTTCGTGGTCGGTAATTCCCGTTTCGACCAGCGAGGACACCGCCTCGGGCGTGGACAACTCGTCGAGAATGCCCGCGCCTTCGGCCACGGGCGCAATCAGCACGAGCGATTTGACGCGGTGTTTCTCGCGGGCCAGAACGTACGCCGCGACCGCGCCCCCCAAGCTGAGGCCGATCAACGCCAGCCGACGCGAATTGACGCTTTTGTGGTGGGCGAGGAACTTGACGGCCTCGAGCGCGTCGGCGATCTCGGAGCGAATCGTCATATCCTCGAAATCGCCGGCGCTGTCGCCCGAGCCGCGGTAATCGAACCGCAGGCTGGCAATGCCGTGCTCGGCCAGCGCCCGGGAGATCTTCACATACAGGCGGTGCGACTCGACCTTGGTGCCCGTGAACCCGTGCAGCAGCAGCGCCGCGGGAAATCGTCCGCGTCCTTCCGGCGCGTGCAACATGCCGACGATCTGTTGCCCTTTGCAGTCGAACGTGACCGGTGTTTCCATCGCCGCGCATAGTAAGCGCGGCAGTTCAAAGTTCAAGGTTCAAAGTTGAGGATCGCCATGCTAAAGTATTGCACCTCATGCCGATTCTTTGCGATTACCACATGCACACGGCGCTGTGCAAACACGCCGCGGGACCGATGGAGGCGTACGTCGAACGCGGAATCGAACTCGGTTTGCAGGAGATCGGGTTCGCCGACCACAATCCGCTGCCCGACGGCCGCAGCGCGAACGTGCGCATGACCGAGGCCGAACTCGACTACTACGTCGAGCGCGTGACGGATCTGCGGTATCGGTACAAGGGCAAGATCGAGGTGCTGCTCGGGCTCGAGGTCGACTACGTGGACGGGCTGGAAGATTATCTCGCCAGCCAAATCGCCGCGCATCCGTGGGACTACATCATCGGCTCGATCCACTTCCTCGACAACGCCTGCCGCCAACCGTCGTGGCCGCGTCAATACCCCGGCGATCCGCACGAACTCTACGTCCGCTACTTCGAGCGGATGCGGCGGATGGTGCAGAGCGGGTTCTGCGACATCGTCGCCCATTTCGACGTCGTCAAGCGTTCGGGCCACCTGCCGGGCGAACGCGAAGCCGACGATGTCGCGTGCACGCTGCAAGCGATCAAGGACGCCGGGATCTGCATGGAAATCAACACCTCGGGCTACCGGCACGCCGAGCTTCCCGAGCCGCAGCCGTATCCGACGCTCGCCATTGTCGAGCAGGCGCTGACGCTGGGCATCCCATTGACCGTCAACTCCGATGCCCACGCGCCCGAGCAGGTGGGACTGCAATTCGCCACGGTCGAGAAATTCCTGAAACGAAACGGGTGTACCCAGTTGGCGCAGTTTGAATTGCGCCAGCGCCAGATGTACATGCTTTGATGGTTATAGCCGCGAACCTGTTTCGCGGTGGCAATGGAGTGGTGGTGTCGAAATGGGCCTCGCCCCCATCGGCAGAAATCGGTAGACTTGTATTCGCGGACAAACCGGTTATAATACGGTCTCGTGACCAACCGGGGTGCGGCCGGTGAGTAAAACTGCAACCAGAGTTGCGGGTCAAGGAGTCGGGGAGGCTGAACGAGTCGCGGTGGAGAAATCCATCGACGCGTTTTTTGTGACTTCGCCTGCCGGAATGGCGGTCGTGGATTCCGAGCTCCGGTTCGTGCGGATCAATCCGACGCTGGCCGATAGCAATGGCCTGTCCGTCGAGGAGCACTTGGGAAGAACCGTGCGGGAAGTGCTTCCCAAACTCGCCCCGATCGTCGAACCCAATATTCGCCAAGTGCTCGCCACGGGGAAACCGGTCTTAAACGTCGAAATCGCCGGTGAAGCGCCGGGCCAGCCCGGGATCACGCGCCAGTGGCTGGAATCTTTCTTCCCTATTGCCGGAGCGACCGGCTCTCCGGTCGACGTCGGTGTGATCGTGATGGAAGTGACCGACCGCAATCGGGCTGAGGAGGCCCTGCAAGAGAGTGAAGAGGGGCAACGCACGCTGTTTGAATCTGTGCCGGACCCGGTCGTCGTGGTCGATGCGGACGGACGGATCGTGCGCGTCAACCAACAGGCCGAAGTAATGTTTGGCTATCAACGGAGCGAACTCATCGGCCAGGCGGTGGAGATGTTGATTCCCGAGCGGTTCCGGGACAGTCACGAGCGGCATCGCGCCGCCTACATTGGCTCGCCGCATGTGCGTCCGATGGGAGTGGCGTTGCAGCTCTGCGGTCGGCGCAAGGACGATAGTGAGTTTCCCGTGGACATCATGCTCAGTCCGCTGGCAGCGAAGCGCGGAATGATGGCGATCGCCGTGGCGCGCGATGTCACGGAACGAAAGCGGGCAGAGGACGCGCTGAAAGTCTTCCGAGCTCTGGTGGACCACTCCACCGATGCGCTGGAAGTCATCGACCCCGACACCGCCCGGTTTCTGGACGTCAGCCTGCGTTGCTGCACGGATCTCGGCTATAGCCGTGAAGAACTGTTGTCGATGACGGTGTTTGACGTCGATCCGAGTGTCGATTCCGCCCAGTGGGCCGCCGAAGTGGAGACCGTACGGCGGGACAAGTCCGTGATTGTTTTCAGAAATCATCGACGTAAAGACGGGTCGACATTCCCCGTCGAGGTGAATTGCACGTTCGTGAGTCTCAACCGGGACTATTTGGTGGCGGCGGTGCGCGACATCACCCGGCGGAAGCAGGCGGAAGATCAAATGCGCCAACTTGCCGCCCGCGTGCTTCAAGCGCAGGACCTCGAGCGGCGACGGATTTCCCTGGAATTGCACGATTCCATCGGCCAGTTGCTTTGCGGTCTGGCGATGAATCTCGCCGCGATCAACGAAACGAAGACGGCGCTCAGCCCCGAGGTCCGTGGCGCCCTGCACAAGAGCTTGGCGCTGACGGACCAATGCGCGCGCGAGGTCCGCACCCTGTCCTATCTGCTGCATCCACCCATGCTTGAAGAATTCGGTCTCGTCCGCGCGGTACGTTCGTACTTGAAGGGAGTTCCACCCCGCAGTGGAATCCAGGTTGACTTTGAGGTGTCCCCTCGATTCGGCCGGTTGCCTCGGGACGTAGAGACGGCGCTGTTTTACGTCGTGCAGGAAGCACTGACCAACGTCCATCGGCATTCGGGAAGCCCGACGGCCAAGGTCCGGCTGAACCAGGCGGACGGGGAGGTCACCCTGGAAGTCCAAGACAAGGGGAGAGGAATATCGTCGGCAATCGGAACGGGGGCAGGCGACACATCGGTCACGCCCGGGGTGGGGATTGCCGGTATGCGCGAGCGACTGAAACAATTCGGGGGTCGCCTGGACATCACCAGCAGTCCGACGGGGACCACGCTGCGGGCGACCGTGCCCGTCGACGGAGGTGCGTAATGGCCGCCGTCCGCGTCCTGGTAGCCGATGACCACGAGGTGGTCCGGCAGGGCATCCGGGCGTTGGTGGAGCGCCAGCCCGGGTGGGAGGTCTGTGGCGAAGTCGTGACGGGCCGCGAGGCGGTCGAGCAAGCCCGCCGGTTGAAGCCCGACGTCGTGGTGATGGATATCACGATGCCGGAGTTGAACGGACTCGAAGCCACGCGGCAGATTCTGAAGGACGCACCCGAAACGCGAATTCTGATCCTCACGGTACACGACTCGGAGGACTTGGTGTGCGAGGTGTTCCGAGCCGGTGCGCGCGGTTATCTCCTCAAATCTGATGCCGGGCGTGAACTCGCGACGGCCATCGGAGCCCTGCACGAGGGGAAGCGGTTTTGTACCGCCAAAATCACGGACATTCTATTGGGCGGTTTCCTGCAGGGCGACGGCCGCGAGCCGGGACCGGACCAGCGACGGGGGACGCCCACACCCCGGGAACGGGAGATCGTTCAACTCCTGGCCGAAGGCAAGAGCAACAAGGAAGTCGCTACGGTCCTGGGCATCAGCGTCGCCACCGCGGAAAGTCACCGCTACAACGTCATGCAGAAACTCCATTTCCATTCCCTTGCCGAACTCGTCCATTACGCCATCCGCAACCACATCGTCGAGCCGTAACCTGGGGCCCGGTCAAACGCTCCGGTGGCCGATCATTTCACCTCCCGCTGGCTGTGCTAAGGGAAAACCCTGGTGAATTGCTACAGGATTTCCCCATTCTAAAATCACCAATTCCCTCGATTGCAGGCTCGTCTTGCTTGGTGGAAGATGATCCCAGTTGGCTTCGGATCGCAGGCTCCGCAAACAAGGAGGGTGCATGAATGTTTCGTCGCCGATTGTACAACCAGTTGTCCGTCGGACGTTGCGGATTTTGGTAGCGGATGACCACGAACTTGTGCGGGGAGGATTGCGGACCTTGTTGGAGACGCAGTCGGGGTGGAAAGTCTGTGGGGAAGCCGCCACCGGTCAGGAGGCCGTCGAAAAAGCCCGTCAACACCAGCCGGATGTCGTGGTTCTGGACATTCACATGCCCGGTCTGAATGGTCTCGAAGCAGCCCGCGAAATCCTGGCCACCGAACCCCGGACGGAGATTCTCATTCTCACCCTTGATGAATCTACGGAGACGATTCGCCGTGCGGCGGAGGCCGGCGCCCGCGCCATTGTGATGAAATCGGATGCGGCGCGGGATTTGTTGGCGGCCGTAGCGGCCCTCGCCCGGCACGAGCCATTCTACACGCCGAAAGTTTCGGAGATCGTGATGCGCACCTTTACGCAACCTTTGGGCGCGGCGGCGAACACGCCCGACCTGGCCAACCCGGAACTCACCAGCCGCGAACAGGAGGTGGTCGTGCTGGTGGCGGAGGGTCGCAGCAACAAAGAAATCGCCGCTGCGCTCAACATCAGCGTCAAGACCGTCGAGAGCCACCGCCGCAACCTCATGCACAAGCTCAGGCTGAATTCGAGCGCGGAGTTGGTGCGGTTCGCCGTACGGAACGGACTGGTTCAAGCCTGACGGGCGACCATGAATGCAGGCGATGGCTCCGGGACGTCGGCACTCGCGGAGTTCAAACGAACGGTGGCATTCCATATCCGGCCGCTGTGGATCGATTGCATGGATTTGGAGACCGCCACGCACGATCGGACGCGTTTGACCGTCGCCCACCGGGCATTGCGCCGGGTCCGAAGGTTGGGATGCGCTGCCGAAATCATCAACGCCCATGACGCGCGAGACCGGTGTCAGGTCTTGGCACTCAGGCTGATGGTGGTTGTGCGCGCGCCGCGAGCAGTCGGCCCGGAATCATTCGAGCCGCTGTATCAGGCGACCCGTGCATTTGCCGAAACGTTATCGGCGATTGATCTGGCCGCCCCGTTTCCGGCAGCCGGGGTCGAACAACCGAGGCGGGGGTTCATCGGAATTCACATCCTATTGATGACGGTACTTGGTAAAGGACCGGGCCATCCGGCCCATTCAGCAGTGGGTCGCCTGACAAGACTGCGCCGTTTGATTGCCGACGATCACGAGTTGCCGGACGACGCCGGGTGCAACGGCCTCCTGTCGCCCTGACGTCGTCCGCGCTCCCTCACGATTCGCAATTGACGCGACATAATTGTTCGCCGGCCCGCGTTGACCGTAAGGGAATTCCCTTAGAAGGTGCGGACGGCGCCTCCTGACTTCTACTGGTTTTTCCGCCATTTCTTGCCCGCGGCTTGTTGGCTGCTGGCCCTGTTCTCATGGTCGCATTATGAGGTGGACGTTCCAACGCGGCATTCGTGAGACGTGTGGACCGATTGGGATCCTGCGGGAGCGACGGTTCGGAAAGGCCCCATGGCGGCTTTGAGTGCATCCCGACATCGATGCCTGACCGCTGTCCGCGTCTGGATTGAGGGCATACCCATCCGGCGAAAGGTGACCCTGGTCATTTTATTGGCCAGCACTGTCGCGCTGGTCCACGCGTGCGTCGCGTTTGTTCATCAGGAGCTGGGCGCCTCGCGCCAAGCCCTGGTGCGCGACCTCACGGTGATGGCCGACGTGCTCGGACGAAACAGCTTGGCCGCGTTGCAATTTGACGATCCGAGCGCAGCCGAAAACATGCTGCTGGCCTTGCAGGCAAAACCGCACCTGGTCGCCGCCTGTCTGTACACGGCGGCAGGACAACGGTTCGCCACATTTGTCCGCCCCGGAGCGCAGCCGGAGTTTCCGTCTGAACCGGGCGAAGACGGCTATCGCTTTGGACCGAATCGGTTCACGTTGTTTCATTCCATCCGTTTCGACCAAAAGACGATGGGGACGATCTACCTGGAGTCCGATCTGGGGGCCATCAACGATCGCGTCCGATCCTTCGCGAAGATTGCGGTGCTGGTCTTGTTGGTCTCGACAGCGCTGACGATGGCCATCTCGTTCTGGCTGGAGCGGCTGATCTCGCGGCCGATTCTGGCCCTGGCCGAAACCGCGAGAGCCATCACGGAGAATCGCGACTACTCGGTCCGGGCCAACGCGCAAGGCGGCAGTGAGATCGGCCTGCTGACCGATTCGTTCAACCAGATGCTGGCCCAAATCCAGGCCCAAGATGAGGCCTTGCGTCGCGCGCATGACGACCTCGATCATCGCGTTCAGGAAAGGACCATCGAACTGCGCGCGGCCATTACGGCCTTGCGGGCGGAGATTGCGGAGCGCCGGCGGACGGAAGAGGAGCGCGACCGGTTTTTCTCCATGTCTCTGGACTTACTGTGCATAGCGGATCTGACTGGGCGCTTCAACCGGGTGAATCCCGCGTGGGAAAAAGCCCTCGGGTTTACGACCGAAGAACTCCTGGCCAGACCATTCATCGAGTTCGTTCACCCGGACGACCGGCCGGCGACGGAAGCGGAAATCGAGAAGTTACGGAGCGGAATCGACACGGTTTACTTTGAAAACCGCTACGTCTGCAAAAACGGGTCGTACCGGCAGCTCGCCTGGTCGTGTCCCGCACCCGTGCCGGGGCAGAGCGTGGTTTACGCGGCGGCGCGCGACATCACCGAGCGCCGGCTCGCCCAGGAAAAAATCCAGCGCCTCAATGAGGAGTTGGCACTCCAGGCGTCCCAGTTACAGACGGCCAACAAGGAACTGGAAGCGTTCTGCTACTCGGTCTCCCACGATTTGCGCGCCCCGCTGCGGGGGATTGACGGTTTCAGCCAGGCGTTGCTTGAAGATTACGGAGGCCAGTTGGATGAGGCGGGCAAGAATTTGTTGCAGCGGATCCGCGCCGGCACCCAGCGCATGGGGCAGTTGATCGACGATCTGTTGGACCTGTCGCGCGTGTCGCGGGGTGAACTGCGCCGCGAGACGGTCAATCTCAGCGAGCTGGCCAGCAGCGTGGTCGACGAATTGCACAAACGCGACCCGCGACGAAGTGTCGAACTGCGAATCGCCAAGGACCTGGAGGCCAACGGAGACCCGCATCTGTTATGCGTCGCACTTGAAAATCTTCTCGGCAACGCCTGGAAATACACCGCCAAGCAACCGCGGGCCACGATCGAATTCGGGCTCAATCGCAACAACGGTCACTCAGCGTTCTTCGTGCGCGACGACGGCGTGGGTTTCGACATGCAGTATGCGGGCAAGCTCTTCGCCCCGTTTCAGCGGTTGCATGGGATGAAGGAGTTTCCGGGCACGGGCGTCGGGCTGGCCACCGTCCAGCGGATCATCCACCGCCACGGCGGCCGCATTTGGGCCGAAGCCGAGGTCAACAAGGGAGCGACGTTCTATTTCACTTTGTCTTGAAAGGGTCACGCCACGAACACCGACCATCGATTTCTACTCTCGTTAGTGACCGGGGTCCGACGCCAAGCCGAACCGCCCATTCCGTCTCTCGCCATGGAGCTGATGGATCTGAACGGAGGGATCAACGAGGACGCGCGTCCCGTTGTTCTCCACCAGGCTTGGCGTCGGATCCGCCGTTTGGGGCGGGCCGCCGGCACAGCCAACGCTCGGAACCTGCAGGCATGTCACACGCTGGAGTCGAGGCTTGCTGACCTCATGCCCACTCAAGCCGCGGCCCGCTCCAATTCGCACGAACCGCTCCGACCAACGATGAATGAACTCGTCAGCGAATTCTACTCAATCGATTCGGAGCCAGCCCGGTGCCGCAGGGGATCGTCCAGCGCTCAAGGCGGCGCTCGCCGGGTCTTGCGCCGATGGAAGGAAAGCCATGAATAACAAAACCATCCTGTTGGTGGAAGACAATCCCGACGATCAGTCCCTGACGTTGCGCGCTCTCAAGAAGAACAACATCTCCAACGAAGTGATCGTTGTCGCCGACGGCACCGAGGCGCTCGACTATCTGCGCAGCGACGGGCGAGAGTTGCCCGCCCTGGTATTGCTGGACCTGAAATTGCCGAAAGTGGACGGCTTGGAAGTCTTGCGCCGCGTCCGGGCCGACCCCCGGACGCGGTTGCTGCCGGTTGTCGTTCTCACGACTTCGAAGGAAGAGCAAGACCTGCTCCGCAGTTACGGTCTGGGTGCCAACAGCTATGTCCTCAAACCGGTTGATTTCGAACAGTTTTCCGAGGCGGTCCGCCAACTGGGTTTGTACTGGCTGGTGTTGAATGAGCCGCCGCCTCGGAACGGAAGGACCGGATGAGCACGCCGCTGCGAGTACTCATTGTTGAAGACTCGGAAGACGACACGCAGTTGATCGTCCGGGACCTGCGCCGGGCCGGCTACGACGTGACGCATCAACGCGTGGAGACAGCCGAGGCCATGGCCGCCGCGTTGAAGGCCCAGGACTGGGATCTGATTATTTCGGATCATCGGATGCCGCATTTCAGTTCGCTGGCGGCGCTGAAGCTGTACCGGGAACACGGCTGTGACGTGCCGTTCATCGTGGTGTCGGGCAGCATCGGCGAGGAACTGGCCGTATCGGCCATGAAGGGAGGCGCGCACGACTACATCATGAAAGACAATCTGGCGCGCTTGGTGCCCGCGGTCGAGCGCGAGGTGCGCGAGGCGGATGAGCGGCGCCAGGGTCGGCAGGCGGAACGGGCGCTGGCGGAATCTCGCCGGCGGATGGAATCGATATTGGAATCGGCGGGGGAGGGGATCTGCGGTTTGGATGCCCAGGGGATGATCACCTTCATCAATCCGCGCGGGGCGAAACTGATTGGCTGGAAGAGCGAGGAATTGATCGGCCAGTCGCTGCATGAGGTGGTCCATCACACCAAGCCGGATGGGACCAGGCTCTCCCAGGAGGAATGTTCGCTGTGCGCCACGCTGCGGGACGGGCTGGTACATTGGATGGATGGCGAAGTGTTTTGGCGGAAAGACGGATCACAATTCCCCGTCGAGTACACCGGCACGCCGATTCGCGAGCAAGACAAGATGGTCGGGGCGGTTCTCACGTTTCAGGACATCAGCCAGCGTCGCGGAGCGGAGACGGCCTTGCAGGAAAGCAACCGCCAACTGGAACAAACACTGGCGAAGTTGCGGGAAGCACAACAGCAGATTGTCCGACAAGAGCGCCTCCGGGCCCTGGGACAGATGGCCAGCGGCGTGGCGCATGACTTCAACAATGCCCTTTCAAAAATCCTCGGGTTCACCGAACTCATGTTGACGTCACCGGACAAGTTGCACGATCAGGGCCAGGTCCAGGAACACTTGCGGATGATCAGCGCCGCCGCGCAGGACGCCGCCAGCGTCGTGCGCCGGCTGCGGACGTTCTACCGGCCGCGGCGAGAGACCGAGGTTTTCGAGCCGGTTGACCTCAATACTTTGATCCAGCAGGCCATCGCGCTGACGCAACCGAAGTGGAAACAGCAGCCGCAAGCCGACGGTATCACCGTGGAGATTCGGACGGAACTGCAGAGTGTCCCCCTTGTCATGGGCGACGAGGGCGACCTGAGGGAAGTCCTGACCAACCTTATTTTCAACGCCGTCGATGCGATGCCCAAGGGAGGGGTCATTACATTTCGCACCCGCGGCGACGGTGAATTCGTTGCTTTCGAGTGCAGCGACACAGGCATCGGGATGACTCCGGAAACTCGGGAGCGGTGCCTCGAACCGTTTTTCACGACCAAGGGCGAGCACGGCACGGGTTTGGGTCTGTCCATCGTGTACGGGATCATCCAACGGCACGGCGGGTCGCTGGATATTCAGAGTGAATGGGGCCAGGGCTCCACCTTCATCGTCCGCCTGCCGGTCCATGCAGACCAACCGCTGCGATCGCCCGAACCACAGTCCGTCGCCCAAGCTGACCCGTTGCAGGTTCTCGTGGTGGAGGACGACGCATTGATCCGCGAGATCGAAGCGGAGTACCTGGTTTGCGACGGGCACGCGGTGGAAACCGCCGCCAGCGGGGGCGAGGGGCTGAAAAAGTTCTACTCGAAACGATTCGATCTGGTGCTCTCGGACCGGGCCATGCCCGAAATGAACGGCGATCAACTGGCGGGCGTGATCAAGACCATGTCCCCCGACACGCCCGTGATCTTGGTGACGGGTTTTGCCGACGCGCTCGATGGCTCCGGCGCGAGACCGGCGAGTGTGGATCAGGTACTGGCAAAGCCGTTCACCCATGAAGCTCTGCGGAAAGCTGTCGCAATGGCAGCGCCGAAAAACGGAAAAACAACAAAAGGGAAAACCAATGGGCAAGAAGCGAATCTTGGTTATCGACGATGATATTCATGCAACACGGATGTTGAAGGTGGGCCTCGAAAAGGGCGGGCCCTTCGAGGTTCGAGAAGTCAACCGGGGCGTAGAGGCGCTTCGTGTCGCTCAGGAGTTCCGGCCGGATGCGGTTCTTCTGGATGTGTGCATTCCGGATGTTGAGGGCAGCGAGATTGCCTTCCAAATCGCCAATCAGGCGGGACTCCGCACCACGCCGATCGTGTTTTTAACCAGCATTGTCTCCGAGCGTGAGTTGGCCGAAAAGCAAGGGATCATCGGCGGTCATCGCTACATCGCCAAGCCAACCCGGCTGGAGAAGGTGATCGCCTATCTTGAGAACGAATTGGGATTGTGCGCGCAGGACGACAGATCGACGGCGGTCCCCACTGGCGGCTTGTCTGCCTGAAACGCGAGCCACGGGGCCACGCGGACCGATCCGGGCAAATGGAATTCCCAGGAATGAAATGGTCGATTGAAAAGAAAATGACCGTGGGTTTCGCGCTGGCGCTGCTGCTGGCGCTGATCATCGCCCCCGTTTCTTATCTGGCGATGGATCAGCTCACCAAAGCCAACGAGCGCATCAACCAGACCCACAAGGTGCTGGCGAAGCTGGGCGAAGCGCTCTCCGTGATGCAGCGCGTCGAAACGGACTCGCGGGGGTTTGCTCTCGTCGGCGACGAGCGGTTCTTGAGGTTGTATGAGCCGGTCATTGCCCGGGTGGGCCAACGCATGGCGGACCTGCAGGCGCTGGCGGATCGGGATGCGGTTCTCCGGAGAAAACTGGACGTGCTCGCTCCGCTGGTTGACCAAAAACTCGCCCTCGCCAACGAACTCGTGGCCCTGCGCAAACGCCGGGGACTGGCGACGGCGGCACGGAAACTCGGCACGGATCACGATCGGGAACTCATGGAGCAAATCCGCTCCACAATCGCCGATATGGAGGCGGCAGAGAACCTGCGACTGGGCGCACAGGAAGTCCGCGCCAAGGTCAGCGCCCGTCACGTGCTGCTGCTGCTGTCCGCGTTGACGGGCTTGATCGTCGCGTTGCTCGGGTTTCTCTTCCACATGATCACGGTCGATCGCATCCAACGGACACGGGCGGAGGAAGAACTGCGGGAGAGCGATTTGCGGTTTCGCATCGTCGCCCGCGCCACCAACGAGGCCGTGTGGGATTGGAACCTGGCGAACAACGCCGTCTGGTGGAATCACGGTCTTCAGGCGCTGTTCGGCCATGAATTGGGTCAGGTCGGCTTTGATCGCGGATGGTGGGAGAGGAATTTGCATCCGGAGGATCGGCAGCGGGTGGTCACCGGCGTGCAGGACGTTCTCGACGGCAGCGAAGATTTCTGGTCCGCCGAATATCGCCTCCGGCGCGCCGATGGTTCTTATGCCGACATTTTCGACCGCGGCTATGTCCTGCGCGACCGCCAGGGACGGGCCGAACGCATGATCGGAGCGCTCCAGGACATTAGTGAGCGCAAGCGGGAGTTGGAGTCGGCCCGCGCACGCGACGCGGCCCTGGAATCAAACCGTCTCAAGTCCCAGTTCCTCGCCAATATGAGCCATGAAATTCGCACGCCCATGAACAGCATCATCGGCATGACGGGCTTGCTGTTGAACACGGAACTCACGGAGGAACAGCGCGAGTTTGCCGAAACGGTGCGCCTCAGCGGCGAATCACTACTCACCATTATCAACGACATCCTCGATTTCTCGAAGATCGAGGCCGGCAAGCTCACGTTTGAAATGGTGAACTTCGACCCGCGCGAAACCATCGGCGAAGTCGTTCAGTTGCTTGCCGAACAGGCGCAGACCAAGAAGCTCAAATTGACCGCGGCCCCGGCTTCAGATCTGCCCGCCGCCGTGTGCGGCGACCCCGGGCGGCTGCGCCAGGTGTTGACGAACCTGACGGGGAACGCCGTCAAATTCACGCACGAGGGGGAGGTGATCGTCCACGCCCGGAAAGACAACGAAACCGATACGCACGTGGTGATTCGCTTTGAAGTTGTCGACACGGGTATTGGGATTCCCGAAGAAGCGCGCGCGCGCCTGTTCGAGCCGTTCTCCCAGGTGGATCCGTCCACGACCCGCCGATACGGCGGAACCGGGCTGGGGCTGGCCATCTGCAAACAATTGGTGGAACTCATGGGCGGACAAATCGGCGTCGAAAGCGTCCCCGGCGAAGGCTCAACGTTCTGGTTTACGACGCGCCTGGAGAAGGCGACCGCGCCAACGAACGGCAGCAGTCTCGAACCGGCGGTGGACCAGATCCCTCAGCAGGGCTTGTCGCCGGCAGGGCCGGCGCAGTTCCGAAAGCGGGGCCACATTCTGGTCGCCGAAGACAACGCGTTCAACCAGAAGGTGATTTTGCGGCAACTCCAGGAGATGGGTCACAACGTGGACGCAGTCGCCGACGGCATCGAAGCGCTCGAAGCGTTACAGCGCATTCCCTACGACTTGATCTTGATGGATTGTCAGATGCCGGAGATGGACGGTTATAAAGCGACGGCGGAAATCCGTCGGCGCGAAGGCAAGGCCAGACACACGCCGATTATCGCCATGACAGCCCACGTGATGAAGGAGGACAAGGACAAGTGTTTGGCGGCAGGGATGGACGATTTTTTGAGCAAACCGGTCCGGGTGGCCAAGCTGGAAAACGTTCTCACCCACTGGCTCACCCGGTCCGCCGCGAGCCGCAGCGGACGTGGCACCGCGACCAATCAGCCGGGTGGGGACCAGTCGCCTCTGGCGATCCAGTTTCCCCCGAAGAAGTTATCCGTCCCCGTGGACATGGAGGTGTTCGCGGAAGTGGCGGGCGAGGGCGAGCGACGCAAGCGTGAGCTGGCCGACCGTTATCTGCTCCAGGCAGGCAATCAACTTGCCCAGCTTGACGGGGCCATTCAGGCGGGCACGGCCGGCGAGGTCAAGCGCATCGCCCACAGCGTGGCCGGTTCGAGCGCCATGTGCGGCATGGTCGGCCTCGTCCCGCTTCTGCGGGAACTGGAGCGGATGGGACACGAGAACAATCTGACCGAGGCCACCGGGGCCTACGCCAGAGTGCAGGAGGAGTTTGAGCGGATCAAGGAATACTTACAGGACTACACCAGAGAGGAGCTGACGGTATGAAGCGCGTGCTGATCATTGAAGACGATCCCTTCGTCGCGGGTCTCTATCGGAGTGAACTCACCGAGGCCGGATTTACGGTCGATGTCGCCTCCACCGGTGATTCGGCAATGGAACTGTTCAACAGCCAGAGACCGGATTTGGTGCTTCTGGACCTGATGCTACCGGACATTAACGGGCTGGAAGTACTGGAACGCATCCGCTCAACTGCGGACCCTCGCGATTTGCCCGTCTTGGTGTTCACGAACGCGTATCTCGGCGGCATGGTGCAGCAAGCTTGGGAGCTAGGGGCCAATCTCGTGCTGACGAAAACCGGTCACACGCCCAAGCAGATGGTCCAGTTGATCGAGGACACGCTGAAAGAACCCCGGCCCCGCGACCCGGTGCCTGGCGTCCACACGGCGCCGTCAGAATCCACGTCGGCACAGACGGCGTGGTTCCGTACGAAATTCTTCCAGGCGGCTCCCCGAACCCGGTTCGCGCTGAAGCGGACTCTGCGAGCGTTGGCGACCGATCCGACCAATCAGGGGAACATCCACCAGTTATATGCGAAAGCCCATCCGTTCGCGTCCATGGCGGCCCTCGCGGGACTGCAGCCAGTGGCTCGCATGGCTGAAGCCTTTGAAGGGTTCCTCAAGGAGTTGGTCGACAAACGCGCTCCCATCACGCCCTCTGTGCTGTTGACCATCGCGCACGCCATCGAGACGCTCGATTTCCTGGTTGAGAACCACGAGGTCGTGGCCCTCCATCATCCTTACTCGCCGCGGATCCTGGTTGTGGACGACGATGCGTTCGTCGGCCAGGCCGTTTGCGCCGCGCTCGAAAAGGTGAACCTGAAGGCGGTTTGGGTGGACAGTCCGGCGGGGGCCTTGCAGCGATTGGCCGGTGATTCTTTCGACCTGATCTTCCTGGACATCGAGATGTCCGAGATCAATGGATACGAACTGTGCTCGATTCTGCGTGGCACCCCGACGCATCAGGAAACGCCCATCGTTTTCTTGAGCATGCACGCCGATCACGAACACCGCGTCAAATCCGCGCGCTGTGGCGGCGACGATTACATCAGCAAGCCATTCTTGTACATGGAACTCGCGGTGAAGGCGTTGAGCCTTGTCCTGCGCGGTCCGTGGGAGAATGTCGGCAGCGTGAGGCGCTTCACCGGCGAGGCCCCCGGATCGAATGGCGAAACCGATACGGCGTCGGGCCCGGCGCCGGTTGTGCCAGCCGACGAACCGTCGATGACTCGCAGCCGATGAAGGAGCGAAACAATGAAACGCATCCTCATGATCGAAGACGAATTCCTCATGGCCAACGTCTACCGAGACGAACTGAGTTGCGCGGGGTTCAGCGTGGAGGTGGCGGCGGACGGTCAATCGGGACTCCAGATGTTCTGCAGCCGAAAACCGGATCTCGTGCTCTTGGACCTGATGCTGCCACAGGTCGACGGCATCGAGGTGCTGAAAGCGATTCGTTCCCTGGCCAATCCGCGGGAGCTTCCCGTGCTGGTGTTTACCAACACCTACCTCGGTGGAATGGTGCAGTCGGCGTGGGAAGCGGGTGCCAGCCAGGTGATCACCAAGTCCACCTACACGCCGAGGCAGGTCGCCGGCATGGTCAAAGCCGCTCTGGATGACTCACGTTCGACTCAGCCGACTGCCAGCGCTCCGGCGACGCTCGAAGATCGCAGCTCCAAAGTGGACCCGGCCGCGCGGGAGGCATTCTTGAGGACGGCTCCCGAATTGGTGGCCGCACTGCGGGAAACACACGAAATGGTCGCGGACGATCCGGGGACCCCGGTGTCGTTGGAGAAATTGTATGCGAAGGTCCGTCCCGTGACGGCCGCCGCAACCGTGGCGGGACTCCAGCCCGTCGCCCGAATGGCCGAGGCCTTGGAAGGGCTTCTCAAAGTCCTCAGCGACAAACCCCGCGCAGTCAGCGTTTCCGTGTTGCTGACGATTACCCAGGCGATTGACACACTCGAGTACCTGGCCAACAATGCCGAGGCAGCCGCGCGCCGCGATCCTGCCCAAGCCCGCATTCTGGTGGTGGACGACGACGAGTTTGCCCGCCGCGGCGTGTGCGCGGCCCTCGAAATGGTAGGTCTCAAGGCGACCTGCGTGGAAAATCCCGCCAGGGCTCTCCAAGAACAGGGGGGAGACCGCTTCGACCTGATTTTTCTGGATATCGAGATGCCCGGCGGCGACGGGTACAGCTTGTGTTCGAACCTGCGCAGCGCACCGGCGTATCAGGGGATTCCCATCATCTTTCTCAGCCTGCACGCCGATGACGAGCATCGCGCCGAATCGTTTCTCCGCGGCGGCAATGACTTCATCAGCAAACCATTCCTGTACATGGAACTGGCCGTCAAAGCCCTGAGCTTCGTGATGCGCGGCTCGTGGGACAATCGTGAGCCCGCGACGCACGGGCCGGCACAGCGCCTCAATCGGGAACGCGATCCGGGATCGGTTTCGCAGTCGGCCGCCCTCCCGCCGCGCGAGCGCGGTCTCGACGCCGATCCAGCCGTTGCCCCGGCGCCATCCCGGGCGGTTCAACAGGAGACGGTGTCATGAAGCACGTTCTCGTGATTGAAGACGACCCGTTCGTGGCCGAAATCTATCGGGAGAAACTCGGCTCCGAGGGTTATGCAGTCGCGGTGGCGTCTGATGGCGCCTCGGGACTGGAAGCCCTCCGCAGTCGCAAACCCGATCTCGTGCTCTTGGATCTCATGCTCCCCGAAGTCAAGGGGCTGGATGTTCTCAAGGCGATTCGCGCCCAATTCGATGCTCGGACTTTGCCCGTTCTCGTCATCACCAATGCTTATCTGAGCCCGATGGTGAAACAGGCTTGGGAGGCCGGCGCCAACCATGTGCTCGCCAAAGGTTCGCTGCGGCCCGACAAGCTCCCGAAGATCGTCGAAGACGCCCTGGGCAGTCCGCCAGCGGCGACCACAAACGAGCGTACCTCGGGCACTCCAGCCGATCTTCAAGTCCGCGAGAAATTCCTGAAGGCTGCTCCGGAAAGACTGGCGGCGTTATGGCGACCGTTGAAGGCTCTGGCCGCGCAACCACGGGAGCTGGCCCACTTGCACGACCTGTTCATGCGCGTCCGCCCGCTGAGCACCGCGGCATCGCTCGCCGGCCTGGACACGGCGGCACAGTTGGCGGCCGCGTTGGAAGCGTTGGTCAAGAGCGTGTGCGACAAGCCGCGTCATCTGACGCCGTCGGTGTTGCTGACCATCGCGCAGGCGATCGACACGCTCAAGTTCCTGTTTGACCATCCGTCCGCCGACGCCCGGAAATTGCCGTCACGCGGTCGCGTCCTGGTGGTTGATGACGACGAATTCACGCGGCGATCCGTGAGTCGCGCGTTGTCGAGGGTCAACCTCAAGGCGACGTGCGTCGCCAATCCGGTCAGCGCCCTGAAACGGCGCGCGGGAAAACGATTCGACCTGATCTTGCTGGATGTGGAGTTGCCCGAAGCGACAGGGTTCGACCTGTGCACCCGGTTCCGCGCGATGTCAGCCCACCGCGAAACGCCGATCGTGTTTTTGAGCATGCACACCGGACTCGAACACCGCACCGAGTCGGTATTGCGCGGGGCCGATGATTACGTCACCAAGCCTTTCTCGTATCTGGAGCTCGCCGTCAAATCGCTGTGCCTCATCATCCGAGGACGGAGCGGCCCTGGCGAGAGCGAGCACGGCTCGAACGGGCATGGAACAGAATCCGTGTTTTCCCGGCGGGAACTCAGCGCGTTGAAACAGACGATCCTGGGCTCGTTCGACGGCTGATGAAGAATCCGGAGTTCGAGACTCGAGCCGGTAGAGGGTTCTACGACGCGGTGGGGGCTTTCTGCGCCGCATGGCTGCCGCGCCAGGACAGGATGATGTACAACCCCACGCCCACGCAGATGGCGCTGTCGGCCACGTTGAACGCCGGCCAGTGGTAGCGGCCGATGTAAAAGTAGAGAAAATCAATCACGTGGCCGATGCGGATGCGGTCGATCAGGTTGCCGATGATCCCGCCCGCGATCAATCCGAGCACGATGCGCGAACCCCATCGGTGCAGTTGGAATGAATGCCGGAAGACGTACAACGCCAGAACCGTCAGGACCGAGATCACCGTCAGCACGAGGTTGTAGTCCCGCAGGATCCCCCACGCGGCGCCGGTATTGCGCCAGTCAACCAGGCTGAAAAAGCCGGCGATGATGGTGCGGGATTCCTCGGGTCGGATGGAGTGGACGACCCACCACTTGGCAAATTGATCGAGCGCGGCAATCGTGGCGGCGATGAGCACGACCCATTGCATCAGGCGCTCCGCAGCGTTACTCCTCGGCCTCTTCCGTCTCGCCGCCCTCCTCCTCGGCGGACTCGGTAAACATCGGCCCCTGCGGCACCGGCCGGCGGTCGGTCCTCTCGATGTTGGACTGGCAATTCACGCACAACCGCGCGAACGGGACCGCCTCCAGCCGCGCCTTCATGATCGGCCGCTCGCACATGCCGCACAGCCCGTACGTGTTTTGATCGAGCCGCTTCAGCGCTTCCTCAATCTCGTACAGCGCCTCTTGCTCGTTCGACACCAGGCTCAGGGCGAACTCGCGGTCGAACGTGTCCGTGCCGGCGTCGGCCATGTGCAGGCTGTAGCCGCTCAACTCGCCCGAGGCGTCCCGGTGCGAACGCTTGAGATTGTCGCTGGCGAGGAAATTGACTCCGTCAATGAGATGATCGCGCAGGTCCAGCAGCAACGCCCTGAACTTGGCCGCGTCCTCCTTCGAAAGCTTCAACGTCTTCGGTGGACGTTCCGGCTCGGGTTTGGCGACGGCGCCGGCCCGCCCCCGTTTCGCTTTGTCGGCAATGGTCGCCTTCGGCGCGGCCCGGACGGTGGCGGTCCTCGCCTTGCTGGAAACGGTTTTCACTCTGCCTGTCTTCGATTTCTTGGCCAGCTTCTTCATAAAATCTGTCATCCCTTGGCAACGGTATCCCGTTGCTTCATTACCTCGGCGCAGCGCCCGCACAACGCGGGATGCGCCGCATCCACTCCGACGTCTTCCGTCCACCGCCAACAGCGCACGCATTTGCGCCCGGCCGCCCGAGTCACCCTGACGCGGAGTTCGCCGCCCGTCGGCCGGCCGACCCGAACTTGCGACACAATCAGCACCGTTTCAAGGAGCGGGCCGAGTTTTTCTAGCAACTCGCGCGCCGGGTCGTTTTCGGGCTCGATCTCCACCCGGGCTTCGAGCGACTTGCCAATCTGCCCCGCCTGGCGCGCTTTCTCCAATTCCAGGGCCGCCACCCGGCGCACTTCCATCAACCGGTCCCAACGCGCTTCCAGTTCCGCGTCGCGCCACTTGGCGTCGGCGACGGGATACGATGCCAGGTGCACCGACTCCGTTTCGCGTCCTGGCAAAAAGCTCCATACTTCGTCGGCCGTGAACGGCATCGCGGGCGCAATCAGCTTCGCCAGCGTCGCCACCGTATGGTACATCGCCGTCTGCGCGGAGCGGCGGGCCGCCGAATCGGGCGCAAGCGTATACAACGGGTCTTTCATCACGTCAACGTAAAATGAGGACAATTCCACCGCACAGAAGGCGTTGACCAGATGGTACACCCGGTGGAACTCGAAGTTCTCGTACGCCTCCGTCAACTCCGCCACCAGCGCTTGCAACCGCGACAGCAACCAGCGGTCGATCTCCGTCAGTTTCTCCCGCGGCACGGTGTTCTTCGCGGGATCGAAATCGTGGAGGTTCGCCAGCAGGATGCGCAGCGTGTTGCGAATCTTGAAGTAGGTCTCGCCGATGCGCGCAAAGATTTCCTCAGACAACGGGATGTCCGCCTGATAATCTTCCGACACGACCCACAGCCGCAACACATCGGCCCCGAACCGTTTGACGTAATCCTCGGAGTTCGCCGGTTTGCCGGCCGACTTGGAAATCTTCTGCTTCTTATTCGTCTCCGCGACCTGCACGACGAGAAACCCGTGGGTGACGACCGTTTTGAACGGCGACTTCCCGTCCGTCGCCATCGCGGTCAACAGCGACGACTGGAACCAGCCCCGGTGTTGGTCGCTGCCTTCGAGATAGATGTCGGCCGGATAGGCCAGTTGCGCGTTCGTCTTGAGGACCGCCCGATGGCTGACGCCCGACTCGAACCACACGTCCACGATGTCCGGGCTCTTGTCGAGGTTCGTCGAGCCGCAGTGGGGGCATTTCACGTCGCCGAACAGTTCCTTCACGCTCTGCTCGAACCAGATGTCCACGCCGTCGCGGACGACGCGCTCGCGGAACTTCAGGATCAGGTCGCGGCGGAGAATTGGTTTCTGGCAGTCGCGGCATTGCAGGAACGGTAGCGGCACGCCCCACGCCCGCTGGCGCGAGATGCACCAGTCCGGCCGCTGTTCGATCGTGCCGCTGATTCGATTCTGTCCCCACGCCGGCACCCAGCGCACGTTCTTGACTTCGTCGAGCGCGCTCTGGCGCAGCCCGCGGTGATCCAGCGCGATGAACCATTGTTCCATCGCGCGGAAAATGATCGGGTTCTTGCACCGCCAGCAATGCGGGTACGAATGTTTCACGTCCGCGCTGGCAGCCAGGACCCCGATCTTGCGGAGATGTTCGACGATCGATTTGTTCGCTTTGAACACGAACTGGCCCGCGAACGGCCCGGCTTCCGCCGTGAACACCCCGCCATCGTCAACCGGTGCCAGCGTCTCCAGTCCGTATTTCTGCCCGATCTCGTAATCTTCCGCACCATGACCCGGCGCGGTGTGTACCAAGCCGGTTCCTTGTTCCAACGTGACATACGGCGAGAAAACAATCGGCGAATCGCGGTCCATGAATGGATGACGGGTGACCAATCCTTCCAAAGCTCGGCCCGGCATCTTCTCGACGATTTCAAACTCGACGCCGCAGGCTTGGGCCACTTGCGCGACGAGTCCTTCCGCGAGAATCCAGGTTTCACCGTTGGTTCGCGCTCGGACGTAACCCAACTCCGGCTTCACGGCAATTGCCAGATTGGCGGGCAACGTCCAGGGCGTCGTCGTCCAAATGACCGCGAACTCATTCTTGCGGCCCTTGACGGGAAACTTCACGTACACACTCGGGGAAACGTGGTCGGCGTACTCGACTTCGGCTTCGGCCAGCGCGGTCCGGCAGGTCGCGCACCAGTAAACGGGTTTCTTGCCGCGGTAGATGTAGCCGTCGCCGACCATATCGGCCAGCGCGCCGATGATCTCGGCCTCGTACGACGGGGTCATGGTGAGATAGGGGTGTTCCCAGTCGCCGAACACGCCCAACCGTTTGAACTGCTGGCGCTGAACGTCGATGTACTTCTCGGCGTAGGCGCGGCAGCGTTTGCGCAACTCGGTTTGCGAGATCGCTTTGGCCTTGTCGCCGAGTTCCTTCGTCACCTTGTACTCGATGGGCTGACCGTGACAGTCCCAGCCGGGCACATACGGGACACGGAATCCGCGCATCGTCTTGTACTTGACGATGACGTCCTTGAGGATCTTGTTGAGCGCGGTGCCGATGTGGACGTCGCCGTTGGCGAATGGTGGGCCGTCGTGGAGGACAAACAACGGTGCGTCGTGCCGCGCGGCGGTGATTTTCTCATGGAGCCGGCCTTCTTCCCAGCGCGCCAACGACTGCGGTTCGCGCTGCGGCAGATTGGCCTTCATGGGGAAGTCCGTCTGCGGAAGATTCAGCGTATCTTTGTAGTTGGCTTGGGTTTCTGACACGTTCGCTCCGCCAAGGGCGGGCAAAATTATCACGCTGACCCGGGTGTGTCAACGGCGTCGGCCAATCGCACCACCGAGGACACGAAGTTCACCCCGTTTCACGGGGCCCACGACGTCCTTCGTGCTCTTCGTGGTGAACCGCCGGCACTTCAAAGTTGAGCGTTCGACGTTGAGCGTTCAATGTTCAGGCGTAGTCTCGACCGTCTTCTGGCTAACGGCTAAGAGCTGAAAGCTGACGGCTGCCTCAAATGTTCTACGTTCAGGTGTAGCCCCATCCGTCCTCTGGCCGACAGCCGATAGCCGAAAACCGACGGCCGCCTTGAACGTTGAGCGTTGAACGTTCGACGTTGGACGTTCAGGCGTAAACAATCTTCTTGCCTCCGTCCGCCTGCCGTCCTATAAGATGTGCTCATCACCCCGTGGGGCTTGATTCTCAAGGCCCCGAACGCGCCACGTCTGCGCGAGGCTAGGAGTCGTTGCATCAGGGCGAGATGTGAAGGCGAGTTTACAACAAACAAGTCGCTTAAGAATTTCTAGCTGGCTGCGCGGATCTCTCAACGTTCTTGCTCTCGTCGTTTTTCTTCTCTGCGCGCTGCAGGCACAAGGCTCGCAACCGGGGAACGTTCTAGGTTGGGGCCGCGAAGTAATGCCAGTCGTTCAACCGGGAACTCGATTCACAGCGATTGCGGCAGCAGCAGGCGGCCACAATCTGGCGCTGAAATCCGATGGCACGGTCGTCGCGTGGGGAGATAACTCCTCCGGCCAAGCCACGGTACCGAGCGGGCTGAGCGGGGTGGTGGCCATTGCCGCAGGAGACGATCAGAGTCTGGCGCTGAAATCCGATGGCACGGTCGTCGCGTGGGGAAACAACGACTACGGCCAAGCCACGGTGCCCAGCGGGCTGAGCGGGGTGGTGGCCATTGCCGCAGGAGGCTATCACAGTCTGGCGCTCAAATCCGATGGCACGGTCGTGGCGTGGGGAGACAACTACTACGGCGAAGCCACGGTGCCCAGCGGGCTGAGCGGGGCGGTGGCCATCGCCGCAGGATACAAATACAGTCTAGCGATTGTGGCCGCGAGTGCGCCGAATGTGTTGCAGGGTCGCATCACGGATTCCGACGGATCCGGCATCGACGGAGCAACTATTTCAGCGACAAACGATCAGACCGTAGCGCAAGTGACGTCGGATGCGAATGGCGATTACGGGTTCCCGTCGCTCACTTCCGGTGCGTATCTGCTAATCGTAACCGCATCGGGTTATGCCGATGCGGCGCGGGCGTTTACCTTCAATGGAAATACCAGCGTCCAAAATTTTCAACTAACCGCCTTGCCAGTCGCACCAGACACGCAACAGACGACACGGCAGGTGCCGCCGGCCTTCTTGCAGCCGCCACCCGGCCCGATGGGGAGTACGCTGAAGGTCTTCGACGGCACCCAGTTCGTGCCCATCACAGTGCTGAACACCCCGTCAGCCGATGTGATGACGATCGTGCTAACGCATGGGTGGACGCGTGATCCCAATTGCACGCTCAATTCCGGTATCAATGGGTGGCCGACAACGCTGGCAACGGCGATGCGCGCGAAGGGGATCACGCCGGATATCGCAAATATCGTTGGCTGGGACTGGCACGACGGGGCGAAGTTCGACGGCTCATACGGATGTCATGCGCCACCCGCAGAACACGCGCCATCACAGGGAGTAGCATTGGGGCAGTGGTTGCAAGATGTGCTTGGTGCGGATTATTCAATGCCGACGCACTTCATCGGCCATAGTCTGGGCACGCTGGTAAACGCGGCGGCGATCAATTACTTACATAGAGACCGGCCTGCAACAATTCGGCAGGAAATAGCCTCAATTGCGTGGATCGGATCCATCCACGTCACATTATTTGATCACGCCGAAACTGCTGATTCTATTTCACAACAGCAGTGGCCGATGCCGGTCAGTTCAACTTGGGCGGACAATTACGTATCGCTTGTCGGTTATCATCAGTCAGCTGCAGTAAACGTTAACCTGCAAAAGGGCATTTTCATTGACGGGCCGTTTAATGCTCATAGTTACCCGATGGAGTGGTACACGATGTCCATCACAAATCCTACGGACGTTGCTAACCCCCTCGGCTTTCGACAAAGCTATGAATATCGGACGCTCATCGGTTATCCTAACCCACCGTTACTGCCGCCCTCTACTATTCCAGTCAATAGCAACTATCAGCAATCACCATGGAATAACGACCAACTGGCTCTAGAGGCATCGGCCGCGGCAGTCAATGTTCCCTTCGGCATTCTGCCGGATGCGGTAGTGCAAAAAGCGTACGTAAACGCCATTCAGATCAAGAACAGCGTCTCGGCACAGGTTGAAGCCAGTGCTATGGCGGCCGAACAAGCAATCGAGCAAGGCTATAACTATGTCGTTAACATTGCAGGGCAAGATGAACAAGCGTTGGTGAATCTCTTCAACACGCCGGTGCTTCAGTTGAACCTGAGCACCGGCCCGGTGCCTGCAGGTCAGCAGGTGCACGGCAATGCACTTCAAACATTGGACGTGGGCGGAGGTTCGACGAATGGTCCTGCGATGGCGTGGGTGCCGGTGCAAATCCCTTCCAACGCCACGTCGATGGCGTTCGACTTTATCATTGCCGGTGATCCGGTTGACGACTTTCTGGTTTTTGGAATTGAAACAAACAATCTGTACTCGCTGGAAGCGAAATACATCCCCACAAACTCCGTCTCAGGAAGCCGGTTGATCGATGTGTCGGCATGGGCAGGCACGTCCAACGAGGTGTTCTTTGGGTTGATGGGCGGAACTTCAACCAATGCCACCTTGCAGATTGACAACATTCGATTCTACAGTCTTCAGTCGAATCTTGTTGATTCCGTTGGTGATGGGATTCCGGATTCTTGGCGTGCGCAATACTTCCCGAATGTTGATCCGACAGGAGCGACCACCAACAATATCTCCTGCGCAACCTGTGACCCGGACGGCGATGGTCTGAACAATCTCGCAGAGCTTCTCGCAGGTACAGTCCCGACAAACCCGGCGAGCGCCTTCCGCATCATCACCGTGGATGAGATTGGGGAGGAGATCCGAGTCAGCTTCACTTCTGTCGGCAGTAAGTACTACTGCCTCGACCGCTGCGACTATCTCGGCGGGACGTGGTCAACGATCGTGGATAACATTCCCGGCAATGATGGTGCCCAACAGGCAACGGACATGTGGGGAGCCAACCGTGGGGGCGCCTTCTACCGAGTACGATTGAATGAATCCCCCAATCCCACGTTGGTCGATAGCGACGGCGACGGTATCCCCGATGCTTGGATGATGCAGTATTTCGATCACCCAACCGGGCAAGCGGGAGATAAATCTCGCCCCGGAGATGACGCCGACGGCGACGGCGTTTCCAATCTGAAGGAGTATCTCGCAGGCACCGATCCGACAAATTCCGCAAGCGCATTCCGAATCCTCTCTCTTGCGCAGGAGAGCAACAACATACGGGTTACCTGGTTCACGGCGGGCGGTCATACGAATGCCGTACAATCGGCGTCGGGTCTCGGCGGCATTTACTCGGATATGATTCCGAGCATCGTCGTAACCGGCGGCAGCGCCATAACCACCAACTATCTCGACGTTGGTGGTGCCACGAATCGACCCGCGCGCTTCTACCGCATCCGGCTGGTGCCATAAAGGCGGCGGTCGGCTGTCGGCTTTCGGCTATCAGCCTTCAGCGACTTCGTGAACTTCGTGGTGAGTGAACGGCGCAAGCCGATTGCACCACCGAGAACACGAAGCACACTAAGCACCGTCGTCCTCCCTCCAAAGGCGGGCAAGCTTCGCGGTTGACACTCTTCACCGGTCTCCGCGGAGAAAATTGTCCGACGAGCGGACACTCTTGACCGATAGTCGGACCATTTTGGCTGGCGGATTACGCGAGGCGGGCGCTAGCTCGGCCGTTGGAAAAAATACCGCGAGTTTGAGGACAAGCTCACTCCGCTCTCGAAAGGATCAGCATTGGCTCGGAGCGCTGGTCCATTGCGGCGGGATGCTCGTAGTCGGGTCCGGCATCGTCCGGATCGCATCGCGCGAGGTCATCGTTCAGTTCGGAATGATCTGCCGCACTCCGAGCCGAATCGTCTCTGTCTCCGCAACGGTCTTCCCTCATGGTTTTCAGACGGAACATCACGGACTCGTGGTTGAAGTTCGTAAGCTTCTGCTTGTCCCGAAGCACGTCCCGATTGGTTGAGTGGTAACTTCCTATCACCCAGGTAGTTGTGAATCGATGAACATTGCACGGTTTTGATCGAAGTTCGCGAACTTCTGATTGTCCGTCGCGAACTCGTGGCTAGAATTCGCGAACTCGTGGTTGAAGTTCACGAACTCTTGGTTGTCCCGCGCAAACTTCTGACTGTCCGTTGAGAGCTTTTGCTTGTGCGTCACGCCTGTGTGGTCATCCCTCGCGTCGGGAAAGCCGTAGCCTGGGTCGTGGACGTTTGAGACGTGAATCTCCCGTGGTCACGCCATTGCCCTCGATGCGAGCCGACGATCTGCGCTGGCGGCCGAGAGACTGCGCACGAGCAAGAGAAAAGTGTTCTCAGCCTGCCGCAGCGTGGCGTTGTCAGGGTTGGCATGAGCGGTGCGTAGGGCTCGCAGCGGTTCAAGTACAAGCAGTACCTCAACCAGAAAGGAGGATAAGACTATGGCCACGAAATATCGCAACGCAGCCGAGAAGGTTGGGTTGATCGCCGACGCGTGGGAGTCGTTGGCCCCCGACGCGACGTTTGGAGGGATGACGTTGGCCCAGTTCAGGAACCGGGTCAAACCCTCGTTGGACTTGCGTGAGGAGTTGGCCACGATCGATTCCCAGCGCATCGCCAAAGTGGAAGAGCGCGACGATGCGGATCGGGTATCGCTGGACGCCGCACAGTTGGTCATCAACTCTGTGAAAGGCGATCCGGCCTACGGCCCGGATCATCCGTTGCTGCAATCCATGGGCTACGTTCGCAAGAGCGCGCGCTGGTCGGGATTGACCAGAAGGTCCAATGGGAATGGAGTCAGAACGGAAGAAGAACCGGCGGCATCACCCGCCGCGTAGATCAGAAGAGCGGAGCACTACGAAGGACGGGGTCACGTTCGCCCCGGCCTTTTTTGTTTTGGATTCACGAATCGAAGGTTGCTCCAGTCGGCCGGGTTGTCTGTGCTAATGGCGTGAGCGTGGACGAAATCAAGAAGGCGATTGAGAATCTGTCCCTCGAAGAACGCCTGGGCTTGATGCAGTGGTTGAACCAATCGGCCGACGACGCATGGGATTTGCAGATGAAACGCGATGCGGCCGCCGGCAAGTTCGACACGGTGATCAAGGAAGGGGACGTTGACTATCGGGAAGGTCGCACGACCGAGTTCCCGTGAAGTCCCGCGCCACCCGCCACTTTTAGGCACGGCTGGCTGACTCCCGCCGTGCGGTTCGGTCCTTCCGTTTCTTCTGTAGCTGAAGCGTGAGCTTCGGTCCTCGCTGCGGCAGCCTTCGATTTTTCTTTGCCCTGCTGAGCTTGCCTGCTCTGCCTGCGGTGCCTGCCCTGAGCCTGTCGAAGGGAGCGCAATCGAACCGAGCCTGCCGAACGGGCCGAAGCATCCGATCACCACGACCTTGGTGACGCAACGCCCAATTTATGACATGTGAGACGTGACCCCGGAATTCGATCATTTCCTCGGGAATCCGCTCGAACGTGCGCTTTCCGCTAGCGTGCTTTTGAAACGGCTATCTTGTTCGAAATTCTCGGAGCCGTGTGCATCCAACGAGGCGGTTCAGTGTCTTCAATGTGAACACCTTTCCGCGAGTTGCCAGAATCATCTTCTTCATGTCCTCACGCCGCACCCCGAAGCCCCTTCCGGCTATGCACGCAACGACTTCGTACTTACGCTGACCGGGCGGCTGACCAGCCATACTCAGTTCTCCGAGATGTTGAATGCGCGTCACCTTGTCTCTCGCTGTACCGTCGTCTTCCGTAAGCTTGGCTTCCAGAATGATCTTCGGACTGAATTCGCTGGGCACGATGAAATCGGGAGCTTGGTCGAAATTGGGTATGCGCTCGGCTCTCTTTGTCTTACGGTAGCTGATACCGGCCTTTGCGAGCACGTCCTCAACTGCGGACTCGAGTGCATCGCCAACAATCTCGCTCACGGAATCACGATGTCCCGCAAAGGGTCTGCCAAGGAACCGCTCGTACAGTAACATTGCATAGGGGACTCCCAACGATGCGATGCTTTGGACACTCTGCAGCCCTTTAGCTGTATCGGCTTTGTCTAACCGATGGATTTTGTTCTCGTTAACGGGTGCCGCGCCTTCCAGCAGTATTAGGCAGGCGGTTTTGATCATTGCTTCAAGTCTTGGTCTGGTGGTCGAAGTCAAAGAAAGCGGCCTTGAGGCTGCCATGCGTATCTCGCGGTCCAATGCACGAGCGAAGCCTTGTGTCACCTCTACACCCGTACGTCGCGAGGCAACGTAAGCCCATTCCGGCGGTGTGAATCCAAGCATAGTGCGCAGGACCACAATCGAAATGGGCTGGGTCTGTGCCACGGGCAAAACGGTTTCTTCCGTGACTTTCGTGAAACTCACGGTCGCCTGCTTGAGTGCCTCGTAGCCGGCCTCGAAGACCGGATAGTCGACAAATCCCGGCCCTTTGGGAAGCACCAAGAACTCAGATTCAAGGCTGGCAAAAACCGCGTCCACATATTGGTCTGGGTTGGCTTGGATCGTCTCATAATCAACCTCAAAAGGGTATTTCATCTTTGTCTCCAAGATAGGCGCCTCGCGATTCTCGAACAGCAGCGTATTCCAGTTCGCGATGGGGTTTCTTTAATCGGGTCAACGCATCCAAGACAGCCGAGAACCCGCCGAACTGCTCGATGTAACGAGCGATCAAAGCCAAGCGCTCTGACACCTGGCGGCTTTTGTCCCATGACTGGCGTAGGTGCCACACGGCGAGTCTGGCTAGATGCCCAAAAATGACACAGCGGATGTCTCCCTGCGTGGCCTTCACACCGGCAGTCTCCAAATTCGCTACGTCTTCTTGGACCAAGACGGCGAGAGCGTGAGCGGAATCGACAATCAACCTTCTGGGAATGAAACCTGTTGATCGGCAAACAAAAACGGTGTCGATAATCGATGATCCAGTGCCACTGATATGAATCGACGCCCCCATTTCCGCGGGACAGACAAGTGTGGCTGAACACACTAGGCCAGAATCGAGAATCGCTACAGCGACAGGCAAGTATGCTTCGACTCGGTTGTGATGATACGTAAACGCGAAGGGCGCACCTTTCTTGAGATGGTCCGTCATCTTTCGAAAGACTCCTGAAAGGCCTTCCGTGAAGCAGTCCAAGCCTCGTCGCATGTTTGTGTTAGCAGTAAGTTCGTCGGGTCTTCGCGTTGACGGTTTGTCGAAACCCGGTGTGGCTTCACCTACCAGTTTCCTGAGCCACACGTAGCAGAAATCCATCAACTCGGCGTACTGAACGTTGCCAAAATACGGGGGATCCGTAAGAACCGCATCCAACTTTCCCTTAAGAAAACCCTCGGCAGAAGCGCTCTGGCACCGAAGCTCCACTTTCCGTTCGCGCTGGGTACCGCGACTATTGTGATGGTCCCCGATCCATTCACCGTCCACGGGAACTATGATCTTACGGCCATGTTGGTGACGAATTTCGAAGGGATTGTCGCAATACGTCTTAGCCTTGGCGTATTTTTCTATCGTGTTGCTCCACCCACCACTCCCGACACTGCCGCCTCGGTGCCCATTGGGAATCCCCAAGAGATTCGACTCGCACTGAATCAGTCCTACTGGGAAGCCATGCACAGAGAAGACATCCAAGGACTTAAGCGCCATAGTGTCATACCGACATAACATGTTTTGGTACCGGAGAAGATCAGACAGATTTGTCGCCAATGCCTGCCGAATCCTGCGGTCGGCCTGTCTTGCGATAAACCGGCAACTCAGCTCCAAGCCTAGAAGTTGACGCGCATTAAACATTTCAGAATACCGTGTGTAACCCCAGCGATGGAGACGGTCGGTTTCGTCACCACGAGGGATTGTATCGGTTGGGGCAAACAACGGTCGCGCCTTCTTCCACGCGGCTTCCGACTCGTCAACGTGCCGCAAGTCATCAGCATCGGGTTTCTTGAAGAACCGTCCATCATGTCCAGCCCGGCAACCTGTACAGACATACTCGATGGCAAAAAGCCGGTGCCGCGGAGGGCCCGCCTTCGGATTAGGGTAAGTGTTTACCACGTCGCAATGCGGGCACTTGCAGCGATTCCCTTGAGCTGAACCAGTCAGTAGCAATGGCTCACCACAGTCGGCGCAGGAACCCAACCGCTGACGGCTAGCTGTCTCGTTGAGATTACCGCAGTGCGAGCACACGATCACGTTGCGCGGGTGCCGAACGTCTTGCGCCAACAGGTATCCTGGAAACAGATCGATTCCTTCTGCGCACGACTCGCATGTAAGGATCTTGACCCATAGAAAATACTTCACGTGCGCCTCTACGGAGCCGCATATCGAGCATCGGGTGCGATAAAGGTGTCCGACTTCTCTTGCGAGAGCAGTTCTGAGTCTTTCCGCAGCAGCCCGGTAACCGCCAATGTCCAAGTGGTCGATCACCTCATGCACGATCCAGTATGCCATCGGGTTGATATCGCAACCGAAGACGTCACATCCAAGGCGATTCGCTTCTATGAGTGGCGTCCCACCCCCCATGAAGGGATCTGCGATACGAATGCCCTGCAGATTGTGACCTTGGTAAAACGCATCCCGAAGTGGGTCAGGGCAGAACTCGGAGAGTATTAGCGCGCGAAATAACGTCCCCGGTCTCCGAGCGAACCACTTATGCACTGCAATAACAGGTCGATAATTCTGCTGGATCTGCTTCTCTCGCAGTGCCAAATTCGCGACAAAACTGGTGTCAAAATCACGTTCAATCATGCAAAAGTTTCACCCACCATCCGTACGTGGCAGAATACCGTTTGCCCACGCAGATTCAACTGCCAATAGTTGAAAACTCTTGGCCTCCTCGGAACTCGTCACCACACCCCTTTCTTCCGATTGTGATGGGAAGAGAGACGGGTCAGAACATGAGTGTCACATAAGCCACTCGTTTGTCTGAAGTTCATTGGGACCTAGTCCGACGCTCCGCTTCTCCATCGGTCGCGTTGGCATTAGACTTGGTGGCTTCAGGGTCAGCTCCGTCTTCTGGTTTCTGGTGTCATCGTTAACTCGCAATTGTGTCAGGCGATGCCAACGGACGGGATTGGCGGGAACGGCTCATTCGCAAACTCGCTTCGGATGGTCTTGTAGCGTGGAGGGAGAGGAGAGTCAAGGGTAGACGGCAGCTATCAGTCTTCAGCTAGGAAGGGGGCTATCAGCTTTCAGCGGTCGGTGGCGGAAGGAACCCGTGGTGAGATTCTGCGCGAGCGGCAGGCGGAGCAACGGCGCATTCATTGGCAGATCCCCGGAGCCGTCTGGTCGATGGATCCCACCGAGTTGACGTTGCCGTGTGATGATCAGTGCCGGAAACTGCGCCTGCTGCCGGTGATGGACTTGGCATCACGGTACAAGTTCGCGCCGTGGGCGGGAGAACATCTCACGGGAGAACAAGTCGCCGCGCACCTCGACGAGTTGTTCCGCCGGCATGGTCCGCCCTTGGTCCTGAAGCGCGACAATGGCAGCAATCTCAATGACGAAGCGGTCAATGAACTGCTGAGCCGGTGGCTGGTGATTCCGTTGAACTCGCCGCCCCATTACCCGCCTTACAACGGCGGCATGGAACGCGCCCAACGGGAACTCAAAACTGCCCTGCGTCCGCAGTTGCTGGCCAACCCCAGTCACCACCCGGCAGGACTGGCCCGGCTCACCGTGCTGAACTCAATCACCGGCCCCGCCGCTGTCGGCGGCGCCACACCGCTTGCGAACAATTCGCAGGTGCCAAATACAACCTCCGCGGCTATACTCACCGCCGCCGAAAGGAGTTCTTTGAACAGATTGGCGAACTGGCCATGACGCTCATGCTGGAACAGCCCGTTCGCACCCAAGGTTGCACCGACGCCGCCTGGCGTCGGGCAGTGGAAACCTGGTTACAACAACACGAGATCATCACGATCTCCGAACCCAAAAGTGTTACCCAGTTTCCATGAATCTCGGTCTTACAAATTGGTTGGCCCTACACAAATTAGGACACTACCGAGGAATCATGCGGCTGGCTGCCAAGGCGCACGTCGTTGTGTTTCGAGGACGCCAACGGTTCGTGATTTCTTGAGCAGAGCCGCGACGCAATTGTCCAAACGAGGGTATCGCATGAATACGTTCCTGGTTTACGTTGGCGACGACAACTTCTGCCGGGTGCTTCCGGAGGAATTGGACCGGTCAAGGTCTGACGATGGGCGGGTCAAAGTGATGGCGTTTCCGCCCCTGGGCATCCAGACGCTCGCGCCGGTGCTGCGCCAACGGGGACATCGTGTGCGGATGTTTGACACGTGCCACCCGCAGATGAAGGCGGAGCACATCGCCCGGGTGGTTGCCCAAGAGCCACCCGACGTGATTGCGCTCTCGTTTCTATCGACGACCACCTACCCGGCTGCCAAACGCATGGCCCGGCGATTCAAGGCGGAGGCCCCGAAGATCCCGATCATCGTGGGCGGACCATTTGCCACATTGAATGCGGATCGCATTCTCGGGGACTGCCCGGACATCGACTGCGTGGGCGTCGGCGAGGGCGAAGAGTTGCTGCCGGATTACCTGGACCACCTCGATCATCCGGGTTCTGTGGCGGGTCTGGTCTGGCGTGAGGGAGAAAGAATCGTCCGGAACGCCCCGCGTCCACTCCTCGACGACCTGGACCGGTTTCCGTATCCCGACCGGACCAGTCTGCCGATCGATTATATCGAGTCCCTGCCGCTGGATGTCCCGGCGGTGCTTTCGTTGGATAAGTTCTGCACGGTGCAAACGTCGCGCGGCTGCCCGTACTCCTGCATCTACTGCGATATCCCGGCCCTCGGGCGGGGGCGGTGGCGGAGCCGTTCGCCGGAGCACGTCCTGAGAGAACTACAGGCACTGAACGATGTGGGCTATCGCTCGATTTACCTGACCGATGACCATTTTCTCATCAACCGCCAGCGCATTGAAAAAATCTGCCGTGGCATCATCCAACGCAAGCTGGAGTTTCATTGGGGCTGCGAAGGCCGGGTGGATTCGGTCGGAATCGAGGAGTTGCCGGTCCTGCGCGAGGCCGGTTGCAATTTCCTGGCGTTTGGCGTGGAAGCCGGCACGCAGAAAGTGCTGGACCGGCTCAGGAAGAAGCAGACTCCCGCCCAGGTCGAGCACGCGGTCAGGGAAGCGAAACGCCAGGGGATCGAAAGGGTCCATGGATTCTTCGTCGTCGGCTCGCCCGACGAAACCGAGGAGGATATTGTTGAGAGCTTCCGGTTTGCCGCCCGGTTGAAGCTGGACACTTTTTGTTTCAATCGGTTGTGCGCCTACCGCGGGACGCCGCTCTGGCAGGAGTACGTGGCGCGCGGGATCATTGACGACGAGCGGGATTGGCACAAGTGGTTCAAGTGCTCGGATATCGATCCCTCCGTTCTGCCCAGTCCGGTGGTGAACCAACTGCGGGCGAAAGGATATGGTTTGCTGTTCCTCCACCGGATCTTCAAGCGTCCGATCCGAACCTGGAAGCTGCTGCGCACCTTCGGCCGCCATATGAAGACGTCCGACATCCTCAAATTGCTCGCCAGTCCTTTTCACCGACGGACGTTGACGCGAAATCCCGAACTCCCGGCCCGGATGATGGAGGCCGGACTCGAGGAGCCGGACCGTCGAACCGTTTCCGCCCCGGGCTGGCCGCAACGCCGGGTCGCCCATGCAATGCTGAACCTGGAAACCGTATCGCCTGCCGAAGATAAGGACTCGTGCGCGCGAAGTGTCGGTTGGGACACCGAATGAAGGTATTGCTGCTCTACCCGGAGTTTCCGGACACGTTTTGGAGTTTCAAGCACGCCTTGAAATTCATCCGCAAGAAGGCGTCGTTGCCGCCGTTGGGACTGCTCACCGTGGCCGCGATGTTGCCGTCGGAATGGGAGAAGCGTCTGGTGGATGTGAACGTGCGGAAGCTGCGGGAACAGGACCTGGCGTGGGCCAACGTCGTGTTCATCAGCGGGATGATCGCCCAGCGGGACTCGGCGCACGAGTTGATCGCGCGTTGCCACGCCGCGGGCAAAACAATCGTGGCGGGCGGGCCGCTGTTCACCATCGAACACGATCAATTTCCCGCCGTTGACCATTTCGTGTTGAAT
>DATJBF010000018.1:0-9963 GCA_035515475.1 Verrucomicrobiia bacterium
TACAAACCCATCACCACCACACTCACGACCGCCGCCAACGACAGGTACATGCGATGTTCGTAAATCACATCGTGAAGCGGGATGATGCTCGAGCTCGGCACCAGAATCAGAAAGAACCACGCGCCGACAAACCCCCAGACCAGCCCCGACGCCGGAGTCGGAGCCGGCTTCCTTCTCCAAGCCCAAACCAACGCCCCCAACAGAGCGAGCACCACCGCCGTCGGCAACAGAGTGCTCGTCCAAGTCCAAGCGACCGACCACGGGTGATTCAAGCTCAACGGGGAGGGCCACACGGACAGTCGCAAATAGTAGAGGATCACCCCCGGCTGGGTCGCCAGATACTCCCACCAGCGGATGGGATACTCCGGCTGCGCCGCCATTGATGCGTAGGCCAGAACGCCGGCACAAACTTCCAGAACGCCAAGCAGTATCCATGTGCTGGCCAACGCGAGATACACCGGCCAGCGTCGGCGCCACGCCTCACGGAACGAGTTCGAAACAAACGCCCGGTCGTACAACATCACCATCACCGGGGCGGTGACCATCACCTCTTTGCTGGCCATCCCCGACGCACAGGCGGCGACCGACAAACCGTACCACAACCGGCTCCCGGGCTTCCATGAACCATTTCCCATGAACCATTTCGCATTTCCCGTGGGCGGCAGCTCGGCCCCGCGGATGAAACAGTACAACGTGAGCAGATAAAACAACCCCATGATCGATTCGGCCCGTTGAATGATGTAGGTGACCGACTCGGTTTGCAGCGGATGAACTGTCCAGAGGACGGCCGTAGCCAGGGCCAATTCGTTGGCAGCGGCACCGAACCCCGACACCAGTGTCGGGGTCAGCAGCGTGCGGCGCACGATGCCCAGCAAGGTCAGACCGGCAAGTATATGAACGAGCAGGTTCACGACGTGATAGCTCCACACGTTATAACCGCTGATGGCGTAGTTAATGGCCAGCGACAGATTGATGAGCGGCCGGCCACCCTCCGCCGTAAACCAATTCTCACGGACCGGGGACAGGCATTGCCCGATCGGCCAGAGACGGCGGATCGTCGGGTTCTCGGGAATTGACCGGAAGTCATCATGGCAAAACCCGCCGGTGAAGCTGTCGGAATAGGCCAGCAGTCCCGCCGCCACCACCAGCAGCGGGAAGAACTTCCTTGCGTTTGCCAACAGTGAGCGTTCCGTCATCTCATGCTCACGGAGCCGGCTGCGGGCGTGCCGACCCGGCTCGGAGTGAGGCGAGCCTGTCTTGTGCCCGGGTCAGGTGGGGATTGATTCGCAGTGCCTGCTCGTAATGTTTGATGGCATCATCGATCTTCCCGGTTTGCTCCAAAACGACCGCCAGATTGTAATGTGCCTCGGCGTAGTCGGGCCGGAACCGCAGGGCTTGCTGCCACTGTTCGATCGCCGCCGGCACGTTGCCGAGTCTTGCCAGGGCAAGCCCGAGACTATAATGGGCCTCCACGGAATCCGGTTTGATGCGCAACGCTTGCTCGTAGTGTTTAACGGCGTCCTCGACCCGCCCTTTTTCGAAAAGGCATTTCGCGAGGTTGCAGTGCGCCTCGGCGTAATCCGGCTGGATCCGCAGAGCTTCCTCCCAATGTGCCATCGCTTCGTCGGTCCGGCCCGCTTTACCCAGCGCGACGGCCAGGTTGTTGTGGGCCTCGGCATAATCCGGGTTGATGCGGAGCGCTTGCTCGTAGTGTTGGATTGCCTCTGGCAGTTTGCCCACTCGATCGAGGGCAATTCCCAGATTGTTATGGGCCTCAGAGAAATCGGGCTTGGTCCGCAGCGCTTGTTCGAAATCCTGGATGGCCTCCTCGATCTTGCCCGCTTGGAATAGAGCGTTTCCCAAGTTGTTGTATGGCTCGGCAAAATCGGGTTTGATGCGCAGCGCTTGCTCGTAGTGTCCGATGGCTTCTTGAACCCGGCCGACCCGGGCGAGGGCGAGTCCCAAATCGTTGTGGGCGGCGGCCAAATCGGGTTTGACCCTCAGCGCTTGCTCAAAATGCGGGATCGCTTCCTGCGGCCGGGCCAAGTCCAGGAGCGCCACGCCGTAATTGTACTGCAACCACGCATCATCGGGTGTGACCCGCAGGGCCTGCTCGAACCGTTCGATCGCCTCTTGGTTCCTACCCGCTTTTTCCAGGGCAAATCCCAGGCTGGAATGCGGGTCCACGTGGTAATCCTGATTGCGTCGCCAGGTGAGAAACCCCAGCCCGATTGCCAGTGCGGCGATGACGGCGAAACTGTGCCGGCCCGCGAGCGAATACAACCCGATCACCACCATACTCACCACCGCCGCCAACGACAGGTACATCCGGTGTTCGGCAAGCACGTCGGTTAACGGCACCACGGTCGAAGTCGGAGTCAAAATCAGGAAGAACCATGCCCCCACAAATCCCCAAGCCGGATGTTTTCGCCAAGCCCACACCACAGCCACGAGGAGGACCACAACAACAATCGCAGGCGGCAGGATGCGCGTCCACGTCCTGGCGATTGGCCACTCGCAAATCAGACGGAGCGGGGCTGGCCACGCGGTCAGCCGCAGATAATGGAGAATCACCCCCGGCTCGGTTGCCAGATACTCCCACGAAGTGATGCCGGCGTGCCGCGCATTCTTGGCCGTGGTGGCGAAGTTGCCCGCGGAAACCAGCACGACCCCCAGCAACATCCAGGTGCCGATGAAGGCCAGGTACAGCGGCCATCGTCGCCGCCACGCTTGGCGAAACGAGTCCGAAAGAAACGCCCGGTCGTAAAGTATCACCATCACCGGGGCAGTAGCCATCGACTCTTTGCTGCCCATTCCCAACGCGCAAGCCGTTACCGACAGGCCATACCACAGCCGGCTCCGCCGTCCCCATGAACCATTTCCCATTTCCCATTCCCCATTCCCTATGGGTGGCGACTCGGTTCCTCGGATGAAACAGTACAACGTGAGCAGGTAGAACAAGCCCATGATCGATTCGGCGCGCTGGATGATGTAGGTCACCGATTCGGTTTGCAGCGGATGAACCGTCCAGAGGACCGCCGTGGCCAGGGCCAACTCGTCGGCAGCGGCGCCGAAGCGAGCGCGCAGTGTCGGGGTCAGCAGCGTGCGGCGCACGATCCCCAGCAGGGTCAGACCCGCGAGGATGTGAACGATCAGATTCAGTGCGTGGTATCCCCACACGTTGTACCCGCCAAGGGCGTAGTTGATGGCGAGGGAAAGATTGATGATCGGACGTCCTTGCACCGTGAGTCCGGGGGCAATTTGGTCCGCACGCGGCGGCGACAACGGTTGCCAGATTGGCCAAAGTTGCCGGATCGTGGGGTTCATGGGGATCGAACCCACGTCGCCCCAGAAGTATCCGCCCGTGAAACTGTTGGAATAAGCCAGCAGCCCGGCCGCGACCACCACGAACGGAAAGAACTTCCGCGCTTTCATGGGGCCGACAGTCTATCCGAAGGGACGGGTGTCAGCCAGCCGGACTTGTTTGAGTCGTGGCGGCGTGACGCAGGATTGGCCGGTTGGCGGTGACGGATCTTGAACTGGCATTTGGCGGCGCCGGCGACTCGACAGGATGACGCGTTGTGCTAGTTTGAGCGTATCATGAACCGCAAACGTCTGGGCAACTCGGACATGAAGATCACGCCGGTCGGTTTCGGCGCGTGGGCAATCGGTGGCGACTGGCAATTTGGTTGGGGCGACCAAGATGACCGGCAATCCATCGCGGCGATCCATCGCGCGCTCGAACTCGGTGTGAACTGGATCGATACCGCTGCCGTGTACGGACTCGGTCATTCGGAGGAGGTCGTGCGCGAGGCGTTGCGTCAGTGGCGTGGCCCGCGGCCGTATGTGTTCACCAAGTGCGGAATGGTCTGGAACGAGAAACGCGAAGTGCATGAGGTGTTGCGCGGGGATTCGATCCGCCGCGAATGCGAGGCGAGCCTGCGCCGGCTCGGCGTGGACGCGATCGACCTCTACCAAATCCATTGGCCGGTGGACGACATGGCGGGAACGGTGGAGGGGTGGACGACGTTGGCCCGGCTGCAAAAGGAAGGGAAAGTGCGCTGGATCGGGGTATCGAATTTCAACGTGGAAGAATTGCAGAACGCGCAGGCGGTTGCGCCGGTCACGTCGTTGCAGCCGCCGTACTCGTTGATCCGGCGCGACGTGGAATCGAGCCAGCTTCCGTACTGCCAGCGCGAGGGGATCGGCGTGATTGTGTATTCGCCGATGGCGTCGGGATTGCTCACCGGCGCGATGACGCGTGAACGGGTCGCTTCGTTGCCCAAGAGCGATTGGCGGACCCGCAATCCGGCGTTTCAAGAACCGAAACTGTCCGAGAACCTCGCCGTGGCGGAGCGGTTGCGGGTCGTCGGCGCCCGGCACGGCCGGTCCCCCGGCGAAGTGGCGATTGCGTGGACGCTACGTCATCCGGCCGTGACCGCGGCCATCGTCGGCGCCCGGAACGCCAAGCAAGTGGACGGCATCATCGGCGCGATGGAATTCCGTCTCGCGCCGGAAGAAATCGCAGCGGTCGAAGCCAACAATTGAATAGCTGGGTGGGGGAATGACAAGACAAATGCGCACGCGACGAAAGGGAACGTCATGGATTTGAAACTCGAAGGCAAGACGGCGGTGGTCAGCGGTTCGACGGCGGGGATAGGGCATGCCATCGCGTTGGGGCTGGCGCGGGAGGGCGCGCGCGTGGCGGTGAACGGCCGCACACAGAAGCGCGTGGACGCCGCCATCGCGACCATCCGCAAAGCAGTGCCGCGGGCGAACGTGGAGGGCATTGCCGCGGATCTCGGCACGGCGTCGGGGTGCGCGAAGTTTGCTCGCCAGGTTCCGGCGGTGGACATCCTCGTCAACAACGTCGGCATCTTCGAGCCGAAACCGTTCGAAAAGATTCCCGATGCGGACTGGCAGCGGATGTTCGAGGTGAACGTGATGTCGGGTGTGCGGTTGAGCCGCGCGTATTTGCCCGGCATGAAGCAACGGGGCTGGGGACGGATCGTGTTCATCTCCAGCGAGAGCGGGGTCCATATTCCCGCCGAGATGGTGCATTACGGAATGACGAAAACCGCGCAGATCGCCGTCGCCCGGGGCATCGCCGAGAGTTGTGCGGGCACCGGCGTGACCGTGAACAGCGTGCTCGCCGGGCCGACCGCTTCGGAAGGGGTCACCAACTTCGTGGCGGAACTGGCGCGACAACAAAAAATGACGCCCGTGGAATTCGAAAAGGAATTCTTCCGGTCGGTGCGTCCGACCTCGTTGCTCAAGCGGTTCCTGCAGCCTGACGAGGTGGCGAAGGTGGTGATCTTTGTTTGTTCTCCCGAAGCCGCGGCCATCAACGGCGCTGCCGTCCGCGCGGAGGGCGGGGTGGTCAAGGCGGTGGTGTAAGGGCTTACCCGGGTCCGGTAGTTAGTTGCCGGACTGTGAGTAACTCCGTTGGATTCTTTGCTTGAGGGCGCTTATCGTGACGCCGCCAGTGGGTCGGGAGTTTTGTTGTGCGGTCTGCGGAGGCGCATTGGTGTGGGCTGAGTGGGCAGCGGCGGACGCCTTCTGTTTGTCCGCCTCCGCCTTGGCCGCGGCGGCCTTTTCTTCTTCGGCCTTTCGAGCTTGGTCCGCCTGCCGTTCAGCCGCTTGCCGGGCGGTGGTGACCTTCTGTACGGATGCCTCCCATGCCGCGGCCTTTTGCGGGTCGTAGCCGAATTGCTTCTGCAGGTCCGGAGGCAAAGTTGCCAGGGGCATCGTTGCGATCCCCGTGCTGTGGTACAGCGTAACCGTGCTCGGCGTCAGCCTGCCCCAGCGGACATCGTGATACGTTACGCCGTCGATCGTGACGGAATTGGAGGACACGTCGCCCGCCGTAGCGTCCAATGAGGTATTGTTGGTAGCAGTGGCCGGAGCGGGTGGGGCGGGTTGGTCGGCCAGGGCCGTCGCAACAGCCAGGCTGCAAAACAGGAAGAACACTGCAACAGTTCTCATCGCCACCAGTCCTTTCGATTGTACAATCTACGCGCGTTCATTTCGCTGGCAAGGCCTTTCGGTTCTCGAATGAAGCGGTTGCAGCTCCGCCTTGACACGGCGCCTGTGAGGCGGAAGATTGACGCCGGACACGGAGGCGAGAGTATTATGATCAAGACACCTGCTTATGCTGCTGCTGTAGCCAAGGCGCCGTTGGCGCCGTTATTCATCGAACGCCGCGAGCCCGGCGCGCACGACGTACTGATTGAGATCGTGTATTGCGGCGTGTGCCATTCGGACATCCATCAGGTCCGCGACGAATGGGCGGCCGGCATCTTTCCGATGGTGCCGGGCCACGAGATCGTGGGACGCGTCGCGAAAGTCGGCGACAAAGTGAAACGGTTCAAGGTCGGCGATCTGGCTGGTGTCGGCTGTTTCATCGATTCGTGCCGTAAGTGTCCCGAATGCAAGGCCGGGCTCGAACAGTATTGCCAGGTCGGCGCGAACTGGACCTACAACGCCCGCGAACGGGACGGAAAGACGCCGACGTACGGCGGCTATTCCACCCGGATTGTGGTGGACGAACAGTACACGCTGCATGTGTCACCCAAGCTGCCGCTGGAAGGCGTCGCGCCGTTGCTTTGCGCGGGGATCACGACGTATTCCCCGTTGCGGCATTGGAAAGTCGGCAAGGGCCAGAAGGTGGGCGTGCTGGGATTGGGCGGACTGGGGCACATGGCGGTCAAGCTGGCAGCGTCGTTCGGCGCGGAGGTCACGGTGTTCAGCACTTCGCCGTCGAAACAAGCCGACGCGAAACGGCTCGGCGCGCACCAGTTCGCGCTGACTTCCAAGGACGGCGCGCTGCAATCGCTGTCCCGGCGGTTCGACTTCATCATCGATACGGTGTCGGCGCCGCACGACCACGCGGCGTATCTCGGCACGCTCAAGACCGGCGGGGTGATGGTCTGCGTCGGTGTTCCCACCGAGCCGATGTCGGTGCCGGCGTTCGGCTTGATCATGGGGCGACGCAGCGTGGCCGGCTCGGGCATTGGCGGCATTGCGGAGACGCAGGAGATGTTGGATTACTGCGCGGCGCACAACATCACCGCGGACGTGGAAGTCATTCCGATCCAAAAGATCAACGAGGCGTACGAACGCGTGATCAAAGGCCAGGTCAAATACCGGTTCGTGATCGACATTGCGAGTTTGAAGTAGGGAGAGGAACGGGGACCACATAGACGCTGTCGGCATTCAGCTCTCAGCGTTCGGCCGTGGTGCGATCAACGCTCTTGGCGGTGGGCTGTGAGCTTTTCGCTCAGTCGAATCAACATCCGTTTGATCCATTGCACTTCCGCCTCGAGGTCATGTTGACCGCGAATGCTCGCGAATGCGATCTTTACGGTCGCGATGGGTTTCTCTCGGAGGGCAGCGCGGAGCCTGCCCTGAGCCCAGTCGAAGGGCCGCGGCCACGGACACGCGGCAGCGTGTCCCTCCGACAACATGCGGGGACGGCTCCAAATTTGCGAAAGTCTTGCATCTGCCTCTCAGTTCACAACCTATAGCTCACGGCCAAGAGCCCACGGCCCCCGATCATCCATCCAGCGGGCTTTTCACGCCGAGCCCGGGCTTGCGCATGACGTGAGTATAGATTTGCGTCGTCACCACATTCTTATGACCGAGCAATTCTTGCAGCGTCCGGAACTCGCCGAGAGGGCGCAGAGGGCTTCTGAGCGGGCTGCGCCAATCCGTTCCCGATTCCAGCAAATGTGTGGCGAAGCTGTGGCGCAGGACATGAGGCGTGACGCGCTTGTTCAATTGGGCTCGCCGTGCGGCTTGACGGATCGCAGTTTGAAAGGTGGCATCGAGAACATGGTGCCGCCGTCGCAGGCCGCTGCGCGGATCGTTCATCAATTGGCGCGAAGGGAAGAACCACTGCCATTCCCAAGACTTGCCTGCCTGCGGATACTTTCGATCCAGGCCTTCTGGCAGCCACACACCCGGCACGCCGTCGCGTTGGTCCTCAGCGTACCGACTCCGCAACCGTTCCCGATGGGCGCGGAGCCGATCCACCAGTGATTCGGGCAAAACGGTGACCCGATCCTTGCCGCCTTTGCCCGCCCGGACCATCAATTGACGCCGCTCCAAATCCACATCTTTCACGCGTAAACCGAGCAACTCGGTCAAGCGCATCCCGTTTCCATACATGAGTTCCGCCATCAACTGCATGGTGCCATCCAGTGACGCGAAGAGCTGCTGACATTCCTCGCGTGACAGCACGCAGGGCAACGGCAGGCGTTTACGGGCTCGGGTGAAATCGCTGAAATCGCCCAACTCCTTACCCAAGGCTTCCCGCAACAGAAATACCAGTGCATTGAGCGCTTGTTTTTGCGACGAAGCAGACATCTGGTACTCCGTGGCCAGCCGCGAGAGAAACGTCCGAATGTCGTCCCCGGTTGCGGCGTCAACTGGCTTGTTCTGCAGGAACCGGGCAAACCGCCAGCCCCAACCGCGGTAGGTTTCCTCCGTGCGCCACTGGTAATGCAACATCCGCAGGCGCTGAATCAACCGTCGTTCCCACTCCGCCTTGCCGAGGTCAACACGTGCCAACGGCGGCACACCACGTAACGCCGGCTTGTTACGCCGCGCCGTGCGGAAAAACCAGTTCAAAGCTTCCTTTCTCTGAGCGACCTTTGAATCAGAGCCCTGCTCGGCCATCGCTTTCCTAACGAACGCCCGGGCCGAGCGGACGGTGGCCCGCTGGCTGGTGAGTTTGCAGTGGTGGAGATAACTCACCAAGATCTGGCGAAAACACTCGCGCTGCGATGGGGGAAACGGCTCCCGCTCGAGCACCAGTGCCCATTCAGGGAACCAAACCGGCTGGTCGACTTTGTCTTTTTCCATGTCGCCGCACGTTGGCGAATGACAAACTGAGTTTGTCATCTTGGAGCCGCCGCAGAATGAGTAAAAGACAAAGTCGGCGCCTTGGCCAGTCCCCTGTACAGGCGACGTAACCTGTTGGCAATACGATTGACGCGCACGCAGCTTGGCTTTAAGATGAACCGCCGTTGAGGCCAGTATGCGACTTTGTCTTTCGCTAAAAACTTTGTCCCATTAACTATGTTCGGCATATGAAACCAGTGCCATTTACTTGCTCAGCCGAAGTTGAAAGAATGATTGAGTCATTCCTCCGGCGCAGCACCGACAAGGACCCGGCGATTGTCGTCGAGATGCGGTACGAAGAGCACAATCCCAAAGGCGAGCTGATTAAGAAGGTTGATGGGATTTTTTTCGGGCTGGGTTGCTATGATCGTGGCTCGCGGCCCTCCGATTCTTTTTACGACTTCAAAGGCATGCGAATTTCCATCATGCCTACAACGTTGGAGCATTTGCAGGGTAGGCGGCTCATTCTGACAAAGCCCACGTGGAGCAAACGAGCCTGGTTTGCGCGTCGTACTGTGATAAGAGCCGAACCATCCGATGAGCCGAACGGGGCTTCGCCCCGTCGGCTATCTTGATCGTTAGAATGCGAAAGCCGCTTCTTGTCGGCCTCATAGTTGTGTTGGGGGCATTTGGCGTCGTCGTGCTCCTGCGGTCAGCCGAGAAAGCACACGCTGCCAGAAATGCGGGCAGGCGTGCTCTGTTCGATGAGGTTAAAGGCCTACTGGAGGAGTACAATCGGACCGAACACCATTATCCAGCATCACTGACTGACTTGGTGATCACGAATTGGCCTGATGGCTCTTCGCGCGGCACGCTTTCCAGATTCCACTACCAATCAGATGGCACTTCATTTTCACTCGTGTGTGAGCCGTTCGGCGGTGGTACGGTGTACGTCGCAAATGGGCCGAAGACAAAGTCCACTGCTGTCCAAAATAATCTGATTTTGGACAGATAGCGGCTGTATTTCGGCCTGTTTTCATTGGTCTGAGGCCTGCCTCAGGATGAGGTTGTCTGTCGTTGTGGCTGGATGCTGTCCAACATCAGCCAGGTCTGGAGAGC
>DATJBF010000019.1:0-34152 GCA_035515475.1 Verrucomicrobiia bacterium
GCCGGCGAAGATGAACCCGCGCGCGTCGACGCCGACCACTGCATCGACTTTCTTGCCGGCATGTCGGTCGGCGATGGCGTCAACGGCCAGGCGAAACAGTTTGCCGTCTTGCAGGATCGGCGTGATGTCCTTGAACAGCACGCCCTTGATGGGGAAATCGGGCACGTCGCGGACAGCGGCTTTCAGTTCATCGTGCATGGTGGGAGGGTTCTAGCGTATTCAACCGACAAAGTGAAGCCCGAAACTGTTACGGGTCACAGGATGTTGTTCGCAAAAGGTTTGTAGGGTAAGCGTGGGTCTCGCGCCCCTTCCGCGGCTTACGCCGCGGCTACAATCCCGTCAAGTGGACCGCGACGTTCTTAGTTCCGCGAGACCCGATTCGGGCGATCCTGCTTGTCCATGAGGCGACGCAGCTTTGTCAGCGCGATGTTCTGAATCTGGCGCACCCGTTCCCGGGTGACTTTGAACCTCTTGCCGACTTCTTCCAGCGTCTTCGGTTTGCTGCCGTCCAGCCCGAACCGCATGGTCAGAATCTCGGCCTCGCGTGGGTCAAGTTCCTCGACGATGTCGCGGACCTCCTGGCGGAGCGTCTTATCGCGGAGCAACTCGAAGGGCGTGAGCGCGTTCTCGTCGCCGACAATCTCGCTGAACTCGGTGGCATCCTCGTCGCCGATGGGCGCGTCCAGGCTGGCGGGACGGATGCTAATGGTGCGCAGTTGAGCCACTTTTCCCCGCGGCATGTCCAACACGTCAGCCAACTCCTGGTCGGTCGGCTCGCGCCCGAGCTTCTCGCTGAGTTTGTGGCTCGCGCGTTTCATCTTGCTGATCTTGTCAACCAGGTGCACGGGCAGGCGGATGGTTTTGGCTTGGTTCGCCAGGGCGCGTTTGATGGATTGTTTGATCCACCACGCGGCGTACGTGGAAAGTTTGCCGCCCTTCTTCGGGTCGAACCGCTCAACGGCCTTCATCAGGCCAATGTTGCCTTCGCTGATCAGGTCGAGCAACGGCAGGCCGAAGTTCGAGTAATCATGGGCAATCTTGACCACGAGGCGCAGGTTGGCTTTGATCATCTCGGCGCGCGCCAGCTTGTCGCCCTTCTTGATGCGTGCCGCCAGCCGTATCTCGTCCTTGGGCGTCAAGAGGGGAATCTGCCCGATCTCGCGTAGGTAGATCTTGATCCCGTTGTCGCTCTCTCTGTCGCGGTCGATCACCATGATGCCGTCACCCTACAAGGAATCTTCCCACCATTTTGGTTTCCACGGAGGCTATGCGGTTGCCGAACGCTACGCAAGAACATTCAAACCAGATTGGCGACCGCGCACCCACCATAGACTTAGATGCCGAGGCAGCGGGTTTGGTTCAACACACCCTTGGAGACGGAAAAGAGGCGGATTCCAAATCCGCCCCCGCGCAACGCCGGCTTACGCCAGGTCAGCTAATCTCGCGTGTCTTGGCCGCTTTTTCTTCCTTCAGGACCGCCTGCGCGGCGGCCAGACGGGCCACGGGAACGCGGAACGGGCTGCAGCTTACGTACGTCAGGCCGATGCGGTGGCAAAATTCCACCGAGGCCGGGTCGCCGCCGTGCTCGCCGCAGATGCCGAGCTTGATATCGGGCCGCGTCTTGCGGCCGCGTTCGATGGCGATCTGCATGAGTTGGCCAACGCCGTCCTGATCGATGGTGGCAAACGGATTGTTTTTCACGATCTCCAATTCCTGGTAGTGCGGGAGGAACGAACCCGAATCATCACGGCTCATGCCGAGCGTGGTCTGCGTCAGGTCGTTGGTGCCGAAACTGAAGAACTCGGCGTCCTTCGCGATCTGGTCGGCCGCGAGCGCGCCGCGTGGAATCTCAATCATCGTGCCGACCATGTAGGCAATCCTGGTGTTCTTCTCTTCCATGACCTTTTTTGCGGTGCGATGGACGATCTCCAACTGGTTCTGCAGCTCCTTCGGGAAGCCAACGAGCACGATCATGATTTCGGGTTTGACCTTGATGCCTTCCTTCTGCACCTGGATGGCCGCCTCGATGATGGCCCGGGTCTGCATCTCGGTGATTTCAGGGTACGTGATGCCGAGCCGGCAGCCGCGATGGCCGAGCATCGGGTTGGCCTCATGCAACGCGGCCACGCGCGCGGCCACCTTCTCCGGCGAAATGCCAAGTTTGTGGGCCGTCTCGCGCTGCGTATCGCTATCGTGCGGCAGGAACTCGTGCAACGGCGGATCCAACGTGCGGATGGTCACGGGGAATCCCTTCATCGCCCGGAAGATGCCCGCGAAATCCTCGCGCTGATAGGGCAGCAACTTTGCCAGAGCGCGCTCGCGTGCTTCCTTCGTCTCCGCCAGAATCATCTCCCGCATCGCGTAGATGCGGTCGCCTCCGAAGAACATATGCTCCGTGCGGCACAGGCCGATGCCGGTCGCGCCGAACGCGATGGCGTTCGTTGCCTGGTCGGGTTGGTCGGCGTTCGTGCGAATCCCCAGCCGGCGAATCCCGTCCGCCCACTTCATCAGCTTGGCGAATTGCTGGTACGTCCGGCTCTGTTTCGCGTCGAGCGTCTTGGCAATAAGCACCTGCACCACTTCGCTCGGCGCGGTCTTGAGTTCGCCCTCGTAGACCTCGCCAAGGGTGCCGTCGATGGAAATGAAATCGCCTTCCTTGATGGTGCGGCCGGCCACTAGCATGACCCGCGCCGTGTAATCGATGGTGATGTCCGACGCGCCGCAAACGCAGACCTTACCCATCTGCCGGGCGACCAACGCCGCGTGAGACGAAACGCCACCGCGCGCGGTGAGAATGCCCTCGGCAGCGATCATGCCGCGGAGATCTTCGGGGCTGGTTTCCACGCGCGCCAGCAGGACGCGGTCCCCCTTGTGTGCCCGATCCACGGCGTCTTCGGCGTTGAACACGACCTTCCCGCTGGCCGCACCGGGTCCGGCAGCCAACCCCCGGCACAACAACCGCCGCTCTGTCACCGCCCGGTCGCGGTCGGCCCGGTCGAACACGGGCGCCAGTACCTGCGTCAACGAATCCGCCGGCACGCGGCCCACCGCTTCCTTAACGCTGATGAGCTTCTCGTCCACCATCTCGACGGCGATCCGCACAGCGGCCAGGCCCGTGCGTTTGCCGTTGCGGGTCTGAAGCATGTAGAGCTTGTTGTCTTCGATGGTGAACTCGAAGTCCTGCATGTCGCGGAAATGTTTTTCCAGCGTCTGCCGCACCTTCTCGAGTTCCGCGTGGGCCTTGGGCATCTCTTGTTTGAGTTTGGCAATCGGCTGCGGCGTGCGGATGCCGGCCACCACGTCTTCGCCCTGGGCGTTGATCAGGTATTCACCGTAGAACACCTTCTCGCCCGAGGCCGGGTCACGCGTGAAGGCGACTCCCGTGGCACTCGTGTCGCCGAGGTTGCCGAACACCATCGTCTGGACGTTGACCGCCGTGCCCCACTCGTGCGGGATGTTGTATTTGCGGCGGTACACGATCGCCCGGTCGTTCATCCACGAACCGAATACGGCGCCGATCGCGCCCCACAGTTGTTTGACCGGGTCCTGCGGAAATTCCTTGCCCGTGCGTTTGTGAATCAGGTTCTTGAAGCGGCGAACGAGTTCGCGCAGATCGTTCGCCTTCAGGTCAACGTCCTGCTTCGCGCCGACTTCTTGCTTCAGTTCGTCCATGAATTCGTCGAAGGGCTCGTGCTCGTCGCGGCCGACCTTTTGCACGCCCATGACGACGTCGCCGTACATCTGGACGAACCGGCGATAACAGTCCCACGCCCAGCGTTCGTTGCCGCTCTTGCGGGCCAACACCTCGACCGTCTCATCGTTGAGGCCGAGGTTCAGAATCGTATCCATCATGCCGGGCATCGACTCGCGCGCTCCCGAGCGGACGGAAACCAGCAGCGGGTCCGCGCGGTCGCCGAACCTCTTGCCGGTGACCTGTTCGAGGCGCGCCAGCGCCGTGTCCACCTGGTCCAGGAGAATCTTGGGATACGTCCGTTTATTCTGGTAATAGTACGTGCAGAGTTCGGTGGTGATCGTGAATCCCGGCGGGACGGGCAGACCGATGCGGGTCATCTCATGGAGGTTGGCGCCCTTGCCGCCGAGCAACGGCTTCTGCGAGCCATTGCCATCGGCCTTGCCGCCACCAAAAAAATAAACGTATTTCGTCGTCTTGCCTGAATGCTTCGCTGTCTTGGCCATGTTCTTAAGTTTCCTCGTGAATTTGTACTGCCCCCTCAAAAGGCAGGAATCGAGTTGCTACAACGGGGGAGATTCGTCCGCGACTTTACCAGAACCGCCCCGCGTGTCAACCACCTACGGAATCATCTCGCGCGTGAGTTTTGTCAACGTCTTCCACATCGCCTCGGGCTCGTCGCAATCGAGCAACGCTTTGCGGGCCTCGGTGGAATCGAACGTGCGCACAAGTCCCGCCAGCAACCGCAGATAAAACGCCGTCGCCGGCGTCGGGATCACGATGAAGAAGAAAATCTTGCTTAAATGACCGTCGATGGCGCCAAAGTCGATCCCTTTCTCCTTCAGACCGACGGCCATCGTCAACCCGCCGCCTTCGACGTCCCGCACGTGCGGGAAGGCCAGTCCGTGCTCCATGGCCGTGCTCACAATCGCTTCGCGCCGCAGCGCCAGTTCCGTCACCGTCACTGTGTCCTCGATGAATTCATTGTCGCCGAGCACCTTCGCCAATTCACCGATGACCTGCTCCCGCGTCGTCGCGGCGAGTTTGGGCACCATCAAACTGGCGGCGGAAAAGCGGGCAATGCCCGTTTCCGCGGGACGTCCCGAGTCGTGTTTCTTCTTCGGCAGTCGCGCCACCGTGTCGGGAAAATACAGGAAGCGGCCGCAATGCGGGCAATTCTGCAATTGCTCCCCGGCCTTGGCGGCGTTCACGATCGCGGCCGGCACCGCCAGCCCGCAACGGGAACAATTCCCGTGGGCCAGCGGAACGATGGCCAGCGGATAGCGTTTCTGAAGTCGGTCGTACCGCTCCGACACATCGGGGGGCAACTGGAGACGAATCTCCTCGATGGATTTCTCCAACTGCTCCAGGGGCATCTTCGAGTGCGAGGCCCGCTGTTCCTCCTTGGCAAAGTTCAGTTCCTGCAACTGGATCAATTGATTCAAAACACTCTTCATTCAAACCCTGACGCGGGGTGACATGTACGAAGTCTAGGGGTTTTTTGCCCAACCGCAAACCAAAAAATGCAACCGAACGTGCCGGAGAATCACTTGGCCTTTGCCTGGCACGGGGCTAACATGATGCGTATGAGTGGCACTCAGACACGCTTCGGCGACTTGATCCTCGGCCTCGCTCCGCAAATCGTCGGCACCGTTTCCCAAGCCGACACGCTCGCCCGGCTGGCCGTGGGCATGGAACGCACCTGCGACATCGTCGAGATCCGCCTCGACCTCATCGGTCCCGACGCTGCCCCGTGGTTGCAGCAGGCAAAAGCAATTGAGGCGCAGGGCTTCCCGGTCGTCGTCACCATTCGCCTTGCCAGCGAAGGCGGTCAGTGGACACAACCCGATGCCGCGCGGCTGCCGTTGTTTGAGACCGCCCTGGAACAGTTGTCCGCTGCGGATGTCGAATTGGTCAGCCCGTTGCTGCCAAAAGTTTCCACGGCGGCGCGCCGGCGCCAGCGGGCGCTGGTCGTTTCCCATCACGATTTCGTCAGGACTCCGTCGGCCCACGAGTTGCGCCAGATTGTCCTCAAAGCCGCCGAGTACGGCACGGTCGTCAAGATCGCCACGTTGACGCAAACCGAAGACGACGTGGCCGCGTTGCGTGGGTTGTTCACCGAGAAATGCTCGGTTTCGCTGTGCGTCCTCGGCATGGGATCACTCGGACCGCAGACGCGCCTCGAGTTTCCCAAGCTGGGGTCCTGTCTCACGTACGGGTATCTGGACGTGCCCGTCGCGTCCGGCCAGGTCTCGGCGCGCGAACTGATGCAACAGCTACGGAGACCCTGACGCCGCGGCGCGAAGCTGCGCCAGCCGGTGCGCGGCGATCCGGCAGTATTTCTTCGATACGTCGACGTGGATGAAGTGTCGTCCCGTTTTCTTCGCGACCACCGCCACGGTTCCGGTCCCGCCAAACGGGTCGAGCACCACGTTGCCCCGGTAGCTGTAAAACTTGATCAGGCGATAGATCAACTCCTCCGGGAAGGGAGCCGGGTGGCCTTCGTTCTTCGCTCCACGCTTGCCCGCCGCAGCGGGCTCCACGCTCTTCCGTCCTCTTCTCGGCGGATACAGGCTCTTCAAGAACGGCTGGCGACCGCGCGTTTCGGGCACGATCTCCCAAAAACCGTCCGAGAACTTGATGAACTCGTCGCCGGTTATGTCGGCATCCCGTCGGCTGCCGTCGAGCGTCCACGAGCCTTTCGAGAACACCAGCACGTACTCCCAACTCGGCACGATGTGCGGATTGCGCGGGCTTTTCCACGAACCCCACGCCGTGCGGCGGCGCATCGTCTGTTTGTACCACAGGATCTCAGTGCGCATGATGAATCCCAGCGACCGGAGTTGCGCGGCCATGTCGTAGTGGATCGGCCGGAAATTCTTGATGCTGGTCGGCGCGATGTTGAGCGCGAACCGGCCGCCGGGCACGAGGACCCGACGCAGTTGCTTCCAAACAGGCAACAACCAGTCGAGATACTGTTCGTACGGCATCTGGTCGTCGTGACCGTCGTAATCGAGCCCCACGTTGTAAGGCGGCGAGGTGATCGCCAGATGGACGCACCCGGCCGGCAGCGCGCGCAAGATTCGCCGGCAATCACCGCAGAGGATGCGGTCGCGCCAGCGGTTCTTTACGAAGTCGGACGGCTTGCACTGCAGAACCTCGAGTTGACGGTATCCAGTCGTTGTCATGCTGAGCGTAGCGAAGCATCTCCCTTTGCGTCGTGAGAGACCCTTCACTTCGCTCAGGGTGACATATCGGGGCACCGTGAATCAACTTTACTTTCGTCAGCAAATTCGTTTTGCCGCGGTGCGGCGCAATGAGAAGGCGGTTCCTCCGCCGTGCCTTCGTCCCAGACCTTGACCGTCCTGCCCAGCCCTGCTAAACAGGCGCGGTGAACTTCGTGTGCCGTAGATCCCAGTTGCGCGGCGACGTGACCATTCCCGGCTCGAAATCGCATACGATCCGGGCGGTGGCGTATGCCTCGCTGGCGGCCGGAGAAAGCCGAATCGAAGCGCCGCTGGACTCCGGCGACGCGCGTTCCGCGGTCCGAGCGTTCGTCGCGTTCGGGGCGAAGATCGAGTGCCGGCCCGACGTTTGGATTGTCAACGGCACTGGCGGCGAATTGCGCGCGCCGGCGGACGTGGTGGACGTCGGAAACTCCGGCACCACGCTCAATATCGCCTTGGGGTCGGCAGCCTTGGTACGCCAGGGACAGACGGTGCTTACGGGCGATCGCCAGATTCAACGGCGTCCGTCCGGCCCGCTGATCGCGTCGCTCAACGATCTCGGCGCATCCGTCCAATCGAGCCGGGGCAACGGTTGTCCGCCGATTACGGTCCGCGGACGTCTGAAGGGCGGAACGACTTCGATCGAATGCAAGTCGAGTCAGTATCTGACCAGCCTGCTGATCAACACGCCGCTGGCCGATGGCGACACGACAATTCGCGTCCCCGTGCTCGAGGAAAAGCCGTACGTCGAGATGACGCTCGATTGGCTGGCGCGTCTGCAAATCCAGCTGGAGCGGGACGACCTCCGCGAGTTCCGCGTGCCCGGCCGGCAAAGTTACCGCGCATTTCAGCGTCGGATACCGGCCGATTTTTCGTCGGCGACGTTTTTCCTGTGCGCCGGCGTGCTCGGCGACAACGATGTGACCGTGCACGGACTGGATTTGCGCGACCCGCAAGGCGACAAGGCAGTGATCGATTATCTCAAGCAGATGGGGGCGCGAGTCGACCTGCAGCCCGATGGCAGCATCCGCGTGCAGCCGGGCAGTCTCAAAGGTTGTCGGATCGATCTGAACGCCACGCCCGATGCGCTGCCGATGATGGCCGTGGTGGCCTGTTTCGCCGCCGGCAAGACCACGCTGGCCAACGTCGCCCACGCTCGAATCAAGGAAACCGACCGGATCGCGACGATGCAGCGGGAATTGACGAAGCTGGGCGCACGGGTGACCGAGTTGCCGGACGGCCTCGCGATTGAAGGAACCAATCTCACCGGTGCCGAAGTGGACGGTCATCACGACCACCGCATTGCGATGGCGCTGGCTGTGGCGGGTTGTTCCATCCCTGGCGAGACGGTTGTGCGCACCGCCGAATCCGCTACCGTCACCTTCCCCACATTCCTGGACTGCCTGCGGAAAATCGGGGCGGAGATCGAAACCGTCTAATAGGTGTTGGCAACCTGCTGACGGACCTAGATTCTTTCCAGTTAAGCGTCGTCGAGCCGAGATTGAAGAGGGAGCGGTAACTGCCGCAACTCACTGATCAGCGTGAGATATGAAGTTCTCTGCACCTCGGAAATGCTCCGAATTAAGGCAACCCACTTCCCTAGCCTCGCGTAATGCACATTGTTTCTTCAGTGCCTCAACTCCACGAGCATGGCTTTCAAACTGGCCACAGGCAATCCCCTTTGCGACTGTCTCATGGAGGTTGGAGATTTCCGCCGGCAATTGAATGGCGAACAAGAGCAGTTGATCTTCGGGCGTCAGCGGTGGCAAATCAATGTAAGCGTCAACGCGGCTCACAAAGTCACCGCCCTTGTATGCATCCATTGCCCTCCGATACCAATCGTTCCACCTCCAGTAACGGCTTGCTATCACGAAGACGATTGTTGGCATTGGCTCTTCTTTCTTGGGATCCCCGGTCATACCGGGCCAAGTCTCCCAAAGGGGTTGGAGAAGCCACTGATACGCGGTATCTCCGTTGCCAGTTGTTGCCAAACGAACGGCATCTGCTTCGTCAATCACCGCGCCTTGAAAAGGAATCGGGGCGTCCCCATCAACCTTGAGTTCACCACGGAAACGTTTCCCATCAAAAACCTTTATCCACTCCTCCTTTCCTTCTTGCCAATTAAATGTTGTAAGATTGAGGGTCCGAACTTCAGCGTTACTGTTTTGGCTGAGAGACCGGAGTAGCCAGGCTGCGAGATATGACTTCCCGGCGCCGGGGGGGCCACAAATCGCTACCACAAATGGGTGACGTGCGGATTTCGCGCGAACGAAACCGCTCAGCTTGTTGTGAAGCTGGATCAGCGCATCACAATACGCCTTATTGGCCGTCGCGTACTTTTCGTCGAGAACGCCAAAACCCGTCTTCTTCTGGAGTTCCCTAATAAGTTTGGCACATGTCAGACGTCCTTGTGCGTCGGCAGTCAAATGATACGATCCTTTGAGTAGTTCCCATCGGCTAGCCGTGCGCGCCTGAGCGAGCCAATGCACAATGCAGCGGTTGACGAGGGAGACAAGGTATAAGTTCTTTTGAACCAGGCTATCTCCGATCTTTCCGTTCTCTGTCATGCCCTCCCAACAAGAACCAATAAGAGCATCAGTCTGTTTAAGAATGTACCAGTGTTGCCGGTTGCGGCGAAAAGCAGGATTCTCGGCACACCAATCCTGTATGGAAAGCAGATTCAACATAATCAAGCCGTGGGTCCGAAGATCCACGTAGATTTCCGGCGTATAGTCGAGGGGATGCCAATTTTTAGTCGGCAGCGGTTCAACCAGTTTTAAAAGTGCACGATCCACCAATCCAAGTGCCTTACCTAGATCATCACCCGCTTGGCCGGGGAGTCTGCTGCGAATCCGTGGGTTTCCCACAGCGATGCGGACAGCCCACCAAAGATTCGCAGGATCGGTAATATTCGAAAAGGCCATTCCGTAGAGGTTTTGGTAAAGCGTGCGTACAACGATCTCCTCGGCCGCGTTCCTCATCTCATCGTCCATGTGCTCCCCACGGTCGATGACAAAACACGCCGTGAAAAGTTCAGTGTCAATTGTAGTCACTTCGCCATACGGCAGCGTGCGGTCCAGTATGAATGGGCGCAAATGCCGCGCATTTGCTTCTGAGTATCGCCCGAGCCAATTGGACATGCTGCGCAGGGCGGAGCGCATGTCGTTGAGTGAGAGATCCTCCTCGGATTCCTCTTCTCCGTCCGGTTTGACGTCACGCCAGTAACCATAGCGCTGAAAGGCGTCCAGTGCTTCAACAGCAGCCCGGATATGAACCACCATCTTGGAGCGTATCCGATTTAGGCAGTAGTCCTGCCATTTGCCGGAGCCATCCAAGGTTAAGTAATCGAAGTCCTCCTTTCGGAGATCGAAAAGTCGACAAGCTTCTTTCTCACCCAATGCCTTCAGGAAATCAGCAACATATCGCGCCTCCCGCTTCTCTTCTTGCGCATTAGGTGGAGGGAAATCTGGCCAAGCGTCGATGAGCAGGCGAATACAGCTCCTGAGTTCTTGCTGCGCGGCATCCTGAAGCGGTCTAGCGGCAGCATCCATGTGCAAATGGAAACACTGTCAAACCCGCAGTTCGATCCTCTCAGGAAAGAGCTGTTCCTGACCGCACTCAATTACAATGAGATCAGTAGCCTTTGGGGCGCGTTGTCGCGGGGTCCTCTCCCGGTAGGACTGAAGAACCAGTGCACGGTCAGACTCGTCAACCAAATGCTGAAGGCACGATACCAGTTCCTCGGCTGACAGACTTTTCGGTTCGAGCAGTATGTCCACATCTGAAGTGTGGCTAGCGTTACCCCTCGCCTGTGAACCGACAAGCCAAACGCGGTTCACATACGGAGCAACTCCCCTTGGGACTCGGCTTGCCCAAAACCCAGCTTCCATCTGCTTCTTCATGATTTCCATAGTAAAACTACCCCCAAAAGAATGCAATTCAAGAACTGAAGTTGCGCCAGCGCTGCTCTAGGGCTTCTCCTGATGATCACCGCTTTCGGTTTACTTTCGCGAGCAAATCGGCTAGAAAGCGCCGCCAACCTTTGGAGAAGGAGAGATCGTTATGCTCGGATGTGATTTGGGTACGTTGTTCAAGGTCACGGTTGCCGGTGGGTCGTATCAGGAAGGATTGACGATCCACCTGCAGGGCGTGCCGCCGGGGTATTTGATCACCGAAGAAGAGATCTACCGCGAACTTCTGTTGCGCAAGCCCGGCCAGGGCGAACTCAGCTCGCCACGCCGCGAACCCGACGTACCGGTCATCTACAGCGGGGTCAATTGCGCCGACACGATGACCGGGTTCCACAACGCCGAGTACACCAACGGCACGCCGCTGGTGATCCTGATTCCCAACCTCGACCGCCACCTCGAGCACGTCGAGCAGTACCGATCGACGAATCGGACCCCGCGGCCCGGCCACGCCTCGTACGCCTCGTACGTGAAATACGGCCAGTGGGACGATTCCATCGGCGCCGGCTTCTTCAGCGGACGTTACACCGCGACGATTGTCGCCGCCGGCGCCGTGGCCAAACGGATTCTCAAGGACCATGGGATCGAAATCACCGCTTACGTGAAAGAGGCCGCCGGAGTGCGGATGCCCGATTTGCCCATCGAACAGGTGCGGCCCAAGGTCGCGGCGTACAAGGAAATGCGCCGGCGCCATGACCCCGTGTATGCGGAACTGTTCGGCTCGGGCCGTCTCAAACACGACATGCGGTTCCTCCAGAAGATGGCCGTGCTCGCCGAGTTTGAACGGGAAGTGCCCGAGGTCGCCAAGAAAATGGTTCATTGGGACGAGGACGCCATCCGCAAAGAATTCGGGATCCACCCGAAACTGAATTGCCCGCACTTGGAAACTGCCGACGCGATGTACGAGCGGATCATGGAGATCACGCGGTCCGGTGATTCGAGCGGCGGTGTGGTCGAAGTCACGGCCACGGGATTGCCCGTGGGCATGGGCGAACCGGTCTTCCGCAAGCTCGACGGCGAACTGGGCCGGATGCTCAGTATCGGCGCGGTCAAGAGCGTCGAGATCGGCGCCGGGCTCGCCGTCAAAGATATGACCGGTTCACAAAGCAACGATCAGATGGACGTCAAGAACGGAAAGGTCAGCTTCCGCTCGAACAATGCGGGTGGCATCACGGGCGGCCTGACCACGGGCCAACCGATCGTTGTCCGGCTGGCCGTCAAGCCGACGCCCACCATCGCCAAACCGCAACACACGATCGACAAGGTGTCGCTGGAGAACAAGGAACTGGCCGCAGTCACCCGACGCGACCCGACCATCGTGCCGCGCGTCTGGCCTGTGGCCGAGGCGTTCACGGCGATCCTGTTGCTCGACCACTATCTGCAACATCTCGCTTTCCAGGCGATGGTTAAGAAGTAGAACCAGCAGTCCGAACGAACGTCATTGGTAGGGCTGGACCGCCGGGCCAGCCGCATTACTTGGATAATGCGCGACGGTATCGGCGCGCCCGGCGGTTGCCCCCCACCACTGTGCCTCGTCCGCCTTGACGAACTGCCGTCCTCAGGTCAATTTTAGGGCTCTGTGAACGTCATCCTCATCGGCATGAAGCACTGCGGCAAGACGACTCTCGGGTCGGCACTGGCGGCCCGGTGGGGGTGTCCCTTTTACGACATCGACCGGATGATCGAGGAATACAATTCCTCCGAGACGGGCCAACAGTTGACTGTCCGCGAGATTTTCACCACCGGAGGCGAGGGCCGTTTCCGCGAATTGGAAGCCAAGGCCGTGTGCGACCTGTTTCTGCGGTTGGACAAGTCGGACGGGTCCAATGTGGTGGCCGTGGGCGGTCGCACGGCGTTGAACAAAAAGGTCGAGGCACTTCTCAGCGCGATGGGGCTCGTCGTCTACCTGGACGTTTCACCCGATGAAATGTTCACGCGGGTGACGCGGTCGGGACTGCCCCCGTTCGTTGACGAGAATGATCCCGAAAACCATTTCCTGCAATTGCACAAAGAGCGGGCGCCGTACTACCAAAGGCTGGCGCGCCTGACGGTGAAGCTCGACGGACTGGATGCCGACGCCGCCCTGGAAAAGCTGTGTCGCGGCATCGAGGAATATGGGCGTACCCGCAACACTGGCCGCTGAAATCGATCGGTACGCCCGCGAATTGGGCTTCGACCTTGTGGGCATCACCAGCGCCAAGCCGCCTCCGCACGTCAATCAATTCCGCGGCTGGCTCCAGAACGGGTTCCACGGCGAGATGGGCTACCTGGAGCGGCACGCCGCGAAGCGGGCCGAACCGCGGCGCGTGTTGGCTGACGCACGATCCGTCGTGGTGGTGGCGATGAATTATTTCACCGGCGATTCCCCTCCCCCGTCCTTCGGACACTCTGTCCCCGCAAAACAGGGAGAGGGAATGGGTGAGGGCCGCGTCGCCCGTTACGCTTGGGGCGAGCGCGATTACCACGAGGTGCTGGGCGAAAAACTCAAACGGCTGGCCGACCATGTTTGTGAGTTCGGCGGCCCGGGCACTCGGGCGCTCTCGTACGTCGACACCGGCCCGATTCTCGAACGCGACCTCGCCCAGCGGGCCGGGGTCGGATTCATCGGCAAACACACCAATCTCATCAGCCGCCGGCTCGGCAACTGGATTTTTCTCGGCCAGGTGCTGACGAATCTCGAACTGGAATCGGGCCAGCCTGAACTCGAGTATTGCGGCACGTGCCACCGCTGCATCGATGCGTGTCCGACCCGGGCCATCGTGGCGCCGTACCAACTCGATGCACGGTTGTGCATCAGCTATCTCACGATCGAGTTGAAGGGCGCGATCCCCGTGGAATTGAGACCCGCTATCGGCGATCGGATTTTCGGTTGCGACGATTGCCTCGAAGTCTGCCCGTGGAACCGGTTCGCCCAGCGTTCACCCGTCCGCGAATTTCAGCGACGCGAGTTGCCGCCGTTGACGGAATTCCTGTCGTGGGACGACGCGCAATTCAACGCGTTCTTTCGCGGGACGCCGATTTACCGCATCAAACGCCGCGGCTTCCTCCGCAACGTGTGCGTCGCGCTGGGCAACGTCGGCGACTCCTCGGCCTTGCCGGCCCTGGAACGGGCGCTCGACGATCACGAGCCGCTGGTACGCGAGCACGCCCGTTGGGCGATCGGCCAAATTCGCAGTCGCGTTTGAGGCCGGAAGTCTGGTAGTTTGGTAGTGCCAAGGAGGCAAGCGGATGCTGATTCTGTATGGGGTAACCATTTTCGCCGGGGCCGCGCTGTTGTTCGTGGTGCAACCGATGGTTGGGCGGATGGTGTTGCCGCTGCTGGGGGGCTCGCCGGCGGTCTGGAACACCACGATGGTTTTCTACCAGTCCGTGCTGCTGGCCGGCTACGCCTACGCGCATTTTGCTACCAAGTGGCTCGGCTGGCGGCGCCAAGCCGCGGTGCACGTGGCCGTGCTCCTGTTGCCGTTGCTTGCCCTGCCCATCGGTATTTCACGAGGTTGGGTTCCGCCCACAACACAGAACCCAATCCCGTGGTTGCTCGCGTTGTTGACCGTGGCGGTCGGCCTGCCCTTCTTCGTGGTGTCGACAACCAGTCCGCTCCTGCAACGATGGTTTTCTGCCAGCGGACACCGGGAGGCGACCGACCCCTATTTTCTGTACGCGGCGAGCAACTGCGGCAGTTTGCTGGCGCTGTTGAGTTATCCCGTGTTGATCGAACCGCGGTTGCGGTTGGGCGAACAGAGCCGGTGGTGGGCCATCGGCTACGGCGCGCTGGTGGCGCTGGTGGCCATTTGCGGCCTGGTGGTGTGGCGGATCGGGCGTCCGGATGCCCCGGGCGCGACCGCAGCGTCCGCTGCGTTGAACGAGCGCCTGACGGCTCGCCGGCGGTGGCGGTGGATTCTTCAGTCGTTTGTGCCCTGCAGTTTGATGCTGAGCGTGACGACGTACATCACCAGCGAGGTCGCGCCGGTTCCGCTGTTGTGGGTGATTCCGCTGGCGATTTATCTATTGGCGTTCGTCCTGGTTTTTGCCCGGCGGCGATGGCTGCCTCATCGCTGGATGGTGCGCGCGCTGCCGTTTGCCGTGGCGGCGGTCGCGTTCACCCTGGTCGGGCGGGTTCTGGAGATGATCCCGTTGTTGATCGGTTTGCATCTGATCTGTCAGTTCGTTGTCTCGATGGTGTGTCTCGGCGAATTGGCCAACGACCGGCCGTCAGCGGTCCATTTGACGGAATATTATCTGTGGGTGTCGCTGGGCGGCGTGCTTGGCGGAATGTTCAACGCGCTGTTGGCGCCGGTGATCTTCTCGTCGGTGGCCGAATATCCGGTGACCCTGGTGCTGGGGTGCTGGCTGGCGCCCAACCTCATCTCCCGACCCGGTCGTCCGCTCCAGCGCGTGCTCGATGTCGGATTGCCAGTGGTGATTGGTTTGATCGCGGCCAATCTCCTCCTGTTGTTGCGGGATGTGACCGACTCGCCGGTGGCGTTGGCGAAAGCACTGATGTATGGCGTGCCGCTGATCTTGTGCCTCGCGGTTCTGCGCCGGCCCCGGCGGTTTGCGTTGAGCCTGGGCTGCGTGTTTGTGGCCTGTTCGCTGGTGCCGGGGTATCAGGACCGGACCTTGCACGTCGCGCGCAGCTTTTTTGGCATCAACCGCATCAGCTTGGATCCGACCGGCCGGTTTCATTGGTTGATGCACGGGAACACCATCCACGGCATTCAAAGTCTCGACGCCAACCAGCGCGATGAGCCGCTGGGCTATTTCACCCGAACAGGCCCATTCGGGCAGGCGTTCGCGGCGCTGGGCTTCCCGGCGAAACAACGCGTCGGCGTGGTCGGATTGGGAGCCGGAACATTGGCCTGCTACGCCGCGCGGGGGGAACGGTGGACGTTTTACGAGATCGATCCCGCGGTGGAACGGATTGCCCGCGACCCGCGGTACTTCACCTACCTCCGGGACTGCCCGGCGGATGTCGACGTGGTTCTCGGCGACGCCCGGCTCTCATTGCAGAAGGCTGCGGACGGACAGTTTGGGATCCTTGTGCTGGATGCCTACAACTCGGACACGATCCCGTTGCATCTTATCACGCGGGAAGCGGTGGCGTTGTACCTGCGGAAGCTCGCGCCGGACGGGGCACTGATTTTTCACATCTCGAACCGGCACCTGCGTTTGGAACGTGTCGTTGGCGTGCTCGCGCAGGACGCGGGGTTAACCTGCCTGGCCAAGGGCGAGAGTTCACCCAGTTTTCTGACCACCGGCAAGCTCAGCTCGAAGTGGGCGATCTTGGCGCGCAATCCGGCCACGCTCGGCAGTCTGATGTACGACCCAAGCTGGCTCCAGCCGCCGCCCCACTTGAAAACCAGATTGTGGACCGACGACTACGCCAGCATCTTCAGCGTGTTCGACTGGCGGTGAGCTTGACCCCGTAACGCCGCGGGGCCATGATGCGCAATCGTCAGCGTGTGAAAAAATGACCGAGCCCGCTCAAGACAAGTCGACACACTGGGAGCGGTTTATTCTCTGGTTCCTAGGGACAGTTTGTTTTCTGATGGCGGGGAAAGTTCTGTTTTTTGCGGCGCTTGACCGTGCACACGCGACCTCACTTCGCGCCACTTGTCTCTTCCATCTCAGGCAGGTGGGCCTAGCTATTGCGGTCTATTCACAAGACAACGGTGGCAAGTGCCCGGTAGATTCGGTTAGTCCCACACTTGTGGGAAGTTTGCAGCTCTTGCACAAGAGCCGCGATTTGCTCCCATTTCTGCATTGCCCACGGGATACTCGTCCAGGCGCGAAGCCGGCGAAGAAATGGGAACAGCTAACGACCGACAACATCAGTTACTCATATGTGCCAAACTTGATTTGGCAAAGCAGTACGCCGGACTCAATTGTTGCTTTGGATCGCATTTATGTGACCGCCGCGGGAAGTTCGTGGCCCTCTACCGGCAATCACAAAGATATGGGCGGAAATATCCTGTTTGACGATGGTCACGTGGACTTTAAGACGAGGTTGCCCTCTGCGCTCAAGGACAAAGACGGCAAGGAGATCGTCCTGAGTCCGTGATTGCCCGCCAAAAATGTTTACGATCCTGCACATGAATCTCACCATCCGGTGAAGTTTGTAGGGCAAGCGGCTCGCTTGCCGCTGTTAGAGAATCGGCAGCCGGGCCGGCTGCCCTACAATTCAACGTGAAGTTTCGGGTCATCCGCCCGTCCTTTACATCGGAATCGTTCTTCCGTAGTCTGTCGGCAACGTCCCCGTTGATGAACTCCCATCGGAACAATTCGTGGAGTCTCACCCCCGTTTGGCTGGGTTTGGTGGGTTTGGCGGTCGCGCTGCGCGCGTATCATCTGCCCGGGTTTGTGGTCAACAACGACGAAGGCCACTGGTTACTCTACACGCTGCACAAACAACTCCTGTTCGAGTCCGTGCGAAACTCATACCCGCGTCCCGACATTCTGTTCCCGTTGCTCGCGACCGTGCCGCTGAAACTTCTCGGGCCGAACGAACTCGCGTTGCGGTTGTGGCCGATGTTGATTGGTTCCCTGACGCTCTTGCCGTTGGCCGCGTTCGTCTTCCAACTGACGGCAAGTCGGGTGGCGTCCGTCTTCGCCGCGGCATTTCTGGCGGTACTGCCGCTGCACGTCTACTATTCGGCGCAGGGAATTCCCGACTCCATCGCACTGTTCCTCGGTCTATGTGCGCTGGAATTTCTATTGCGGGCCAGACAAACAAAGGAGCTCACCAATTTCATCTGGATGGGAATCTGCCTGGCCCTGGCACTATTGACCAAGGCGACGGCGTTGTATTTCTGGGGATTTCTGGCCGTCGCCGGGCCGTTTCTCTTCGGTGATCGACGCTCACGGCTGGTGTTCTACGCGACGCTCGTGTTGTCGGCCCTGCCGCTGGCTTTGGTGGCGCTGGTCATCTGTCAGCGAAATCAGACGCTGAGCTTTTTCCGTGAACCCGGCGTCACGGGATTGTTCGGCTTCTCGCTGGTCAAGGTCAGCAGGCAGCTTTGGTATTTCGCCCGGTTTTACGATGTGTTGTTGCCCGTGGCCGTGGTCGGCGCAGTGCTCGTGGTCTTTCGCGCGACGAAAGGCTCGTCGACAGACCGTCAACTTCTGATCTGGCTCCTGCCGTTGGCCAATCTGGCCGTGGCACCATTTTTCCGAGTGGGACTCGTCGAGTTGTTGTGGCTGGTTCCCACCGTTTGCCTGTTTGCAGCCGTGGCACTGAATTCGTTCCGCCCGCAGTGGGCGTGGTCGACGGCGGGAATCGTCGTGGTCGTTTTGCTGGCGCGTTCGTTGTTTGGAGTGCCGCTGCCGTACCCGGGCCGGGCCCGAGCGGCAACCGCGTATTCGACGGCTGTGCTCGACCGGCCCGCCGGGTGGCCGTCGCGCGAGGCCGCGCGGTGGTTGTTGGCGCACACGTCGCCCGAGGATGCGATCCTGTTCACGGCGTACACGTTCACCGATCCGCTGCTGCTGGAGTTGAGCGCGTCGCGCCGGGTGATTCCCAATGGCGGCGAAAACTGGGATCGGCTGCGCGACTCCGCGAATCGCATCAAGTACGTGGTGTTCACACAGGATTACCGGGCCTATGCGGAATCGTTGGCCAGGTACGCCGATACACACTTCACGTTGCCGGCCGAAGCCCAATTCCCGAACTACGCCATCTACGACTGTCAGAAGGACGGCCGGTTTGTCGCCTACGCGGATGCGTACAGCGGGGGCAGTCCCTACCTCGAACAAGGCGTGGAATTTCTGCAGCGGCAGGAACTGCAAAATGCGGTCGAGGCGTTCAAGAAAGTGCTGGAGATCAACCCGGCCCAGCCGGTCGCCTGCAAGAACCTAGCCGTGCTCGACTACCAACTCGGTCGTGACGCCGACGGCCTGGCACAAGTCGAACACAACATTCGGCTCGGTATCGAACTGGGCGTCAGCTACGGCGTGTTGGGCCAGATCCGCGAACGGCAGGGCGATCTCGCCGCCGCCCAGGCCGCCTACGAAAAATCGCTGGCCATGGATCCGCAAGACCCGGTCACCCGGCAATTGCTGGCCAGTTTGAAGTCACGATTGCACGCCCGCAAGAAATAGGTGACGCCTGGCGTCAGTCGGCAGGGATTAACGTGGTTTCTTTTTCCGCGGCTGGCGGATGGAATCCGTCGTTATGAATTGTTCGCGGAACAGTTGGCGGCGGGTTTGCTTGTAAGCGCGCCGGACCAGAATTGTGTCCGCCAGAGCGCAGACAATCGACGCCAGAGCCAGCAGGAAACACCACGTCCAATAGCGGACGCCCTGCAATCCGTGAAGCCGCTGCCGCAACACGGTCAATCCCAGCACGAACATTACGGCACAGGTGGAAAGGATCACCGCGCCAACGTAACGGAGAACACGTTGACCAAGCGAGATCGGGAGACGATCGCGGTCCGGCTTCATGCCCTCGGAGCATGCTCCCGCGTCTCCGGTGAATGGGGCGACACGCCTCTGTCTCTCCCAACGGCCCGCCCGGGCAGGGACGCCTGTTCCGCCGGAAGTCCATGAGTCAGCCTTAAGGTCATCAGTTCCGAAATGTCCACGCCATCACCCGCTTTTCGGGGAGTACCTGTGTCACAACGATCCTTGCGGCGAAGGCTAAGCTGTCACGGGCATTCCCGTCAAACCCAACATTCCCATTTCGCCGCGCCCCGGCGGATGTTATACTCGGCACGCAAATGAGTCGACGGGGAGAATTCTGGCAGCGGTATCGGCGGTTGTGGCAGTTTGTGATGCCCTACCGCGGGCGCCTGGCGGCAGGCATTGCCTTCGGGCTTCTGTACGGCCCGATCAATGCCGCCGTGCTGTCGGTCGTCAAGCACGTGTGGTCGCACGTGTTCGAGCAAAGCACGGGTGCCCTGACGCTCTGGCAGGTATTCGCCATCGCCACGCTGTTGCCGCTGGCCATGATCGCGCGCGGCGCGTGCGATTTTCTCGGCACGTACCTGCTGAACTGGGTCGGTCTGCGGGCCGTGATGGATCTGCGGGTGCGGTTGTTCGAACACCTCCAGAGTCTGTCGCTGGATTTCTACAGCACGGCGCCCACGGGCAATCTGATTTCGCGCGTGACGAACGACGTGGGTCTGGTCCAGCAGGCCATTTCGAACGTTGTTGAGGACGTGATCAAACAGCCGGTAACGCTGGTGTGCGTGCTGGCGTGGCTGCTCTATACCGACTGGCGGCTGACGCTGGCGACGTTGGTCCTGTTCCCGATCTGTCTCATTCCCATCCTCGTTTACGGACGCCGGACCCGCAAGGCCAGCCGGGCCTCGCAGGCGCACCAAGCCACGTTGGTCTCGGTATTGCACGAAGCCATCGCGGGGTTCCGCGTCGTCAAGGCGTTCAGCATGGAACAGCGCGAGGCACACGATTTCCGCGACCTGTGCCGGCGCGTGTTCCGCGAACGGATGAAGGTCACCCGTTCGCGCGCCATTTCGGGGCCGATCATCGAGATGGTCGCCGGCGTCGGCGCGGCGCTGGTGTTCATCTATGCCTACGTGGGACGGATGCAAGCCAGCGAACTCGTCAGCTTCGCGCTCGGCCTGTTCATGCTGTACGATCCCGTGAAAAAGATCAGCCGCGTCAACCTCCAAATCCAGGAAAGCATGGGCGGCGCGGAGCGCGTGTTCCAAGTGCTGGACACCAAACCGACCGTGGTGGAAGCTCCCGCTGCCAAGACGCTGCCCCGGCTGCGTCAGTCCATTCATTTCACCGGCATCACCTTCCGGTACGGCGGCGACGCGGGAAGCAACGACGGCTTGGTCCTGGAGAACGTGAGTCTCAATATCCCCGCGGGCTCGCTCACGGCGATTGTGGGCGCCAGCGGCGCGGGCAAGACGACGCTCATCAATCTGATCCCGCGGTTCTACGACCCGACCCACGGGGCGGTACTGATCGACGGCGTGGACATCCGTGTGGGCACGTTCAAATCGTTGCGCGACCAGATTGGACTGGTGACCCAGGAAACGTTTCTGTTCAACGACACGGTGGCCAACAACATCGCTTACGGCAAGCCGGGCGCTGCGGTCGATGAAATCATCGAGGCCGCCCGACGCGCCCACGCCCATGAATTCATCCTGCAGATGCCGCAGCAGTACGACACCGTCATTGGCGAATCGGGCATGAAACTCTCCGGCGGCCAGCGTCAGCGCCTGGCCATCGCGCGTGCCATCCTGAAGAATCCGCCCATCCTGTTGCTCGATGAAGCCACCAGCGCGCTCGATACCGAGAGCGAGCGGGCCGTTCAAGCCGCGCTGGACGAACTCATGTGGGGCGACAAACAAAAGAAGGCGCACACGATGCTCGTCATTGCCCACCGCCTGTCGACCGTCCAACGCGCTGACCGGATCATCGTGCTCGACAAAGGCCGCATTGCGGAAGAGGGAACGCACAACCAGCTTCTGGCGCTGGGCCGGGTCTACAAACGGCTTTACGAGATGCAGTTTAGCGTGTGACAGCGGGGAGGGATGAAGTGTCGGAGTAGTTGAGTGATGAGCAACAACAACACAGCGGCCAACCCGTCCCCAGCACTCCAGCACTCCAGCACTCCTATTCTGGACTCCGCGCTCGGCTGGTTGCTGCGCCTCCTGGTCACGGCCATTGGCAGCACGCTGCGCTGGCGCATCGACGATGCCGCCCAACTGCTCACCAACACGCCGCAGCGCGCGTGCATTTTTGCGTTCTGGCACAACCGTATCTTCCTGATGCCGTACCTGTTCCGCAAACACTGGCACAGCCGGCAACGCGACCGCGTGGCGGTGCTCGTCAGCGCCAGCAAGGACGGCGAAAAGCTGACGAGCGTGCTCAGCAAGTTCCATCTCATTTGCGTTCGCGGTTCCAGCAGCCGCCGCGGCAAAGAAGCCTTGCGCGAGCTGACCCGGCTCGTCGAGGACGGGTACGACGCCGGGATCACGCCCGATGGTCCCCGGGGCCCGAAGTACCATTGCCAGGACGGCGTCATCAGCCTTTCGCAAATCACGCAAGCGCCGATCATCCCCGTGTCGTACGATCTCAGGCACAAAGTGACGATAAACAGTTGGGACAACTTCATGATTCCGTTGCCGTTCACCCGGGCCACGCTTCACATCGGCGCGCCGCTGACGGTGGCAGTCGATGCCGGCGACGCTCAGCGCGAGCAAAAAAGGCTTGAACTTGAGGGCGTTTTGAAGAGTCTGTCGCAGTAATCTCGGAGTTGGCGCTGAGACCGGAGCGGAGAACGACGATGACGACCGACAAACCCTTGGTAGGGATTCTCATGGGCAGCGATTCGGACTGGCCGACGATGAAGGCGGCCGCCGAGACCTGCGCGGAATTTGGCGTCGCGATCGAGTCGCGTGTGATGTCGGCGCATCGGACGCCGGACGACGTGGCCGAGTATGCGCGCGCGGCGCACAGGCGCGGGTTGCGGGTGTTGATCGCGGGAGCCGGGGGTGCGGCCCATCTGGCAGGCGTTGTCGCGGCGCACACGCCGTTGCCGGTGGTTGGTGTGCCCATCGAGTCGAAGTCGCTGAAGGGACTCGACTCTCTGTTGTCCATCGTGCAAATGCCGTCGGGCGTGCCGGTGGCGACGGTGGCCATCGGCGCGGCGCGGAATGCTGGTCTATTGGCGGTGCAGATCCTGGCGGCCAGCGACGCGACCCTGCGAAATAAATACTTGAAATTCAAAGCGCGATTGGCTAAAGAATCACGAGCTAGGGGAGCAAGGCTTCAGGGCTGGGCGCGAAAATAATCAAGGTCGACCGCCAGCGCAGGTAATTGCTGGCTTCTGGCGGAAAAGTATTTTTGAGCGAAACAAAGTGGCACGTTGTCGAATCATAATAGATGGCTGGGGTGTCCGTGAACATCCACGATGGTGGCTGCGCTTCTCCTAGCCTCACCTGGCCTCACCCAGGACACTACCATCCGTTCACGGGCACCCGGCCGCCTCTCAGAGTTCCCCGCGCGCCTTGTACGCCTCGTAGTTGTCCATCACGTCGGTGATGTAGCCCCGAACGTTGGGATAGGAAATTGCGTCCACGAACTCCGTCGCCGTCGTTTCGTGCCCGTGCGGTAGCCACCGCAGCACGTTGCCCAAACCCGCATTGTACTCGGCCAGCGCGAACGGAATCCGCTCGTCGGTGTCTTTGTCCCCCCAGCGGCCCAAGGCCCGCGCCAGGTACCACGTGCCGGCCTCGATGTTCACCCGCGGGTCCCACAACGCGTCCCGTCCAAAGTCCTGCCGGCCCGTGGCCAACGCCCAGTCCCAACCTGCAGCCTCCGTTACCTGCATCAACCCGATCTCGCCGTGGCTGCCGTACGCGAACGGGTTGAACTTGCTCTCGCGTCGGATCACCGCCTTCACCAGAAATGGGTCCACACCGTTCTGGGCAGCGATTTCCACGATCAGCTTGTTGAACCGCTGTTCCCGGTACTGCCAGCGCAGATAAACGAACGCGGCCGACCCGACCGCCCCCAGCACCAACGCCAGGCTCAGCCAGTTCCCGATCCGGGTCAACGCGTTCGAAGGTCGTCGCGACATGGCCGGGACTATACCAGAGCGGGCAACTGGAGTAATGGAGTTTTGGAGTGGTGCAGGGACGGAATTAAGAAATGCTCAGGTCAACGTCGAAGTTAAGCCACGCCGCGTGAGCAAAATTGGCTGGAGTGCATGGTTACTGCCTCGCGCTGGATCGTCTACGAGCCATTGGATCGATCTACCCGAATGGTCTTTTGAAACGTGCTCTCGCCTGCGCCAAGTGCCATAACGTTCACGTTCATCTGCCGCGAATTGTGCCGTACAGGCCACCAATGGTCATAAGCGAACCCAAAGCGAATCCGTAGTACACATATGGGTGCACAGTATCCGTCCCCCGGATGACGATACTATGGTGAAGGAATGCGAAGGTCGAGCACGCCAATAGCGTCACACCACCCACGATTATGGGAATCCCCGCGAAAACGGTCATTTGGCGCCTTCGACGGTGAATCGCTTCGCCGTGGCGCGTTTGCACGCGGTTGATGAGTTCCTTCGAGTCCTCCCACCTCAGTCCGCCGCGCTCGCAAACTTGCGCGATCAGGGCGTCAGGGCTTTGCATCCGTCCCAGTTCGCCGGCAATCCACTGCTCGAGCTCCGACTCATCCATGTGGGGCTCGGGCGTTTTTTCCGTCTCTTCGAATCCGCTCGAGGCAACGCTCTCTTCGTATGCGCTCGGTCGTCGCCCGCGGCGTGTGCTCTCTTGTGCCACTCCCCAGATGATCAAGAGCATTCCAAAAGCTGCCAAGCCCGTCCCACTGTGCGTTCCCCGGAGCACGAAAAGCCCCGAAAACCCAAGGATCATGAACACAACGCCCATAAAGATCTTTACCATGCCTCCGGCTCCCTAACACTACTATTCGGCCATACCACCGACTCTTTGGCGATCATGTGAAGCGGCCGCGTTCACAGCGGCAGTGTAAGAACCGATCAGCGCGCCGTCAAATCTGAATCAGAACAACTTACGAGAGGCGACGTCTGACGACAGAGATGCCTCGACAAGCTTAGCACGACAACTGGAGATGGATGCCGACGGTCCCAGTGATCGGCTCGGTTTGGGCCGGAAGCTGACGGCTGACAGCTGACAGCTTTCCTCTTTCTGTAGTATTCTCCCCCCGTGGCGAGTCCTATTGCCAGAGTCGTGGTCGATCTCGCGTTGGACCGGGAGTTTGATTACCGCATCCCGGCGCACCTGGCCGACGCGGTGCAGATCGGCTCCCGCGTGGCGGTGCCGTTCGGTCGCACCACGGCAAAAGGCTATGTCGTCGGATTGGCCGACAAATCGGCCTACGACAAACTCAAAGAGATCGGCGAGGTCGTCGGCAAAAAACCGTTGCTCGGCGACAAGATTCTCGAACTCACCCGCTGGATGGGTAAGTACTATTGTTGTCCCGTCGAGTTGGCGGTGAAATGTGCGCTGCCGGAAGTCGTCCGCAAATCCAAGATCAGTTGGAAAGAACGCCAGTACGTCAAGCCCGGCAAGATTTCCCCCGAAGATCTCGCCAAGCTGCGCAAACGCGCGCCGAAACAGGCGCGAGCCCTGGAAATCCTCCAGAAATCCGAGGGCATGTTCGTGTCCAAGCTCGTCCAACTGGCCGATACCGACGCGGCGACGGTAAAAAAACTCGCCGAGAAAGGATTCATCGTGCTCGCCGACCGCGTCGAAGAACGCGACCCGTTCGGCGGCGAAGTGTTCTTGCCTACCAAGCCCTTGACGCTCGCGCCCGACCAGCAACAGGCGCTGGATTTGTGCAAGGCGGCAATTGACGGAGCGGGGGCGTTTTCTCCGGTGTGTCATTCTGAGCGAAGCGAAGAATCTCACGCACGGAGAGAGACCCTTCGCTTCTCTCAGGGTGACAAACCCGGACCCAAACCCGTCCTCATCCACGGCGTGACCGGCAGCGGGAAAACGGAAATCTATCTCCAGGCCATCGAGCACGCGCTGCGGCAGGGCAAAGACTCGATCGTGCTGGTGCCGGAGATTTCGCTGACGCCGCAGACGGTGGAACGGTTCCGGGCCCGGTTTCAGAACCAGCAGATCACGGTGTTGCACAGTCATCTCAGCGCGGGCGAACGGCACGATCAGTGGCACAAGATTCGAGACGGCCAATCGCACATCGTGATCGGGGCGCGCTCGGCGGTGTTCGCTCCCGTCCAGGCGCTCGGGCTGATCGTGATCGATGAGGAACACGAGACCAGCTACAAGCAGGACGAATCGCCCCGGTACAACGCGCGCGACGTGGCGGTGATGCGCGGCAAGATCGAAAACGCGGCGGTCGTGCTCGGCTCGGCTACGCCGTCGTTGGAATCATTCTACAACGCCCGGCGCGGCCGGTACACGCTGGCCACGCTGCCGCAGCGCGTGGACAACCGCAAAATGCCGCTCATGCGGATCGTCGACATGCGGCAGGAAGCGATCCGGCAAAAGGGCGTGTATGTGCTCTCGCGGAAGCTGCGGGACGCGATCCAAGCCCGGCTCGACAAACGCGAGCAGGTGATTCTGTTCCTCAACCGACGCGGTTACGCAACGCACCTGTTCTGCCCGAAATGCGGCTACGTGGCGAAGTGTGTCAACTGCAGCGTCTCGCTCACGTATCATCGCAAGGCCGAACAAGTGTTGTGTCACCTCTGCGGGTTCACCGGCGGCGTGCCGAAGATTTGCCCCGAATGCCGCGACCCCGCGATCCGCTACGCCGGCATGGGCACGGAAAAGGTCGAGTCGGCCATCCAGAAAACGTTTCCCAAGGCGCGCGTGCAGCGGATGGACTCCGACATGATGACAAAGAAATCGCTCTACCGCGAAGTCCTCGGCGCGTTTCGGGTCGGCAAGATCGACATCCTCGTCGGCACGCAGATGATCGCGAAAGGATTGCATTTCCCGAACGTGACGTTGGTCGGCATCATCTACGCCGACATGGCGCTTCATCTGCCCGATTTTCGCGCCGGCGAACGGACCTTTCAATTGCTCGTGCAAGTGGCGGGACGCGCCGGGCGCGGCGACGTCGAGGGCGAAGTCGTCGTGCAGAGCTTCACCCCGTTTCACGAGGCCATCCAGTTCGCGCGTCAGCACGATTTCATCGGGTTCTACGAGCAGGAAATGGAAGTGCGCCAGCAAACGGGCTGGCCGCCCGTGTCGCGGCTCGTGTGCATCACCGCACGCAGCCGCAGCGAGGACAAGGCGAAGTTTGTCGTCAAAACGCTGGCGCGCGACCTCAAGAAACGGTTCGGTTCCCTGAAGGTCGAGATGAGCGAGCCGACGCCGGCCCCGCTGGCGAAAATCCAGAACCAGTATCGGTATCAAATCATGCTGCGCACGCAACACATCTTGCAACTCGTCGAGCTCCTCAGCCAAACGATGATGTCCCTCAAGCCGCCCGAAGATGTCAACGTGTCGGTGGACGTGGACCCGATTTCACTGCTATGAGACGCGGGATCTTCGTCACGGGAACCGACACCGGCGTCGGCAAGACACACGTGACGGCGTTGCTGCTGCGCGAACTGCGTCGGCGCGGCGTGAACGCGGCGGCGTTCAAGCCGATCTCCTGCGGCGAAGGAGGCCGCAACGACGCGCGCATTTACCACGAATTGATGGGACGCGAGGTTCCGCTCGACGCGATCAATCCCGTCTACCTGAAACATCCGCTGGCCCCAAGCGTGGCCGCGAAACTGGAACGACGCCGAATCGATTTACGCACGGTTCTGTCGGCTTACCAGTCTCTGCTCACCAATCACTATTCACCGATCCTCGTCGAAGGCGCCGGTGGATTGATGGTGCCGATTCGCAACGATTATTACGTGGCCGACTTGGTGAAGACGCTGGGCCTGCCGCTGTTGGTTGTGGCGCGTCTCGGTTTGGGAACGATCAACCATAGCGTACTGACGGTCCGCCAGGCGCGCGAACACGAGCTGAAGGTCGCAGGGATCATTCTCAACGACACGGTTGGCGGCCAGGGCGGACTCGCGGCGGAGACGAACATCGAAGTCGTGCCGGCGTTGTGCCGTGTCCCGCTGCTCGGAGTGGTGCCGCACGGCCCGCGCGGTGCGCAGGCCGCTGCGCGAAAGATTTGCGACCGGTTGATGCGGCGTCGAGCGCGCGATTGAAGCCTAGGAAGGGGGAAACTCCTCTCCCTGCTTGCGGGGGAGCCGAGTCCGCGAGACGCCGCTGTCGTTGGCGGCAAAGGATCAAGGTGAGGGGAGTCGAGACGTGCTCGCGCGCTTGGCATCGGCTTGAATTGCTGCTAGGCTCGACTCGGCTTCACAAACAATTCCGAAGGCTTTCGGGCAAAGGAGTGTAACCACTGCGATGAGCGACGAGCAGGAATTGCAACAACTCCGCGAGGAAGTTCAACAACTCCGGCAGCGGCTGGACGAGGTCAATCGCAAGTTGGAGCGACTCGCGCAACCGCCGGCTCCGCCCATCGTTCCGCCGTCCGCTCCGCCGCTCTCGACTCCGCCGCCCGTCGTTACGCAGCCGCCTCCGCCCACCACGCCGCCGGTGATACCCCCGCCTCCGCCAATTCCTGCGGCACCGCGAGAATCGTTCGAGGTGCGACTGGGAACGTACTGGCTGCCGCGCATTGGCATCGCCGTGCTGCTGACGGGCATGGTGTTCTTTGCGGCGTACATCACGCCGCGGTTGACCGTGCCGCACAAGGTCGCGCTCGGTTATCTGAGCTGTCTCGTGCTCGGCGTGCTCGGTCTGCTGCTGGAGAAGAAGACGCCGCAGTTTGCGCGGGTCCTGCTGGGCGGGTCAATGGCGCTGACCTATTTCGTCACCTACGCCGCGCATTTCGTCGACGCCTTCCGTGTCATCCAGAGTCCAACGGTCGCGCTCACGATGCTGTCGGTGGTCGTGCTGTTCATCGTGGGCGTGGCGCAGGAACGTCGGTCCCCGACGCTCGGTGGCATGGCGTTGTTCTTCGGCTATTACACGTCGGTCGTCAGCGGCGTGGCGACGTTCACGCTGGCTGCCAACGGCGTGCTGGCGGTGGCAGCAGTTTTCTTTCTCGCCCGCAACCGCTGGGTCACCATTTCGTACGGCGCGGTGCTGGCGACCTACCTGACCTACATGATCTGGGTCTGGAAATTTGCTGGGTGGGGCGACATCCGCCATCTGCTGTTCGACTCCGGTTATCTCGGCGCGGAAGATTTTCGGCTGCGCGCCGCGTTCTTGTCGTTGTACTGGCTGGTGTTCACGGTTGGCGGGCTGATGATTCGCGGGAGGGCGAGCCTCCCGGCGAGCCATGACGACGCGGCTTGGCAGGAGGCGCGCCCTCCCGGAGAATTGGAACGGCTGGAGCCCGCCGAACGCAACGGTCTACTGACGCTGAACAACGTGTTCTTTTTCATATTGTTCACGCTGCTGATGCGTCACGCCTATCCCGACAGACAGTGGGCGTTCCAGTTCTGCTTCGGCGGCGCGCTGCTGATGGCGTCGGCGCTGACCTACCAGCGGTTCGCGCCCGAGAGTTCGATCATGGACGCGTTGTTCCTGCAAGGTCTGGCTGTGGCGACGCTGGGAGTGATCAGTTATTTCAAGGGCGTGCGATTGGTCGCGGCGCTGGCGCTGGAAAGTGCGTTCGTGCTCGTATTGGCGCGGTGGATGCAATCGCGTTGGATCGCCTGGATTGGCCGTGCCGCGTTTGCCGCCGCCGCCTGCTATGCCTGGGGCCAGTACAACGATTGGGACACGCCGATGCGGTACGGTGTCTGGTTTGCGGGCGCGGTCGGATTCGTTTGCGCGGGGATGGAGAACCGGACTACTCGGCAACTCCCCGCCGGCGAGGTGGGCACTGCCTCGCTTTATTTTGCCGTGGTAGCGACGGCGTTGGCGATGACGGCGGCCCGCGACCAATTCGAAACGAGCCAGATGCCGTGGGTGTGGACGCTAGGCGCCGTTGCGGTGGCGATTGTTGGCGGGGCATTGCGAACCCGCGAGATCTTGTGGGCGGCGCACCTCCCATTGGCCTGGGGTTATGGCGCGTTTGGCTCCGGACAATTATCCGACAACGAATGGGCATTGACACCATCGCTCGCGCTGATCGCCGTCACGTTCGCTTTCGGCATTGTGGTCTGGGGTCGGGCGCGGGCGCGTGGTGACGACGCGCAAGCCACGAATTTGCTCGCGCCCTACGCATTTTTCGCCACGTTGGCAGTCATTTTCGTGACGCTCGATTATGCCCCCGAGCGGTGGCGGCTGACGGCGTTCGCGGCGGAGACGTTGACGCTGGTGATTGCGGCCGCACTGGCGAACGAGCGGACGTTTTCCTATCTGGCGTTTGCGACCGTATTCATCGGGGCGTTCGGTTACGTGACGGCCCGGCGGAGCCTGTTCGCCGGCGCGTCGGTGGCGTGGAGCAACTTCCTGGTCGCGACGCTGCTGTTGATCGTGGGCGAACGCATCAGCCATCGGCGCAGTCCGTTGCGGAAACTGAGCGTCTGGATGGTCGTGGTGGTCACGGTGGTGGCCCTGTATGCGTTGCGCCGGCTTGTGGGCGGCGCGTATCTGACGGTGAGTTGGGCCGTGCTCGGGTTCGTGCTGCTGGCGTTTGGGTTCGCGATCAGGGAACGGTTTTATCGCGTCGGCGGTCTGGTATCGTTGGGATTCAGTTTGGCGCGGGCGATTCTTCACGACATGGCCAGGGTGGAAACGGTGTACCGCATCTTGTCGTTCATCGGCTTGGGCGTCATCCTGCTCGTGCTGGCGTTCCTGTATGCTAGGAATCGAGAGAAGATAGCGAAGTGGTTGTAGCCACGGATGACAACGTGCTGCCAGCATCTTGCTGGCAGGGGCATGACAATTCTTCGCTTAATCTGCCAGGGGACCCTGGCAACATGTTCTTGTCGTAGCAGCCTCACAGCGCTGAGACGACGTTGAGTTCGACGAAATCGTCGTTGACGGTGGTGCAGGGACAGAGTTCGAGCCGGTACCGGATCTCGTCGCGGAGGGCGTCGAGGGCGTTTGTCGGGCTGAGCCCGCTCGCGCTGCACGCCATGCTTTGGCAGGAGGCGGTAAACCCGTCGCCGCCTTGTTCCACTGTCACGTCGAATCTCACGCCGCTGCCAATCTACGCCCCGGCGTTGACGCGGTCAACGATGGTGATGGGTCGGATGAAGAGGAGGTTGTTTTGCAGACGAACGACCACCAGATTATGGCATGTGAGATGGGCTCTCGGGATGTTGGCCTATGAGTCGGCCGTGGGCGGAGTGCACCGCCCGGCCAACCATTTTTCCGCTTCGGTTTGGTCGCGAAAGACCTCGAACGGAACGAGGTCCGATACCAAGACCGCGAACATCCGGGTCATCGCGAACACCACGCCGTTGCTTACCATTACCGCCCGCGGACCACACGGCGGCAGGACGTGTCGACTGCCGATCGCGGCGGCGGCTCGTCGGATATCGGCAGCAGACAGAAACGGAGGTGCCGCGTCGCGGGCATCGATTAATTCCGCGTAGTCCAGAATCTGCTCGCGGCAGGCAGCTTCAAAATGTTGCAGGATGTCATCAACCGTCACGGACCCCGTTACCGTCGTGTGGATCCGCCGCCGCGCTCTGTCGAGCGTATAGGAGATTGGCATTGATTCCCTCGTAGCTGTACTACGCCCTCGTAGAAAGAACCGGACTCCGGGCTAAAATCCCGCTTATGAAAGCAGATTGGTGAGTCTCAATCAAGGATAACCATCGGCCAACCAAGGGTCGAAGAGATCGACCCTCCACACACCACACGTGGGCTACGCACCCGGATTCTGCCAGAATTGGAGAGCTGACCCTAATATCAACCAGTTTGCTGAAGCGGCTGCTTTGCCGCCGCTGCGATTCCCAAAGTGTACCAGCACCCCCCTTGCGGTATGGGACATTTTCGTGGTAGAAACGTCCAAATCCGCGGCTCGCCATCTAGGACGAGTCGTAAAGAATGGGAGGAGATCAATGAACAAGCATCTGCGGTTGGCGATAGTGGTGATGACTCTCAGCACACTTATGGCGGGTGTGGCATTGGGAGAGGAGAATGCCGAAGCAGCACGGTTCCAAAAGGAAGCGAAGAAACAGGGTTTGATGTATTTCGAGGGCAGGATCTCGGCCATCGATTTCAAGGCCAACACGGTGACGATCAAGAAGAAGGAAGGCGCCATGACGTTCACCTGTAATGACTCGACGAAGTATTTCATCGTCGGCCAGAAGGCCGAAGGCAAGCTGAGCAACTTCAAGGTGGAAGAGTGGGCGCGGGTGTTCTACAGCGTGAAGGACGGGACACCGGTAGCGACGCGGCTTTGGCAGAGAGGCGCGTTTGCCGACAAGAAAGAGAGGATCGAAGAGAAGCAAGCGCCGAAGACGAACTAGCGCCGCGTCAAGCTTGAATGCAGGGCGACTGGAGGCATCTGGCCCCCGACCGGGGGGCTCGTGTGCCACAGAACCATGTCGTGCGGTTGGCTGAGAGGCATCTCCTCCCCTTAACGGTATAGCAATCTCTTCCGATCCCCTGCTGTACCACGGCGAAAAGGAACGATCCTATTGACTGACCGCTTTTCCTTTCCCCATCGACTGGTCGAATGCCACCGCCTAGATTCCCTTCCGCGGTTGGTGACGAAACCCGGGTTGGAAGCCGATTCCTACGCGTAGAGTGTGTTTCGGGCTTCTTTTCTGTCCGAATGCGGAGGACTTATACCGTGGCGGCTGGCGAGTTTCGGCACCGAGAAAGGAAAGCACCAGACAACCGAAACAAATCCATAAGGAGAGGGTCATGCGCAAGATCACAACGACGGTGGCAGCGTTGGTGATGGCGGCGGCAATGTTGCAGGTAGCGCGAGCGGAAAGGGCGCGCAGGGTGCCACCCAGCAGACAAAGCAAGAGCGGAGTGGCGGTCGCTTATGCGAAAGCGTATATCGGGGGGCCAACGCTTCTCAGTTACGGTGGCAAAGGTACCACGTCGGCAGCGATCACTGATAGTGACACCAATTCGTTTGTCAACATCACGTTCACCGGCAAGTATCCCAAGGATCTCACTCTGGACGAGGTCATTGTTAACACCCCATGCCAGTCCCTCGACTATGGTGTGGCCAACGGCAATGTTGTGAGCGCCACTTCCACCCAAATCGACGTCGAGGTGTACGGCTGGGTCAGCGAGTCGGGGGCGGCTAATGGCGAGACAGTATTCGTCACGCTCTTCCTCGGCTACTAAGGCCCGCACAGGTCGTTCGGTAAGCAGGGCGATTTTGCATGCCGGCTGGTGGAATTACAGAATAACGAGATGTCGCTTACCGGCTCATTGACCCCGAATACGTTTCCTAGCGCACTGGCTTGGGCCGGGGATACCGGGCACGAACCTCCTCATGACGCTCGTACGGCACGCGGGTGTTCAGTCTAACGTTCACATGATTGTGCAGCACAATGGTTCGGGGCAAATGCCGACCGGAGTGCCACCCTCCCCCTCCGAACCAGAAAAACACGCCCGTGGCCGGGTAGAAATACACCTCCTCGTCAGGATAATAATAATAGTCGTAACCCTCCACGACAGCACCTGGCGGAGGCGGTGGCGCTTCGTAAACGCAACCCGCCACCACGGCAATACTGATTGCGGTCAACAAGCCTGCGAGCAACACCTTGGACATCTTCAGACACTTCATAACAGCCTCCTTTCTACCCCCGGAATATTCGCGCAAAACTCGCTTGTGGCAAGCAACAGAATTGAAGAACAAGGCGGGGGTGTAAAGGTCTGGAGAAACCTCTTAAGAGTGGTCAACGCCACACAGCACACAAAGTGTGTCGTGTGTGGCTCCGGCCCCAATGCCCTGACGAAAGGACGAGCCCTAGCCCAAGTCTATCGATTCAGATTCCGCTCGGTCTAGTCGGTTGTCCAGAGTACTGAGTTGACCCCGGTCAATTTACTGAGTTGACCCCGGTCAATTTAGAGCAACGGCGCAAGAATGATCCGGACAAATTTGGCGGTTGCGGCGCGGCTAAGAAAGAGACAATGTTGCCGACAAATTAACGCCATGGCCGCTTCGTCGAATTCATCGGATCCACCGTCCTCCGCGGATGTGCAAGAGGAAAGCGAACTGGCCGCCGGTGCAGGGCGCAGAACACGCGTTCGCTTCGTCGTCTTCTTGATGACGTTTACCGCCGTTGTGATCAATTACATGGACCGGGCGAACTTCAACGTCTCGGCCCCGCTGATCGAAAAGCATTTCGGGTTTACTATCGCGCAGATCGGCCGCATCTCGTTCATCTGGGGGCTGGCCTATGCCCTGTGCAATTTTCCCGGAGGATGGTTCGCTGACAGGCTGGGGATTCGCAAGGCGGCTTCGTTTGCGCTGGGGTGGTGGTCGATTTTCACGATTCTCAGCGCGCTGGCCTACAGCATGTTCTCGTGGTGCATCATTCGCGGTCTGATGGGGGCGGGAGAGGCGCCGATCTGGCCGATTAACGCCAAAGCGACGAGCACATGGTCCGCGCCTTCCGAGCGCGCGCGCGCCTACACCATGGCCGGCTCGGGACAGTTCGTGGGCTCGATCATCGGGGTCTTTGTCTCCGGCTGGATCGCCCACTGGTTGGGATGGCAGTGGACGTTCATCCTCTTCGGCGCACTGGGGTTGATCTGGATTCCGATCTGGTGGGCCTTGATTCGCGACACTCCGCAATCTCACCCGTGGGTCAACGACCGCGAATTGCAGTTCATCCAAAGCGTGGCCGGTGCGGTGCCTCGTCACCAGCAGGAAGAGCACC
>DATJBF010000020.1:0-36617 GCA_035515475.1 Verrucomicrobiia bacterium
TGTCGCGACTCCATGAGAATGTCCCCTTGCGAACTCTTTAGAAATGTCCCCATTTCGGCCTCCACGAGGAGGTCAGATGGGAGCGATTCTGATGAGCTGTAAGGAGCGGCGACGATTGGAGCTGTTATCACGAGTGCGGGATGGGGCCGTGAAGCTGGTCAAGGCTGCCGAATTGATGGCGGTGAGCTATCGCCAGGCGAAACGATTGTGGCGGCGCTATCGCCAAGAAGGTGACGTCGGGTTGGTGCATCGTCTACGGGGACGGCGATCTGTGCGGGCCAAGCCGGCCGCGCAACGGGCAGCGATTCTGGCGCGCTATGCTCAACGCTACGACGATTTTGGGCCGACCTTGGCGGCGGAATACCTGGTCGAGGATGGTTTTGGAATCGACCACGAGACGTTGCGGCGCTGGTTGATTGCGCAGGGGTTATGGCAGCCACGGCGAGCTCGTCACCGCCACCGACAATGGCGTGAACGGCGAGCGCATTGTGGCGAGTTGGTGCAAATGGACGGCTCCCATCATGATTGGTTTGAGGGCCGCCGCGCGCCGGCGGTGTTGATGGTGATGATCGATGATGCGACCAATCGCACCTACGCACGCTTTTTCGAAGAAGAAACCACACTGGCCGCCATGGAGACATTCGCCCGTTACAGTCGGCGCTACGGATTGCCCCGGGCGTTGTACGTGGATTTGGACAGCATCTATCGCACGAATCGGGAGCCGACGTTGAGCGAACAGCTCGGTGACGAGCAGCCGCTGACGCAGTTCGGGCGTGCCATGCGCGAATTGGGGGTGAGCATTGTGCCGGCGTATTCGCCGCAAGCCAAGGGGCGCGTGGAGAGGCGCAACGGGCTGTTTCAGGATCGTTTGGTAAAGGCCTTGCGATTGGCCGGGATTAGCAATCTGGAGGCCGCCAATCTCTTTCTGGAGCAGCGGTTTCTTGGGCAATTGAACCGTCGGTTCACGGTTTTGGCCGCGGAGACGGAGGACGTGCATCGGCCCCTCGGTCGAGACGACAAGCTCGATGAGGTGCTGAGCATTCAACAACGGCGCGTGGTGGCCCAAGACCAGACAATCCGCTGGAACAACCGCTACTTTCAACTGTTGCGGCAGAAAACCGATCCGAGCCTGGCGGGGCGTTGGATTGTGGTGCGCCAGCACCGTGACGGACGCCTGCACTTGGTTTCAGGTGGCCAGAGCTTACGCTGGAAAGAGCTGCCCGCTCGACCTCAACGAACGCTAGCCATACCACAACCAAAGCCCGCTGTGGCACCAAGGATCAAGCCCGCAGCTCATCATCCGTGGCGAAGCTTTGGCGTGGCCCGTGGGGTGAACTTTTGCCGAGACTTTGCCACGGGAAAAAGAAGTCTTAAGCATCCGTCTGCCTCCCCCCTCCTCCCCCCACCGAGGGGAGGCGGACGGACACGACAACATCCACAACAACGACAAAACCAAACCACCAGGCAACTGCCAAAGGGGACATTTCTATCGAGTCCCAGACGGGGACATTTCTAAAGAGTTTTGACAGTCCGCCGTCGGCCGCAACTGAGCAAGAACCGGGTCGCGGACCAGCCGTGTCTTGGGCTAGTGTTGTGGGAGTCATGAAGATGCTGACGCCACCATCCGCAAGCAATCGCGTGGCGGAGCCGCTCTCACAAGCGGCGCTGGACTACGCCCGGGTTGAGCGGGCCCTGCATTTTCTGAATGCGACCTGTCGACGGCGGCCGGCGCTGGCCGAGATTGCCGCGCACGTGCACCTGAGCCCGTTCCATTTCGAGCGGCTGTTCCAACGCTGGGCGGGCACGAGTCCCAAGCGGTTTCTGCAGCACCTGACCAAGGAACATGCCAAAACGCTGCTGCGCGAATCGAAAAGTCTGTTGGACGCCGCCTACGAGTCGGGTCTTTCGAGCGTCGGTCGCCTGCACGATCTCTTCATTTCCTGCGACGCGACGACCCCCGGCGAGTACAAGCGACGCGGCGCGGGAATCACAATTCGCTACGGCATTCATCCGACGCCGTTCGGGCACTGCCTGTTGGCCCGGACCGACCGCGGGATTTGCGCGCTTCGATTCTTGTCGGACAACTCGCGGAGAGAAGCTCTCGCGGAGCTGCGCAATGAATGGATGGCGGCCGAGTTTGCCGAAGATCCAGCCGGGACGGGCGAATTGTGTCAGCAGATTTTCCGAGCCCGGCACGGGCCATTCCATTTGCATCTTCGCGGCACAAACTTCCAGCTCAAGGTCTGGCAGGCCCTGTTGGCCATTTCGCCCGGGAAACTGGTGAGCTATGGCAACTTGGCGGCGATAATTGGCGAGCCGAACGCGCAGCGCGCCGTCGGCTCGGCCGCCGGCCGCAACCCGATCGCTTATCTCATCCCCTGCCACCGCGTGATCCGGAGCCTCGGGGTCATCGGCGATTACCACTGGGGCAACGTCCGCAAACAAGCCATCATCGGCTGGGAATCGGCGCAGTCGAGTTCAGACCGAGACGCTTGATAGGTTGGCCGCAAAAATGCGCAAGGAGCCGCAGGGCATTCCACCGTTGTCATGCTGAGCTTGTCGAAGCATGACAGGCCAGAACCACTGAAGTCGGCCGCGGACGGGCGCCCCTATGACAACCGAGCGTTTGCCGCTTCTTCCGAATTCGAAATTTGGATTTGTTTCGAATTTCGGGTTTCGATATTCGGATTTCCGTCTTCGTTCAGACTGCCGCGGCGACCAAATCCCCCACTTCTTTCGTGCCGTAGCCCATCTTGCCGGCGGCGAGGGACTTGAGTTTCTCGCGGACCGTCTTGATGACGGCTGCCTCAATCGCGTCGGCGGCTTCACGTTCGCCGAGGAAGTCCAGCATCATCTGGCCGGCGCAAATGGCGGCGAGCGGGTTGATGACGTTTTGGCCGGTGTATTTCGGCGCGCTGCCGCCGATCGGCTCGAACATGCTGGTGCCTTGCGGATTGATGTTGCCGCCCGCGGCGATGCCCATCCCGCCCTGAATCATCGCGCCGAGATCGGTAATGATGTCGCCGAACATGTTGTCGGTCACGATCACGTCGAACCATTCGGGATTCTTGACGAACCACATCGACGTCGCGTCCACGTGGGCATAGTCCCGCTTGATTTCGGGATAGCTTTTCTCACCGATCTCGTGGAACGCGCGTTCCCAGAGGTCGAACGCGTAGGTCAGCACGTTGGTCTTTCCGCAGAGCGTGAGCTGGGCTTTCTTGCCCGCTTTCACGTCGTCGGGTTTGAGTCCCTTCCACGGTTTGCCGCCGCGTCGTTTGCGGGCGAGATCGAACGCGAACCGCAGGCAACGTTCGACGCCGCGCCGGGTGTTGATGCTTTCCTGCACGGCGATCTCGTTGGGCGTTCCCTTGAACACGAACCCGCCGCTGCCGGTGTAGAGCCCTTCGTTGTTTTCGCGGATAACGACGAAATCGACGTCCTCGGGTTTCTTGTCTTTGAGCGGACAGAACCGTTCGTCGTAAAGCTTCACGGGACGGAGATTGATGTACTGCTCGAGTTCGAAGCGCAACCGCAGCAGGATGCCCTTCTCCAGTATGCCCGGCTTGACGTCGGGATGGCCGATCGCGCCGAGGAGGATCACGGGGAATTTCCGGAGTTCGCCCACCGCACTGTCGGGCAAGACCTCCTTGGTGCGGAGATAGCGGTCGCCGCCAAAATCGTAATTCGCGTAATTGAGTTTGAGGCCGAACTTCTTGGAGGCGGCGTCGAGCACCTTGATCGCTTCACGGACGACTTCCGGGCCTGTGCCGTCGCCGCCGATGACTGCAACGTTGTAGGATTTCATGAGAGTCCCTTTTCGAACAACCCGGCCTTGTGGACGGGAGCCGCGATTCTAAGGCCTGCGAGGGCAGTTGCAACCGAATTTTGGGAGGCCTTGGGCCGTTCTCCCTGTAGCGGAAGCGTGAGCTTCGGTCCTCCGCGACTCACTTCGACTCCGCTCAGGGCAAGCACGCCGCGGCTACAGCCCAAAGAAGTGCGGTGCCATCGCGTTAGAGACGCCCATTACTGCCAGGTGAACGCGCCGTCGTCCGGCGGTTGATCGGCGTCAGGCTGGGCTGGAGAAGGTTCGTCGACTGGTCTTGGAGCTTCAACTACCTGGACTACGGGGGCAACCGCCACGGGTGCGTTTTGAAGCGGGATGGACGAAGACAGACGAGGTTCGGCGCGCGGGGCCACGGGTTTCGGAGCAGGTTTCTTTGCGGAACTGGCACCCAAGACCTGGACGGGAGGCGGGTCGCCGAACTTGAGTTCGCGGGCCAGAATGCTGAGCAGACGACGGGTTGGGCCGCTGGGGTTGCGGCGGTGATGTTCGAGGTATTTGACTTGTTTGATCGTTACGCCAAGCCACTGAGCGATTTGGGCTTGGGTCATACCGGCATGCTTGCGCAAGGCAAGGATTCGGTCTGCTCCCCATTCCATCGTTCGTTGACGAGGGAACCTTGTTCCCCCACCTCCTTGTGACAATTGGGTAACAGAATTCGTGTTGCGATGCAATTCTAAAATGTCAAAAAGTACAGATTTTTCCAAACGGCTTCATCGCCCGTACTCCCGAACCCCTGGAATTATCGGCGTGCATCGGCGTTGGTTTCTGGGTAAGAAATCGGCCGTGATCCGACGCTACAGCCGCGAGCCGATGCGCGCCATCTGGGACGACGTAAACAAATTCCGGATCTGGCTCGAGATCGAGATTCTGGCGTGTGAAGCCCGCCGGATTCCCCGTAAAGACCTCGCCACAATCAAACGGCGCGCCCGATTCGAGGTCGACCGCATCAACCAGATCGAGAAAACCACCAATCACGACGTCATCGCCTTCTTGACCAACGTCGCCGAACACGTCGGCCCCGTCTCGCGCCACATCCACGAGGGGTTGACCTCGTCCGACGTGGTCGATACCGCGCTGGCGGTGCAGATGACTCAAGCGGCTGACGTTCTGATCGACGATGTGAAACAGTTGCAGAAGGTTGTTGCGGCCAAGGCGAAGAAATATAAACGCGTCCCGATGATCGGTCGCACCCACGGCGTCCACGCCGAGCCGATCACGTTCGGGCTCAAACTGGCGCTGATGTACGACGAGTTTTCCCGGGCGCTCGAACGTCTCCAGCGGTCCCGCAAGATTGTCGCCGTCGGCAAAATCTCCGGCGCGGTCGGCACATACGCGCACATGAACCCGAGGGTCGAGCAGTACGTCTGCAGCGAGCTCGGTCTGCGGCCCGACAAGATTTCCACGCAAATTGTCCAGCGCGACCGGCACGCGGAGTTTCTGACCGTGCTCGCGTTGGTCGGCTGTTCGATCGACCGCTGGGCGCAGGAGTTCCGTCATCTTCAGCGCACCGAGGTGCTCGAAGCCGAGGAATACTTCGCGGTCGGCCAAAAAGGGAGCAGCGCGATGCCGCACAAACGCAACCCGATCACGTGCGAACGGCTGTGTGGTCTGGCGCGGGTGTTGCGCGGAAACGCGTTGGCGGCGATGGAGAACGTCGCGCTGTGGCACGAACGCGACATTTCGCATAGCAGCGTCGAGCGCGTCATCCTGCCCGACTCGACCACGTTGCTCGATTACATGCTCGTGACGCTGGCGAAGGTCGTCGACCAGTTGTTGGTTTATCCCAAGCGGATGAAAGCCAACCTCGAAGCGAGCAAGGGGCTGATCTATTCGCAAGCCGTGCTGTTGGCGTTAACCAAGAAAGGCATGACCCGCGAGAAAGCCTACGAGGTGGTGCAACGCAATGCGATGCTGACTTGGGCCGACGCCAAGACGTTCCGTGAATTTCTCCTCGAAGACGCCGCGGTCATGAATGTGCTGACCCGACGCGAGGTGGACGATCTCTTCGATCTGGCCGTCCACATGCGCGAGGTGGACAACACGTTCCGGAAGGTCGGGATCAAATGATGAAAGCGAAGATTGTCGTCATGCCGAAAAAGGCCGTACTCGATCCCCAGGGTAAGACCGTCAAGAACGCCCTGGAATCGATGGGCTTCAAGGGGATTAAGAGCGTGCGCGTCGGCAAGTTCATCGTAGTCGAACTGGCTGGCAGCGACCAGGCGGCGCTGAAAAAGAAAATCGACAAGGCGTGCCACGATCTGCTGAGCAACCCGGTGATTGAAGAATACCGATTTGAGATTAGCCACTGATGCACACGGATTTTCGCGGATGAATCGGTGTTCATCTGTGTGAATCGGTGGCCGAAAGAACCGTGAGATTCGGAATCCTTCAATTCCCCGGCAGCAATTGTGACCAAGACGCCTATCACGCGTTGGCGGATGTGCTGGGGCAGCCGGCGCGGTACATCTGGCACAAGGACGGCACGCTCGGCGGCGTGGATTGCGTGGTGGTGCCCGGCGGGTTCAGTTATGGCGATTACTTGCGGACGGGTGCCATCGCCCGGTTCTCGCCGGCGATGAAGGCGGTAGTCGAGCACGCCAACGCCGGGGGACAGGTCATCGGCATCTGCAACGGGTTTCAGATCCTGTGCGAAGCGCATCTGCTGCCCGGCGCGCTGATCCGCAACCGCGGACTGAAGTTCATCTGCGAACACGTCCACGTCCGCGTGGAGACAACAGACTCGCCGTTCACCAACGCCTGCCAAAAGGGACGAGTGCTGCGGCTCCCGATTGCCCACGGCGAAGGCAATTATTTCGCCGAGCCGAACACGATCGAACAACTCAACAGCGACGACCGGATACTTCTCCGTTACTGCACGAACGAAGGGGAAATCACGGAGGCCGTCAATCCGAACGGTTCGCTCGATAGCATCGCCGGCATCTGCAACGAAGCGCGCAACGTCTTTGGGCTCATGCCACACCCCGAACGCGCCAGCGAAAAGATCCTCGGGAGCGAGGACGGGCGGTTGATTTTTGAGAGCATCCTAAGGGCAACGGTCCATACATCCTCGTGAAGTTGTCATTCCGAGCCTGTCGAGGAATCTCTCTGAGAGACGAGAGACCCTCGACAGGCTCAGGGTGGCAAGAGGCGCTCATGAAACACCATACTTCCACTAAAAACTGGCTGCCGCTGGCCAAAGCCGGTCAGGGTGGGGCCGAACTCCCGACCGGCGAGGCGTTCCGCAACGAATGGATCGACTTTCAACGCGGCATCCGCGTCGGCAACCTCGAACCACACGAACGAATCACGCAAATCCTGAAGTTCCATTTGGAGCAACGGTACCGGACGCCGTTCGTGACCGATCGCTGGGGGCGTGGCGTGTATTGGCAGTGGATTTGTTGGCTGCCCCGTGCAAACCGCGAAGCCAAACCCATCTCGCACGACGTGAACTTCGGTTGCGCCAAGCTGTTCATCTCCGCCGAGCAGGAACAGAAGATCTTCAAGGGCGGCCTGCAGATCGAGCGCGGCTACACGGTCGGGCCGGAGCCGTACCCGGGTTGCCTGTTGAAAGAGGATTGGGACTGGCATCGGCTGATCGGGCAATGCGCTGCGGGCTCTGAGTTGGACGGGGAACTTCATCGTCTCATCGAGCACGAGGGCTTCGTCGTTGAAGTTGGCGATTTCGAGTCCAACGCGGTGTTTACCGCGAAGAATTTCAAATCGGCCCGGCAGATCCGCGATGCGGAGAAGAATTATTCCAGGCGGGAATGGGCCGGCGTTCAGCTTTACTATCCGATGCCGGAGAAGGAAGTGCGCGCCTGCAGTGGTCTCGAACTGGTCAAAGCCATCTGCGGCGTCTTTGCCGAGGTGACGGCTGCGATGAATTGCTGCATGCAGGTGAAGCTGGTTGCGGATCCGCATTGACCACGCAACGCGTGGCGCAAGGGGCAAGCCCCCCGGGCGGTTCCCGTCGCTGCGCGATGTCTCGGCAAATAAAGTGTGACTAGTCGCTAGTGCTGAAGGATGAGCATTTCTGCGTTGCCACCACAAACCCGCAGCCGACACCTGCCGCCAATCGGAACGGTCATCATTGGCGTCGTGTGGCCAAAATCACAGTTCGCGGCGACTGGAATACCAACCGCCGCAGCGATGGATTGGATGATCGAAGTGAGTTTTTCCCGGTCGATCCGAGCATTCCTTGCAAAGCGACCGATCACAATTCCGCGGACCTGTTTGAACTGGGGCAAAAATGTGAGAGCCCGCAGACCCATGTCCAGATCCATCAGGGAAGGCTTGCCTGTACTCGGGTGCTCCAAAAACAGGATCGCCTCCTTCAGCGGGGGAAAATAGCCACTGCCTTTTAGCATGTTCAGGGTGTAATAGCTGCCGCCGACAATGGTTCCTTCCGCTTCGCCTTCGTTGACCGCCCACCAGCCTTCGTTCGGGAGAAAGGAGCGGTTCTCCTGGTCTTTGACCCAATTATCGTCGCTCCACTCGGTTGCCGGCACCGCCTGAAACGGTGGCGCGTCAAACAAACAGGTCTGAAAGCACCGTCCGGTGTATCCACCGTCCTTGCGGTTCATGAAGCTGCTGAAATTAGGACCGTAATAGCACACCAGGCCGGTGCGGGCATACATCGCGTTCCACAGAAAACCGTTGTCGGAGTAGCCGCAAAAAATCTTCGGGTGCGACGCGATCAGGTCGTAATCCAATCGATCGACCAGTTGAATGGCTCCCATGCCGCCCGAAACCGACAGGATCCCCTTGACGGATGGGGTGGTGAGGGCCGCGTGTAAGTCCTCCAGACGAGATTCGACCGAGGTTGTCAAGTGGGGATTGCCTTCCATCACATGCTGGCCAAAGGTCACTCGCAAACCGAGCGCTTCCAGTCGGTTTCGGGCAAACCCGATATCCGCATCCGTCAGTCCGGGGTATTGTTTGAGACCACCGAGAGAGCGGGACAACGCCAGCACGCGAATCTGGTCACCGGGTTGAAACTTCTCCGGAATGAGCGTCGGTTTCATCGGCTTGGGCGCGTGCTTTTCTGATTCTGCCATGGTCCAGAATCCTGGCGGCGAACGGCCTCATGATACACACCGGCCCCATCAACGCAACGAACAACGTGGGTGCGGTGGCCACGGGTCCCGCGCGACGTCTAGAAGGACAATTCGTCTTCGATCCAAACGCCTGCGCGTCTTATTCATGTGGATTGGCGGTTTTTCGGTGTGGTAGTGTGCGCTTCGTAAGTATGAAGCCTGACATCGTCATCACGCCTGAATTGATCGCCCGACATGGCATCACGCCGGAGGAGTACGAACGGATCGAAAACATCCTCGGTCGGGAACCGAACATCACGGAACTGGGGATCTTTTCGGTGATGTGGAGCGAACACTGCAGCTACAAGAATTCCCGGCCCGAGCTGAAGAAGTTTCCGCGCGACGCGCCGTTCATCCTCGTCAAGGCGGGCGAGGAGAACGCGGGGATCGTCGATATTGGTGATGGCTGGGCGATTGCGTTCAAGATCGAATCGCACAATCATCCCAGCGCGGTCGAGCCGTTCCAAGGCGCGGCGACGGGCATGGGCGGCATCATCCGCGACATTTTCACCATGGGCGCCCGGCCGATTCTCGGGTTCAATTCATTGCGGTTCGGGCCGATTGAGGCAAGCGATCGGAAATCGGTGACTGGTGATCGGAAACGAACCAATCACCGATCACCGATCACCAATCACCAAGCCAACAAGCGCCTGTTTGCCGGCGTCGTGGCCGGCATTGCGCACTACGGCAACTGCATCGGCATCCCGACCGTCGGCGGCGAGGTGTATTTCGACGAATCATACACTGCCAATCCGCTGGTGAACGCGCTGTGTCTCGGCATCTTACGTCACGACCAAATCAAGCGCGGTAAGGCGGTCGGCGTCGGGAACCCGGTCATTTACGTCGGCAGTGCGACCGGGCGGGACGGACTGGCAGGCGCGGCGTTCGCGTCGCGCGAATTGACCAGGCAATCTCAAGCGGACCGGCCAGCGGTGCAGGTCGGTGATCCGTTCATGGAAAAGTTGCTGCTTGAAGCCTGCCTCGAAGTGATGCGCCAGGACGGGCTGGTCGTGGGGATTCAGGACATGGGGGCGGCGGGATTGACCTGTTCGACCTGCGAGACCGCCAGCCGTGGCGGCACGGGCAACGAGATCGATTTGGAGAAGGTCCCCAAGCGCGAGACCGGCATGACGCCGTACGAGATCATGCTCAGCGAATCACAGGAGCGGATGTTGCTGGTCGCGCAGAAGGGCCGCGACAAAGAGGTCAAGGCAATCTTCAACAAGTGGGACCTCCACGGCGTCGCGATTGGACGGGTGACGGGCGACGGCATGATGCGGGTGAAGGTGGGCAAAAAGATCGCCGCCGAGATACCGGCCAAACAATTGGCTGAGGACGCGCCGGTTTATCACCGGGCCGCAGCCCGGCCGCACTGGGAAATTCGAAATGCGAAATTCGAGGCCCGGAAGGTTCCCGAACCGAAGAACTATGAGCAAGTCCTGGTCGACCTGCTCGGTTCGCCGACGATTGCGTCGAAGAACTGGGTGTATCGTCAGTACGACCACATGGTGCAGGACGGGACGGTCGTCGGGCCCGGCAGTGATGCCGCGGTGATTCGAATTAATCTCAATCGTCCCGACCTCGGTCCACCCGTCACCGGTCACCAGTCACCGGCCGCCAAGTACATTGGTTTCACGACGGACGGCAACGGGGCGTACTGTTACCTCGATCCGTTTGAAGGCGGCAAAGCGGCGGTGGCGGAGGCGGTGCGCAATCTGGTCTGCAGCGGCGCGCGGCCGTTGGCCATCACGGATTGCCTGAATTTCGGAAATCCGATGAGGCCGGAGATTTTCTGGCAGTTCCGTCGGTGCGTGGAAGGCATCAGCGAAGCGTGTCGGATCTTTGGCACGCCCGTGACGGGCGGCAACGTCAGTTTCTACAACGAGTCCCCGGCCGGCGCGGTTGATCCGACGCCGGTCATCGGCATGCTGGGGTTGATCGATGACCCAAAGCAGATCACCAAGCAGTGGTTCGGAATGCACGAGGAGCGGGGATCCGCCCGCGGCAAGGCGCGGAGCGTGGAGCGAAACGCCGGGGACGCTATTTTGTTGCTCGGTGAACTTTGCGAGGAGACGCCAACGCTCGGGCTCGGTGGTAGCGAATACTTGAAACGCATTCACGGACTAAAAACCGGCAAGCCGCCCGGCGTGAACCTCGCCGCCGCCAAACGGATCTCGGACTTTACATTGGAGATCATCCGTCGCGGCTGGGTGAAGAGCGCGCACGATTGCAGCGAGGGCGGGTTGGCGGTGGCGCTCGCCGAGTGCTGCATTAGCGGCTCCGACCTCGCCGCCGGGGCGCGCGTTGACCTGTCACGATGCAACGGGCGGCTGGATGCGCTGTTGTTCGGCGAAACGCAGTCGCGGATCATTCTGAGTTGCGCGAAAGAAAATGTGGGGAGAATCCAGAACGGATCGGTACCAGTCACAATCTTGGGCGAGACGGGTGGTTCAACTCTCAAAATCGAAACGTCGCGCGGCGAATTGTCGTGGAGAATACGGAGACTGCGAGATGTTTGGTGGAACACGATTGGCCGATTGATGGGAAACTAGGCCTCTTGTGGGAACGGGCGTTCGACCAGATAACGGCGACACGAACCAGCACGTAATTTGTTGGTATTTAACGCCTTACCGCGGCGATCTTGAGCGGATCCGTCGCATCTCACTTGGTTGGCCCAATTCGAACGGCGGCATGCTCTCTGGCACAAACCGTGCGGTATCCGTACCGCGATGTTCTTCAATATCAAGCGCCAATAGAGAATCGCGCACAAGGAAGACACACATGGGTATCTTTACAACCGTGGGAAGAATGTTCGGCGGAGGAACCAGTTCCGGGCGGAATGGCAAGGACGAAGAATCCGTCGAGCCGGGACCAAAGCCTACGGTCTTGGTCATCGATGATGATGCGAAATTCCTTGAGACGATGCGCATCTTGTTGGGCGGCGCGGGTTATGGCGTGTTGACTTCCAACACGGGCCCGAAGGGGCTCGACATGTTGCGCTATGGTCCGCGCGATGTGGGGGTGGTCCTCCTCGACTTCAACATGCCACGGTTCAACGGCGCTGACACCTTGGAGTATTTGCGCAAGCTGAATGGCCAGGTAAAAGTCATCGCCGTCTCCGGCCTGAGGACGGACGAACTTCCCGTAGGTTTCCAGGAAGGTGTGGACCGGTTCGTGGCCAAGCCCTTTAGCAACGGCGAACTGCTGGAAACCCTCCAAGACGTGTTGGGCGGCAATCCCGAGGCAGAGCCGGCCGCTTCAGCCTCCGCGTAACCGGCCGCAGCCGGCGACCGTTCCTTTCCGTCGGCGCCATTGGGCGTCCCTTCACAAGCGCCCACTCGTCAACTCAATTATTCTCGGTTCGTGTCGGGTTGTTCCTTGCTATTCACGATCGATTCGGCTACAGATACTCGACGGAGGGGGTGGTACGGTCGGATCGGATTGGGTCGACGCAAGTCGACCGGCGAATGAACCCAAGAGAAAGCGCGCGGCCACGGCATTATTGTGGTCTGTTTGGAATTTACGGACACCCGAATGCGGCGGAGTTGACGTATTACGGGATGTACGCGCTTCAGCATCGTGGCCAGGAAAGCGCCGGGATCACCGCGTCGGATGGCGTCGATCTGCGCACGTACAAAGGCATGGGGCTGGTCGCCCAGGTATTCGACAAGAGCATTCTGCGATCGTTACCGGGTCATCTCGCCATCGGTCACGTCCGCTACTCGACCACCGGCAGCACCAACCTCAAGAATGCCCAGCCGTTGGTGGTGGACTGCGCCTGCGGCCAGATTGCCATTGGCCACAACGGCAATCTCACCAACGCCGTGCGGCTCCGGGCCGAGCTGGAAGCGCACGGCTCCATATTCCAGACGTCCGTCGACAGCGAGATCATTCTGCATCTGCTGGCGCGCCCGAGCGATGAAGACCGGGCCCATTCGCTCGAAGCCGTGATGCGGAAGATTCAGGGCGCTTATTCACTGGTCATCATGGGCGAGGACGAGTTGATCGGGGTGCGCGACCCGTTTGGCTTCCGCCCGTTGGTGCTCGGTAAAATGACGGCGCCGCAGGAGGACGGTGGGGGCGATGGCGTCGCCTGGGTACTCGCCAGCGAAACGTGCGCCCTCGATCTGATTCAAGCCGAGTACGTCCGCGATATCGCCCCCGGCGAGATCGTCGTGATCAATCGCGACGGCGTCCGCACGGTCAACCCGTGGGCCGGCTCGCAGCAGCCACGCGCGTTCTGCATTTTTGAATTTGTTTACTTCGCCCGGCCCGACAGCGACCTCCACAACCAGAACGTCGCCCAGGTGCGGATCAACCTCGGTCGCCGCCTCGCCCGCGAACATCCCGCGGACGCCGACCTTGTCATTCCCGTACCCGACAGCGGCAACTGGGCGGCGATGGGGTTCGCCGAGGAGAGCGGCATCCCGTTCGGCAACGCGTTCGTCCGCAATCACTATGTGGGCCGCACGTTTCTCCAGCCGAGCCAACTCATCCGCGATTTCGCCGTTCGCGTGAAGCTCAACCTCATCGAGGAAATGGTGGCAGGCAAACGGGTGCTGGTGGTGGACGACTCGATCGTGCGGGGCACGACCGCCCGGGCCCGTCTCACGACGTTGCGCGAGGCCGGCGCGAAAGAGGTCCACATGCGGGTCAGTTGTCCGCCGCACAGGTGGCCGTGTGCCTATGGGATCGATTTCCCGACGCGGAAAGAGTTGATGGCCGCGAACAACTCAACCGAGCAGATCCGCGATTTTCTCGGCGCCGACTCGTTGGGTTATCTGTCGCTGGAAAGCATGGTCGCGGCTACGGGCCTGCCGGCGCACGAATTCTGCACCGCCTGTTACACCGGCAATTATCCATCGCCCGTCGAGAGCGAGATGGACAAATTCATCATGGAACAACGCCACACCCGCTACCGCCAGACCGTTTCCGATCTGGTGCATGATGACACGCAACGAAAATTGTTGTGACGGTTCTTTAGCCCGGGCGCGGCTGACGAACCGGGCGGTCGTCGTGGCGAACCGCGTGCCTTGCAATTCCCTCGGCGTTCCCGCACACTGCCCGGCGTGAATTCCAAAGGCGGTTCCCCAGGCGCGAAGCCAATCGCCCAAAGCCCTTACGCCGCGGCGGGCGTGAACATTCATCTGGCCGACACGCTCAAGGCCAGGCTGAAGGGCAAGACGCGCAGGACGCGGCGCCCCGAGGTGCTCGGATCGATTGGCGGTTTTGGCGGGTTGTTTGCGCTGGACGTCAAGAAGCACCAGCAACCCGTGCTCGTGAGCAGCATGGACGGCGTCGGCACGAAACTGAAGATCGCGGTCCTGATGAACAAGCACGGCACGGTCGGCCAGGACCTCGTCAATCATTGCGTGAACGACATCGCGTCGGTCGGTGCGGAGCCGCTTTTTCTCCTCGATTACATCGGCTTGGGCAAGCTCACGCCGCGCGTGTTCGACCAGATCATCGCCGGGCTGGTACAGGCGTGCGCCGCGGCGGGATGCGCCTTGATCGGCGGCGAGACGGCGCAGCTGCCCGGGTTGTACGCCGCAGGCGATTACGATTTGGTCAGCACCATCGTCGGCGTGGTGGAGCGGGACCGAATCATCGACGGATCGCGAATCCGTTCCGGCGACGCGATCGTCGGTCTCGCGAGCACGGGGCTGCACACCAACGGCTATTCACTGGCCCGGCAGGTTCTGTTCGCCCAGATGCACGTGCGGCTGGACGATTACGACGGGACGCTCGGTTGTCGGTTCGGCGAGGAACTGCTGAAGGTGCATCGCAATTATTGGCCGGTGATCCGGACGTTGTTACGTTCCGGGGCTTCACGCTCCGCGCTCCATGGGGTCGCCCACATCACCGGCGGCGGGTTCTACGACAACATCCCCCGGGTATTGCCGAGGAACTGCCGGGCAGTCATCCGTAGTGGCTCGTGGGATGTGTTGCCGATTTTCAGGCTGCTGCAGCGGGGCGGCGGCATCAGCGATGAAGAGATGCATCGCGTGTTCAACATGGGCATCGGCATGGTACTCGTGGTGGATGGGCGAGCGGCGGCCCGGGTCCGGAAAGTCGCCGCCAGGGTGGGCATCAAGTCGTACGTGATCGGCGAGATCCGCAGCGGCAAGCGTGAGGTGATCTTCGAGTGACAAGGCGTTCGACACTTGCGTTTGCCCATCCCGCGCGGTAAGCGAATGAAACGGCGCGCAAAATCCCTGCTGTGGCTGGCCGCCATCGGGTTCGGCCTGTTCCTCGTGGGCAAATTCGTCGCCATGCCGCGACTCGTCTATGGAGAAAGCATGTCGCCAACGTTGGAGGCGTGGGATTTGTGCCTGATGCAGCCCGTGTATCATTATCAGCCGCGGCGGGGAGACATCGTGATGTTTCGCACGGCGGACGATCCACCGCTGTACTTCGTCAAGCGGGTGATCGCGTTGCCGACCGAAACCATTGCCATCGAGCACGGCGTGGTCACGCTCAACGGCGTGCGGCTGCCGGAGCCGTACACGACCGTCAATCCCGAGTGGCAAATGGAGCCGGCCCGCGTTCCGGCTGGCAAAGTGTTTGTCATCGGCGACAATCGCGATCGACCCCAAGAGGATTACGTCCTCGGCTTGGTGGCGACCCGGCTGGTGAAGGCGCGCCTGCTCTGGCATTGGAGATGGAAGAAATGAAATGGGCCCTTCGCATTCTGGCGGCGGCGGCCGTGGCGTTGGTGGCCTGGCAGATCTGGCAGCGCGTGTTCGTGACGGATGAAACGCGCATCAAGAAACAGCTTGCGGCCATGACGCGGGCGGTGGAGAACGGCGATGTGCTCCGGCTGTCGGATGCGATAGCGGCCGACTATGGCGACGACTGGGGCATGGACAAATCCACGCTGTTGGGCGCGGTGGGCACGTTTCGGGCCCGGTACGATGCGTTGTTCATCCACCTCAGCGGCCTGACCGTGACGATCGATCCCGACCACCAGAAGGCGCAGGCCGTCTTCATTGCGAAGGTCCTGGCCAAACCCAAAGGCAGCGGGGCCGAGAGCGAAGTCCGCGCCGAACGGTTCCGCCTCTATTTCCGCAAGGAAACCGACGGTTGGAAGCTCGTGCGCACCGAGTCACCCGAGTTGAAATTCGATTGAAGCCCGTCGCGCCATCCGTTACCCTCGGCGGGTCATGGCCAAGATCCAACGGGCGCTGATCAGCGTTTCCGATAAAACCGGGCTGATCGAATTCGCGAAGGAACTTCAAACACTCGGGATCGAGATCGTCTCGACGGGCGGAACGGCCCGCGTGTTGAAGGGCGCCGGTGTCCCTGTGCTCGAAATCAGCGAGTTCACGGGATTCCCGGAGATGCTCGATGGACGCGTGAAGACGCTGCATCCCAGGGTTCATGGTGGACTGCTGTACATTCGCGGCCACGCCGCGCACGAAGCCCAGGTCGTGAAGCACGGCATCCAGCCCATCGACTTGGTGGTCGTCAATCTCTATCCGTTCGAAAAGACGGTCGCGAAGCCGGGCGTCCCGCTGGCCGAGGCCATCGAGAACATCGACATCGGCGGGCCGAGCCTGTTACGCAGCGCGGCCAAGAACCACGACGGCGTCACGGTGGTTGTGGACCCGGCCGATTACGCCGCGGTTCTCAGGGACATCAAGGAACACGATGGCGACACCTGCGCGATGTTTCGCTGGAAGCTGGCGGTGAAAGCGTTCGAGACCACGGCGCATTACGACAGCCTGATCGCGCAGCATCTCCACGCCGAACGGATGAACGCCAAGGGCGAAGGACACGGTGCGGCGCCGCCGGAGACACTGACCGTATCGTTCCGGAAAGCGCAAGACCTGCGTTATGGCGAAAACCCGCACCAACAGGCGGCGTTGTACGGCCATTTCTTCGAGCGCTTCCAGCAGCTTCACGGCAAGGAACTCAGTTACAACAATGTTCTGGATCTCACCGCCGCGGCGGGGTTGGTCACCGAATTTGACGAGCCAACGGTGGCGATCATCAAACACACGAACCCCTGTGGGGTGGGCAGCGCGCCTACATTGGCTGAGGCGTGGCAGTTTGCCTACCAGACGGACAAGCAGGCGCCCTTTGGCGGCATCATTGCGGTGAACCGTCCGCTGGATGCGGCCATCGCCGGCGTCATCGGAGAAATCTTCAGCGAGGTGATCGTGGCTCCCGACTTTGAGCCCGACGCCCTGGCAATTCTGCAGAAGAAGAAAAACCTGCGGCTGATGCGGCAGTTACCTGTCCCCGCACCCCGGTCCCCGGTCCTCGAGGTGCGTTCGGTCACCGGGGGCCTGTTGGCGCAGGAACGCGATACGCGGCTCGTTTCCGCAGCGGACATGAAGATCGTCACGCAGCGGCATCCCACGCAAGAGGAACGCCACGCGATGTTGTTTGCGTGGCGTGTGGTCAAGCACGTAAAATCCAACGCCATCGTGTTCGCCACGACCGGCGCCACCGGAAGTCGAACGCTGGGCATTGGCGCGGGTCAAATGAGTCGAGTGGATTCGTCTAAAATCGCCGTCTGGAAGGCAAAGGAAGCCGGGCTTGACCTCATGGGTAGCGTCGTGGCGAGTGACGCGTTCTTTCCGTTTCCCGATGGGGTCGTGGCGGCGGCTGAAGCGGGCGCGACGGCGGTGATTCAACCCGGCGGGAGCGTGCGCGATCCCGAGGTAATTGCCGCGGCGGATCAACGCCGCGTCGCAATGGTATTCACTGGCATCCGGCATTTTCGGCACTAGCACAACGACTAACACAACGGCAAGAGCAACCATGGACCGTGCACCAACTCAAGGCAGAATGCGGGCGGTCGACGACGAGGCGCCAACTGGCGAATTGAAATTGATGGCGCGCGGGCAGTCGATGCTCCGGGCGTGCAACGTTCGGGACAACGAGCAGCGGCCCGGGCCCGGCGCGGCAACCAGGCAGAGGACGCGCCGTCGGTAGCGGCCTGCGAATCGGGAGCCAACGTGTCGAAGAAAAAATCTCGCAAACGCCCATCGAATCCTGCCGTGGCCAAGCCGCCGGCGCCCAGCGTACCGGTGCCACAGCCCATCGTTCCCGAGGAGCCGGAGGGTCTGCATCACTTTTTCGCGGCCGAAGATTGGATCGCGGCGGCCGTTACCTTCCTGATATCGGGATTCGCGTTCCTCTACTACATGTCGCCGGAGGTGACCTTGGAAGACTCGGGCGAATTGGTGACGGGCGCGTTCAACTTCGGGGTGCCACATCCGCCCGGCTATCCGTTGTGGGCGTTCTTGGGTTGGGTGTGGCGGCATTTGGTGCCCTTCGGGAATCCCGCTTGGCGGATCTGCTTGATGTCGGTGTTGACGGGCGCACTGGTGGTCGGTGTGCTGACGCTGTTGATGACGCACTCGATCATGATGTTGTTGCGGTCGGTGAGTTGGGCGCGGGAGCTGGAGGACTCGATGAAGCACTGGCTCGCGCTGACGATCGGGACCGCGTCGGCCCTGCTGTTCGGGTTCAATCGCGGCGTGTGGTTGTGGGCGTGCGTGCCCGAGATGCGCGTGCTCAATGTGTTCATGTTCATCGTCACGGCGTGTACGTTCTTTGCGTGGATGATGCGGCCGCGGCGGCACGGTTTCCTCTACGCCACGATCCTGCTGTATGCGCTCGGAATCTCGAATCATCAAACGATCTTGGTCATGGCGCTGCCGTTCATGGTCGCGGCGCTGGCGTTGGGATTGCTGACGGCGGCCCGTTGGCGTCCGTGGCAGGCAGCGGTGGTGATGCCGGCGCTGGGGACATTCTGGGAACTGTTGGTCGCCGCGTTGTTCAGTGCGGGGGCGGGATTCCTGTTGTGGGCCTGGCTGGAGACGCCGCCGGGCCAGTCCTTGTGGGGCCACAGCTACGCGTTGCGCGCCATGTGGGCTGTGGCCGTGGGAGCCGGGCTGATCGTTTTCTTCGGAAAACAACGCTGGCTCAGTCCCCGTCGGGCGTTGATTTGCACGGCGATGTTTCTGGCGGGCGCAGCCTTTTACTTTTACATGCCGGTGGCGTCCGCCACGAACCCGCCGATGAATTGGGGTTATACCTACACGAAACAAGGTTTTCTGCATCACATCACCCGTGGCCAGTACGAGCGGCTCAACATCGCCAGTCCGTTCAGCGAGGAGTTCCGCGTCCAGATCTGGTTGTTCATCCGCGCGTTGATCCAGCAATACACCACCGGGCTGGCGCTGTTCGGGATCGCCACGCTGGGAGTGCTCATCGGCATGTGGAAAAACCTCAGCGATCGCGCGCGCGCGTGGCTGATCTTTGTGTGGGTGGCATTCCTGACGACGAGCTTCGGGTTGCTGACGATCATCAATCCGGGTCTCGACAAGCAGAACCAAGAGATCAACATCAAGTTCTTTGCGCCGGCCCACGGATTCTTTGCGATGATGATCGGTTACGGACTGGCGCTGGCGGCGGCCTGGGTGCTGGTGCGCCGGCGCGAATTCCCGCGCGTCGTGATGCGCGCCGCGTGTGTGATGGCGTTGGCCTTGCCGTTGATCCCGTTCGAGCGCAACTGGAGCATTTGCGAGCAGCGTAACCACGACTTCGGCTATCAGTTTGGCTACCGCATGTTCTACCCCGGCTACGATTATCCGCCAATGGACCGGGACGCCGTGCTTTATGGGGGCACGGATCCAGGCCGGTTCGTGCCGACATACATGATTTTCTGCGAGAGCCGCGTGCCAGAGAAGGATCGTTATCGCGATCCCCATCTCGACCCGGAAGGGGGGGCGAAGTTCGACCGCCGCGACGTGTACATCATCACGCAGAACGCGCTCGCCGATACCACCTACATGTCGTACATCCGCGATCATTACGATTACTCGCGGCCCGATCCGGACAATCCGGCCACCCTGGAGCGGCGTCTGCCCTGGCAACGGGCGCTGTTTCGGTGGGGCTGGCATCATCTTCATCGGGACTCGATGTACCCGAAGGAACCGATTTGGATCCCCAGCGATCAGGATACCCAGCGCGCGTTTCAGGAATACGTCGACACCGTCCAGGCCCGCCGGGCGCGCGGCGAGCAACTCAGCTCCGACGAGGAGGTCACCGTCGTCAACGGCCAGGTCTCGGTGCGCGGCGTGACGGGGGTGATGAACATCAACGGCATCCTGACCAAATGGATTTTCGAGCATAACCGGGACAAACACTCCTTTTACGTCGAGGAAAGCTACGTCATTCCCTGGATGTACCCGTACCTGACGCCCGCCGGCATTATCATGAAGATCAATCACGACCCGTTGCCGGGCCCCGAGAAAGACCCGCAACTGTGGACCAAAATTGTCGAGCGTGATAAGGCCTACTGGAACAAACTTTGCCAGGACTTCAAGGCACGGCCGGAGTTTCAACGTGACACGGACGCGCAAAAGACGTTCTCCAAACTGCGGTCCGCCATCGGCGGCTTGTACGCCAATCGACGGCTGATGAACGAAGCCGAGTACGCCTACAAACAAGCACTGGAACTCTGTCGCGAAAGCCCTGAAGCCAACTTCCGGCTCGCCCAACTCTACATGGAACTCGGTCGACCGGCGGACGCGCTCGCCATACTGCAGGCGCTGGAAAAGCTCGATCCGCTCAACGACAAAGTGAAGGGCGCGGTCGAGCAAGTGAGCCGGATGAACCAGTCGCGGCAGGACATCCTGCGGTTGGAGGCGGCGCGGACGAGCAACCCTCACGATTTCGGATTGCTGGCCCAACTGGCGCAAGCCTACGCCCGAGGGGGGCAGAGTCAGCGGATCGATCCACTCCTGCAAGGGTATCTCGCTCAAACGAATCTTTCCGCCGACGACATCCTGCAAACCGCCCAGATTTACGTGAACCTTAATCAGGTCGATGCGTCCATCCGGGCGCTGCAACTGATGATCCACAGATACCCGCAGGATGCGCGCAGCTATTTCGCCATCGCCCTGGTTCGCGCCGCACAAAGCAATGCCGCCGAAGCGCTCCCGATGCTGGCGAAAGCGATTCAGTTGGCGCCCGATCTCCGGGAACAAAGCCTCAAGGACCCGCGCTTCGCCAATATCCGTGATGACCCGGGGTTCCAGCGGCTCATGAATCCGCCGTAGCGCGCCCATCCGGCCGGGCACACCCGCCGGAACGCGTCGTGCCATGAAACCAAAGACGATCGAAATCGTTAACAACATCCTCGCCGTCGCTTGGGACGACGGCCACGAGAGCTACTACGAGTTCGAGACGCTGCGCCGCGCCTGTCCCTGCGCCTTGTGTAAGGGCGAAACCAACGTGATGGTCGAGTACAAACCGCGGCCCCGGGAATTCACCCCCGCGAGTTTCGAATTGCGCGGCTGGCAATACGTCGGCGGCTATGCGATCCAGCCCCAATGGGCCGACGGTCACGCCTCGGGGATTTACTCGTTCCCGTACCTGCGCGCCTTGTGCAACTGCGAACAATGCACGGCGGCGAAGAAAGGCTAGAGACCGGGCGAGTCGTCGGCGCAATCGCCGGTCACCGTCGCAACGCCTTCTCGACTTCCTTCAGCGGCAGGCAATTGATGATGTCGGCTTTCGTCAGCCAGCCCTTTCTGGCGATGCCGACGCCGACGGCCAGGAACTGGAGGTCGGGGATATTGTGGGCGTCGGGGTTGATCGAGCATTTCACGCCGAGTTCTTTCGCGTGCTTCCACAGTCGCCAATCCATGTCGAGCCGGTAGGGATGGGCGTTGATCTCGATGATCTTGTTGTGTCGGGCGGCGGCCTCGATGACTTCGGGCATGTTGACCGCGTAGCCTTCGCGCTCCAACAACAACCGGCCCGTCGGATGCGCCAGCATGGTGACCCGCGGATGTGCCAGCGCCTTGCAGATGCGCTTGGTCATCTTGTCGGCGTCCATGTTGAATCCTTGATGCACGGCCGCAACCACGTAATCGAATAGTGCCAGCGTCTTGTCGTCGAAATCGAGCGACCCGTCCGCGAGGATGTCGCACTCGGTGCCGAAGAAGACGCGGAAGCCGTCCTTCGCCCATTTCGCGTTGAGCTGCTTCACCTCCTCGGCCTGCTGGCGGACGCGTTTCTCGTCGAGACCGTGGGCTTGCCGCTCCGATTTACTGTGGTCGGCAATGCCGAGGTATTCCAGGCCGAGATCCAGCGCGGCGTTGCCCATCGACTCGATGCTCTCCAAGCCGTCGCTCCACGTGGTGTGACAGTGGAACGTACCGCGCAGATTGGACAACTCGACGAGATCGGGCAGGCTGCCCTTTTCGGCGGCTTCGATCTCGCCCGTGTCCTCGCGCAGTTCGGGCGGGACGTAATCAAGCCCCAGTGCCTCGTACAGATCTTCTTCGTTCTTGCATTTGATGGAACTGCCGAGTTCCTTGGCGCTTTTCTCCGTTTCCCTGACGGGCGAGAATCCGTATTCGTTGAGTGAAAGGTTCTTCAGTTTCAGCGCGCGGGCCCGCAGCGCAATGTTGTGCTCCTTGCTCCCCGTGAAATAGTTCAACGCGAACGCGTATTGGCCGTCGGTGACGACCCGCAGGTCGGCCTGGATCCCGCCCTTGAGCACGACGCTGGCTTTCGTTTCCCCCTGGGCGCTGACGCTGAGAATGCCCGGTAACCGCACAAAATCCCCGATGATGGCCGGCGCATCTTTCGATTTCGCGCTCACCAGAAAATCGATGTCGCCGATGGTCTCGCGGCAGCGGCGCAGGCTGCCGGCCAAGCTGCAACGAATGACGCCGTCATGCCCGCGCAGCGCTTCCAGAATCGGGTCGGCCACGGCGCGCGCCTTGTCGTAGCGGTGCCGACCGCCGAATTGCCGGACGAGCGCGATGCCTTCGAGGATTTTTTGCTGGGATTTTTCGCCGAACCCGTCGAGCGCAGCGATCTTGCCGGCCCGGCACGCCGCTTCGAGTTTCTCGATCGAGTCGACCTTTAGCTTTTCGTAGACGATCTTCGCGCGTTTGGGGCCGAAGCCGGGGATTTTGAGCATGTCGAGCAAGCCCTGCGGCATCGACTCTTTGAGTTCGTCGTAGAACTTCAGGTGATTGGTGGTCACCATCTCGGTGATCTTTGCCGCGAGGTCTTTGCCGATCCCCTTGATCTCGGTGAGACGACCCTGTTCGATGAGCCTGCCGAGGTCTTCCTGCAGGCCGTCGATCACGCGGGCGGCGTTGTAGTAGGCGCGGACGCGGAACGGGTTTTCGCCCTTCAGTTCCAGCAGCGCGCCGATTTCTTCGAAAATCCCGGCGATTTCCTTTTTATCCACTGTTGTACTCCTCCTCCGATTCGTGGGAGGGGCGTCCTCGCCCCGACCGGCTTGCTCTAAACCGAATCAAAGAATCGTGGCGGAGTTGCCGCCCCCACAAGTCTTACCGCGCCTTTACTTGCAGCGTGGACGACACTTCGCGCACGCCATCCGTTTCCAAGGCGAGCATCATGGCTTTGCCGATGAGCCGGGGCGATGAAACGTTCCCCGACAACGTGACCCGCCCATCCGTCGTGCTCACGGCAATGCCCCAGGCGGAAAGCTCCCTGTCGAGTGCGTATTTCGCCTTGATCTTCGCCGTGATCGCCGCGTCCGCACTCGCGTCGGCCACCGCCGCGCCGAAGTCGCGCATCTGGCGGCGTACCACCTTGCCCGTCTTGGCCAACTCTTCCTGGATATCGGGCGCCGTCAAGTGCCAGGCCACGAGTTTTGCTTGGATGGCGTCTGCCGTTCGTTGCAGCGCCGCGGCCGTGACATCCTGCGCGTGGCGGACGTGGTGGCTTTTGCGTGCCACGACGAAATACCAGCCGGTAAACACCGTCAGTGCGATTCCCAGAACGAGACCCGTGAAGAACGCTTTCATGCCCGCTCATTTTATGCCTGCGGGCCGCGCGAGGCAAGGCGGCTCGCGCGGCGCACAAAAAATCGTTGCGCCGTGCCGGGCCGCCGGCGATAATCCCGCCGTGGCGGGACGGATGCCGCGCTACATCAGCCAACACACCATTGCGTGCCTGACCCGGCAGGGGTTGCAGGCGGTCATCGCGGACTTGAAACGCGACGAGACCGTGAAATGCATCCGGTTCGTGTCCGATTCGCTCGAAGGCAAACTGCTGTGTGAATTCGAAGCGCCCGACAAAGAAACCGCGCTTGCGTTCCTCGTCGTTCACAACATGCACCCGCAATGGGTCATGCGCGTGGAGAACGAGTGGTTGTAGCCGCGCTTGTCAAGCGCCGCTACAACCACCGGTCAATAATCCGGGAACTCGCAGTTGAGCAACACGTCGCGGTAGCGTTGATAGGCCTTGATCGATTCGCGGATGACGACCTGGGCGTCGATCCGGCCCCGGAAATTCTCCACTTCCGGCGCCTTGGTTTTCTCGAGCTCCTTGTAGATCTCGAAAAAGTGCCGCGCTTCGCGCAACACGTGGGGCGGCAGTTGGGAGATGTCCGTGTAGTTTTCAAACATCGGGTCGTTGACGTGGATGGCGATGATCTTGATGTCTTCCAGATCCTGGTCGATCATCCGCAGCATTCCGATGGGCCGGGCTTTCATCACGCAGCCGGGGATGACCGGTTCCTGCGAGAGCACGAGGATATCGAGCGGATCGTGGTCGCGGCAGTACGTTTGCGGGATGAATCCGTAGTTGCTCGGGTAATGCACCGCGCTATGCAGTGTGCGGCTGATGTGGAGAATGCCGTTGCGCTTGTCCAGCTCGTACTTGATCTTCGAGCGCATCGGACATTCGATGAACGCATTGCATTCTTCGGGCGCTCTCTCGCCCGGCGTCAGCACGTGAAACGGATTGTACCACGCGGGTCGCAACGCGGTGCCCGCCGGCAGGACCGGTTTGGATTTCGCAATTCGCTTCGCCATGGCCCGGGTTGCTTGTAATGGACGCCGCAACGGTGCGCAACGCCAAACTCAGCGCCGCTTCGCCGCCGGCTCCGGTTCGGTCTGCCAGCCGCCACCCAGTGCTTTGTACAGCGCGACGAGGCGGGTGCTGACGGCGCTCTGGCTGTCTACGAGTTGGTCTTCGGTCTGATAGAGCGAGCGTTGCGCGTCCAACACGTTGAGGAAGCCGGTCAGCCCGCTGCGATACCGTTCATTGGCCAGCTCCAGCGAATGACGGTTGGCGGCGACCGCGTCGCTCAACGCCTGGTAACGCGCCTGCTCGTTGGCGTAGGCCACCAGCGCGTTCTCGACGTCCTCCAGCGCCGTTAGCACCGTTTTCTCGTACACAACCAACGACTGATCAGCTTGGGCGCTGGCCGCCTTGATCTGACTGCGGACTCGCCCGTAATCTAGGATCCGCCACGTGACCGACGGGCCGGCCGACCAGTATTTGCCGCCCGGCACAAACCAGTCGGACGCCGAGAAACTCTGGAACCCGCCCAAGCCGGTGAGTGAGAATTTCGGGAACAATTCCGCCGTCTGAACGCCGACGTTGGCGGTGGCGGCGGCCAGGTCGCGCTCCGCGCGCCGCACGTCGGGCCGGCGCCGCAACAGGTCCGATGGGAGCCCGACGGGCACCTGGGGCGGCGGGGCGGGAATGGGCTGGTGCGGGGACAACTCGCCGGACAATGCGCCGGGTTGTTGGCCGGTCAGCACGCCCAGCCGGTGAACGGATTGTCGGAGGGCCGTTTCGAGGCTGGGAACCTGTGATTGGGTGGTGGCCAGCACCACCTCGGCCTGCCGCACGTCGAGTTCGCTGGTCAGTCCCGAGTTGAACCGCGCGCGGGCCAGGTCGAGCGCTCCTTGTTGGGCGGCAATGTTGTCGCGCACAATATCAAGCCGTTGCTGCGAGTTGCGGACCTCGATGTAGTTGCGGGCCACTTCCGCCAGCACGCTGACCAGTGTGTCGCGCCGGTATTCCTCAACCGCGGCCACCTCGGCCCCGGCGTATTGGAGCGCCCGGCGTTTGCCGCCAAACACGTCGATCTCCCAGCTCGCGTCAAAATGGGCGTCGTACAAGTCGGTGTGGAACAGATAGGTGAAGTTCGTGACGGAGCCCTTGAACGGCAGGGAATTGCGGGCCTGCCGCGCGTCCGTGTAACCCGCGCCAGCATTGATCGTCGGTCCCAGGTTCCACAGCGCACCGGTCCACAGCGCGCGCGCTTCGAGCAGCAGCCCGTTGGCGACGCGCAGGTCGTGATTGGCCGCCACGGCACGCTGGATCAGTGAGTCCAGTTCTGGATCATGGAACGTTTTCCACCATTCGACAACCTCCACGGAACTGTTGGTGGCGCCGCCGCGTTGGGGTTCGCTCCAGTTGGCGGGCGTGTTGAGCTTCGGCGGATGATAGTTGGGCCCGACCGCGCAGCCGGCGGCGAGTCCGACGGTCAGCAGGCAAACGAGGGCGGTCTTGCGATTCATCAGGATCCCCTTGCGGCGTTGAGGGCGTTCATGAGATTCAGAATCGCGTCGATCGTGGTGTCCTCGCCCAGGGCCGTATTGAGCATGAGGTGGTACAGCGGCCGATGAGGCCAGTCCTTGCCAAAATAGTGTTTCACAAAGGCACCGCGCTGCTGGTCCACCGTGTCCACCAGTTCGCTGGCTTCGGCTTCGTTCTTGGCCATCGCCAGTGCGCGGCGGACTTTCAACTCACGCGGGGCAAACAGGAAAACCACCAGTGTATCGGCGCGATTGCGCAAAAAGTACGGCGAGCCGCGCCCGACGATGACGCAGTTGCCCGCAGCCGCAGCCTCTTCGACGACGCGCTGCATGAGGGCTACCGTTTGGTCGGCGTCGAACGTTTCGAGCCCGCTGACGGGCAGACCGCGTTCGTAGCTGCCGCGCCAAAAGACCTTCGAGAGCCGGTAGAACAGCGGGTCGACACGCTCTTCGCAATGTTTCACGGTCGCTTCGGAGACTTTGGCCAACCGCGCAATCTCCCCGGTCAACTGCCGGTCGAGCAGCCGCCAGCCCAGCCGCTGGGCGAGTTTCTCCGCGATCACGCTGGCGCCGCTGCCGAATTCACGTTCGATGGCGATAATCTTGATCATGTCAGTGCACGGCCACAGGGCCTCCCGTCTTCGATTTTTTCATGAGGAACGTCAGCGGTATCAACCCGAGGCAAATCAGTGCCAGCACATGGAAATTATCAATATACGCCAGCAGACTGGACTGCTGCACCACCATTCTCCCGAACACGGCGTACCCCTGCCGGGTGGCCATCCACGCGCTGGTGCCGGCGGCGGCAAAGCTGTGCGCCAACGTATTCACCGCTCCGAGGAAATGCCAGTTGTAGTTGCTGAGATGACTGACGAGCACCGTCTGGTGGAACTGGGCGCGCCGGGCCAACAACGTCGTCACGAATGAGATTCCCACGCTGCCGCCGATATTGCGCGAAAGATTGATCAAACCCGATGCCGCGTTGTTTTTCTCGCGCGGCAGAAAGGCGTAGGCCGCCGTGTTGATCGGTACGAACAGGAAGGCGAGACCGCTGGCCTGCAACACCCGGGCCCACATCATGGTCTGGAAATCGACCTGGAGGTTGAACCGCGTCATGCTGAACAAGCCCGCGCCAACCAGCACGAAGCCGACGGTGATGATTTTGCGCGCATCGTAATGCGTGACCAGGAAGCCGACGACCGGCATCAGCATCATCACCGCGAACCCGCCGGGCGAGATGAGCTTGCCCGACTGCTCGGCCGTGTACCCCATCAACTCCTGGGCGTATTGCGGCAGCAGGAGCGTGCTGGAGTAGAGCACGAACCCCACGACGAACAGCATGACGTTCCCCATGAGAAAGGTCCGGTCCTTGAACAGGCGCAACTCCACCACCGGTTCCTTGACCCGCAATTCCCAAATGACCGCCAGAATCAGCGCCGTAACGAAGATGACCGTGAATACGCGGATATATGGGGTCTCAAACCAATCTTCGCGCTGCCCTTTGTCGAGCACGACCTGGAGCATTCCGAGTCCCAAGGCGATCAATCCGAAACCAATGTAATCGATCTTGACGCCGGCCCGTCTCCGGTTCTTCAAGTACGGCGGGTCCGAGATCAATCGTGATGTCAGGAGGAGCGACAGGATTCCCACCGGGATGTTGACGAAGAAGATCCAGCGCCAGGTAAAATTGTCGGTGATCCAACCGCCCAACGTTGGCCCCAAAGCCGGTGCCACGACCACGGCCATGCCGTACACCGCGAACGCCATCCCCCGTTTTGCCGGGGGAAACGTGTCCGCCAGAATCGCCTGCTCGCTCGGCTGCAGGCCGCCGCCTCCCGCTCCCTGCAACACGCGGAAGAACACGAGCCAGCCAAGACTCGGTGCAAACCCACACAGCAACGAACTGCCCGTGAACAACCCCACACAACTCATGTAAAACCGTTTACGTCCGAACCTCTCCGACAGCCAGCCGCTCAACGGCAACACCACGGCGTTCGACACCAGGTACGAGGTCAGTACCCAGGTGCTTTCGTCCACGCCCGCCGACAGATTGCCCGCAATGTGCGGCAACGAAACGTTGGCGACGCTGGTGTCCAGCACCTCCATAAACGTCGCCATCGTCACCACCAGCGCGATCACCCACGGGTTGTGCGGTTGTTGCCAGAGCGCCTCGTCGTGGCGGACTGTCGAACCATCGCTCATCGCACCTTCACTTTCGGCACGACCGATGCCCCGAGCGGCAAGATGAAATTCGTGTCTTCACCTTCGTCGAACACGATCTTCACCGGCACCCGCTGCACGACCTTGACGTAGTTGCCCACGGCGTTCTCCGGCGGCAGAAGGCTGAAGTGCGCTCCGGTGCCGGCCTGAATGCTGTCCACGTGCCCCTTGAATTTCTTCTGGGGAAATGCATCCACTCTGATCCACGCCGGCTGGCCGGGTTTCATGTCCCGGAGCTGTGTCTCCTTGAAATTGGCGGTTACCCAGGGATGCGGCTGCACCACGGCCAGCAACGCCTGGCCGACCTGCACGTACTCGCCTTCCTCGACGCCGCGATGCGTCACCCAGCCGGCCTCGGGCGCGTTGATGTCGGCGTAGGACCGGTTCAGTCCGGCCTGTTGCACGTCGGCTTCGGCTCGTTGCACGTCGGCTTCCGCGGTCGCAATCACGGCCCGGCTCAACCCGACCTGCGCCTCCGCGGCATCGGCTTTCTTGCGCGCGACTTCCAGCGACGCGGCGGTCGACTGTCCGGCGGCAACGGCGGCATCGACCTGCTCGCGCGACACGGCGCGTTTTTCGACGGATTGATAGCGCTCGAGGTCCGCCTGCGCACGTTGGGCTTCAGCTTCGGCCGCGCCGACTGCCGCCCGGTCCTGCTGGGCAGTGGCCTGGGCGACTGCCAACTGGCTGTTCGCTTGCGCGAGCCGGCTTTGCGCGGCGGCAAGATTGGCGCGAGCCGCGGCCAAGCGCGCGTCGAAATCGCGCGGATCGATCTTCACCAGCGGCTCATCCTTTTTGACAAACTGGTTGTCCGTGATGAACACCTGCAGCACGTGGCCCGCCACTTGGGGGCTGATTTGTATGGCGTGTCCGTCGACGAATGCGTCGTCGGTCGTCTCATAGGGCCGCAGCGCGATGAAGTAATACAGTCCCAGCACCACCACCAGCAGTGGCATCACCACGATGGCAACCCGAAAGAACCGCTGGCGCCGGCCGCCAGGGATTCCGGCCGGCCCGGCATCAGCAGTCGGGGTCGGGCCGTGCGCGGCTGCGGCAGAAGCTTTATTCTCAGTATTCATAATACGAAATTCCTTAACCGGTTTATTGCTGTCTCAATTGCCGCACGGCTGCAAGCGAAAAACTCAGCAACGTGATCGACCCGAACTTCTAGCTTCGATGCCGCCACTCCACCGCCGGTCGCGCGGGGTGATCTCGTGTGCCCCCGGCGGCGCGATGGTGGGCGCGTGCCATTGCAGCGCGGCAGCGGGTCATGAGAAGGATGGGGTGGGCCGGGGCGCTACGCCCGACGGTGCGCGACCAGGCGCAACTGTTTCTGCCGCATGAACCAGCGCAGTTGGCCCGAGCCGACTCGCAATTGCTTCAACTCGATGCAGGCGAGGCTCCCCTTTCCGAAGGGGAACCCGGCGGGATTCTTCGCTCCGACGACGGACGCCAGATGCTCGGAAAGACTCGGAACGTGGCCGATCAAAAGAAGCTCGCTGGTAATATCGAAAGATTTCAGCGCCTTGAGCAGGCTGGATGTAGGCGTGTCGTTCAGTAACTCGTCGAGCGTCCCGAGGTCGCCAGAGAATTTCAATTCCTTTGCCGCGATCTGGGCGGTCTGCCGCGCCCGCACGAGCGGACTGGAAAAGATGTGCGCCGGTTGGACGCCGAGTTCGGCCAACGCGGCGCCGGCAATCCGCGATTCCTCTTCGCCTTCCTTCGTCAACTGGCGTTCGGCGTCGCTCGGCGCGACGTCCGACGCGGAAGCGTGGCGGAGGAGATAGAGTCTCATGGCTGTAGCCGCGCTCGGTGAGCGCGGGCCGCGGTTGACAACCGCGGCTACAGAAATTCCCTCGGGTCGGTGATTTTACCCGTGATCGCGCTGGCGGCGACGGTGTACGGCGATGCGAGGAACACCTGTGATTCGAGGTGCCCCATGCGGCCGGGGAAATTCCGGTTCGTTGCAGAAATACATTTCATCGGCTTGTTGAGGCGCCCGAACGTGTCGGTCGGCCCGCCGAGGCACGCGGCGCAACTGGCGTTCTCGGTCATCTGCACGCCCGATTCTTCGAGCACCTGCCAGACGGTCCGGCCGTTCATCTTGGTGGCCTGCAACTCGCGCACGACATCCGGCGTCGCCGGCACGCCGAACGTGTCGATCTTGACCTTGTGGCCCTTGATCACGTCGGCGAAAGCCAGGAAATCGCTCGTCTTGCCGCCCGTGCAAGAGCCGATGTAGGCACGGTCGAGGGTCACACCGCCCAATTCCTTCGCGAGTTTGCGATTGCCAGGATTCGGGTGACACGCCACCGTTGGTTCGAGCTTCGAAAGATCGAATTTCTTGTCGTAAACAAACTTTTGTTTGTCATCGCCATCGCAAGAGAGCGCATCGTACTTGGACTTCGTGCCGTTGGCTTTTGTCCGTTCGTCCACGTACTGGAAGGTCTTCTCATCCGGCTCGAAGATCCCGTTCTTGCCGCCGGCTTCGATGGCCATGTTGGCGATGGTCATCCGGTCGTCCATCGACAACGCCTTGGCGCCCGGACCTTGAAACTGCATGGCCCGGTACGTCGCGCCGTCGAAGCCGATCTCGCCGATGCAATGCAAAATCACGTCCTTGGCCATGACGCCCTTTTGGAGTGAGCCTTCGAGCCAGAACCGCATCGTCTCCGGTACTTTCAACAGCAACTTGCCCGTGCCGAGCACGAAACCGGCATCGGTGTTCCCGATGCCGGTGGCGAATTCGCCGAACGCCCCGGCCATGCAGGTATGCGAGTCGGTTCCGAGAAGGACCTCGCCGGGCCGGGTGTGGCCCTTCGCGGGCAACGCCGTGTGGCACACGCCGGCAAAACTGCTGCCGTACTGGCGTTTGAGTTGGCCTTTGCCGGGATCGAATGCCCAATGCCCGTTCGGGTCGTCAATCACGTCGTAAAAATATTTCAAACCCTGCTCGCGGACGAAATCGCGGAGGATGTCGACGTTGCGGTTCGACTTCGAGTCGGCCGTGAAAATGTAATGGTCCGGGATGATGACGACCTTGTTCTTGTCCCACACCTTGGCGTCCGCGCCAAACTCGCGTTTGAACACGCCGATGGTGCCCGGGCCGCAGACGTCGTGCGTCATCAAAATGTCCACGTTGACCCAGACGTTGTCGCCGGGTTGCACCGATTTCTTGCCCGCCGCGCGGGCCATGATTTTTTCCGTAAGTGTCATAAGTAAAACTCCGAGACACGACAGGATACACGAGTGATTGAGCCGGCGCAACCTTCCCGCTACACTCCCTCACGTGACCGAGACGTGGCACTTCTTGCGATCGCCGGCTGCCGATGCGGCAGCCAACATGGCGCTGGATGAGGCGTTGCTGCGCACGGCAACCGAACGCGGTCGCGTGTTGCTGCGGGTATACTCGTGGCTCCGGCCCGCGGTGTCGATTGGCTATTTCCAGAAGTTCCCTGCGCACTTGACTGAGAAGCACGAGATCGTGCGCCGTTCGACCGGCGGCGGGCTGGTGTATCACGGGGATGGCGTGGATACGACCTACACTCTCGTCGTCCCGCCAGATCATCGGTTGTACACAATGAGCACGGCAGACGCCTACTGCACGATTCATCAGGCAGTGGCCGCGGCCATTGGCAACCAGTCACAAGTAACCAATCACAAGTCACCAATACCCCGAACCGGCTACGACTGTTTTCAGAATCCAGTTCACGGCGATGTGATGGCGGACGGCAAGAAGCTCGCCGGCGCCGCCCAACGACGAACGAAGTGGGGCATGCTCCATCAAGGATCCATTGCCGCGACTGTCACGGCGGAGATTTTGAGGCGCGGCTTCAGCGAGATCCTGGGAGTAGAGTTCGAGAGTTACAAACCCGGCGCCGCCGAACGCACGCTTGCCGGGAAACTGGCGCGCGAGAAGTACGCGACCGATGCGTGGAATCGGCGCTAGGGATAGACGCCTCAACATTGAACGTTCAACGCTGAACAAAACTCCCGTCAAAGGCAGAAGACAGCGACGGGACGAAGGCAGAAAACCAAATGGTCACGCAAAGGCGCGATGATTGCCGGGGCTGCCTGTGGCCAGAATTCTCCTCTCTGGCGATTGTCCACACCAACGGTTAATGTCTGACGTGAACTGCGATGCCAGAACTAGCCAGATTCTACGGAATCATCATTCGGATGTCCATCCCCGATCGAGCTGCTGAAATGAGAGACGGCCATGAACCATCGCATTGATCGCGTCGAATCGTTCCAAATTGTTGGCGCGTACACCTTGCGAATCAAGTTCGCGGACGGCGTCAGCCAGACCATCGACTTCTCGCCCGTGCTGGAAGGCGAACTGTACGGACCATTGCGTGATCTCGGCGTCTTCAACCAGGTGAAAATTGATCCCGAAGTACGCACCCTCGTATGGCCCAACGGAGCCGACTTCGATCCTGCCACGCTCCACGACTGGCCGCAGTACCGCGACCTCCTCATCGCCCGTGCCCAGCACTGGGCGCGCGTGACAGCCTGATCTGAGCCTGTCATGTAGGAGTGGCCCCGTGAAACGGGGTAAACCTCCCGCGTCAGGGCGTGCCAATGCTTGTTCAACGTTGGGAGCCTGCTCGCGTGCCGTCTATGGAGTTGAACGTCGAATGCCTGCCCCGAAAACTTTCGGGGTTGAACGTCGATTCGTGCGCCCTCGTCTCCTCTGCCACCGACGAGCTGAGAACTGATAGCTGACGGCGGATGGTTGTCAGAACTGCTTGCTGACAACTGACTCCTTCCTCAGTACAATGCAGCCAATTCGGCGATGCGGTGATTGCGAAGATGTGAGACTGTGAGCACGAGCGAGAACGGTTCGGACTCATCGGAGACGTTTCTCCGCGTCAATGCGACAACAAATGCCATAGACTACTTGGAGTCAGCGGCGCATTTCTTGGAGCGCAAGGACGACTTCAAATGGAAATGGATCGCGCTGGCCACATATCACGCTCTGTACGCATTCTGTGTCGTGGCACTCGAACATGGCGACCCCGACTGGGTGCTGTCTGCGCGAGGGAAGACAGACGACGAGGGCGGGCTCTGGAAGAGTTCTGGTCAGAAGCGATGGAGCAAATCAAAAAGAAGGTATTTGGATGCAAACAAGGCGGCGTACAGGATTGAATGGGTGGAAACAGATGAGGAACCGCCGGAGGCGAACGTCCCAGATGATCCCTTTGCTTGGACCAAAGGAAAGCTCATAGGCTTTTGGACTGCTTTGGCACGGATACAAGATAAATTCTGGATGGGGCGTTACGTGCACTCGAAGCCCGTCACCATAGCTGACGATGAGTTAAAGGTTCTCCAATGGCTTGGACTTAAGGTCAGAAACGAACTCATTCATTTCGTTCCCAAGCACTGGAGTATTGGCATACGTGGAATTCAGTGCGGATGCTTGGCAGCCGTGCGAATAATCGAATTCCTGGCCTTTGAATCGAATAACATTTGGCTAATCGATGGGGATGGACGAAGTCGCATAACGCAAGCAATCGGCAGTTTGCGAACTGGGTTGAGCACGAAAGACGCGTAGAACTGTACCCCGCCAACGGCACATCGAGACACCGATGCGTGCCCCCGTGGGTCCGAAGATCGCCGAAGAATTCGTCGCTCGCGTGATCCAGCAATTGTTTCCTGACAACTGACAACTCCCTCAGTACGATCGTCAGTGATCTTCAGCCGTTACGGAGCAATGCCAATAATCAGCAACGGAACGGGTGGGCTGTTCCGGCCATGTCGGAGAATGTTGTAAACCTCTCCTTCGAAATAGGCGATGCCCGTTGAAAGCCGGCGACCACCCGCCGGGTCTCTGGACATGCACTTCATCGGCAGAACCTCAATGCCTACGTTGATGACGCCGCCCGTGTAGAACAGCAGGTGCTTGACGAAGAGATCAAAGGCCACAAAGGCGTACTTGCCAAACTGAACTTCTATGGCAATTCGATTCTTCACGAAATCTGTCTGCTTGTATGAATACATCGGGTCTTTGACGCCTTTGTCGATCAGATACTGCCTTTGTTCCTTGGGTGACAGTTGGATAATGTCCTGCAAGTAATCCCGATTCGTCGTCACATAGTATTCGTAGCGCGATTCGCCCCAACCTCGTTGCCTGAACAGCCGATGAAACTCGCCATTGATTGCCGGCGGGCTGTACAGCTTCTTCCCTCGCATCGTGCTCTCTTTGCTGCTTTTAGTCATGCACCTGGATGCGTTGACATGCGCGATGACATCCTTGATCTCCCGGTACATCTCGGGATGATGAACAACGAGATACTCTTCACCATTCAGGTGAGAATATGTTTCCAGGATCCTCATCGCTTAACCTTGTATGCGGTGCTCCGCTTCTCGAGCAGGACAGCTTGCTTCGATGGGGACGACGGTCGCATCCAGGGAGCAGTCGTGAGGCTTCGGCCTGCGTCCTTCGGGTCGAACACGGGGCGTTCCATTGGCCGCACTCTCAAGGAGCCTTCTGCGGCGAGGTGAATTCGCTCGTGTGCCGTGCGCACATATTTCTCCACGACCTCTGCGCCCACTCCACGGCGCTTGTGCCGAATTGCTGCCACGATGGTCGTGGCTACGCCGAGAAACGGGTCAAGCACCCAATCATCCTCATTCGTCATTGACAGAATAAGACGCTCGACCAATTCGACGGGAAACTGGCAGGGATGGATAGTTTTCTCGACGTGGTTGCTCTTGACGTTGGGGATCGTCCAGAGGTCCCCGGGGTTCTTGCCGAGAGGATTGCAGGAATACTGCCCTGCCTTCGGCCCTTTGAAGTATTTCTTTCCCGGATACTTCTGAGGGATTCGTACGGCGTCAAGGTGGAACACGTATTCGTCGGACTTGGTGAACCAGATAATGGTTTCGTACCGGCCGGAAAAGCGACTCGAGCAATGCAGCCCGTGCTCGAAGTGCCAGATGATCCGGTTTCTCATCTTCAGGCCAGCATTACGAAAGATCGGATAAAGAACCGTGTCGAGTGGTACGATCGAACTCGTCTCGACGTAATTGCCGACCTGCCAGCAAATGCTGCCTGAAGTTCGAAGAACACGAACGCATTCCTTGATCACTCGTGCCTGCTGCTCCACATACTGGTCTAGGTGCAGCTTCCGTTCGTACTCTTTTCCGATGTTGTACGGAGGGGACGTTACGACCAATTGAATTGTGTCGTCGGGGATCTCCTGCAGCAAGCCCATGCAATCGCCATGATAAACTACAGCCCTCCGCTGCGTGTCAAAATGCTGGGCTATGCTGATGCGGTCGAACACGGTCAGAGCTTATGAGCGCAGAGATTTGCCGTCAAGAAGAGTCGGGGCACCGGCCTTGAAAAGTTGGGACCGATATCTCCAAGCCCGCCCCCATCACCGCCGCTGCCGGCAACAAGCCGAAGATCATCGAGGAATTCATCGGGCGCGTGAATTTGCGCATCCCGCAGTCGCGGGACCGTTAACATCACCCAGATCCGCAGCCCGCCGTTAAGCTCCCTTGCTCGGTGTCAACTCGTGAAGGGTAACGGTTGTTGGCTCCTGCGCGGCCTTGGTTCGCCAGACCGGTCGCAAGAGCCAGAAACAACTCCAAACGAAATGAACGAGAATCGTCGAGACGACGAACAGGGCGAGCTCGAACTCAGCGTGAATGATGTGACACGCCACCAGTAATAGCAGCGCATAGAAAATGGAACTGAGCGCCAAGTGGGAAAAGAAGTCCTCTGCCCAGTAGCGCCTGGCTCGGAGGCCCTTGCGCTCGAAGCCGTCGCATACAACATCCTCAATAGACCGCCAGTTTGTCTGCACATTTCGGGCGCGAAGCATCTCACGCAACGTGAACCACCTGTCCGCAATCTGCCTAAGCTTTGCTCGACGTGCAGCAGTCAGAACTGTAATGAGAGCCAACAGTGGATAATACAAACAAAGAGCTGTCTTGGATTCGAGGAATGTCGACGGGTCCCCGGTCTTAGCCGGAACTATGCAGTAGGAGCTCATTTTAACCATTGAACGTCGGACGGTTTTCGACTGCATGGCAGTTGGGAATGGGGCTCAGAATCTTCTCCCACAATCGTTGCCACCAAGCGCGTTCACGCGGCGGCAC
>DATJBF010000021.1:0-30856 GCA_035515475.1 Verrucomicrobiia bacterium
TCGTGGGTCCTCGCCGCGTTCAAGGTGGACGCCGCCACCATGGGTACCGCCACTGCCAGCAACCACACCAGCACCAATCGCCCCGCCGATCTTTTCGCGACCCCGCCCGGCTCTCGCCCACCCTCGACGATGGCAACAACCGCATCCCGATTCATCATCGCTTGACTCCTTTCGCAAGGGATTGCATCGGTCTCCACCGTTTGCACAGCCAATGCCAGTGACGAGGGGCTTGACGCAACCAATTGCGGGGTAGGTAGATGAAATGTCGCAGCGCCGGAGGGCTGCTTCTGGAATTAGGCCAGTATGGCAGTCCCGGCGACCAAGACCTGCGCCAGCGTGGCAGAAACCGGTGGCAGGGTCAGTATGAGCCTTCTGTTCTCGAACTCGGCAGACACCTCATCGATTCCAATTTCAAGGGGTACCCTGAAATTACGCGTCACGCCGCGAGAGCCGGGTTTGATGCGGGACGCTCCCAACAGTTGTACCTGCCCGTGATTTCTCTCCGCGCTCCTGTCGGGAAACGTCCAGCCGGAGCGCTCCATTAGAACCACGCGCCGGGCTTGACTGCCAACCGATTGCGCACGTCGATCGCCCCGCTGGCGCGTGCATCCCTGTCGGCTTCGCCGTAGGCCAGCCACCCATCAACGAGGCCTGTCAACGTCACCACGCCATCGTGGACGGTCACCGCAATGTCGTCGCGGTCAACGAACGGGCTCCAGAAAAAGGCCCTTTCGATGTTCCGTTTGATCTGCGCATCGGTCTGGAGCGACGGCGGCCACGTTTTCTCCCAGGCATAGGCGCGCCAGTGGCGGAAACGAAGCGCATACCCCGACCTCGACCAGATTTTCAGGTGATCTCGAACTTCGAGCACACCCTTGGTTCGCGAGGCGATATCTTGCGCTTCCGCCCTTTGGAACGCGGAATCGACCCAACCACCGAGGTAGGCAGCGTGATTGATGACCGCGATGTCGATCTGGCAACCGTCGAACAGCGGATTCCACCGCACCGCGGCTTTCAGGTCTCTCTCGGCCTCCGTATCGCTTGGCGGACTGCTGGGGCGCACTCTCAGGAGGTCGTCCACCCACAAAACGCCAACCGTGCCCCTCGCATCCTGCTCGGCAACCGTCTTCGCCTTTAAACTGGTCACCGCCCCGTCAAGAATCACCACGCCGTCTTCAACCGCCACATTGAGTGAAAAGGGTGAGACGCGTGGATCCCGACGAAGCGACGCTTGTACGGCACGCCTGATTTCCGGGTCGGACTTGACGACGCGCTTTCTCCTCCGCCGCACTTCTTCGCGCGCCCAAGGCTCGACCTTCAAGTTTGTGGCATCCACGGCTACCACGCCGTTGACCCAGGTGTCTTCGATGGCCCGCGATCTTTCCATGACGCTTCCCACCGCGCCGCCCAGCATGACGCGGCCATTCTGCACGACGGGTTTGATGAAATACCCGTTAAGCAGGACATCCCAATCGAGCGCATCGGTGATGTCGGCGGCAATCTCCGCATCCGTCCGCTTTGCCGCGTAATTGATCGCCAGACCATTGTCCACGTCCTTGACACCTCTGACTTCCTCGGCGATGCGGGCGGCAAGTTGCCCTTCGGCCCACGAGCCCACCGATCCTGTCAATGTGACAACGCCGTCCTTGACCGCAACCGTGACCGGATACGATTCGGTCGCGGGATCACGGTGGAGCGCCGTCACGACGTCTTCGCGGATCGCCTCGTCGGGCCGAGATACCGGTGCCACGGCAATATCGTCAACTACCCCGAGCACGCCCCTCGTGCTTTCGGCAATGCGGACGGCCCGGCGTCTGGCCAGCAGGTCGCCCGCCGACCCGGAGAGGGTGACCACGCCGTGGCTCGCCGCGACGTCAATCGGGTTGGGCGACACGTCCTCGTCGGAAAGCAGCTCCGACTCGACGGCCGACGTGATCGCGCCGTCGGAAATGGGCTTCCTCGTTTCAGCCGCCTGCAGGGGAGACACCACCAGAGCCAGTAGGATCATCGCCGCCGCAACGACCGGCCACTGTCTGCCCGTCGACGCGCCGTAACCGGTCGAGCGTTCTCGAACGGATTGGTTCATGGCCATCTCCCTTCTTGTCCTCAGTTGTTCAATCATCGAAAGACGGACGGTGGCGCTCTTCAAATTCGCGTCGCCGCCAAGATTGTTGGCTTCCCGGCGGACAGACTCCGTCCCTTCGCGGCTGCCCGTCCGGCCCGCCGCGCCCGCAACGAGCCGCACGCCCCCGCTCGATTTCCCGCTTCGGTCGCTCAAACGACCCGCACGGAGTTGCGACCGCCGAACGGATTCGGCGCGGTTTCCTCCGCGGCCGGGTCGGTGACCCAATGGCCATCAACAACGAAACGGTACTCGTGCCGGCCCGGCGCAAGCGCCAGCGTCGCCCTCCAGTCGCCACCGTTGTCGCTCCGTAGCGGTGTCTTCGTCGCGTCCCAAGCATTGAACGAGCCGGCCACGCCGACCGACTTCGCCCGGGGAGCATGCAATTTGAACTCAATTTTCTTACCATCGGTTTTCGCGAATCGAATCATTGTCTTTCCTCCCATTACCGTTTACCTCTCAAGCAACCAGTCTGGCCAAGACCGGTTCGCTCGTCTCGCGTGCCAAATTGGCCGCCGACGCGTTGACCCGCAACACGCGCAGCGCCCGATTTTCATCGGTGGTCTTGAAAATGGCGAACGCCTCCGTGCGCTCCGACCACGAGACGTACGAATGCAGGATCCCGATCCCTGCCGCCGCCAGTCGGTTGCCTATTCGCGCGGTCGCGCCGGGACGCTTCAGCGGCCCAATCAACAGGATGGTTTCGGTCTCGCACTCGAAACCGTCGTGGACAAGCGCTTGCACCGTCCTCTCCGGGGCCTCCGTCACCAGCCGCACCACCGCACCATCGCCCTGCCAAGAAAAACAGCAGGCAAGGATTTCGACATTCGGGGTGGTAGCGGCAACCATCACCCTGCTGACGGACGCCGCTTCACTGTTCAGGCGAACGATGATCTCAATTTGCTCGCACACGCTTGTCATTGCCTTTCCTCCTCCGTCGTTCTTCAGCATTTGATTTCTCGTCGGCCGGCGCAACTACCGGTCCGGCGTTTTCCCCCGCGTCCGGCGATCCATCTCCGCCGACGAATCGCGGCGGGGTCGTGTGAGAATGCGCTCGCACCGCTTCCCCAGGTCGCTCGCCAGTCCGACTTCACGACCCAGCCGCATACGAGTCATGAAACGAAGTGCGGTATGTTCGGCGGCCAACTGGTTGTGGCTTGACGCCCTGCATCAGTTGAACGGCACGATACGGGACGTTCCGCTCTCGAACCCGGATTCATCCCCATCCGCTTGGACCGGCCGACCATGACCTGACTCCTTTCTTTGCAGCAAATTCCCGTCGCGTTCGTTCGCAGAGCGGATGCCAAGTCCGACGTGATTGCTGCAACAGGCTGCAGGACAAATGCATGAAAGGTTGCGGGATGAAAAGGGCGTCGGCGTTGCTAGGCCAGTCTGGCAGTCTCGCGGGCCGGAGCTTGCGCCAGCCTGGCAGTCCACGGTTCAGGAAGAAGTAGCCTCTTGCGAATTGGACAGGGCCCGACGAATCGCCTCGAGTAACTTGGGAGAATCAACCGGCTTTTCCAGGTATCCCGCAGCTCCGGACTCGTGCGCCTCGGCCTCGGCTTCCGGTCCGCCGTAGGCCGTAATGACGATCACGGGTACCGTTGGGCGATTGGCTTTCACGATCTCCAGCACTTCCATTCCATCCAACAGGGGCATGCGAATATCAGTGATGATAAGATCCAGGTTGCGATTCCCCTCGAGAAGGTACTCCATCGCGACGGTGGAACTGGCCGCACTGGCAACAGTACAGCCTTCGCCAACCAACACCTTCGTCAGCGCGTGCAGCATGCCGACATCGTCATCGATCACCAAGATTGATTTGTTCTGAAACGCGCCCATCGGGCTTATCCCCCGCATCGTTGGGATCCCATTCAGGCTGTGCCGATACCAATCGCGATGCTCTTCTTCACTAGCAGCGCTGATGCCACGATGGTCCCGCACTGCGCAACTTGGTCTGCTTCAATCAGATGACGCGCCGCGGCAGCACGCCCTCCTCGCTCCGTGGGTCTGCCCGTCTGGCACAACAGCCTGCTGTCCCCTGCCAAACTGGCCGTGAGACGCTTATTCAGATTGGTTGATCTGGCCGAAATGCCGGTACATCGTGCGCGGGGGGATGCCCAAGAGACGGGCGGCCTTGAGTTTATTGCCGCCACACTGATCGATCGTGGCTTCCACCAGACGCCGGGTGGCGTCGTCAACCGTGGTGCCAATGGGGATGGCAATGACCGTCTTGCCGGGCACGGCCGGCGCCGGTGCGGCTGCGTGACCGGTCGTGGGCGCAAACGAAAAATTCGCGATCGTGTCGCCGGTCGCCAACGCCACGGCCCGCTGGATGACGTGTTCCAATTCGCGGATGTTGCCGGGCCAGGGATGCGCCACCAACTGGTCGTAGGCTTCCGGGGCGATGCTGGCAACGCCCTTGCCCATCTCAGCGGCGCAACTTCTCAGGAAATGTTCGGCCAACCGCGGGATGTCTTCCCGCCGCTCGCGCAACGGCGGCAACGGGATCTGGATCGTGTTGATCCGGTAATACAAGTCCTGCCGGAACTTCCCCTCATTGATGGCTTTCGGGATGTCTGCGTGCGTGGCGCTGAGCAGACGCACGTCCGTCTGGAGTTCCTTGGTGCCACCCAGCCGCTGGAAACGCCCGTCCTGCAACACGCGCAGCAACTTCGCCTGTAGTTGCGGACTCATCTCCGCGATTTCGTCCAGCAACAACGTGCCGCCATCCGCCAGTTCGAACTTGCCCGGCCGGGCGGCCGCCGCGCCGGTGAAAGCGCCACGCTCATGACCGAACAGTTCGCTCTCCAGCAGCGTCTCGGGAATCGCCGCGCAACTGATTTTCAACAGCGGCTTGTCCCGCCGCTCGCTGAGGGCGTGAATGGCATCGGCCACGATCTCCTTGCCGGTGCCGCTCTCCCCCTGGACGAGCACGCTGACGTTGGTTGCAGCGATCTGGCGAACGAGTTTCCGGACGGCTTGAATCGCCGGGCAGTCCCCGATCAGCGCCTCCACTCCGCGTCGCTGCTGCAGCTGACGGCGCAGATGGACGTTTTCACTCTTGAGCCGCTGGCTCTCGAGAGCTTTGGCGACCGCCTTCACCAGCGCCGTGCTGTCGAGCGGTTTTTCGATGAAATCGTACGCGCCCAGTCGCATCGCCTCGACCGCCTTCTCGACGGTGCCGTGCCCGGTGATCATCACCATCTCAACCTCAGGCCACCGTTCGCGCGTCCGTTTCAGCAGGTTGATGCCGTCCATGTCCGGGAGCAGCAGATCGGCAATCACCAGGGCCACGCTTTGTTCCTGCAACGCGTCCAAGGCCTCTCGGGCCGACCCTGCGCTGATGATCCGGTAGCCCTCCGCGGCCAGCACTTTGCCGGCGGCCTGGCGCAGCCGTTCGTCATCGTCCACCAGCAGGATGTTGGCTCTGGCTGCCATCTCAGGATTCTCCCGCCAGCGGAAGATAAATGGTGAACGTGCTCCCTTTGCCGACGGCGCTGGCGCATTCGATGTGGCCGCCGTGCTCGCTGACGATTTGCTGCGCGAGGGACAGCCCCAAGCCGGTCCCGTCCGCCTTGGTGCTGAAGAACGGCACGAACACCTGCTGCACTTGTTGCTCCGTCATTCCTTTGCCGGTGTCGGTGATCCGCAGCGCCGCCTGCGTGCCGTCGCGTTCCGTGCTGACCGTCAGCACGCCGCCGTTCGGCATCGCTTCCAAACCGTTGCAGATCAGGTTCAAAATGGCCTGCCACAACTGCTCGGCGTCGGCGTTGACAATGGACGGCGAGGCACCGAACTCGGTCCGCCATTCCACTTTGGCCTTGTCGAACGAGGCCTGCATGAAGGCGAGTTTCTGATCCAGCAACTCGCTCAACGCCAGCGGACGCCGCTGTAATTTCGGGAGCCGCGCAAACCGCAAGTAGTCTTCGATCACGTGCTGAATCCGATGAACCTCCGCGCGCATTTCATTCACCAGCACGCGTCCTTCCTTTGGCAGACGACGGCTGGTTTCGGCCAGCTTGTCGATCTCCTTATAAATCAAGTCGAGATTCAGCGTGATCGAGCCGAGTGGGTTACGCACTTCGTGGGCGACTTTCGCTGCCATCGTCCCCACCGCAGCCAGGCGCTCCGCTTGAACTTTGGCCATTTCCCAGCGTTTGCGTGCCGCAATCTCCGCCTGCAGCGCCGCCGTTCGCCGCTGAACTGTTTCCTCCAGATAATGGTGCGCGGTCTGGAATGCCGACAGCAAATAGACCACGACCGCGAAAAACGCGAGCAGCACCAGCGCGTTCCAGTACGGAACCGCCGGGTGCGAGAACGTGTATCCCGTCATGTCGGAAATCAACCAGGTCAGCGCGCCGACCGTCGCCAGAAAGAATCCCGCTCTCCGTCCCGAAACCCAGGTCACCCAGCAGATCGGCACCAGGTAAAACGCCGAGATGGAAACGTCGCGTCCGGTAACATAATCCAACACGCCCAGCGCCGCCGTCAACACCAGTGCCGCCGCCGTCACCACGGCTTTTGGCAGAGACATCGGACGTTGAATCAGCCCCCGGATCATGGAGATTAGTCTACATCTGATTTGACAGAGATGCGCACTTTTATGTTCGGGGTCGAAGAGGTCACGGAGCCGGTGCCGGTCAACGTGTTCGCCCAGAGAAACCGAGGGCGACTGGATGACAGGCGACCGCAATGCTATGTTGAGGGCGTGAACCGGGGTTCGATCATTCTCTTGCTCACACTGGCGTCGTTTGTGTGCGCCGGTTGCGCCAGTCGCCTCGTCGGCCCGGCTCAGCAGGCCAGCACACGATCCGAGACAGGACAGCCGTTGGACATTCGCGCTCTGCGGGCCGAGTTGGTTGGCAAGTCGTTTCCACAGGTCCTCCACGCCGTCGGGTACCCTGATCGCCAGTTCGGAACCGACCGGTGGGACTGGTGGGTCTATGACAACCGGTTCTACGATTCCGTCACCCGGCGGACCTTACCGGAGGTCACCCTCGTCTTTCACGAGAAGCTGCTGGCCGACATGATCTTCTGATGGCGCCCGGGCGCGACCTCCGGTTTGTCGGCACGACCGCGATCAGAAGCAGGGCGTATCGTAAATCTTACTCAACCGATGGTCGTAGTAGGCTTGACGCTTGTCGCGCGAACGCTGAAAAGTGGGGTTGCTCACCAGCAACTAGGCATACTCAAACCACCGGACCGCCTTCGCCCACCTGGTTTCGATCTCTTGCATCCGAGTTTCCTCCTTAGAAGAGATATGTTTCCCCATGTACTGCGAACCGTCTCCAACACCTACCATGCTAGACGATCCGCCGTCGCACGCATATCGGGCAAGTGGATGAATTTCGCATCGGCCAACTTCTCAGGCTCCCCCGGCAAATCACCGTCGCACGGGTGCCGCCAAATTCTTGTACGCCGGCTCCGGGCGGCGGCGGGCATCGGCGGGCGGCCGCACCCGCCGATGCCTCGGATACTGATGCATCAACCGGGGCGACCATCGCGCCGCGTCGGGCGGTCAGACCCGCCACGAGAGGACGACCCGCCGGTTCTTCGTTGCGATGGCCGGACCTCCTTCTCTGCCAGATGGGTCGGTGGGAACGGACGGATCACAGCCCGTCTTCCATGCGCGAACCGGTGGCAATCACCGTGACGGGTCGTTCGCCCGTCACGCTTGCCACTTCGGCATGGCGTCTACAAATCCATTGTTCAGCAAGGGATCCACTCCAATCCGCACTAATTCGGTTCTACCCGCCCGCCTCAAAGCCCGGATACAACGTCATGCCGCCGTCGATATAAACGTTGGTGCCGGTGATGTAATCGGCGTAGTCGCTGGCCAACCACACCGCCGCTTGCGCGATGTCTTCGGGTTCGCCGATCCGCTTGTAGGGAATCAGTTTCATCAGTTCTTTGTAGGCCTCGGGCGTTTCCCAAGCGGGCCGGTTGATCGGTGTGCGGACCGCCCCGGGACAGATGCTCAGACAGCGAATCCGGAACGGCGCAACCTCTTGTGCGATGCTCTTCATCATCATCATCACCCCGCCCTTCGATGCGGCGTAGTTGACGTGGCCGGCCCATGGGATGACGTCGTGCACCGAACTGATGCAGATGATCTTGCCGGCGGCGCAGGACACTTCCTTCTGGATGCCCCGGCGCTTGAATTCCTTCACGGCTTCGCGCGCGCACAGGAATTGCCCCGTCAGGTTGACGCCGATCACGGTGTTCCACTGGTCCAGCGTCATTTCTTCAAACTTCGCATCCTTCTGCAGCCCCGCATTGTTGATGAGAATGTCGATCGTGCCCAACTCCTTGAACATTCTGGCAAACATCTCGTTGACTTCGTCCTCCTTCGAAACGTCCGCCTCGTGTGCGAAACACTTGCTGCCGCAACGACTGGCTGCTTCGACAACCTCCAACGCGGCTTCGTCGCCTGACCGGTAGTTGACGACCACATCCGCGCCCGCTTCGCCCAGGGCGATGGCGCAGGCTTTGCCGATGCCCGAGTTCGCGCCGGTCACCAAGGCCTTCTGGCCTTTGAGAATTTTCACCGCCGGGCGGCTCGGCATAACGACGCTGGGCAGTTGGTCCATCTCCACGTCTCTGACGAACTGACTCATCGATGCGATCATTAGAATTCCTCCTGATAGGTTGTTCTCACGCCGCCACAAGTTGCCCTGTGTTCGCCCCGGGTGCAACTGGTGCCCCCATCCCAACCGTTGCGGACGCCGCCAGGTTGGTATATGGTCACCAGGTTGGTGGCGTTGGTCGGTTGCCGGTCGCAGGTCATCCGAGAGAAACGACACGCGAATGATTTGCCACCCTCACGATCAATCAATACCAGCGCAAATCATATGCAGACGACTTCCGCCGAATGGCAACGTCTCGCCGAAGACGCGCGACGCGAGAAGAATTGGAAACGCTGGGGACCGTACCTGAGCGAGCGGCAATGGGGAACGGTGCGCGAGGACTATTCGGCATGGGGCACCTGCTGGGATTATTTCCCCCACGATCATGCCCGCAGCCGGGCGTATCGCTGGGGCGAGGACGGGCTGCTCGGCATTACCGACCGCGAGTGCCGGTTGTGCTTTGCGCTGGCGCTGTGGAACGGGAAAGACCCGATCTTGAAAGAGCGACTCTTCGGTCTGACCGGCCCCGAGGGCAATCACGGCGAAGATGTAAAAGAGTGCTACTACTACCTCGACTCGACGCCGACGCACTCGTACATGAAAGCACTCTACAAATATCCACAGGCCGAATACCCCTACGCGTGGCTCGTTGAAGAAAACCGTCGACGCGGCAAAGGCGACCCCGAATTCGAATTGCTCGACACCGGCGTGTTCAACGACAACCGGTACTTCGATGTGCTCGCCGAATACGCAAAAGCCAGCCCCGACGACATACTGATTCGCCTCACTGTCGCCAACCGCGGCCCGGACGCGGCCACGCTGCATCTGCTCCCCACGCTGTGGTATCGCAACACCTGGGTTTGGGGCTGCAAACACGAAGGCTGCTGGATCAAACCCAACATCAAGCTCGCCGGCGATTCGATCCTGGAAGGCGATCACGTCAACTTCGGCAAACATTACTTTGTCGCCGGACCCGGCCCCGGCCCGGACGCCCCGGAATTCCTGTTCACCGAGAACGAAACCAACAGCCGGCGGTTCTCCGGGACGAACGGCTGGACGCCGTATGTCAAAGACGCGTTCCACGAATACCTGATCCACGGCAAGTCCGACGCGGTGAACCCGAAACAGGTCGGCACGAAGGTGGCCGCCCACTACCGGCTCGGGATTCCCACCGGCGGCGAAGTCACGATCCGTCTCCGGCTGTCGAACGAACACCTCATTCCGCAGAAGAGTCTCGGCAAAGAGTTCGACGCGATCGTTCAGAAGCGCATCGACGAAGCCGACGGGTTTTATGCGGCGCGTTTACCGCGAGAATTGTCGGACGAGGAACGCCGCGTTGTCCGTCAGGGGTACGCCGGCCTGTTATGGAGCAAACAGTTCTACCATTACATCATCCGCGACTGGCTCGACGGCGACCCGCAGCAACCGCCCCCACCCGAGAGCCGGAAGTCGGGCCGCAACGCCGATTGGCCGCACATCTACAATCGCGACGTGATTTCCATGCCGGATAAATGGGAATACCCGTGGTACGCGGCGTGGGACCTGGCGTTCCACATGATCCCGTTTGCGAAATTGGATCCACAGTTTGCCAAGGACCAACTCGTGCTCTTCCTGCGGGAGTGGTACATGCATCCGAACGGTCAGATTCCCGCCTACGAGTTTGCGTTCGGCGACGTGAACCCACCCGTGCACGCCTGGTCGTGCTGGCGCGTGTACAAGATGACCGCACCGCAAGGCCAGCGCGACCGGCTGTTTCTGTCCCGTACGCTCCAGAAGCTGCTCCTGAACTTCACCTGGTGGGTGAACCGCAAGGACGCGGACGGGAAAAACATTTTCGGGGGCGGCTTCCTCGGTCTCGACAACATCGGCGTGTTCGACCGCTCGAAGCCTCTGCCGACGGGTGGCCACCTGGAGCAGGCCGACGGCACGGCGTGGATGGCGTTTTACTGCAACACGATGCTCTCGATGGCGCTCGAATTGGCCCAGGACGATCCGGCCGCGGAAGACATGGCCAGCAAGTTCTTCGAACATTTCATCGCCATTGCCGACGCGATCAACACCCTGGGCGGCACGGGTTTGTGGGACGAAACCGACGGTTTTTACTACGACCAGCTTCACCTCGACGGTCGGAACATCCCGTTGCGTGTCCGTTCGCTCGTGGGGCTGCTGCCGTTGATCGCCGTGGAGGTGCTCGAAGAGGACGCGATCGCCCATCTCTCCGGCTTCCGCAAACGGTTGCAGTGGTTCCTCGACAACCGCAAGGACCTGGCGCAACACATTTCCTATATGGAGACCGAAGGCGGTGCGACCGTGCACGGGCACCGGTTGCTCGCCATCCCGTCGCGCGAGCGGCTGGAACGCGTGCTGCGCTACATGCTCGATGAGAACGAATTTCTCTCGGCGTACGGAATTCGGTCGGTGTCGAAGATTCACGAACAGCACCCCTACGTTTTCCGCGACGGCAACGAAGAGTACCGCGTGGATTACGTGCCTGGTGAGTCAAACACCGGGCAGTTCGGAGGCAATTCCAACTGGCGCGGGCCAATCTGGTTCCCCATCAATTACCTGCTCGTGGAAGCGCTGGAACGCTATCACCATTTCTACGGCAACTCGTTGAAGGTCGAATGCCCGACCCGCTCGGGCCGGATGATGAACCTGCAGCAAGTCGCCGACGATCTGCGGTCGCGGTTGGCGCGCATTTTCCTTCCCGACGCCACGGGTCGTCGCCCTTGCCACGGCAACGAGCGCCGGTACGCCGAAGATCCCCACTGGAAAGATCTCGCCCTGTTCTACGAATGCTTTCACGGTGACACCGGCCGCGGCGTCGGGGCCAGCCATCAGACCGGTTGGACGACCCTCGCCACGGGTTGCATCGAGGAAGCCGCGTGTCTGCGGAAAGCAAAACACAAGCGCAGCACCGCAGTGCGGACGCACGCCAAAGGTTCGACACCGGCCAGAGACGAATCGCTGGAAGCCGAAACGTCACACATCCACTAGCGATGTCCGACGCGTGGGAAGAGGCGCCGCAGTTCGCAACCCGCCCCCTAACGTAGTCGGCGGGATGCATGGACCGGCCGGAGGCAGCTACCCGCAACGGGATGCCGACAAGTCAACCAATCCTTTGACGCAGTCGATCAGCTTCTTCACGGGAAACGGCTTGATCAGGCATTTGACGCCGGACTTGTTCAGAAAAGCGCGGATCCTGGGATCGTTGCCAAAGCCGGTTATGAAGACAAAGCGACTCCTGAGTTCGGGACGCATCTCCGTGGCCTGGCAGTAGAAATCGTCCCCTCGCATATGCGGCATCATGATGTCACAAACAACCGCATCGTACCGGTTGGCGGTGACCTTCAGCATCGCCTCGTCACCATCGTGAGCAACATCTACGAGAAAGTTTTCGTCAGCCAGAATCCACTGGAGACTCTCCGCCAACTGCTGGTCATCGTCCACCAAGAGGATCGTCTTGAATTCGTAAACGTTCGAGTAATGTCTCACCAGGTTTGGGTCGTCTATGAATTCCATGATTACACGAGGGAGCAGCCAAGATGCCAGCGCCCGCCGCGAATACCGCCGCCTCCCCGCCGGTTCTGCCGCCCGAGAAATTAGGGGTAGGCCGCTTACAGGACCGGTCCTCTGGTGAGCGAGGGAACGCCTTTGGGATTGCGGAACCGCGGTTATGCCTTGCCTCTGAACCGCATTTCCACGGCCAAACGTCAAACCGTCGTCGGCGACCGACGCCGTGTTAACCACGCCAGAATTGAGCAGTCGGCGGACGCGTATCAGGGATTGATGGCTATGCACTGGGAACGGGCGTCGCGGCCAGCTCGTCAAATTTTTGACTTGCAGTCAACATGGCGAGGTGTAGTCTCGGACCCGAGAGTCGAGCGAGGGATTCTCTAGGCGATTTTGCAGTTGATTTCCAAGAGAATGTGGAAGGCTTGAACGTTCGAGCCTCGTCTCGACTCTCATTTGCGTTTGCCCAGGCGGGCCGCATCGCGCCCCATTCTCCCCTATCCGATGCATACCGCTCCGCCTTACCGTGAGGGATATCAAGCCGCTCAACTCAGGCCCGGCTTTGCCGCAATCGAAGCGCACCACTGCCAGCCGTCCGCGAACGAACGAACTCTGCGGGCCACGCACGACGTAGCCCCTCCAAGAAGTCCTGATTCCAGTTCTCGGGCTCCCAGCCTTTGACCAAGCCGGTCCGCCCGTAGTGATGGGACCAAGCCCGGCAGCGCAAATGAATCCTTGAGCGCAATCGTGTGCGGCGAACATCCGCCGCAGACGGTCTTACCGCGCTACGTGCGATCATTGCGAACCGAATAACTGCCGGTCCACGCAATGCAGATCGTCCGGGTCGAAATACGGCGTGACCCAGCGGTCGTCGGTGGACAAGAACCATCCCGCTGCGGCCGCCTGCTGTTGCTTGGAGGCGGATTTGATTTTGGTAGCCGCCTTCCCGGCCTTCGCCCCGCACCGATCGAGAAAGTCAAAGTGGTCCACCAAGGTCAGCGCCTCGATGGCGAAAACCGTGGCGATATCGCCGTCGTGAATCGCAATCAGGTTGTCTCCATTTTCCTCTTCGCCGCCCAGGGACAGATTGGACGAACCGCAATAGACTACCGGATCCTGTCCATTGAAACCGCAGACGACAAACTTGTGATGCACCTGGTGACCGGCCCCCAACCCCGGCACCTGGTCGAAGGGTGGCGGCAGCTTGGTGCTTGCCGGTTTGCCGCTCACCAGAACGCCGGTCTTCTGGCGAGGCGTATAGAGGTAAATACCGCCCGGCGTGTCAGAAACGCCATAACTGAAAATGTTCTGATCCGAGTGCAGTTCCTCAAGCGCGGGTAAGACCGGTCCCCCACCACTGGCGAGGCCCATGACAGCAAACAGCACGCTGCCGTTGCTCTGCTTGTCTTCTTTGGCGATGCGCGCCGCCATGTTGTCCAGGTTCTGTTTGGCAAACGGCTCCTGATGCGGTGAAAAGGCGATCTCGGTCTCGGGAAGGCCGGCGTCGACGAAAGAGAAGACCTTCGCCGCTTCCTGGGTCTGGTTGAATTTGACGGAGACCTTTCCGTTCCACGCGTCGTTGAAGACCTGCGCGTAGGCGGTTGCCACCTTCGGGTCATCAAAAACCAGCACGTGATTGGAATTCACATACAGACCCGTAATGGAAAAGTTGGTGGAACCGGTCAAAACCTTCACCGCCCCGCCGCTGTTCGAAACGATCAGTATCTTATCATGGGCGAACCGGCCGAACTTCCCCCGTAAAATCCCTGCCGGGGCTTTAGCTGCGTGCGAAAACAGCTGCTCAAATTGATCCTCAGGTTCCGTGGATGCGGCGTTATGATGCAGGGTCGCATTATCGAGGATAATCCGAATGCGGCCTTGCTCGGCCAGTTTCAGAAAGATCTTGAGTACATCCGGCTCGTCGAGGTCGTAGGCGAACACGTCGAGCCGAAGTTGCTGATCTTGCAGGACCTCGTTTGCCACAGCGAAGATCTTCCTCCGGGCCGTGAACCCCAACCATTCATACTCGTCCGCAAACGTATAATCCTGACCCGCGCTGTTCTTGCCAGACACCTGTGCCGTGTCGAAAAGCAAATCCTTCCCCGCCGGGCGGAAAACCGCCTTCGGGCCAAAGTGATGCACGAAGGCTTGTGATTGGACGAACCCCCGGGTAAAGCCGGTCTCGATGTTCCCTTTCGTGAACGGCCCGACATCTAGCGTTACGGCCACGCCCAACGTTGGATTGATGGGCTGCATCGAGCCTGTGCCGTCAAAATACCGCGGCGTGACAGTGTACGTGTAAGGCCCATGGAAAGGCTGTGTGCCCTGATGCACCGACCCGGGCACATGCACCCATCTGAACTTGTGAAACGGCGCGTTGAAGCTGGAGTTGGCCGGTTCCGTGGCGTCCTGCGCATGTTTGGAGGGATCTTCAAACCGGAGGTTGTTGTGCAGATAGTAGGGTGGCTGGCCGTCGGGGCGGATTTGAATGGTAAATCCCGCCAGGCTCTTGGCCTTTGTCTTGGGCAGGTTGAACGCGAGAAGCGTTTTGCCATCCCCTTGATACGCTCTGACTGAAAAACTGTTGTTTTGGTTGGTGGTATTCATGGGTTGTGAAGGAGTTAACGGGTGTTCAGAGCCATCGGCACAGCCGGGCAACGACTGCGGCCGCATTGCTTAAGCCCACCGTTGCTCTAGACATGGCGGCACATTCCTTTCGTAGCTTCCGCGGCGGGGGCCATCGAGAGCACTGCGCTGACTGAACGCGGAAGAATTGATTCCGCTACATTGACGTGAGGTACGCTTCGCCTACATCCACCTCGTACCCAATTACGATTCTACTCGAACCCGGCCATTCATGACAATACAAAAGCCATTGCAGTTTGACAGCGGTCCCGTCGATCATTTGGAATCGACGCCAATCCTTGGCAGCGTCAATCGTGAGCTCGGCACGCACTCCCATGGGCGGCTCCCTTTTCTGGTTCTGGTTGAATTGGGCGGGGATGCACCCTTTTCTTGCCCTTTACACAGCACTAGGTTACACCACCCAAGCTCTTTCGTCGCACAGAATGATCTTGCTTTTACAGCAACCGCAGGCCTATAAGCTCGAACGTTCACCCCGTGGGGCTGACGGAAGCTCTAAAGCGCCGCGTCCGCGCAAGGCTAGGAGTTACGCGTGTGAACCGCTGTGAGTTATCTATGAAAGCCGCCGCGAATCGCCGTGTGCTGAGCTTTCTCGCATATTCCTGCGGCCGCCCTCCCGTCCAGATTCGGGTGAGGATCCTCCGCTACAAAAGGACTACCATGAACAGAACCCCGTTGGCTGCAATCATTGCAAGTTTCCTGTTACTGAGCTCGATCGCCATGGCGCAGGTGCCACAGATTATCAACTACCAAGGGCGCGTCAGCGTCAACGGCACCAACTTCGACGGTATGGGCCAGTTCCAGTTCTCGTTAGTGGACGGGTCCGGCGGGTCTACCTATTGGAGCAACGGCAATGGTGTCGTGTCGCTGCCGGTGGCCGGAGGTTTCTACTCGGTGCTGCTCGGTGACACCAATGTGACCAACATGGCCGCCATCCCTCCTGCTGTTTTCACAAACAGTGATGTTCGGTTGCGCGTGTGGTTCAACGCCGGGCCGGGTCTGCAGGAACTGACGCCCGACCGACGGCTCACTGCAGTCGGCTACGCGTTGATGGCCGGTAACGTTTCCGACGGGGTGATCACCAGCAACAAAATCGCCGCAGGTGCCGTGACTACAGCGGCGATTGCCGACAGCGCGGTCGGCACCAGCCAAATCGCCAACTACGCCATTACGTCGCTCAATATAGCCAGCAACACCATAACTGCGGTCAATATGGCACTTGGGGCCGGCGTGGTTCCATCGGGAACCCTTGTGCTCTCCCAAACAGGCACGAATGAGGCCCTGACCGCCGCGGGGTTTGTCCCGCTTACGACCATTACGAACATCGGTTCTGGTGCGGGCACAAACTGGATACAAGCGACATCTTCCGCACTGTGGAGCACACGGCAGGAACATGCAGCGCTGGTTTACAATGGGAAGATGTGGGTGCTTGGGGGGGGAATCTGGCCCAGCGGCCCCTTTAACAATGATGTGTGGTCCTCGTCGGATGGCACAAACTGGACGCAAGCGACTGCCGCCGCACCGTGGAGCAAACGGAAGGGATTATCAGCGGTCGTGCTCAACGACCGAATGTGGGTGCTGGGGGGATTGACCGGTGTCGGCACTCGCACTAACGACGTATGGTCCTCGACTAACGGTGTCGATTGGACGCAAGCGACCGCCGCTGCACCATGGAGCGGACGGGAGGATTCTGCAGCGGTGGTGCTCGATAACCAAATGTGGGTGTTGGGCGGAAATGACGGATCTACACCTGCTCGGAATGACGTGTGGTCCTCGTCAGACGGTACAAACTGGACGCAGGCCACTGCCGCCGCACCGTGGGGCGGACGGTGGCTACATGCAGTGGTGGCTTACAACGGGCAGATGTGGGTGCTCGGTGGAAACAACCAGGGCACCTCCAACTATAACGACGTGTGGTCCTCATCGAACGGTACAAACTGGACGCAGGTGACCCCCGCTGCCCAGTGGAGCGCACGGGGGGGCTTGGCGGCGATTGTGGTCAATGGGCAGATATGGGTACTTGGTGGAGTTGATGATACCGGTCTGCGCAACGATGTGTGGTCCTCATCGGACGGTACAAACTGGATGCAGGTAACCCCTGCTGCCCAGTGGACCAAACGACAAGACTTCCCCGCGGTCGTGCTCAACAGCCAAATGTGCGTATTCGGTGGATGGGATGGTGGCGTGCGCAACGACGTTTGGTCCTCGAACATGTCCACATCCACATCCACATCGAGCGTGATGCTGGGTCGATTCTATTTGTTCCAGAAGCAGTAGCCCAATGCCAAACCGACTAAGATGAACGACGCAGCACCCAACGTTCTCTGGACGAACACAGCGGCTCGGCCCTCTAGGCCAGCCGCATCGGCCTGCCCCATTCCAGCTAGCTGCAAGTGGGCTGCTTGCTATAGGGTCTTCTTTGCCGCCTTCGCCTTCGCCCTGCTGTCCACTCCTGCATGGGCGGCGACACTGGTAAGCACTGTTGACGGTGGCGGTCGGCGCACGACGAGCCCCAACTACACCATGAACGACAGCGTGGAGGCCATCGTGGGCACTTGCACTGCGGTCGCGCCAGACATAACGGTGCGGAACGGCTACATCGGTCAGCTTTACGAAGTGACCAGTCTGGTCGTCACCGCCAGCCCCGCATCGGTGAGCGAAGACGGGACCAGCCAACTCGGTGCCATCGCTTCCATTGACGACGCGACGGTTCTGGTGGTGCCCGGTTCCGATGTAAGTTGGGGCGCGGCCGCATTCCCGATTGCGGCCATCAACGCCAACGGGCTGGCGACACCCGCCGCCGTCTACACCGACACGTTCGCAACGGTCAGCGGCTACTATCTTGGCGCGAGTAACAGTCTCCACTTGCTGGTGCTGGACACCAATCCTGATAACTACGGCCTTTACGCCAGCGATGGCATCCCAGACTCGTGGCAGGTTCAACACTTCGGCCCAGACAGTCCCAGCGGTGTAGCTACCGCCGATCCAGACGGCGATCGCTACGACAATCTTCAAGAGTATCAGGCCGGCACCGACCCGACCAAGAGCGCCTCCGCGTTGCGTATCACCGCCATCGCGAGAGAGGGTGATAACATTCGCGTCAGTTGGACTTGCGCGGGCGGTCACAGTTACGTGCTGCAAAGCACCGAGCCATTTGCCCCGGCTGGCTGCTTCAGCAAGTTTGTGGACACCAGCCCGCTTGTCTCCGTAGCTGGTGTCGGCGAATCGACGACCAACTATCTCGATGTCGGAGCAGCGGACGCTCCCGTGCTAACTCCGCCGGGAGGCCCGATTCCTACAAGCACCGGTATGCCCTCCGTAGTTGACATCTCAGCCGTTACCGCACGCGGGCTGGCAGATGCCTCAAGCCACGTGGCGCCCATTGGTAGTGTCTTGATGATTGGATCCTTCGCTATCAGCGAGGCCGCCATTCAGTCGGATTTCAACGCCCGCAACCTGAGCGCGATCATGGCGGCCTTCACTCCTTACGGTGAGCCGTTGGCCGTCGGCGATGGAACCGGCGTGGCCGCGAGTTGGGACGTTCCGTTGAGTGCAGTAGGGTTTGCCGGCCGGAAGATTTACCTGTTGGCGGTTGACAAGCCTACGTTGGCGGCAGCGACCCAGTTGGGAATCTTCACCGCACCGTCATGGGTTTTCCCGGAAGATGGCGGTGAGATTTTTATCGACCTCGAAGATGTGACCGACTTCGTGGTCGGCGCGCACGACGGCCCGCTGACAGTCAATCTTCCTCTCGGCCAAACCTACACCTTTGACGATTCGGCTCGGCTGACGGCGCTGCCCGGAAGAGGCCGGTTTTACCGCGTGCGATTGGGACCGTAAGGCAGCGAGGTTTCCGCTCGGTGCTAAGCAGAGACACCAATGTGACCAACATGGCTGCACGCCCGTCTTAGAATTTCTACAGGGCCGTCGCGCTCAAGCTCTTGGTAAAAGGGTGTCAAGACGTTCACGAGAAATGAAATTGGCGGGAGTGACGGGGCTCGAACCCGCAACCTCTGCCGTGACAGGGCAGCGCTCTGAACCAATTGAGCTACACCCCCGGCCCGCTACGCGGGAAATCCGAAGAATCAAATCCGGAATCCGAACGTTCATCATTTCGAATTTCGAGATTCGAATTTCGTACTTCCCCGCCCCGGCGGGGAATGGGCGCTAAAGGACTCGAACCTTTGACCCCCTCGGTGTAAACGAGGTGCTCTGGCCAACTGAGCTAAGCGCCCGCTACCGTCAAGCATTACAGGCAGAATCAGGGCTTGTCAACGACGCCCTTTTAGTCGATGTCGTTGTAGCGTATCTTAAGAAGCACTGGACGAGAGGAGGTCGCATGTATAAACGCATTCTGTTGTGCACGGACGGTTCGCCGAACGCGGAGGTTGCCGCCGACTATGCCATCTGGTTCGCCAAACGACTCGGCGCCCGCCTGCAAATTCTCTACATCATCGACATCCGTCTTCTCGAAGGGCCCTGGATGTCGGACCTCTCGGGCGCGCTCGGTGCGCAACCCTACGCCGCGCTGGCGCCCAAACTCCAGCAACTCCAGAACGAGAAGGCCGCCACGATCCTGGCCGCGGCCGCTCAACGGTGCCGCGACGCCAACGTCGCCTGTGAGACCGCGCACGAAACGGGCAGTCTCGTACACGTCATGCTCACCTACGAGAAGCGGGCCGACCTGGTCGTGCTCGGCAAACGCGGCGAGCATGCCCCCTGGCTCGATGATATGCTCGGCTCAAGCGTCGAACGCATGGTCCGTGCGTCCATCAAACCGTGCCTGGTCACGCCTGAGAAATTCGAGCCGGTCAAGCGGATGCTCATCGCCTACGATGGCAGCACCGAATCCAACAAGGCGCTCCACGCGGGCATCGACCTCGCTCCTGCCCTGGGCACCGAGGTGACCCTCATCACGGCTTGTCAGGGCGAAACGGAAGAAGGCGCCTCGAAGATTCTCAACGAGGCAGTACAATTGGCGCAAGCGCACAAGTTGAAGCCCCAGGCGCAACTCGTCCGCGGCAACGCGGAAACGGAGATCCTCGCCCACTGCGAGAAGACGGCTGCGACGCTCATCGTTATGGGCGCCTACGGCCACACCCGTATCCGCGAACTCATTCTCGGCTCGACTACTTCGCACGTGCTGCGGAAAGCGCGCGTGCCGGTGTTGCTGGTGAGAGGCTGACCGCTCGATGAATGCGATGTTGCTGCGGTCCCCTCGACCGGCGGAAGAATCGCCCCTCGAACTGACGGAACTGCCCCAACCCGAACCGGAGCCCGACGAGATTTTGTTGCACGTACGCGCCTGTGGTGTCTGTCACACCGACTTGCACACGGTGGAGGGCGACATCGCGGACCACCTACCCATTGTTCCGGGCCATCAAATCGTCGGTGTGGTTGAAAAAACCGGGGCGGACGCAAAGGCGGTTCGTGTCGGCGATCGCCTCGGCGTGCCGTGGCTGCACCGCACTTGCGGCCTGTGTGAGTTTTGCCGCAGCCAGCGCGAAAACCTTTGCGAGCGAGCGCAGTTCACGGGCTTGCACGTCAACGGCGGCTACGCCGAGTATGCGGTCGCACCGGTGGCATTTGCGGTCCCAATCCCCCACGAGTTCGATGACGCGCATGCGGCGCCGTTGCTGTGCGCGGGGATCGTCGGGTTTCGGGCGTTGCGGTTGGCGTTGCGACGGGAGGGCGAGGCTCCTGCCGAGCCAAGCCTGTCAGCTGCTCGCCGGGAGGCTCGCCCTCCCAGAGGCCGACTCGGACTCTACGGATTCGGCGCGTCGGCGCACATTGTGGTCCAGATTGCGGTGTACTGGGGCTGCGAAGTATTCGTCGCTACGCGAAGCGTCGAGCATCAACGGCTGGCTCGAGAATTGGGCGCCGCGTGGGTCGGGCGGGCGGAAGACATGCCGAATACGTCGCTCGATTCGGCCATCATATTCGCGCCGGCGGGCGTCCTGGTACCGGAAGCCCTCCGCTCACTGCGCAAAGGCGGGACGTTGGCGCTCGGGGGCATCTACATGACGCCGATTCCCGAGTTGAAGTACGACCTATTGTATCACGAGCGCGTTGTCCGTTCGGTTACCAACGCGACCCGCGATGACGCGCGGCAGTTCTTGCAGCTCGCCGCCCGGATTCCGGTGCGTACCGAGGTTGAGACCTTTCCGTTGCCGGAGGCAAACCGGGCGTTACTGGCCTTGAAGCGCAGTGAGATTCACGGAGCAGCGGTCTTGATGGTTGGCGGTTAGGTTTGGTATCACTGCGCCATGGCTACAATCCGTGTCGTTCCCCGCATTCGCATCGTGTCCGGACGCGACATCGCGCTCGGGCCGGGCAAGGTGGAACTGCTCGAGCACATTGCGCGGACGGGCAGCTTGCGCCAGGCATCCGCCGCGATGGAGATGTCGTACATGCGGGCGTGGACCCTCGTCCAAACGATGAACCGCTGCTTTAGGCAGCCCGTTGTGGTGACGACGCGGGGCGGAGCGGTCGGTGGTTCCGCCACGGTGACCGACACGGGCAAGGCGGCGGTCGCGTTGTATCGTCGCATGGAGACCTTCAGCTTACGAGGGATCCGGCCCGCCCAACGGGAACTCACGAAGCTCCTGCGCTAACCCATTCGACTCCCGCAGCCGCCGTCGAAATTTTACTTGCCTCGCCCGGCTCGGGTCCGATATATTTCCGCGAATATAACGGAAGGGGCGAGTGACGACATGGGATTGCGAGTGATGATGATCAAGAGGGCTGGTTTCCTGGCAGTGGGATTGTGGGTGTCGGCACAAGGGGCCGCCCGGGCGCAGGTGACAATTTCCGCGAATTCGGTCGCCGACGCGTTTGTCCGTTCGGCCGACGCGACGCACAATTACGGCGGAGCGGGTGCGCTCTCTATTTCGGGAACGATTGCCACCAACGCCAGCGGTGTCCAGCAGGGGGCGTTTGATTCATTCATCCGTTTTGACATCTCCAGCACGGTCGCGCAATTCAACGCAGATTTTGGCGCTGGCGGCTGGACAATCTCCAGCGCCCGTTTGTTACTTACCGAGACGACCGCACCGGCCAACGCGATTTTCAACCGTGGCGTGGGTCAGTTCGAGGTGCGCTGGATTGCGAACGATTCGTGGAACGAAGGCACCGGAACTCCCGCTGCGCCGAACACAAGTGGCATCCTGTACAACGATGAATCCTCCGTCTTGAACGCGAGCCAGGACGTCACGCTGGGCTGGTTTACAAACGGCGGAACGAACGGGCTCGACGCATTCTCGCTGTCAACACCGTCTGCATTTCTCACTGATATCGGCACTGGTGGCTTGGTGAGTTTGTATCTCACGGCAACCGCGGCCAGTACTGTTGGATTCACCTTCAACTCGCACGAATTCGGCACCGCCTCGCAGCGGCCGCTGCTCCAATTGACCGCCGTAGAGATTCCCGAACCAACCTCCTTCGCTCTGCTTGGCGTGTCCCTCGCAGCTTTGGTTGTGCCGCGCCGCGTCCGACAGAAGAGTGGCCATGGCGAAGCCGACTAGCCATGTCGCATTCACTCTCGTTGAATTGTTGGTCGTCATCGCGATCATCGGGGTGTTGGCGGCTCTCGTGACGAGCGCGCTCGGCCGGACCCGCGCGCAAGGACAAAGCGTGCGCTGCGTGAACAACCTTCGCCAGTGGGGGTTCGCGCTCCAAGGGTACATGGATGACAACGACGGCTTCATCCCGCGTCGTGGCCAGGGAGTCAATCCGCTGGCCATCATCAACCGACCCGAAGACTGGTTTAATTGCCTCCCGCGGTATTTTAACTTGCGATCCTACAACGTTCTCGTGGCGCAAGGTCTCAAGCCGCGAGCTGGGGACGGGGGTTCGGTATTCATCGATCCGGCTGCCAAAGACCCGGGCGGTACTTACTTCTTGCCGTACGCGATGAACATGTATCTCTCGCCGTGGATCCGGCCGCAGCAGCACAGGCTTTCGGAGATACCGAGACCCGAGCAACTCGCGTTCATGGCGGACGCGCTGGGACCCTACGCATCCACGGTGCCGTCGCAGTTGGGCTATTCGGTCCAGGCCCGGCACAGCGGCCGGGCCAACGTCGTCTTCGTCGACGGTCACGTGCAATCATTCACAGGCGAGTATCTGGGCTGTGGCGTCGGGGAACAGCAACGTCCCGATATTCGGTGGCAAACGCTTTCGGATGGCGTCAATCAGGCACCCGTGCCATGAATCATCGGATCGCTTCCATCATCATTGCGGCCACGCTGGGCGTTTCCAACGGGTGCGCCCCATCGCCTCCCCCGCAAAAACCGGTCATCCGCGTCGCGGTGATTGGCGGCATGGTCATGACGGGGATGTGGCAGGAATTGGCCAAACAGTTTGAAGCCAGCACAGGATACAAGGTGCAATTGGTGGCCGCCGGCCCGAAGCCGGTGCTGGTGGAAGCCCTCCACAACGGCGAAGCCGATCTGTTGACGATGCATTCGAGTGATGAGGCTACGGACCTGGTTGCAGACGGTTATGCCGTGGACCTGCGTCCCTGGGCGCGCAACGAACTGGTCATTGTTGGTCCGCCCGATGATCCGGCGCACATCAAAGGCATGACCGACGGTGCTGCGGCGTTACGAAAAATCGCGGAAGCGCATGCCGCTTATGTTGATTTTCATGATGCTGGGTCTCGACAGATCGCCGCCAGGCTTTGGCACAAAGCTGGCCTCGAACCGCAAGGCGATTGGGTGTTGAAGGATGAAAGCAGGATTCGGCAAGAGGTTGTGACGTTTGCCGAGAAACATCATGCGTATGTGATCGTCGGCCGCATCCCGGTGTTGAAGGGCAAGATGGAATCCGGGGCGATGCAAATTCTTGTCGAGGGCGACGCGGAGATGCGCCGCCCATACGTCGTCATGATCGCCAATGTCAGCCGGTTCCCCCACGCCAACGTGCGCGGCGCGCAAGCATTGGCTGATTACCTCACCTCGGAAAGAGGACAACAGTTTCTCAAAGACTGCGCCGCGAAGCAGCCCGATGGCGTCCCCTTGTTTTATCCGATTGGCAGCAACCTCAACATGGTCCGCCCATGATGCGCTGGTTCCCAGCCTGCCTGTGGTTGGCAGTTGGCTCTCCGCTCTTCGCGCAGATGGTCGTGACCAATGTTTCCGTGGCCGACGCGTTTGTTCGTTCGCTTGACCCCACTCATAACTACGGCGGGGCCGGAGCGCTGGCGGTTTCGGGGTCGATCGCAACGAACGCGCTTGGCCAGCAGGAAGGCTTGCTCGACAGCTTCATGCGCTTCGACGCGTCGGGTGTGGCCAGCAATTTCAACACGGGTTTTGGCCGGGGGCAATGGACGATCGTCCGCGCCACGCTCAATCTTTTCGAACAAGGTGCGCCCAACAACGCCATCTTCAACCGCGGTGTCGGCCCGTTCGAAGTGCGCTGGATCGCCGATGATTCGTGGGCCGAAGGTACCGGGAATCCGAACGCGCCGACGACCAACGGCATCGTGTGGAACGACAGGTCCTCAATCCTGAACTCCAACTTGGACGAGCCGCTTGGAACATTTGTCAATGGAGGCACTGACGGCGTGGTCAGGCTCATGCTCGCGATGCCGACCGGATTCGTGAGCGACCTGTCAACGGGCGACCTCGTCAGCTTCTACCTGACGGCAATGACGAACAGCTCCGTCGGGTTTACCTTCCACTCCCACAATTTCGTGGACTCCAATCAATGGCCGTATGTTGAAATTGCGGCGGCCCCGATTCCGCGAATTACGTCGCTGAGCATTGCCGGGGTCGACGCGAGAATCACGTTCAGCACGGGCACCAATTTGACTTACGTCGTCGAGTACATCAACAACCTGAGCGGCGGGACCTGGAATGCGTTGACCAATATAACGGGCAACGGCAACACCATGACGGCCATCGACCCTGACGCCACGGCGATGCCGAGGCGCTTCTATCGGGTCCATCTGATAGTATCGCCGTAGACAGAGGCACGTGGCGATGAGAGGACAGACCATGAGAAAAATGCTGGCAGGCCATCTGGCTTGTGGCGTCTTGTGTTTCGCGAGCGCCATGCCGCTCCGGGCCAACGAGGTGCGCGTCGCGCACGCCACCGAACTGAACGTGTACGCCGCGGCCAGTCTTTCGGATGTGTTGCGGGAACTGTCCGTGAACTACGAAAAGCAAACGGGTGACAAATTGTTGTTCAATTTCAGCGCGTCGAGCACGCTGGAGCGCCAAATCGAAGAGGGCGCGCCTGCCGACGTGTTTTTCTCCGCCGACGAGGAAAAGATGGACGCGCTGGAACGGAAAGGGTTGCTGCTGCCCGGCACCCGCCACCGCCTGCTCTCGAACGCGCTCGTGATCGTCGCGCCTACCGATGCCGCCTGGCAATTGACCTCGGTGTTCGACCTTACGAATGCGGCGATTGCCCATATTGCCATTGCCGAGACCCAAAGCGTTCCCGCCGGCATCTATGCGAAGCGGTATCTCAGCAAACTCGGATTGTGGGACAAGCTCGCCGACAACTGTGTGCCGACCGAGAACGTCCGCGCCGCGCTCGCGGCGGTCGAATCCGGCAACGCCGACGCCGGCCTCGTCTACCAGACCGACGCGCGCATTGCGAAAAAGGTGCGCGTGGCTTACGCGGTACCGGTTGCCGAAGGTCCGAGGATTTCCTATCCCGTGGCGGTGGTGAAAGGCTCCAAGGCCGTGGACGCGGCCCGGCGGTTCGTCGACTACCTGCGATCCGACGCAGCGTTGCAAGTTTTCCGGAAATATGGCTTCCTCATCAGTGCCGAACAGCATTGAGTCGGTGCATCCGTGTCAGCCGAAGAACTCCAAATCGTTTGGTTCACTGCCCGCGTTGCAACGTTGAGCACCGTACTCATCCTGCCGTTCGGCGTCGCCGTCGCCTGGCTGCTCGCCCGGCGCGACTGGTACGGCAAGTCCGTTGTCGAAACTCTCGTGGCGCTGCCGCTGGTCATGCCGCCGGTGGCGACGGGGCTCGTTCTGCTGAAGCTGTTGGGCCGCCGCGGCCCGCTGGGTGGCTTTCTTCACGAGCACTTCGGGTTCGACATTGTGTTCACCTGGCGCGGCGTGATGGTGGCGACCGCCGCGATGTCGTTTCCGCTGCTGGTCCGGGCGGCGCGGATCGCGTTTCAAGGAGTCAACCCGCGCCTGGAGCAGATTGCCTCGACGCTCGGCGCGAGTTACGCGCGGGTGTTCTTCACCATCACGCTGCCGCTGGCGGCGCGCGGCATTGTCGCGGGCGCGTTGCTGGCATTCTCCCGGGCGCTGGGCGAATTCGGCGCGACCATCATGGTGGCCGGCAACATCCCCGGCAAAACCCAGACGATTTCGCTGTCGATCTACAGTCTCGTCCAACTCGGTCATGACCGGGAGGCGTTCCGTTTGCTCATCGTCTCGGTCGTGATCGCGTTTGTGGTCGTCTGGGGCAGCGAGTTGTTTTACCGACGGAGGGATCGCGCGTGAACCTGCGGCTGCAGAACGTGCGCTTGCCGCTCGCGCATTTCGCGCTCGAACTCGACGCGGAATTCACGGGGCAGGTCGCTGCCGTCTTTGGTTCGTCAGGCGCGGGCAAGACCTCGGTCCTCGATTTGATCGCGGGGCTGCGGCACCCGCAGTCGGCCCGCATCGAGTTGGACGGACGGGCGTTGACGGACACGGCGCGGGGCGTATGTGTGCCGACGCGTCAACGCGGTATCGGCTACGTCCCGCAGGATGGCGCATTGTTCCCGCACTTGTCGGTCCGCCACAACCTGCACTATGGCGCACCGCGCCATGGAGAGGGCGGCGGCAAATCAAAATTCGGGCACGTCCTTGACGTGCTGGAGATCGGGGACCTCGTGAACCGCCGTCCGCAAAGCCTTTCCGGCGGCGAGAAACAGCGCGTGGCGTTGGCCCGGGCGCTCTTGTCGTCACCCCGGCTGTTGTTACTCGATGAACCGCTCGCCGCCCTCGATCAACCGCTGAAGCTGAAAATCATGCCGTACCTGCAGCGGGTGCGCGATGAATTCCGCGTGCCGATGATCTACGTCACGCACAATGCCAATGAGGTGATGGCGTTGTGCGACGAGGTGCTGGTGATCGAGCAGGGCAAACAGATCAGGCACGGTGCGCCGGGTGATCTGTTCACGGTTTCCGACGACCCGCAGTTTGTGCTAAGGAATGGGCGGTGAAACCCGTCATCGCCATCACACCGGAAGCGATCACCCTGCCGTCCCGCGTGGACGGACGCGGATCGTTCTGCCACACGTCGTACTCGGAAGCGATCGAGCGGGCGGGCGGCATACCGCTCATCGTGCCGCTGGCGCGCGACAGGAACCTGCTCGACCATTTTCTCGACACCTGTGACGGCTGGCTGCTGACGGGCGGCGGCGACGTGTGCGCGAAGTTCTACGCGCCGAACATGCCCGCGTCGTTGCGAAAGAAGATTTCGGGAGCCGACGCGGTGCGCGACGAAATGGAGATCTACGTCCTCCAGCGGCTGGCCAAGCGCGACCAACCCCTGCTGGGGATTTGCCGCGGCATCCAGATCATGAACGTGGCGTTCGGCGGGACGCTCGTTCCCCATCTGGACGGTCACCGCTGTGCGAAACCCGGCACGTTGGCGCATCCGATCGAGTGGACGAAGAACGGCCGGCTCAAGCGGGCGCTTGATGCGTGCCGCGCTGTCAACACAACTCATCACCAAGCGGTGGATCGGGTGGCGCGGGGGTTGGACGTGACCGCGCGCGCGCCGGATGGCGTCATCGAGGCGCTGGAGAAACCCGATGCGCAGTTCTTTTGCGCGGTGCAGTTCCATCCGGAGCGGCTCGTGCGGGTCGCCCCCGAGTTTCTGAAGTTGTTTCGCGTGTTCGTCCACGCCTGTGGCGGCAGGCGGCGCTAGCCATTCGCCGGGGCGGGTTCTTCGGCCGGCTCGGTTTCTTCGGGAGGAGGTTCCGTCGTGCGCGGGGGGGCCTTGCGTTTGTATTCGACGCGCGCCTGGAGCATCAGAGCGTTGATCCAGTCCGCGAACAGCGCATCGCGGTCGCGTGCGAGGATCCGCGCTTCCAGTTCGTCCTTGTCTTTTTCGAACTCGCCGGGCTTCGGAGGCGTCCGCTGCTTCAGATAGAAGAACACGCCTCCTTTGGGGGTTGGGATGAATTCACTGACCGAGTTGGTGCGCATGCCGAGTGCGACCTCCTGGATGACCTGAGCGGCCGGCAACTTCAGCGTTTCGTCGACGGCGGTAAATGGGGGGGCTGATTTCACTTTGAGTCCGAGTTCCGTGCACGCCGCGGAGAAGCTCTTGCCGGCGGTGACGGCCTCTTCGACCTTGGTCGCATCTTCGCGCCCGCGCTTGACGATGGCTTCATAGGCGAGTTGGCGCTTGAGACGGTCGACGACCTCCTGTTTCGCCTCCTCGAACGTCGGGATTTCGCTTGGCTTGCCGGCAACGTACTCCAGCACGTAATACCCGTCCTCGCCGCGTACGGGATCGCTGAACGGCTCTTCCGGACTCAGCGCGAGCGCGGCCTGATTGAACGGTTGGCCGGCGTCAACGCCGGGGATGGTGTCGTGGATGGTGAAGAACCCGGTTTCGTGAGGCGTGACGCCGGACTGAGCGGCAATCTTCGCGAAGTCGGGACGCTGCGTGCCCGGTTCGTATACGAGTTTGACGGAGAAAGCGGTTGCCTGGTCGCCGGCGAGGCGCTCGGCGCGAAGGTCCAGCAACTCCTTCTGCACTTGGGCCTTCACCTCGGCCAAGGGCTTGGGCTTGTTTTCGGCGTCCAAGTACTTGTCCTTGTTGCGGTCGTAGTACTCGGCAACGTCGTCATCGCTAAGGGTGATGGACTTTCGGGCGGCAGCCAGCGTGAAGTAAACGTAGCGGACCTTGACCTGCGCCGGCGTGCGGAGAGCTTCCCGATTTCGCTCGTAGTACGCCTTGGCGTCGTTCTCCTTGATCGTAATTGGTTCTTTGTAGTCGGCGAGATCAAACTCGACGTAGTCGATCGTGGTTTGTTCGTGCAAGGGTACGTAATTGAGCTTCAGCTCGGTTGGCGTGACCTCCTCTCCGGCGACGACGAGGGCACGGAGCCGCCCCAACATCACCTGTTCGCGCATGATTTCTTCCAACATCGTCTCGCTGACCCCGAGGTTGTTGAGGTAGATCACGAACCGCTGATAGCGTCCGGGGTCGAACTGTCTCTGCGCGTTGAGGAAAACCGGCTGGGCGCGAATTTGCCGAACCACATCGTCGTCGCTGGCGCGGATGCCGAGTTCCTTCGCTTTGCGCATCAAGAGGAGCCGTTGGGCGGTGTCGATATTGAGATCGTCTTCAACTTCGGCCGTGCGGGAAAGTTCGCGGCCCCTCCGCATGATCAGTTGCGCGGTCACGACGGTTTTCTCGCGCTGGAACTCCGCCGGGTTTATGGGCTTGCCGCCAATGGTCGGCAATCCCGAGATCTCCCGCTTCACGCTTCCCGTCGGGCTGAACAGCAGGACAAAGCCCGGCAACAGCAGCAACAACACCCCTGCCAGAATCCAGGGCGCATATTTCCGCAGCCATTCGCCGTGAGCAATAAACATAACCTTTTTTCTCTCCGCTAAGGAGTGGCGAGAATACCCGCGCTCATCACCATCGTCAAACGCCAAAATCACTGCTACATTGTCGCCTTATTGAGATGAAAATCGTTGCTGACCCCAATATCCCCTTTGTGCGGGAGGCATTTGCCTCGCTCGGCGACATCGTGCTGGTACCGGGACGGCAGATCGATGCCGCCGCCGCGGGCGATGCCGACGCGTTGCTGGTGCGCTCCGTCACGCCCGTAAACGCCAGGTTGCTTGATGGCAGCCGCGTGCGGTTCGTCGCCACGGCCACGATTGGCACCGACCACGTAGACGAACCCTGCCTGCGCGAACGCGGCATCGGCTTCGCCAGCGCGGCGGGCAGCAACGCGAATTCGGTGGCCGAATACGTCGTCGCGGCATTGCTGGAGATGGCACACCGACATGGGTTCCGACTCCGCGACCAGACGCTTGGCGTGGTCGGCGTCGGCAACGTCGGCTCGCGCGTGGTTCGCTATGCCGAGGCGCTCGGGATGCGCGTGCTGCCAAACGACCCCCCCCGTCAACGCGCCGAGAATCTGCCGCAGTTCGTGCCATTGCCGCACGTGCTCACCGGGGCCGACATCATCACGTTGCATGTGCCACTGACCCGCAGGGGTGTCGACGCCACCGCCCACCTGTTCGACAAGGAGCGATTGGCGGCGTTGGAAGAACGACGGCCGCTCCTCATCAATACTGCCCGGGGGGCCATCGTCGACAACAAGGCACTGCTCAAGGCCATCGACGGCGAGCGGGTGCGCGGCACGGTGCTCGATGTGTGGGAGAACGAACCCGACATCTCGCCCGAGTTGCTCGACGTGGTAGACATCGGTACGCCGCACATCGCGGGTTACAGCTTCGACGGCAAGGTCAATGGCACCCAGATGATCTATCGCGCCGCGTGCCAGTTCTTCGGCATCCCGCCAACGTGGCAGCCGCCGTTGCCCCCGCCTGAAGTTCCGCGAATCGAGCTCAGCGTCAGCAGCGGGGACGATGATGACGACGTGCTGCGCCGCGTGGTACGGCGCGTATACGACGTCACGGCCGATGACGCCGCATTGCGCAAGGGCGTTCGTAGTTCCGAGGGCCTAGCGGCGAGTTTCGACACGCTGCGGGCCGTGTACCCCGTCCGCCGCGAATTTTTCAACACGGAATTGATTCTGCGCGGGGCGAGCGACACGCTCCGGAAGAAGTTTGCCACGTTGGAATTCAAGCCGGTCTTAGCCGGAACTATGCAGTAGGAGCTCATTTTAACCATTGAACGTCGGACGGTTTTCGACTGCATGGCAGTTGGGAATGGGGCTCAGAATCTTCTCCCACAATCGTTGCCACCAAGCGCGTTCACGCGGCGGCAC
>DATJBF010000022.1:0-22444 GCA_035515475.1 Verrucomicrobiia bacterium
GGCGCGGACAGCGGACTCGGGTCGCGGTGGAAGGTTCAACCCCGAAAAGAATTCGGGGTAAACCGAAGAAGAAACAATGAGGGCTGGCAAAGCCAGTACACGGAACTTTTGTCTTGATCGGAACCTTTAATGGGTGACCCCATGTCGTTCGGAGTGGACGACGCCACGGTGGGAGCGGCGGTGCAACGGCTGGCGCAAGCGGCAAAACGGAACCGAAGTGTGGCCCGCTTGCTCGAACAGGTGGAGGCCAAATTGCAGAATTCGGGGATGTGACCCCAAGGGTTTTGCTGAGTACCAACCACCACCGAGTGATTCGGCGCCTGGAAGAACTGGAGTTGCCGACAGACGCAGCGGCCGCCGAGATCGTGGCCCGCGAGCGGCAATATTTCCAGACCCATCAAGGCCGCTTGGATTATGCGAAAGCCACCGCCCAAGGTTGGCCAATGGGTTCGGGAGCGATGGAATCCAGTTGCCGCCAATATCAGTGTCGGTTCAAGCGGACGGGCCAATTCTGGAGTCAGACCGGTGACGAAGCCCTGTTGGCCTTACATGACTTCTGGCGCAACGACCGCTGGCCGCGATTATTCCCTCACGCTGGCTGTGCCGCCCCATCACTAAACTGAGGCGCTAATACCATGGCCCCTACAAAACCTGACGTGCGCCCCCCGAAAACACGATCTTGTCTTTGGAGTTGTCGGATATCGGTGAAGGAGTTTAGAATATGCTGAACTGTGTGGGCGATTGGCCCAAGAACCGATGGACACGACCGGATTACTCAACCAGCGCGTGAAAGTCGTCTTGCGCCGGTTTCATCCGCAAACCCCGCGCGAAATGATTCGCGGGATTATCACCGACGTGGATGAGACCGGGTTGCGCATTAGCGGCCGACGGTTTCAGGAATTGCCCGACCTGGATACGGGGCAACCGCAGGAACGGCCGGTCGAACCCGACACCACGATGTACTGGATACCACACAGCTCGATCCGGTTCAGCGAAATCATCAACCCCGGTTCCGTTTCCGAAAAACTCGACAACGAAATCCAGCGGCGCAAGCCGTTCACGCCCCAGGAGCTTCACCGTTCGAGCGGATCGTAATTGAGAGCCTCCAAGGCCATCGGCCTGTATGCGGGCGCGGTCGTCGTTCTGGGCGCGCTGAGTGCCCCGTGGCTGTTTTGGGCGGTCCAGTGGCTGGCCGCGGAGGTCCCCTTGGCCCGATGGCTCGGCGCATATCCTTTTCGCCGCGTCTTCAGCCGCGCCCTGATGATCGTCGCGTTCGCCGGCCTGTGGCCGCTGTTGCGGAACGTCGGCATCCGGTCGTGGAACACCCTGGGCTACGCGTCGGCAGCCGCGTGGTGGAAGCACGTGTTGATCGGGTTCGCGATCGGGCTCGGTTCGCTCGTGATCGCGCTGGCGGTGTCCGTCGCGCTGGGAGAGCGGTCCGTGGCCCTCGACAGGTCCGCCGGGGAAATCGTCGGGGCAATGCTGCGTTACGCCTTGGTCGGAGTCGTCGTGGCGCTCATCGAGGAGACGTTTTTCCGGGGCGCGTTGCAGGGCGTGTTTCAGCGCGAGATGAACGTCGTCGTCGCCGTGATTTTGGCGAGCCTGATTTATTCGGCGCTGCATTTTCTGCGGCCGCACGGTGCGGGCATTGCGGCTGAAGACGTCAGGTGGAGCAGCGGGTTCGCCTGTTTGGCAGAACTGGTCACGCGATCGTTTGCGGGCCGGGATGTACTGATCAGTTTCGTGACGTTGTTCCTGGCGGGTTGTATTTTGGGATTGGCTTACGCGAAGACGGGGGCATTATACCTGTCCATCGGACTGCACGCGGGCTGGGTGTTGGCCAACGAATCGGCGCGGTGGTTGGGAGCCGGCAAGATCGTCGAAGATGTGATCGCTTGGCCGGTGCTCGCGCTGCTGCTCGTGTTGGTGCAATGGCTATGCTCGGCCAAACTGAAGCCCCTCGGCGTTTCGGAGCCGTCCAACTCTGGGCGCGGCGCGCGCTCGACATAGTCTGGCCGCGGAACTGCCGGTTCTGCTTCGAGCCGCTCCCCGACACCGAGCCGGGCGTTGTCTGTCGCGCTTGCCTCTCGTCGGCCAGGCTGATCGAGCCGCCATTCTGTCGGCAATGCGGGTCGCCGTTCGCCGGGACCGTGACGGGCGAAACACTCGTCTGCGGCTATTGCCAGGACCTGCGGTTTTACTTTTCGCGTGCCGTGTGCGCCTGCCGGGCTGACGGCGTGGTACGGGATTGCATTCTGCGCTTCAAGTACGACCGCGAGATGTATTTCGGCCCGCATTTGGTCGACTGGCTGGTCGGAGCGGCGCGCCGGTGGATCGACTGGCGCCAGGTGGACGCGATCGTGCCGGTGCCGCTGCATCCGCGCAAGCGACGCCACCGTGAGTTCAACCAGGCCGAGTATCTCGGCGATGCGCTGAGCCGGGTGGTCGATGTCCCGTCGGTGAACGGGAAAGTGCGTCGCGTGACGGACACGCCGACCCAAACGAAACTCGACGCCGAGGCGCGCGCTCGCAATCTGCGCGGTGCGTTTGCCGTGCGCGATTCCGTGGCGTTCAAGGGGAAACGGCTCGTCCTGGTGGACGACGTTTTTACGACTGGCGCGACCCTGAACAGTTGTGCTAAAGTGTTGCGGTCGGGTGGGGCCAAGGAGGTTGTGGCGCTCACGGTGGCCCGAGGAGTCTGACCATGGCGGTATTCGAAGAAAAAGAAAAACCGAAGATTGCCGAGACCAAGACCAAGCGGCACGAAATCCCCAGCGGGTTGTGGGTGAAGTGCAAGAGCTGCGGCGAAATGATTTTCAGCAAGGAATTGGGTCTGAACGCGAAGGTCTGCAGCAAGTGCGATTATCACTTTACGATGACGGCTGCCGAGCGGATCCTGTTGCTGGCCGACGAGGGGACGTTCCGGGAATTCGATGCGGACATGGCGAGCGTGGACGTACTGAAGTTCACGGGCGTGGCGGCGTACAGCGAACGGTTGCGCACCTACCAGCGGCAAACCGGGCTCAACGATGCCGTGATGACGGGCTTGTGCAAGCTTGACGGACACGATATTTCGCTGGCCGTGATGGATTTTAACTTTCTGGGGGCGAGCATGGGTGCGGTGGTCGGGGAAAAAATCACGCGCGCCATTGAAAAAGCGACGAACCTCAGGATTCCCGTGATCATCGTTTCGGCGTCGGGCGGCGCCCGCATGTACGAAGGGATCCTCAGCCTCATGCAGATGGCCAAGACCAGCGGGGCGCTGGCGGTGCACGCGAAGGCCGGTCTGCCGTTCCTCTCGGTGCTGACGCACCCGACCACGGCGGGAGTGATGGCCAGTTATGCGTCACTGGGCGACGTGATCATTGCCGAGCCGCGGGCACTCATTGGTTTTGCCGGCCCGCGCGTGATCAAGGAAACGACGCAGCAGGAGTTGCCTGAGGGGTTCCAGACGAGCGAGTTTCTTCGCGACCGCGGTTTGGTGGACGTTATCGTGCACCGCAAGCAACTCAAGCAGGCGCTGGCGCAGATACTCGGTTATTTTTCGGGCCGCGGCGGCCGCAAGTTCAAAGCGGCGGGGTGACCGAAATCGCGTCGGGCTGGAGTACGGGAGGGTGGGAGTATGGTTCGCGAAAGCCGCTGGTCATGGCGAGATGAGTGCCATGGTCTGACCCGTTACTTTAAGACTTCAACGCGCCACTCGCTTGGTTATGACCTACAGCGACACCATTGACTTTCTGTATGGCATCCGGCTCTTCGGCCAGAAGTTGGGTTTGGAGACGATGCAATACCTGTTGCGATTGATGGGGGACCCGCAACGGTCGCTGCGCTTCATTCACATCGCCGGCACGAACGGGAAGGGGAGCGTCGCCGCGATGCTGCACGCCGCACTTTCCGCCGCGGGCTACCACACCGGCCTGTATACGTCGCCGCACCTCGTGTCGTTTTGCGAACGGTTCCAGATCAATGGCCGGCCCGTCGCCGAATCGGACATCGTGCGGTTGGTCGAGGACATCAAGCCGTTGCTGGCAAAGGTCGGCGCCGATCCCGAGTTCCGGTCGCCGACGTTTTTCGAAGCGGTGACGGCCATTGCCTTGCACTATTTCCACGAACGGAAAGTCGACGTCGTCGTTTGGGAAACCGGTCTGGGCGGCCGGCTCGACGCGACGAACGTCGTCACGCCGCTCGTGTCGGTCATCACCAACGTGGCGTTCGATCACACGCAATACCTGGGCGAAACGCTGTCGCAAATTGCGGTCGAGAAGTGCGGCATCATTAAGAACGGCGTGCCCGTCGTTACGGCCGCTGGCGCGGAAGAGGCGCTCGCGGTCGTCCGCCGTACCGTTGCCGAACGAGCGTGCCGGCTCACGGTGGTCGGCGAACACGTGCGGGCGACGCGGCTCGGCGAAGACGAGCATTGCCAGGGCGTGCGGCTCGACGGCACGCGCCGCGAATACGGAGCGCTCACGATTCCGTTGCTCGGTCCGCATCAGGCCCTCAACTGTGCGACGGCGGTTGCCGCGCTGGAGGCTTCGGGGTTGGACGTGGCGCCGGCCCAGGTTGGCGAGGGTCTGGGGCGGACCCGGTGGCCGGGGCGGTTCGAGATCGTGGGTCACGACCCGACGGTCGTGCTTGACGGGGCGCACAACGCCGCGGCCAGTGAGAAGCTGGCGCTGACGTTACGCGAGCATTTCGCGGGACGAAAGCTGACGCTCATCATCGGCGTGTTGCGCGACAAGAACTACGATCAGATGTGCTCAATTCTCGCGCCGCTGGCCGGGCGGATTTTTTGTGTGCCGGTCAACAGCGAACGGACGTCCGATCCCGACCAATTGGCGCGGTGGTGCAAAGCGGCCAATCCGGCGGCGCACGTCAGCGTCGACCCCAACGTTTCCGAAGCGTATCCCCGCGCTCGAGCCGCGGGCGGCGGGAGCGTGATCGTCATCACCGGCTCGTTGTTTCTCGTCGGCGAGGCGCTCGACCGGCTCGGCTTCGCGCACGCTCCGACGGCGACGACGCCGAAGGAGTTGGTGTTGCAGTGAGCCAGGCGCGGTTGCGCGCCCTGTTCTTCGATGTGGGCGGGACGCTGATCCATCCCTGGCCGTCGGTCGGCGCCATCTATGCGGCGGTGGCCAACCGGCACGGACTGATGGTGACTCCCGAACTCATGGACAACGCGTTCCGCGAGTCGTGGGCCGCGCTGAAACGGCCGGGGCTGACCGTTTCGCGGAGGGATTGGTGGCGCGAACTTGTCTTCCGCGCGCTCGGGCAGGAAAGCGAAGCATGCTTCGAGGAACTCTTCGAGCAGTTTGCGCACGCGGAGTCTTGGCGGATTTATCCTGATGTCGACGAGACGTTAGGCGCGGCCCGCGCCCGCGGTTGGCACGTCGGCGCGATCACGAATTGGGACGAGCGTTTGCGTCCGCTGCTGGACGAACTGGGATTGGCACCGCAGTTCGATTCCCTGACGGTGTCGTGCGAAATCGGCGCCGAGAAGCCGGACGCAGCGATCTTTCAGGCCGCGCTCGAAGCCGCCGGGGTGTCCGCTCGTGAAGCCCTGCACGTCGGCGACAGTTACGACGAGGACGTGCGCGGCGCGGAAGCGGTCGGTATGCGGGCCGTGCTCGTCCGGCGGAAGGGCGGGAACGTGTCGGGTTGCGCGTGTGCCCGCGACCTGCGGGAATGCGTCGGCTAGGGGGCCTTCGGGACGGGTTTGCGGGTGATTTTTTCGCGGACGTCGCGGAACCCGAAGTCCACGGCGGCGATCTTCTTGAACTCGGCGACCGCCTTGTCCTGTTCGCCGATGTTTTCGTAGGCGCAGCCGAGGTTGTACAGCAAGTCCTTCTTGAGGCTGTCCATGGTGGGGATTTCTTCGATGGCCTTGTTGTACTGGTCGATCGCGAGGTCGTGGAGGCCCATTTGCTGGAAGCATTGGCCGAGATAATTGAGCGAGGCGACTCGGCGCTGTGGTTGGCCGACGGATTTCTGAAATTGTTCGACCGCGCCCTGGATGTTGCCCGTCTGCATGTACAGAACGCCGAGTTCGAACCGATACATCAAGTCGTTGGGGTACCGTTCGATGAGCCGCTCCGCCTCGGCAAGTTTGAGCTGGCTAAGTTCGGCTTGCAGCGCGGCGATGTCGTTTTCGAGGGCGGCGGCGTTGGCGGGATTGGTTTCCAGTTGCTTCTTCGTCTGATTGATCTTGGATTCGAGTCGCTTGGTTTTGACCTCACCGATCTCGCGTTCGAGTGTGGGGTCGGAGCCGCCCTCCTTGGCGTAGAGCTGTTCCAGATGACGCAACGCCTCTTCGAAGTTCCCCTGCTGGGTGTACAGCTTGCCGAGTTCGCGTTGGATCACGGGGTTCTCGGGGTCCTTGGCCAGCGCCTCGAGTTTTTCCTTGATGAGGTTGGCCGTCATGTCTTCGGCGCGGACCATGCGTGATTGTTGTTCGAGCGCGATCGATTCCTTCTCGTCCTTGAGCGCGTCGCGGAAGGACGTAGCCTCGTCCCAACCGCCGCCCGACATGGCGCCTTTGGCGGTGGCGTCTTTGAGGCCTTTCTGGGCATCGAAATCGGCCGGGTTGACCTGGAGCAGACGCTCGTAGGTTTCCCGGGACTGCTCGTGTTGTCCCGCCTCGGCGTAGGCGCGCGCGAGCCAGTGGAGCGTTTTTACGTCCTTGGCATGGAGCCGTGTGTAGGTCTCGAGGGTCTGCACGACCGTCTCGGGGATCTGGGCGTTCTGGGCGGCTTCGGCGAGGATGAGCAGGGCCTGGCCGTTCTTGGGGTCCTCGGTGAGCGCCTGCTCGGCCAGGGTCATCGCTTCGGTCGGGTTCTTGCCGGTGGAGACCTTGGCCTTGGTCAGCAACGGCGTGAGCTTGGCGGCTGTGAACATGCGCTTGAAGCCGCCGGCCGATTCCGTTTTTTTCATCTGGGTGGCGCGCAGGTATTGGCGCGCCTTGATGAAATTGGGTTCGATGCTCAGACTTTGGATGAACATCTCGATGGCGTAATCGAGATTGCTGCGCTCGAGCGCGGCGAGCGCCTTCTGATAAAAGTCTTTCGCCAGACGGTTGACGTTATCGGGTGTTTTTTCAGCCATAAACGCAATTCATGGGTAGACCGACGGAAAACTATCGCATGGGAACCAGTCGGTCAATCGCTTTTCCGCGCCTCACCGGTCTGGTGGTTGACAGTCCGAGGTGCTCTGGTAATATTCTATGGGCAGCGGTGTTTACCCGGAAACGACCTCTGAGGGAGGGCTGTTTTCCAAGGATACGAATATGATTGATGAGAAAGTAGCGGACTCGTCCGCAGCGCCGGGTGGCCAGCGGCCGCCGGCGGCGCGGCGGATTCAGGACGCGGTCATTCGGCTGGCGGGCAATTCGCAGGACGGCATCCAGGCCATCGGCGGTTTTCTGGCCCGGCTGGCGGGACGCACGGATAAAGACGTCATGACCTACATGACGATTCCGGCGACGATTTCGGGTGGCCCGAGCATTTACCAAGTGCGGCTGGGCACGGGCGAAGTGTTGAGCGCGGGGGATGACGTGGACATTCTGGTGGCGTTCTACCAGCACTCCTACAACGATCACATTGCCACGTTGCGCGACGGCGGCATTCTGATTTACGACGCCGACAACGTCCAGCCCGACCTGAGCCAGAAGCGGTACCGCTCGGTGGGCGTACCCATCACGAGTCAGACGGTGGAAGCGATTGGCGGCACGGCCAAGGACAAGGGCAAGAACATGTTTGTGCTCGGTCTGCTGGCGCGGATGTTCGACCTCGACGTGCCGAAGCTCGAGGCGATGCTGCAGGGGTACTACAAGGGCAAGGGCGAAGACGTCGTTCGCAACGTCGTCGGCGCGTTCCACGCCGGGTACGGGTACGACATCGGGAGGCTCACCGACACGTTTGAGTTCGAGCGTTCGACCAGCAAGACAACGCGGCGCCAGGTGGTGACCGACGGCAACCAGGCCGTCGCGTACGGCGCGTTGACCGCCGGCATCCGGTTCGGGGCTGGCTATCCGATTACGCCGTGGTCGAGCGTCATGGAAATCTTGCGGGCCGAGTTGCCGAAGTACGGCGGCACGTTCGTGCAGGCCGAGGACGAACTGGCGGCCATTGCGATGGCGTGCGGCGCGTCCTATGCCGGGTACCTTTCGCTCACGGGCACCTCCGGCCCCGGCCTTTCGCTGAAGACCGAGGCGCTCGGCTGGGCGGTGATGGCCGAGATGCCGGTCGTGATCATCGACGTGCAGCGTGGCGGTCCCAGCACGGGATTGCCGACGATGGTGGAGCAGAGCGATTTGAACATTGCGTGTTTCGGGGGTCACGGCGATTCGCCGCGCATCGTGCTGGCGCCGGCGTCCGTGGAAGACTGTTTCTACACGACCATCGAGGCCGCGAAACTGGCACGCGAGTATAGCTGTCCTGCGATTGTGCTGACCGACCAGGCGTTGGCCACGCGCGTTGAGACCTGGGAGATGCCCGATCTCGAGAAACTGGTGCAAGAAATCCCGCCGAGTTTCGCCCCACGCGGTCCGAACTACAAACCTTATGAAAACACGGCCGACGGCATCGCGCATCACGCGCCGCCGGGAACGCCGATGGTGGACGGCAAGTATCCCGTGGTCACCGGTTTGGAGCACGACGAAGCCGGTCATCCTGCCAGCCGGCCCGCCAACCACGTGATGATGGTGGCCAAACGCCGCCGCAAGTTGCAGGTGCTGGCGTCGCGTCTGCCCCGGGCCGAGCCGTACGGGTCGCCGGAAGGCAACGTATTGCTGGTGGGGTGGGGGTCGTCGCAAGGCCCGATTCGCGAGGCCGTGGACCGGGCGCGTGCCAAGGGCGAAAGCGTCAGCGCGTTGCACATCCGCTACCTCCAGCCGCTGCAACCGGGCGTTGGGGAGATCCTCGAGGGGTTCAACCACATCTTCGTGGTCGAGTTGAACGACGAAGGACTGTACGGTTACGGTCAACTCGGCGCGCTGCTGCGGGCGCGCTACTGCAACGACAAGATTCGCGGCATTAACAAGACCGACGGCCTGCCGTTCAAGGTGCGGGAAATCCTGAACGGCATGACCGAGAAACTCAAGCAGGATTCCGAAACCGCGCTGAGTCCCGCCTGATTCTTCGCGTGAACCCATGATTGCCGACGCCAAAGAAGTGAAACTGACCGACCGCCCGAAGTACACGAAAAAGGAGTTGGTGGCCGACCATCCGACATGGTGTCCCGGCTGCGGTGATTTCAGCATCTTGTCGATCTACTTCAAGATGATGGAAAAGCTGCAGGTGCCGCGCGAGCGGATCACCAGCATCGCCGGCATCGGGTGTTCGTCGCGGTTCCCGTATTTCGTCAACGCTTACGGGGTGCATTTCCTCCATGGACGCGCGGCGGCGTTCGCCACGGGCGTGTCGCTGGCGCGGCCCGACCTTCACGTGTTTGTGTTCGGCGGAGACGGCGACGCGTATTCCATCGGCGGCAACCATCTGGATCACGCCGCGCGGAAGAACGTCAAGATGACCTACGTGATCATGGACAATTACGTGTACGGCCTGACCAAGAAGCAGACCTCGCCGACCTCGCCACTGGGATTCAAATCGAAGACCGACCCGACCGGGGCGATTGACCAGCCGATCAATCCGATGAAGAAGCTCATTGCCGGTGGGGCGACGTTCGTGGCCCGGACCCACTCCCATTTGCCGAACCACGTCATGGAGATGATGGAGAAAGCGATGGCGCACGACGGGTTTTCGGTCATTGAATGCCTGAGCGAGTGCACGGAGTTTTATCCGGGGGCGTTCGACGCTGCCAATCCCCGCAAGGGCGGCGTATTCAATCTCGTGCCGGCCGAGCACGACGTGGCCGACGAAGTTGCGGCCTACAAGCTGGCGATGGCGCCGTTCCCCGGCTACTTCGGCGTGTTCTATCGGGCCGAGCGGCCCACGAAGAACGCGTTGGAAGCCAAGCTGATTATCGACTCGAAGGCCCGGGCCCAGAACGCGTTGCCCGTCGAGTTGTTGCAGAAGGCCTTCTCGCGCTTCAGTTGATCGTGCACGGCCTGACCCGGGTCACCGGTTTGGTTTCGTCGCCGCAGGCTTGCAGCCGGCTTCAATTCCGTGAGATTCTTTTCGATGAGACTACAGATGCGGATCGGTCACAAACAGGTTGATATCGCATGACGCTCTGGCAGGCCACCGTGTTGGGGGTCGTGCAGGGGTTGACCGAGTTTCTTCCGATCAGCAGCATCGCTCACATGCGCGTCGTCGCTGCCCTGTGCGGCTGGCAGGATCCCGGTGCGGCCTTCTCCGCCGTGGTCCAACTCGTCGCGTATTTCGCTGTGATCCTGTACTTCTGGCGGGACTATGTTCAGTTCGGGCGGGGGGCACTGCACGGCGTCGGCACGGACGAGGGACGGCTGGGCTGGATGATCGTGGTCGCCACAGTGCCGATCGGGGTGCTCGGACTGCTGTTCCACAAACACATCGAGCATAGCTGGCGGTCACTGTACGTGATCAGTGCGGCACTGATCGGCCTGGCCCTCGTCCTGGCGTGGGCCGAGGGGACCGAACGCCGGCGGAAGCAGCGCGGTGAGAATCTGCGTGAACTCCACCAACTCGGCTGGCGCGACGCGATCGTTGTCGGATGCTTTCAGGCTTTGGCCCTCGTGCCGGGCGCGTCGCGTTCCGGCTCGACGATTACCGGTGGATTATTTCTCGGCATGAAGCGCGATACGGCGGCGCGCTTTTCATTTCTTATGTCGCCCCTGCCGGTCTTTGCGGCCGGTGTGTTTGAGCTCCGCAAATTGCAGTTTGCGAGTTCGGCTGACGTATCTCCCCTCGTGACGGCCAGTGTCGTGGCGTTTGTCGTCGGCTACGGCGCGGTCGCCTTCCTGCTCGGTTATCTGCGGAAGCACACGACGTGGCTATTCATCATCTATCGCCTGGCCTTGGGCGCCCTGCTGCTGGCGTTGCTGTACGTGGGCAAGCTGACGCCCTGATTCGTTGGCTGCCCGCCGTCGGCCGGAACTGTCAGTGTTCGACCCTTGCATTCCCTCGATTCGGGATTCGAGTCTTGGTTGGGGAACCTCTGGTGAGGGGACGGGGCCGTCGAGGCCAGCCAGTATCTCATCAACCGTGGACCAAGAGAGGCATGGGATGGCTTCGGCGATACTCGTGGCGCTACGCAATCGCTTGTTCGGAGAGAACTGCTGGGGAAATGGCGTTCGGTAGAGCTTGAGCGTGGTCGATTCGCCCGTGTCTTTGGTGATGGTGATACGCCAGGCAGGCCGAGACTTGCATCGCATTGGTAACCGCCTCATACTGAACGAGTGAAGCGGACTGAGCGTAAACGCAGGTGCGCATATCCACACTGTTAGCCGCGATGCGACGCACATTCAGAAGAATAATTGCCGGTCCTTTGTTAGCGGCCCTTCCACTGCTGCTTTTGTTTACTGCTGGTTGTGGCTCCAAGCCCCGAGACGTTACTAACGATCCTGCGTTCGGCAACTTTGCGACCGTTGTCGGCAGTTGGAAGACCGAAGTTCCATTGAGGCTCGTGGAAATCGAGAAGAAGCTATATCTCGTTTATGGGGACCAAGCCCTCTTCGGTCGCGAGCTGTTACTAGTGCCGGCGGGAACAGAAATTCGCATTGAGCATCTGATCTTCAGGTCCACGTTTGAAACGGATTTTCTGGATGTGATGGGAAGCTTGGTCGCCGGCCCAGATTCCGGCAAGAGCGTGCATATTGATAGTCGTCTATTTATGCCCGTGGATCTGCCGCTTTATCCGGGATGCAAAGGCACACCGGAGCAGTATTACAGTACTTGGCACGACCCAAGTCATCCCAAACCGAACTGGATCGCTGCACCAGACAAACTCGTACGATAGCGCCGACCTTGAAATCGGCTAATGCGCTTCAGCCGACGCGCGCACGCGCGGCCGGGCTGACCTTTATCGCTGAACCCATCTCATAAATGCCTACGTCACGGCGGGCAGCCCGTTCGGGCCCGTCCGCCCTACAAAAACCTCGCGGAAATTGTGGGGCGCGAACGCCCGCAGGGCTTCGCGCCGTCGGTTCGAAGGATTTATGAGACCGCTTCTTGAGGAAACAAGCTTTACTGAGGATGGCGGTTCCGAAAAGTTCAACCCGCGGGGCGGGCCAGTTGTTCAACGTGGCGAGACGGCTTCTTGTCCTTGGTGAGCGGCGCGGAGCCGCCTGAGCCTATCCCGCGCCTCGGGATAATCAGGTCGGATCCGCAACGCTTGCTCATAATGGTTCATCGCGTCCTGCCACCGGCCCATTTGCTCCAACACGACCCCCAAATTGTAATGGGCTGGGGCGAACCGGGGATCGCTGCGTAAGGCTTCCTCGTATTGCCTGACCGCCTCTGGCCCCCGGCCCATGGTGAGCAGGGCGCTTCCGGCACCGTTGTGTGCTTCGGCATAATTCGGATTGATCCGCAGGGCTTCGTTGAATTGGCCGATTGCTTCGGCGACGTTGCCTGATTGGAACAGGGCAATCCCCAGGTTGCAGTGTGCCTCGGCCTTCCCCGGCTTGAGTCTCACAACCTGCTGGAAGTGCTCGATCGCCTCGGGCAACCTCCCGGCGTGCGCAAGGGCGGCGCCCAGGTTGGTGTGCGCGTCCACCAGATTCGGTTTCAGATGCACCGCCTGCTCGTACTGTTCTGTGGCTTCCTGGGTTCGCTCCAAACCTTCCAAGGCGAGTCCCAGGTAGTAATGCGCTTCAGCAAAGTCGGGCTTGAGCCGCACCGCCTGCTGGAACTGCTCGATCGCTTCCGGCAACCGGCCCGCTTTCGACAGGGCGATTCCCAAGGTGTTGTGTGCGTCCACGAGATCCGGCTTGAACCGGAGCGCCTGCTCGTACTCTCCCATGGCTTCCTGCGTTCGGCCCAATCGTTCCAAGCCGAGACCCAGGTAGTAGTGTGCTTCAGCAGAATCAGGCTTGAGACGCAGTGCTTCCCGATACTGCTCCATTGCCTCCGGCAGCTTGCCGAGGCGACTCAGTGCGATTCCCAGATTCGTGCGTGCTTCGGCGTAGCCGGGCTTGTAGTACACGGACTGCTGGAAATGCTCGACCGCCTCCTGCAACCTGCCCACTTTCGCAAGGGCGACTCCCAGGCTGTTTAGCGCACTCGCCTGCTCTGGCTTGAGCCACAACGTTTGCTCGTATTGCTCGATCGCCTCATGCGTTCGCCCCACTTGGTCCAAGCAGAGTCCCAAGAAGTAGTGTCCCTCAACGAGGCCGGGTCTGAGACGCACCACTCGCTCGTATTGATCGATTGCTTCTTGGAACCGGCCCGCCTGCTGCAAGGCGACCCCCAGGCCATAACGTGGCAGAGGGGCGTTGGGAGCCTGGGCTACGGCATCAAGCCGAAGGGCGATATCGCTGCGATAATCGCGATTCCGCCGGCAGGTGAGAAATCCCAAGGCGATCGCCAGCAGAACGAACACGGGGAAACTTCTCCGACCCGCGAGCGAATAGAGCCCCATCACCACCAGGCATACCACCGCTGCCAACGACAGGTACATGCGGTGCTCGAAAATCACATCGTGAAGGGGAACAACGCTGGAAGTTGGCGCGAGGATCAGGAAGAACCAAGCGCACAAGAACCCCCAGATCGGCCCCACCCTCGGAGTCGGGACCGGGTTTCTTCCCCAAGCCCATGCCGCCGCCGCCACAGGGATCAACAACACGACTGCCGGTGGCAGAATCCCCATCCATGTCCTGGCAACGGGCCACTCGTAGAAGTCAAAATACAACGGGCGCGGCCAGACGCACAGCCGGAGGTAATGGAGAATCACCCCCGGCTCCGTCGTCAGGTATTCCCACCGGGTGATACCAATGCGCTGGGCAGTCATCGATGAGTAGGCAAAAACGCCTGCAGAAACCAGCAGACAGCCGAGCAGGATCCAGGTGCAACCTAACGCCAGATACAGCGGCCAACGTCGCCGCCACGCCTCACGGAACGAGCCGGACACAAACACCCGGTCATACAGCATCACCATGACCGGAGCAGAAACCATCACCTCTTTGCTGGCCATGCCCAGCGCACAGGCTGCTACCGAGATGCCGTACCACAGTCGAGCCCGCGGTTGCCAGGAGCCATTTCCCATGAACCATTTCCCATTTCCCGAGGCTGGCGATTCGACTCCGCGGATGAAACAGTACAGCGTCAGCAGATAAAACAATCCCATGATCGATTCAGCGCGCTGGACAATATAGCTCACCGCCTCGGTCTGCAGCGGATGCAGCATCCAGAGGAGCGCCGATGCGAGGGCCAACTCATCGGCTGCAGCGCCGAAGCGCTCGCGCAGGACCGGCCGGAGCAGCGTGCGGCGCACGATGCCCAGCAGAGTCAGACCCGCGAGGATGTGGATGGTCAGGTTCAAGGCGTGATAGCCCCGCACGTTGAAGCCGCCGAGAGCGTAGTTGATGGCCAGGGAGAGGTTGATGAATGGACGACCTTCCACCGTCTGCCAATTCCGATGGGGCGGCGACAACGCTTGCCAGATCGGCCAGAGATGCCGGATCGTCGGATTTAGGACGATCGACCCCAGGTCGTCGCGGATGAATTCGCCCGTGAAACTGTTGTGATAGGCCAGCAGTCCCGCAGCGATCACCACCAACGGGAGGAATCTCCGTCCTTTCATGGGGGAGGTAGTCTATTCGAAACGGCGGGTCGTAGCCAGACGGACTTGTTCGAGCCATGGCGGCGTGAAACGCAGTTGATCGTCATGCCGCCGGCCGGGAATGGCGACGGGTCGGCCTTGGCAACCCACCCTGAAAGGACGGCAATACATTCCTACGTCGGGCCCTGCTCTTCTCAACGCCCTACTTGGCGGCTTGGAGTCGCGCCAAGGCCTTCCGCGCTTCGGCGAACCCGGGCGCGAGTTGCAGTGCCTGCGTATACTGACCCTGCGCCTCTGCGAGCCGCCCGGCTCGCTCGAGGGCGACCCCCAGATTGTAGTGCGCCACGACGTAGTCGGGATTGATGCGCAACGCCTGCTCGAAATGCTGGATTGCTTCCGGCAGCCTGCCCGTGTCCCGAAAGGCGTTCCCAAGATTGTTGTGCGCCTCGGCATAATCGGGCCTGAAACGCAACGCCTGTTCGTACCGGCTGATCGCCTCTGGCAGCTTGCCGGCCTGTGACAAGACGAGCCCCAGATTGTTGCAGGCCTCGGCGAAATCGGGTTTGATCCGCAGCGCTTGCTCGAAGTGGTTGATCGCCTGGTCCAACGCGCCCACTTGAGCCAAAGCGATCCCCAGTTCGTTGTGCGCAACGGGGTCATCGGGCTTGATGCGGAGTGCTTGCTCGTATTGTCCGATTGCCTCCTTGAACCGGCCGGATTGCTGGAGGGCTTCCGCCAGCCCGTCGTGCACTTCGGCGGAATTCGGCATGAGCCACAACGCCTGCTCGAAGTGCCCGATCGCCTCCCGGGCCCGGCCCTGTTTCCCCAAGGTGACTCCGAGGTTGTACTGGACCACCGGGTCGTTGGGGAACTTGGCCACGGTGTCAAATCGGAGGGTGAGCTCGTTCCGGTAATCCAGATTGCGCCGCCACGTGAGGAATCCCAGTCCAACCGCTGTCGCCACGAACAGTGGCAGACTTTGTCGACCCATCCACGAATACAATCCCAGCACCACCAGACTCACGACTGCCACCAGTGACAAATACATCCGGTGTTCGTACATCGCATCAGGGAGCGGGACGAAACTCGAACTCGGGGCCAGTATCAGGAGGAACCATGCACCCGCGAATCCCCAAGCGGGACGCATTATCCAAGCCCAAACCACCGCCCCGATGAGAATCAGCAACCCCACCGTAGGCGGCAGAATGCGCATCCATGTGGTGGCGATTGGCCACGGACGATCCAGACACAGTGGGGACGGCCACACCGACAGTCGCAGGTAATAGAGAATCGCTCCGGGCTCGGTCGCCAGATAATGCCACCGCCCAACGGCGTGCGCGGTCGACGATGCGTGGGCGGAGACGTCGCCCCAAACCTCCACAAAAACCAGTACGCCCCAGGTGGTGCCCAACGCCAGATAAAGCGGCCAACGCCGATGCCAGGCGTCCCGGAACGAATCCGACACAAACGCCCGGTCGTAGAGCAGCACCATCACCGGCGCGGTGACCATCACTTCTTTGCTGGCCATGCCCAACGCACAGGCCGCGACCGACAAACCGTACCAGACTCGGCTCGCCTGTTTCCATGGACCATTTCCCATGGACCATTTCCCGTTTCCCACGGGCCCCGATTCGGCCCCGCGGATGAAACAGTACAACGTGAGCAGGTAGAGCAATCCCATGATCGACTCGGCGCGCTGGATCATGTACGTCACCGACTCGGTCTGCACCGGGTGCAGCATCCACAGAAGCGCCGTGGCCAGGGCCAATTCGTTGGCTGCCGCGCCGAAGCGACCACGTAGCGGCGGTTGGAGCAACGTCCGACGCACAATGCCGAGCAGGGTCAGAGCGGCGAGGATATGAACGGTCAAATTCAGGGCGTGGTATCCCCACACGTTGTAGCCGCCGATCGCGTAGTTGATGGCCAGGGAAAGATTGATGAGTGGACGGCCTACAACCGTCAGCCAGGTCTGATGCGGCGGCGACAGCGGTTCCCAGATCGGCCAGAGATGTCGGATCGTCCGGTTCTCGGGGATCGAGCCGAGGTCGTCGTCGAGGAAGCCCCCCGTGAAACTGTTGGAGTAAGCCAGCAGCCCCGCTACCGCCACCAGCAGCATCGGGCCAAACTTCTGCGCTTTCATGAAGACGAGAGCTTATCCGAAACAGCCGGTGGCGACCAGCCAGACTTGTTCTGGTCGTGGCGGGGGAGCGTCGTCGTCAGCTCACGCCGGTGGCCGGCAACGGGTTCAACGTGACGATCCACCTGTTCACTGCCTATTGAGCGGCCCGGAGTTTTGCCAACCGGTCCCGCGCCTCTGCATAATCGGGTTTGAGCCGCAGTGCTTGGTCATACTGCTGAACCGCTTCTTGGACCCGGCCCATCTGTTCCAGGGCAATCCCCAGGTTGTAATGCGCTTCAACCAAATCGGGCGCGGTCCGCAGCGCCTGATCGAACTGCGCAATTGCTTCTCGGAGCCTGCCCAGGCGCAAGTAGACACCTCCCAGGTTGTTGTGAGCGTCGGCGTAATCGGGTTTGATCCGCACGGCTGTTTCCCAATGTCCGATGGCCTCCGGTACCCGGTTCAGTTGGGCCAATGCCACTCCCAGATTGTAATGCGCCTCGGCATAATCGGGACGGAGACGGAGCGCTTGTTCCCAATGCCCGACTGCCTCCGGGATCTGGCCCAATCGCGTCAAGGCCAGTCCCCAAGCGTTGTGTGCTTCGGCATGATCGGGTTTTAGCCGCAGCGTCTGATCGTAGTGTCCGATCGCCTCCGTTATCCGGCCGGCTCGGGCCAGCGTCACTCCCCAGTCGTAATGCGCCTCGGCGTAATCGGGACGAATCCGCAGCGCCTGTTGGTAGTGCCAAATCGCGGCATCCGTATCGCCCATCGTCGACAGAACACTGCCCAAGAGACAGTGTGCCTCGGCGAACTCGGGCTGGAGACGGAGCGCCTGCTCGAAATGTTTGATCGCATCCTCCGGCTGGCCCACGGCCACGAGGGCCGATGCCAAATTGCACTGTAACCAGGCATCATCGGGCATGGTCCGCAAGGCTTGCTCGTATTCACCGACTGCTTCTTGCATCCGCCCTATTCTCCCATAGGCGAGCCCGAGGCTGTAATGAGGATCCCGGCTGAAGATTTGGTTCTCCTGCCTTGTGAGGACTCCCAGGCCAATCGCAATTGCAGCGAACACAATCAAACTTTGCCGCTCCCACACGGCATACAGTCCCATCACCACCGAGCTCACGACCGCTGCCAGCGGCAAGTACATCCGATGCAAAAAAATCGGGTCGATGGACGGCAGCAAGCTGGATGTCGGAGCGAGAATTATAAAGAACCACGCGCCGAGAAATCCCCAAGCCGAGTTCTTGCCGAGGGCCCAAGCCGACGCCCCCAACAGAAGAAGAATGGCCGCTCCGGGCAAAATCACGTTGCCGGGTCGGAAGGTGTTCACCAGCAGAGGCAAGTGGTAGGGCCACACCGACCACCCGAGATAGTTGACGATGACCTCCGACTGTGTGAGCAAGTAGGTCCAGCGATTAAGATGATGTCCCTCGTTTATCTTGCTCACCGTATTATAAAAATCGGCGGAAACCATCGTAGCGATGAGCACGATCCAGCCTGCTGCCAGCCCGAGGTAGACCGGCCATCGCTGCCGCCCTGCTTGTCGGAATGAACCCGAAAGAAAGGCTCGATCATAGAGCACCACCATCAGCGGAGCCGACACCATTACCTGTTTGCTGGCCATCCCAAGCGCGCAGGCCGTCATGGAAAGTCCGTACCAGAGGCGCTTCCGTTCAGATTCGACTCCGCGGATAAAGCAGTACAGCGTGAGCAGGTAGAACAATCCCATGACCGATTCGGCCCGCTGAACGATGTAAGTCACCGACTCGGTTTGCATCGGGTGAACCATCCAAAGAACCGCCGTGGCCAGGGCCAGTTCGTCGGCTGCCGCGCCGAACCCCGACACCAGTGTTGGGGCCAGCAGCGTCCGGCGCACGATGCCAAACAGGGTCAGCCCTGCGAGGATGTGGACGAGGAGGTTCAGGGCGTGATATCCCCAGACATGGTAACCGCCGATGGCATAGTTGATGGCTAACGACAAATTGATGAGGGGGCGGCCGGCCACTGGCCAATCGCTCCCACGGAGCGGTAACAGCGGTTGCCAGATGGGCCAGAGATGATGAACCGTCGGGTTCTCCATGATCGCGCCGAAGTCGTCGTGGAAATACGAGCCCGTGAAGCTGTTGCTATACGCCAGCAGCCCCGCCGCAACCACCACCAGCGGGTAGAACTTCGGGGCTTTCATGAGGCAGACAGTCTATTGGAAATCGCGGATCACAACCAGCCGGACTTGTTTCCGTCGGGACAGGGCCGCGTGTATGTGACCGCCACATCGCCATGGTTAACCTTGGGGACTCAACCTTGGGAGTTGGCGGCCCACCCAACGTGACGGGCAATTCTTACTGGCTATTGAGCGGCTCGCAGTTTCGCCAGCCGGTCACGCGCCGCTGCATAATCGGGTTTGAGCCGTAGTGCTTGGTCATAGTGCTGAACCGCTTCTTGGGCATGGCCCACTTGTTCCAAGACAGTCGCCAGATTGTAGTGGGCCATGGGGTAGTTGGGCTGGATTCGCAGTGCTTCCTCATACTGCGCAATCGCTTCTGGCAACCGACCCGTCTGCTGCAAGGCGACCGCCAGGTTGTTGTGCGTCCCCGCGTTATCGGGTTTGAGCTTGAGCGCTTGTTCGTAGTGCTGAATCGCCTCTTGGAGTTTGCCCGATCTGAACAAGGCAATCCCCAAATTGTTGTGTGCATCGGCCAGATCGGGATTGAAACGCAACGCTTGTTGATACTCTTCCATGGCCTCCGGCAGCATCCCCGCCTCTTGCAGCACGATCCCCAGATTGAAGTGCGCCTCGGCGAAATCGGGCATGAACGTGAGCGTCTGTTCGTACTGTTCAATCGCCTCTTGGAGCTTGCCTTTTTGCGCCAGAATATTCGCCAACAGGTAGTGCGCCTCAGTGAAATTGGGACGGAACTTCAACGCTTCGTCGAAGTGTTCCATTGCCTCCTGCTGGCGACCCGATGTCATCAGTGCCACTCCCAGATTGAAATGCGTTAGGGCATCATCGGACTTGTCTCGCAGGGCTTGCTCGAATTGCTCGATCGCTTCTTGGGGCATGCCCGCTCTTTGGTAGGCGAGCCCCAAGCTGAAATGTGGGTTCCTGCAGTAACCTTGGTTGTGACGCCAGGTGAGAAATCCCAGCCCAATCGCGACCACGGCGAGCCCGACCAAACTGCGCCGGCCCGCGGCCACGTACAGACCCGTCACCGCCAGGCTCGCGACGATCGCCAACGGCAAATACATACGGTGGTCACATAACGGATCGGGAAGCGTCATGAAACTCGAGCTTGGCGCCAGTATCAGGAAGAACCATGCGCCTGCGAATCCCCAGGCCGGGCGTCTTGCCCAAGCCCAAGCCGATGCCCCCAGCAGCGTTCCGACCACGACCATGGGCGGCAGAATGCGCATCCATGTCGTGGCGATCGGCCAGCGGTGATCCAGAGCGAGCGGAGACGGCCATACCGATAGCCGTAGGTAATAGAGAATCGCCCCCGGCTGGGTCAGAAAGTAATTCCACCGGCCAATGCGGTGGGCAGTCGCCGATCCGTACGCGAAGATGCCTCCCCGAACCTCCACAAAGATCAGCACGCCCCAAGTGGCAACCAACGCCAGATAGACCGGCCAGCGCCGGCGCCAGGCGTCTCGGAACGAGTCCGAAACAAACGCCCGGTCGTAGAGCAGCACCATCACCGGCGCGGTGACCATCACCTCTTTGCTGGCCATGCCCAACACGCAGGCCGTGACCGACAAGGTGTACCACAGCCGGGCGCCCAGTCCCCTTGAACCATTCCCCCTGAGCCATTTCCCATTTCCCTTGGATGCCAATTCAACTCCGCGGATAAAACAGTACAACGTGAGCAGGTAAAACAATCCCATGATCGATTCGGCGCGCTGAATGATGTAGGTCACCGATTCGGTTTGCAGTGGATGAACCGTCCAAAGGACAGCCGTGGCCAGGGCCAATTCGTCGGCTGCCGCGCCGAAGCGACCACGCAGCGGCGGCTGGAGCAACGTCCGGCGCACAATGCCCAGCAGGGCCAGGCCGGCGAGGATGTGAACGGTCAAATTCAAGGCGTGATATCCCCATACGTTGAAGCCGCCGAGAGCGTAGTTGATGGCCAGTGACAGATTGATAAGTGGGCGGCCTTCAACCGTCAGCCAGTTCTGATGCGGCGGCGACAGCGGCAACCAGATCGGCCAGAGATGCCGGATCGTCGGGTTCTCAGGGATTGAATGAAAGTCGTCCAGGAAATACGAGCCGGTGAAGCTGTTCTGATAAGCCAGCAGCCCCGCTGCGACCACGACCAACGGGAACAACTTCTGCGCTTTCATGGGAGCGGACAGTCTATTCGAAACGCTTGCTGGCAGCCAGCCCCGAAAGCTCCCCGATATGTGACAAGCTCTCGGAGCCCGCGATGCTCATTGCGCTGGTGGGCGGCTACGTTCGGCGCACTGCATTGTCGAGTCGAATGAATTGCTTGGACGGGGCATAGTCCCGTCTAACGGCGTGCTCCTTGGAATTGGCCTTGCCTCCACAAGCCACTTTCGATCCTGCCATCCGGATAGGTCATCTTACCGGCCCCGTCTGGCTGCCCATCACGGAACCCGCCCTCGTACTTCCGTCCATCCGGCCACGTCGCCGTGCCGAGACCATTCGGCTTGCCATCTCGAAACGCGCCCACGTATTTTCGTCCGTCAGGCCACGTGGTGCTCCCTTGGCCATCGAAGTTGCCATCTTTGAACCCGCCCACGTACTTGTGCCCGTCTGGCGATGTAAGTGTGCCCTGGCCACTCGGTTTGCCATCGTTAAACCCGCCCACGTATTTTCGTCCGTCAGGCCACGTATATGTCCCTTGGCCATTCGCGACGCCATCGTTAAACTCGCCGCTGTACTGGCAGCCATTCGGCCAGATGTGTGTTCCCTGGCCGCGGATGCGGCCATCTTTGAATTCGCCCACATACTTTTGTCCGTCTGGCGACGTATAGATCCCGCGGCCGTTCGGTCTGCCGTTCTTGAATTCCCCCTCGTACTTCTTTCCATCTCGCCACGTGTAGGTGCCGTGGTATACGGGCACGTTCACCTTGTAGAGCGCCGTGTTGGACCCCGGATACGACTGCACCAGCGTAAACCCTCCCGCCACACGACCGGCCAGCAACAGTTCATCCTCCCTGGTGAGCAAGAGATAAGTCGTCCCCGGCAACAAGGGTTGGTCGAGGACAAAGCCAGGATTTTTCCGGTAGGTCAGCCACTCGTAAACGGTGAGCCAGTCGTAGGTCCTCATGTAGGACATGTCGCCCATGGAAGGCTGGAGATGCAGTCCCAACGTATGCTCGGCGTAATACCAGAGGGTCCACTTGCTACCGCTGTGGGCCAGCGTTACATGCTCGCCTGTGCGCTGATGGATTTCCTGCGCGGCCAACAATGCCGAGGGAATGTCCGCACACTCGCGCCACGTCTGCGTGTGGCTGAGGTTCAACCCATGTGAGCCGACCGCCGCCACCGTCAACAGCATGCACACGAGTACGACGCGCAGCCGCCGTTGGCTGGACCAGGCGGCCATCGTTCCGACCACGAGGATTGTAAGTGGTATGAAGTAAAGCGCGTGTCGGTCCTCGGGATATCTGACGCCGACAATAAAATGGGCCGCCCCGGCCGCCAGC
>DATJBF010000023.1:0-4265 GCA_035515475.1 Verrucomicrobiia bacterium
GTTATGAGGCATCCTACGGCACGTATAGAATCGTAGACGCTCACACCTTCACGTACCACGTTGACGGCGCACTCGTACGATCTCTCGTCGGCAAAGACTTCACGAGGGTTTTCGAGCTTTCCGGCACGCAGCTCATCGTTAAGTCACCCGATCCGAATGAACACTGGAAAGTGGCCTGGGAGCATGACTGAGCGGCTTCGACCCTCGCAAATCGCATGAGCTTGAGACAGATGATCGCATATTTCAAGAGGAGGAACAGGTGTGAGCAAGGAGCCTTCGGCAGCCGAGATAATGCTCGGGGGTTTCGCGCCCAAGCTGGTAGAGTTGACTGACCAAGTGCTTTTTGGTGACATCTGGGAACGGAAGGAGCTGTCAAAACGTGACCGCAGTCTGATAACCGTAGCTGCGCTGGTGGCGTTGAATCGTCCGGATCAATTGCGATTTCATCTCGACAGAGCGATCGAAAACGGAGTGAAAGAGCAGGAACTGATCGAGGCGATCACGCATCTGGCATTTTACGCGGGCTGGCCAAGTGCCATGACCGCCATCACGCTTGCCAAGGAGCTCTTTTCCAAAGCCTGAGGCAATGGAGCGAAGCGTTTCTGCATTTCGCATCCGTGTGCTGGCAGCGAGAACCGGACACTTTGAGAAGCGAAAGGCGATGGATAAGCGCCGCGCGATCAAGGCGCTGCTGCCACCTGAACAACAAAGAACGCCGGACCCGAGGAGAAACAGAGCAAACGAGTAACTGAGGGAAGAATTACGTCATGAGCAATCCATTGGACTTCAGCGGCAAGGTGGCACTCGTCACCGGGGCCGCATCAGGCATGGGACTAGCGACGACCAAGGCTTTCGCCGAGGCAGGCGCGGCCGTCGTGCTGGCCGACTTCAGGGAGGAGGCGGTGAAGGCGGAAGCCCAGAAGCTGGTCGCCGCCGGTCACAAGGCAATCGCCGTCGGGTGCGACGTGAGTGACGACGCCCAAGTGGCGGCGATGGTGGACCGCACCGTTGCCGAGTTCGGCCGGCTCGATGCCGCGTTCAACAACGCGGGGGTCATGGCCCGCATCGCCCCTACCGCTGACAGCAGCCGCGAGGACTGGGACCGCGTGATCGGGATCAACTTGCGGGGCGTGTGGATCTGCATGAAGCACGAACTGCGGCAGATGGAACGCCAGGGCAGCGGCGCGATCGTCAACAACGCCTCGGTCGGCGCGTTGACCGGCAACCCGGGTATCGGCTCCTATATCGCCTCCAAGCACGGCGTTGTCGGCCTGACGCGGACGGCGGCCCTGGAATACATCAAGCACGGCATCCGCGTGAACGCGGTCAATCCCGGCCTGATCGATACGCAAATCGCCCGCGATGTCGTCAACGGCAACGAGCAGGCGTACGCCGAGATAGCGGAGCACGTCCCCATCGGCCGGGCGGGCAGGCCCGAGGAGATCGCCTCGGCCGTGCTGTGGCTTTGCAGTCCCGGGGCGAGCTATGTGGTGGGTCACGCCCTCACCGTGGACGGCGGAATGACGGTGGTGTGATCGCGCCGTCCTGACGCTCAGCAAAGAATCTGACCAAGCTACACGCGGTAAACAAGGAGGTTACACATGCGGGGAACTGTGCTCTACGGACCAGGCGACATTCGGTTCGAAGAACGTGAGACACCGAAGATCGTCGAAGCGACCGATGCGGTGATCCGCATGGCCGCGACGTGCGTGTGCGGATCGGACCTTTGGCCGTACCGGGGCTTGCAGCCGATCAACGGCCCGACGCCGATGGGGCACGAGTACTGCGGCTTTGTCGAAGAGGTCGGCAGCGCGGTGAAGACCGTCAAGCCGGGGCAATTCGTGATCGGCTCCTTCGCCACGTCGGATAATACCTGTCCCCATTGCCAATACGGCTATCAATCGTCCTGCGAGAATCGCGAGTGGATCAGCACGGCTCAAGCGCCCCGGCTGCGGGTTCCGCTGGCCGACGGGACGCTGGTGGCGACGCCAGACGCGCCGTCCGACGACCTGGTGCCGAGCCTGCTGGCGACCTCGGACGTGCTGGGCACTGGTTGGTTCGCGGCCGACGCGGCGAACGTGAAGCCGGGTGGGACGGCGGTAGTCGTCGGTGACGGCGCAGTCGGGCTGCTCGGCGTGCTCTCCGCCACGCAGATGGGCGCTGAGCGGATCATCGCCATGAGCCGACACGAAGCGCGGCAGAAACTCGCGCGAGAGTTTGGCGCAACGGACATCGTAACGGAACGCGGTGACGAAGGCATTGCGCGAATTAAAGATTTAACGAACGGAATCGGCGCAGATTCGGTACTGGAGTGTGTTGGCACGCAGGAGTCGATGATGCAAGCGATCAATTCCACGCGCCCTGGCGGGTTCGTGTCGTACGTTGGCGTTCCCCACGGGGTGGAACTGAACGGGGAGCAACTGTTCTTCACGCATGTTCACCTGCACGGCGGTCCCGCTCCGGTGCGCCGCTTTCTTCCCGAACTGATCGACCTGGTGTGGAAGAAGAAGATCAACCCCGGCAAGGTTTTCGACCTGATCCTTCCCCTCGCCCAAGTGGCGGAAGGTTACCGGGCGATGGACGAGCGACGTGCGATCAAGACTATGCTGCGCCCGTGAGGTCAAATGGCAAGAAGGCGCTTTCTCAAGGAGATCTTACGATGACTACATGGTTGAAGGAGGAACTGTACAAGATTGCTGAAACGGATGACCTGCACATTTCACCTTTCCGTGAGAACGGGAGAACGTACGGAACCCCGGCGTGGATTTGGTCGGTCGTCGTCGACGACGCCCTGTATGTGCGCGCGTACAATGGGAAGAAATCTCGTTGGTACCAGGCTGCCGTGGGGAAAAAGGCGGGGCGAATCACTTCGGCAGGCATGACGAAGGAAGTCACGTTCGAGCCGCTGGACGGGCCGATCAACGACCTGATCGACGATGCCTACAGAGCCAAGTACAAGGGCAGCCCGTATCTCAGCCCAATGATCGGCGCACGCGCTCGCGCGGCGACGGTCAAGGTGATGCCGGGCGAGGCCAAAACCTGAGACGAGGACAGAGCCATGCCTCATGTGATCGTGAAGTTTGGCCCTCGCCCGCGATTCTGAGAGGCACGAACAGCCGCGTGGGGCGGATCCGGCCTGAAGAGTCCCCTTCCCGTCTAGTGAGGGCCGCGCGTTTGGCCGTATAACGGCTTACCCCAGCGAATGCCTCATGCTGCGTCGGAGGAGGAGTTCTGTCTCGGCGACTGACCCGCGTGTAACGGCGTAGGAACCACTTGGCGGTCAACCGCGGCGGAGAAGATAACTCGCCGACTAACGAGGACCTAATTCCGGGAACCTGTTTCAAGGGCCTCTTGCGCATAACTTCTCAGGTTGACATTTGACCCAAAGCACGGCATGCGTGGGTTATATGTCTACCCAAAAGGGAAAAGACCGGCTGGAACTCTTGCAAGGTACCCTGGACCTGCTGATTCTGCGAACGCTGATCTTCGGCCCGCAGCACAGCCAGGGCATCGGGCGCGCCATTCAGCGGACCTCCGAGGACGAACTGCTGGTCGAACACGGGGCCCTTTATCCTGCGCTCCAGCGCTTGGAAGAGCGGGACTGGATTGCCGCCGAATGGGGGACCCCCACGAACAACCGCAAGGCGCGTTTTTACAGGCTCACGCCGGCAGGCCGCAAACAACTGGTCAAAGAGACCGCCAAGTGGCGGCGGATCGCACCGGCCATCGGGCGGATTCTGGGACCCGATGTCCGGGAGGGTTGAGACGATGTTCAGACAAAAACGCAAACCAAGTGATTTCGCGGCAGAGATCAGAGCGCATCTCGAAATCGAGACGGAATAACTGAAGGAGCAGGCTTTGAGCGAAGAGGAGGCTCGCACGGCGGCGCGGCGCGCCTTTGGCAACGTCACCCAGGCGCAGGAGCGCTTTTACGAATCAGGCCGCCTGGCTCGGGTGGGATCGTCTCGTGCAAGACCTCCGATTCAGCCTGCGTATGCTACGTAGAAATCCCGGCTTTGCTACTGTGGCGGTAGTTGTGCTGGCGCTGGGCATCGGCGCGAACACCGCGATCTTTAGCGTGGTCGAAGCCGTCCTCATCCGCCCCTTGCCCTATCACGAGGCGGCCCGGCTGATTTGGATCTCGCGTGTTCTGCCGGCGCTTCACGCTCGGCTGGTCACCAGCACCGATTACATCGCCTGGCTCGAACAAAACAAGACGGTGACGGGAATCTCAGCCGTTGACGAGTCGGAAAGCCTCACCCTTA
>DATJBF010000024.1:0-46240 GCA_035515475.1 Verrucomicrobiia bacterium
CGGATCCGATCGCGGCGACCAAGGATATCCGCGAGACTTTTGCTCGCATGGCCATGAACGACGAAGAGACGGTTGCGCTCATTGCTGGAGGCCACACCTTCGGCAAGACCCACGGCGCCGGCCCTGCGTCCCATGTGGGTCCCGAGCCGGAAGCGGCCCCCATCGAGGAGCAGGGCTTTGGCTGGAAGAGCAGCTTTGGCACGGGCAAGGGCGGTGACACGATCACCAGCGGCCTGGAAGTCACCTGGTCCCAGACGCCAACGAAATGGAGCAACTACTTCTTCGAAAACCTGTTCAATTACGAATGGGAACTCACGAAGAGCCCGGCCGGCGCGCATCAGTGGGTGGCGAAGGGAGCCGACGCGACGGTTCCGGACGCGCACGACCCGTCGAAGAAGCACCGGCCAACCATGCTGACCACGGACCTCTCCCTGCGGTTCGACCCGGCTTACGAAAAAATCTCGCGGCGCTTCATGGCGAATCCGGATCAGCTCGCCGACGCGTTCGCTCGGGCGTGGTTCAAGCTGACGCACCGCGACATGGGACCGCGCGCGCGCTATCTCGGCCCGGAGGTTCCCGCCGAGGAACTCATCTGGCAGGACCCCATTCCCGCAGTCAATCACAAATTGATCGATGCGCAGGACATCGCCTCGCTGAAGGGCAAAATCCTGGCGTCCGGTCTGTCCGTCTCGGAGCTGGTTTCGACCGCGTGGGCGTCGGCGTCCACTTTCCGTGGCTCCGACAAGCGCGGCGGTGGGAACGGCGCCCGTATTCGCCTAGCACCGCAGAAGGATTGGGAAGTTAACCAGCCGGCCCAACTGGCCAAGGTGCTCAAGACGTTGGAAGGCGTCCGGAACGCGTTCAACAGCGCGCAGTCCGGCGGCAAGAAAGTCTCACTGGCTGACCTGATCGTGCTGGCCGGTTGCGCGGGCGTCGAGCAAGCGGCGAAAAATGCCGGCCACAAGGTGACGGTTCCCTTCACGCCGGGACGGATGGACGCCTCGCCGGAGCAAACCGATGTGGCCTCCTTCGCCGTGCTCGAGCCCATCGCGGACGGCTTCCGCAATTATCTCAAAGGCAGATACACCGTATCGGCCGAAGCGCTGCTGGTCGACAAGGCGCAGTTGCTGACCCTGACCGCGCCCGAAATGACGGTGCTCATCGGCGGCCTGCGCGTTCTAAAGACCAACTTCGGAGGGACGCAGCACGGTGTCTTCACCAAGCGACCGGAGGCGCTGACGAACGACTTCTTCGTGAACCTTCTCGATATGGGCACGGATTGGAAGCCGGTCTCGAAAGATGCAGACGTGTTTGAAGGCCGCGATCGCAAAACGGGCGCACTCAAGTGGACCGGCACGCGTGTCGACCTTGTCGTCGGCTCAAACTCCCAACTCCGCGCCCTGGCTGAAGTCTACGGAAGTTCCGACGCTGAGAAGAAGTTCGTCCACGACTTTGTCGCCGCCTGGAACAAGGTGATGAACCTTGATCGCTTCGAACTTGCGTGATCCCAGCCCGCTCGGGGGCATCGTCATCGAAGCGATTACCACCTTTTTCCTCGTGTTTGTCGTGTACGGCACGGCCATCGATGCCCGCGCGCCGAAGATCGGCGGTCTGGCCATCGGCCTGACCATCGCCCTCGGCATCCTGTTCGCCGGACCCTTGACGGGCGGCGCGATGAACCCGGCGCGCACCTTCGGCCCCGCGCTGGCCGTCAGCTTCTGGAACGCACACTACGTCTATTGGATCGGTCCGCTCCTCGGCGGGGCTGCAGCGGGATGGGTGTACAGCAAGTTTCTGCTCGGGAAGAATTGATGCTCAGTGCCGCGGCGGCGCTACGAATTTGGTTTCCTGCCGAACAGATACATCTGCGGCGGCTCGTTGACGTCGCCCTTGGCCTTTCGTCCTTCGCCCTTCGCCTTCCGTTGCGCCAGCTTCGGTTTGCCGTCGGCGGAGATCTCCGCTTCCTCGAGATTCGCCAGCACTTCCTTGGCGCGCTCGACGACTTCCTTGGGCAGACCGGCGAGCCGCCCGACCTGGATCCCGTAGCTCTTGTCGGTGCCACCCGGTAGAATCTTGTGCAGGAAAATCACCTGATCGTGCCATTCGCGCACGGCGACGTTGTAATTCTTCACCCGCGGCAACGTGGCGGCGAGTTCAGTCAACTCGTGGTAGTGCGTGGCGAACAGCGTTTTCGCGCCGACCGTGTTGTGCAGGTGTTCGGCGACCGCCCACGCAATGGATAGCCCGTCGAACGTGCTCGTGCCGCGGCCAATCTCGTCCAGCACGATGAGGCTCCGTGCGGTGGCGTTGTTGAGAATGTTTGCCGTCTCGTTCATCTCGACCATGAACGTGCTCTGGCCGCGTGCCAGATCGTCGGCCGCGCCGACCCGGGTGAAAATGCGGTCCACCAAATTGATCGTGGCCCGGGCCGCCGGGATATACGAGCCGACCTGGGCCATCAACACCAGCAGCGCGACCTGCCGAATGTAGGTACTTTTGCCGGCCATGTTCGGCCCGGTGATGATGAGGATCTGGTTCTCGACATTGTCGAGCACCGCATCATTCGGTACGAACCGCTCCTCGATCAGCGTCTGCTCCAGCACCGGGTGACGTCCATCCACGATTTCGACCCGACCTTGTCCGGCGCCCGGCGTGGGATCATCGTCGGTCACCGTGGGCCGGCAATAGTTCTGGTGTCGGGCGAGTTCGGCAAAACCGGCCAGCACGTCGAGCGCCGCCACCGCCGAGGCCGATTCCTGAATCGGCGCAGACCGCTCGACGGCCGCCGTGCGGATCTGCTGGAAGATTTCGTACTCCAGCGCGTTGGCTTTCTCGTCCGCACCAAGAATCTTGTCTTCCATCTCCTTTAACTCGGGCGTGTAGAAGCGTTCCCCGCCGGCGATGGTCTGTTTGCGGATGTACTCGCTCGGCACCTTGTCGAGGTTGGCCTTGGTGACCTCGATATAGTAGCCGAACACCTGATTGAACCGGACCTTGAGCGATGCGATCCCGGTGCGCTCGATCTCGCGCTGCTGCAACGCCGCGATCCACGCCTTGCCGTCGATGGACGCATGGCGCCACTCGTCGAGCTGCGCGTTGTAGCCGGGTTTGATCAGTCCGCCTTCTTTCAACGCCAACGGCGGCGCATCCACCACCACCCGGCCGATGAGATCGACAATCTCCGGGAGCTCGGTGATTTGGGAGGTGAGCGCGGCGAGGAGAGTTGTAGCCGCGCTTGCCAAGCGCGGCCCATCTTGCTCGCCGCAATTATCAACCGCGGCTACAGCTCCCAGGATTTTCTTCAGCTTCGGCAGCATGGCGAGCGATTCCTTCAGCACCACCAGGTCGCGCGCGTTGCCGCTGCCCACGCTGAGGCGGGCCAGCGTGCGTTCCAGGTCGCGCACACCGGGCACCTGTTCCCGGAAATCAGCCAGCGCTTGTGGCTGCTCGCAAAACGTCGCGACGACGCCCTGGCGCTCCGCGATCCGTTCCACGTTCTTGAGCGGATGCGTCAGCCACTCGCGCAGCAAACGCGCGCCCATCGGTGTCAGCGTGCGGTCGAGGCAACCGATCAGCGTATGTTTCGGCCCCGAAAGCGTTCGGGGCTCCAGCAACTCGAGATTGCGTTGCGTGACGGCGTCCAACACCATGAAATCGGTCAGGTTATAGACCTGCAGCCGGTGAACGTGCGCGGTGTTGCGCCGCAACGATTGCTGCAAGTAATGCAGCGCCGCCCCCGCCGCGCCGATGCCCACCGTCAGGTCGGCGGCGCCGAAACCGTCGAGCGATTGCGTTTGGAAATGATCGCGCAACGTGAAAAACGCCGTCTCGCGCTCGAACGTCCAGCCGTCGTGAGGCGTCAGGGAAACGTGAAGCGTGGAGTGTGGAGCGTCGAACAGCGACTTGGCTTCGTCGAGCCACTCGGTGGGAACGATGATCTCGGCGGGCCGGACCCGGGCGAGCTCGTTGTGAAGCTGTTCGACCGACGATAGCTCCGTTACTTTGAAGTCGCCCGTCGTCAGGTCGACGAGCGCCAGACCGAATTGGCGATTGCTGTTGCTGCAGACTGCGGCAAGGAAATTGTTGCGTTCGGCCAGCAGGATGCGCGTGTCGAAGTGCGTGCCGGGGCTGAGGATTTGCGTGACGTCGCGCTCGACGAGTTTGCCGGGCCGGGCGTCCTCGAGTTGATCGCACACGGCCACTTTGCGGCCGTGCTTCAGCAGTTTGCCGATATACGCGTCGGCGGCGTGATGCGGAATGCCGCACATCGGCACCCCGTTGCGGTGCGTGAGCGCCAGACTGAGCAGTTGCGAGCCGGTCTTCGCGTCGTCGAAAAACATCTCGTAGAAGTCGCCCAGGCGAAACAACAACAGCGCGTCGGGCGGGATCTGGTGTTTCACGCGCCGGTACTGCTGCATCATGGGCGTGAGACCCTCCCCTTTCGTCTGGAAACCTGCACTCGCCATTGCGCCGGGGATTATACCGATGACTCCCGAGCGGTCACGCCCGAAAACACGTCGGCCGAGCTTCCACACGTTCGGGAAACTCGGCCTCGTGTCTGCAACTGTTTCTGCAGTGTCGGGTGGACCGTCCCGCGCGTAGACCGCAGATCGTTCCGCAGTCTCGTGGCGGCGGGTTGCCTCCTGTTTACTCACCGGGCATCCCCCAGCCCAACGCTCCAGTCTTCAGCAGCAGCCTTGCCAACCCGCCAAGTGCCGTTTTATCAACCGGCCCGCGCCAGCAGTGGACTGGATTGTAGGGCGACAAGCCCAAAATTGGCCGGGGGCTGAACAAGATTGTCGCGCGACCGTGCGGCTCAACGCTGGAAGATTTCCCGGATCGCGCGACGCAGTTCCTGGATCTCGAACGGCTTTTCGATGAGATAGTTGCCCGTACGATAAATGAAATCGCTGAAGCCCGCCTTGCGCGATGCCTGGCCGGTGATAAACAGGAACCGGTCGCCGAGATAGGGGAATTGACGCGTGACGTCGCTGTAGAGCGCCTCGCCGTCCACGCGCGGCATCATCAGATCGCAGAGGATGGCCTCGTAGTCGCGCGCGTGCAGCTGTTCCATTGCCTCCATGCCGTTGACCGCAATGTCGACCTCGCAATTCTCATACGTCAGCACCTCCCGCAACAACTCCGCCAAATCGTGGTCGTCGTCCACCACCAACACGCGGTGCACGACGCGCTTCGGGGTCCCGGGGTCAATCATATCGGGCAGAATTAGCCGTTGGCGTGCCAAGCGTCGTCCGGACTGACACTCTGACACCCCAGGCCCCTCCAGCTCCTGTAAATCAATCCGTGCACGGTCAATGCTGAGAGAACGAAGCCGTGGCCAACCCATTGGTAAGACGGTTACACTCGCTGTTTTGCGTCCGCCCCGATGCGCAGGGAGAATCGACCCGGCGAATCCGGGCGGCGACAGGACTCCGCCATTTCATCGCCGCCTTTTTGTCGGCCGGCCTTGCGATCACATTGTCAGATCCAACGCGGGCCGCCACGACCTTCTCCTGGACGGTCACCGGGGGCTACTACGGCGCCGCGTCGGGAAGTTGGAACACTTCAACCAACTGGAGTCCGTCGGGGCCCGCCAATGGCAGCGATAATACGGCCGATTTCAGCCAGGTGTTCTTCGAGAATCCCTCGACCGTCACGCTGGATGGGACGTTCACCATCGGGAATCTTCATTTTGGCGATACCAAAGGCGCCGGGCATGCCTGGTATCTCGAGACCGGCAGCGGCGGGCCGTTGACCCTCAGCGTTTCTTCGAGCACGCCCACCATCACCGTCGATAACCAGCAGGCCGCGACCATCAACGCCGGACTCGCGGGCACCTCTTTCTCCAAGTCCGGCTTGGGCACGTTGACGCTAGGCGGAGCTTCCGCGAACACGCTCACTGGGGACACAACCGTCGCCGGCGGTACGCTGATCCTGTATAAGTCCGCGGGACCGGCCCTCGGGGGGAATCTCATCCTGACCGGCAGCGGCACCGCAGGCACCGTGGTCAGCGACGTCATTCAATCCAACGACAACCAACTCGTCGACACGGCAGTGGTGACGATCAATTCAACCATTGGCACGTACGCCGCCTGGGAATTACGGGGTTTCAGCCAGACGGTCGCGGGGATTGCCGACAATGGACAAGGCCAGATCGAGATCTCGGATGCAGGCACCGAATCCGTCGGCAACTCCACGTTGACGCTCAACGGCAGCGCGACCTACACGTTCTCGGGTCGACTCCGCGAGCACAACGATCTTACCCCCGGCGGATCGTTGAGCCTCGTCAAGAACGGCCCCGGCACGCAGATCCTCAATGGCCAACACATCCAATACGCCGGTTCGACCACGGTCAACCAGGGCCGGTTGATCCTCGGAAATACCGCGAATTTCGGGAGTGTGACCACCAACAACGCGACGATTGAACTGACCACCAGCGGCAGCTTTTCGTTTCAGGGAGCCGCGCCCATCTTCTGCGGCACCGGCACGGTCGTCAAGACCGGCCCCGACACGATCTATTTGGGCTACATCTACCAACCGGGACAGGGAGGGGCCATCTTCAGCATGGGCACCAACGGCTGGATTGATATCGAAGCCGGCACGCTGCGCAATCTCAACCGGAGCGGCAACTGGACGAACAACCAGGCTTCGCTCAAAATTGCCAGCGGCGCCGTCCTCGACATGGATGCAAACTCTGTCTGGGTGGACGCGCTGACGGGCGGCGGCACGATCATCGAAGAAGCCTCTCCGCAGTCCCAAATATTGACTGTGGGCGTTGCGGGCGGCAGCGGCGCGTTCTCGGGTGTCGTCCAAAACACCGGGAGCCCCATGGTCTTGGTGAAAGTCGGGACCGGCCGACAGACTCTCAGCGGCGCCAACACCTACGGCGGAGGCACCATCATCAGCAACGGGACGCTCCTGATCGACAACGCCATTGGCAGCGGCACCGGCACGGGCGCAGTCACCGTTGTCGGCGGCGCGACCTTGGGCGGCACAGGCGTCATTTCCGGTCCCGTGAACCTCGGCCCGGCCGCGGTGTTGCGCCCCGGCGATCCCGTGGGATCATTGACGGTGAACAACAACCTCGTCTTCAACAATGCGTCCGTGCTCCAATACGGACTCGGAACAAACAGCTCCCAATTGATCGTGAACGGGAATCTGACCCTGGGCGGCACGCTCAACGTCACCGACTCGGGCAACTTCAGCACCGGCACGTACGTCCTGATCACCTACAGCGGAACCCTGACCAACCATGGATTGGGCCTCGGCGCGACGCCGAATCCCGGTTTGACCTACGCGATCGACACGAGCACAAGCGGTCTGGTGAAATTGATCGTGACCGGGCCGACGGAGAGCGATCCTTATTCAGTCTGGCAGCAGCGATATTTTCACTGCACCGACTGCCCCCAGGCCGCGGGCGACGCCGATCCTCTTGGCAAGGGGATGAGCAACACCAACCAATTTCTGGCCGGACTCGACCCGACCAATAGCGCGTCCCTGTTTCGAATCGTCTCCGCCGTGTGCTCGGCAACCGATATGATCGTCACCTGGCAGACCGGCGGCGGGAGAACCAACGTCGTCCAGGCATCCAGCGGACAACCTGACAGCGGCTACACCAATACCTTCCAAGACATTGCCTCAATCATCATTCCCGGCATGGGCGATGTAACGACGAATTACACGGACGTGGGCGGCGCAACCAACGGTCCGTCCCGCTATTACCGCGTGCGGCTGGGACCCTGAGCAGAGTTCAAAGGTGGTGGCCCGGCGAGCCGTCCTGCCAGGCTGGAGCCGACGGTCGGACTTGAACCGACAACCTGTTGATTACAAAGAGTAGCAATCGTGCTACTCGTGGCTTCCGCTTGAACCATTTGCCCGGTGCCCAGAGTCGTATCTGACCGGCTCTACACGCCGCTTGCGCGCTCAAGAAAATCAGGGCGAAACCTGCCGCTCAACGCGGCGACCAGCCGAGAATCGTTGCCGGCCGATCAGCCGGTGCAGCAACTACCAGGGGGAAACTGGCGGTAAATTCGGTATTGCTGCAAGTGATGGAGCATCCCGGGCATCCACCGCGATTATCGCTCCGGGCCTATCGAACCGGTACTGTTGACCCGTGATCGGGCCGATGACAGTCAGACCGGTGCGGCCCGTGTACTTGAAGTACGTGAGACCTTGTCCAGACGGTGCCAGCGGTGGTCTCAGCGCGGGCCGGTTAACGAATGTCGCCACGGCTTCCGGTTGCTTCGGAATCGTTCTACGAAGTTGCTGTCTCTGGTGTCCGCAACAACTCAATAATCGGGTTCCTTATCTTCCACATGGATCGCTCTTGGCGGGAGAGGTGGCGACGCCGGGAGCATGTGTTCCAGCACGATGGCAAAAGTCGAGAGAGCGGGCCACGCCAACAACCACTCCCGCCACGTTTCTCCGACCAACAAGGCGAACGGAATCGCGACCCACAGGCTCAGGCAGTAGAAACAGTCCAGCAGCTTACCCCAAAAGGTATCCCCGGCCGCACGGCGCAACCAGACCACCGCATCCCAGGGACCATCCTCGAGGTTGAGCAGGTGCGTGAAGCGCCAAACACAGGGGCCCGCTAGTATTAACCAATCGAGGCGCATAATTTGGCACCAGAATTTCGTCTGTCTTTGGCGCGTTCGTTAACCATTCCGTCCGAGCCCGGGGATAAAAGTAATGACCCTGCCCGTCAGAGACCAAAATTCTTCAGGTCGGTCTGGAGCTGTTTCACGGCTTGCAGTTGCGCGGTCTTCGCCGTGTCGATTTCGCGGAGCTGCGTCTTGGTCTGGCCGGCAATCTGCGCGAGACGGGTCTGCAGGTCCGTCGCTTCCTTGATGAGGTCTTTCACCTCGCCGCTTCTTATGTACGAGGCAGTGTCTTGGACGGCCTGCGTTTCACTGGCGCTCGACTGTTCGATGATTTGTTCAACCGCCGCCAGCGCCTGGTGCAACTGCTCCAGCAGTTCTGGCCCCGCCGGCGTTACCGACAGCCCGGCGGCGCTGACGACGAAACCCTCAGGCACCATGACCAATGTGCCGGCCGGGATTTTATCGAGTCCCTGCAACTGCGGATTGGCGAGTCGCAGGGCCGCTTCCGCTTGCGCTGCCAGTTTCGTGGCCTGGGGGCCTTTGAAGGCAAACAGGCGTTTGCTCAAATCTCCCAACTTGGTCTCGGCTTCAGTTCTCACGAGTTTCATGGATTCTGTTCTCCTTCACTATCGCAGGCTGGCATTTACGAAGCCGCGACGTTGAGTGCCGCCCACGCCGCAGGTAACGCCTCGCCGTTGACCGAAATGGGGCCACTGGTGATGTTGCCGAGCACCGTGAACGGTCCGGTGCCAGGGTTCAACCGCAGTGTCAGCGCCGGCGAATTCGCCGGTCCTTCCAGGTAATTCCCACTGGCGACTACCGCGCCGACGAGCGCGGCTACGGACAACGTGTGCGCTCCGTCGCCTTGCGCCGGCACGGCCAGCAGGCAGCGGTTGTGACTGAACGTCAACGCTCCAGACGCGATGACAGTTACGACCGGTCCGTTTCCGTATGCTTCCAGCAAGTTGCAGTGTACGCCGACGATTTCCTTGCCGCGCGGCAGCTTGAAAACTCTACCATCGATAACTGCATAAGCGGTATCGCCCGCTGCCATATAGAACATGCGGTTGGTCAACGCGGTAGAACCAGTTCTTGGCAGCGCGCCGATGCGCACGGCGGTCCAATGAGAACTGTCCAGGTTCCGGGGCGGGCTGACTTGGCGTCGGATTGTGTTGTTCGTGACATCGACCCGCACGAACGTACCCTGACAGTCGATGGCCGCAGTGTCCTGTAGGAAGCCGGCCGCGGGTCCGAGGTTGAACACTTCGTTGCCGTCGATCCGCGCCGAGCCGACGTTGACGACTTGGATCCCGGCGCGGAGCGGGCTTTGGGCCGCGATGGCACCGATGTCGATGAGAGAGTTGCCAACGATCTCGGCGCGAACCGTACTGACCACGCGCAGGCCGATCACGTCGGTGTTCGGATCGTTGGCCAGCGGCGCGAGGTTGAATAACTGGTTATTCTCGATTGTCAACTGTCCGGCTCGGCTGGCGTCGTCCATAACGATGCCGCCGCCACCAACCGCTTCGACGTGATTGTTCTTAATCATCGCCGACCGGACAATGGCGTTCAGGACGTGGATGCCGTGGCCGGCCAAGCCGAAAATCCGGTTATTGAACACCTGGCAACGGTCGAGGCCGGTCTTGTCGAGACCGAGCGTCAAGACGATGCCATCGCCTCCCTTGCCGGTTTGCAGTGGGCTGATGTTGTTGCTGTCGATTCGCGCCTCGTCGGTGCCGACCATGATACCGGCGCCGGTGACGTGGATTTCGTTGCCGTGCACGTCGAGGCTGGAGCCGGGCAACACGAAACCGCAGGCGACGATGCCGGCCTGGGTGCATTTCGTGATCAGGTTGCCGGCCAGTCGGGTCTGCGCCCAATGCACGCTCACACCTTCGAAACTGATGCCGCGGCGGGCACAGACCAACAGGTTATCTTTCACAATCAACTCCGCCGTGATCAGCGGCGCGGGCCGACCGGTTTCGAGTTCGCGGGTCAACGAGCCTTTGGTGACAACGGCTATGTTGCCGATGCCAACCGGAGCATACAACAGATTGTCGCGAATCAGCACGTCGACCAGAATGCCAGCGAGGCCGATGGCCGGAGGTGAGTACTCCGAATCGCCAAGGCGCGCGACGTCGCAGCGCTGCACCGTTACTTGCGACGAATTGCGCAGCACCACCGCCGGCGTCGGGTCCGTAGCGGCCGCCGCCGTCGACAACGCCAGTTCTTCCACCGTTACCTCTTGGGCACTGTCGATGACCATCGCGGCGCCGCTGCCGAGGTATTGCAACAACGTCTTTTCGCCGTGCCCGCGGAGGCGGACCGACTGTACCTCGGTGAGTTGGATGGCCGTTTTCCTGAGATTGAACGTGCCCGGTCCGAGGCAGACGGTGCCGCCGGTCGTCTTCACCCGGTCGATCGCATCCTGAATCGTAAGCGCGCCGGTGTTGTGCGATTCGGCGGTGACGCACATGCTGCAATCGCAACCCGCCCCGCCGAAGTCCGGCGGCCAGGGCGGCCGGCAATCGGTCGGTGAATTCGGGAACGTCACCAGGGCCAGCCGGCAATAGTGATGATGAATCCCGCGCGGCGGCGCGTTGTCGAGTTGCTCCACTGAGGCATCGGCTGTGCGCGCGGCGAAATTCCAATAATCACCGACACGATACGTGCCACCCGCCGGCGTGTTGAACGTGATTTGCACGCCGTCTTCCAAAACAATCGAGGTGCCGGCGGCCGGCACCGGAATCAGGCCGGTGCTGCCCTGTGCGTCAAGATCCACGAGGAGATGGCTGTTCGTGTCGCGCACTTCGCCCTGCTGATCCCAGCGCCGGATACGCGTGTGCCGGCTCGGATCGGTCTTCTGCTCGGCGTCGGTGGGAAACGTGCCGGCCGGCAGTGGGGTTCTGAGCGTGATCACGTGGGTCGCGTCGACCGCGTCTTCAATTTGCCGGATCAGCCCCGGCTGCTGCGCAAACTCCCGCCAGTCATCGGTGATCTCGATCCAGTCGTCGGCTTTGAATCGCAACGTCGTATCGCGTCCAATGAGCGCTACCGTGAGTTGGTCCAGATTCGCATTGATTGCGGTAACGCGGGTGGCAATCGCGGCGTTGTCCCGCGACCACTTGAAAGTGGCCGTACCCACCGGGCCGCCATCGTGAATTTCGACGCGATACAGCCGGTTTTCCAGCCCGCGGTAGCCGCCGCTCGGTGGAATCAGGCAGGGATCGGTGGCGCTAACGACACCGACCGCCGCCGTGCTGAGCCGCCCCGCCGACGGGCGAATGATATCTGGCCAACCGTTCGGCACCTGTGCATCGGGCGTGTCGCAAGCGATGTTGCCCACATTGTTCAGCACGCGGACCTGCCAGACCGTCTGCAGCCGCGTGGTCGTGTCAACGCCGACGGCTTTCTCGAAGAGCTCAGGTTGTTCGAGGTAGGTAACCTCACGTTGCCACACGTCGAGGTAGACGAGGTGCGGACCGCCCCTTGCCGGGGCGGACGCCTGGGGTTGGTACGGCTGCTCGTTGAACGGCAACGGCAGCGTGCCGCGCTGTTCGGCCAGCACAGGATCGAACTCCAGCGGCGCTTTGCCGTGGTTTTCCGCCAACAGGCCGTCCACGTACATCCGCCCGCGCCCGATCATCAGTGTGTTGCCGTCGAGGTCGATTTTGAAACCGTCGGGCGCTTCCCGAGGCACGACGCCGCGCCCGATCGTGTCCACCGTCTCGGCGCGCCGCCGGCGATCGATCAGACCGACCAACTCGTTCCAGTCCGCATCGAGCTGGACGCGGCCCTGTTGCATGAGCACGGTGCTGAAATCTCGTTGTGGGTCAAGTGTTTCCCGGCTGTAGTCGCCACTCATCGTTGGTCTCCTGATGTTGTGTTCACGTCACGTAGAAGATTCCCGCTTCCAACCCGAACCGCAGATACTCATCCAACCGCACTCGCAGGTTGGTCGCGCGTTGCGGCTGGTATAATTGATGGAAGGCCCCCATCTCCGCATCGTCATCTGCACCAGTGCGGATTTCGACTGCCGTGCGCTGCGCCAACTGGCCGTAGCCTGGATCCCCGTAGCGCAGCGAGGTAAATTGCGGCCGGACCCGCAACGCATCGCTGTCATCCACCGGCTGACAGTGATACCGGCGCGGCACGACCGAGGTCGGCGGCAGATACGAAAACCGTACGCAGCCCTGCTGCTTCTTCTCCGAGGTCACGTCGGCCATGAAAATCGTGTTCGAGGCCAGCTTCAATTCCAGCGTGTGCACCGTGCCGATGATGGTGCTGTTCCGAATTTGCAGCGCAGCGCCCGGATCCATGCCGTTCGGTGCCGCAAATGCGGCCGCGGTGTTGTCGGCTGCATCCACGAGGCTGTCGGCAATCAGCACGTTCGCGCCGGGCTTGACGCGTAGCGCGCCCACGATGCAGTGGTCGATAGTGATCGTGACGTTGTCCAAATCGGCGATCAGGCTCGGGTTGCTGCCCGGCACCAATGTGCAATGCCGCAACGTCACCGCCCGGGGGCTGCCCACGACGCGCACCGCGCCCCCGCTGATGAGCAAGCCATTCAGCGTGATCTCGGAATCCACAGCGCCATTGATGACGAGATCCCCGCCGAGCAGGATCGTTGGCCGGGATTCGTTGGCCGCGCGCAATTCGACCTGCTGCCCGGCAGCATTCACGTTGATCGACAGGGTCTCGTCATATCGCCCGCTGTCCAAAACTTCCACCACGCCTCCGCCCGCCACGGCAGTCAATGCATCTTGGATTGTCGCGTGTGGCGCAGGAACCGTTTCGACGGGCGTGAGCAACGCATCGAACGTCGCCGCGCGGTCGTACTCGCCGCCACCCATATCGGCGCTGAACCCGTAATGGAACGTCACGCGCGGCGGCGCCGTCGGCGCGTCGCCAAACGCCATGCGGCCCAGCACCGGGTCAATCGCAATCTTGCCCGCGGGCGGCAGATGGGCCCAGCCTCCACCACTGTCGGAGAGATCACACACCTCAACCGTATCAATGTCCGCGCCATGGATGAAAATGCTCTGGCCGTCGCCGTAGTACAACGGCAGGTACGCATCGAGCACGCGGCGGCTGATTGGTGCCGGCACGTTGATCGGGTCGGCGAGGTGTGTGACGTCGGTTTCGGTCACCGGCTTGGTGAACAGCGGCTGGTCGTAACCGAGCGGATGAAACCGAAACCGCTGCGCATCGAGTTGGAACGCCGGCGACTCGGTCAGCGGATATGCCGTCAGCCGCCAGAGGAAGATGCCGATGTTCGGAATGTTGTATTTTCCTCCGGCCGCCGGGCGGCGCACGTCCACCGTATGGGCGACCGTGTCGAACGGCCCGCCGATGTTTTCCAGTACCTCCCACTGCCGCAGGTCGGGCGCGTACCAACTGTTTGGGCGAACGTGGTTCGGTGTCCACTGTGTCCAGCCCAGCAGTTGAAAGAATTCTACCGCTCGCGCGTTCCAGCTCGTCGCGTCGCGGGCCAGTTGCTCCAGCATCGCCGCCGTGCCTTTGCGGCGGCGGTAGCCGATCGTGTGTGCGACCTCGGCGCGCGGGTTGCCGATTCCCGGCACCTCGGTCCGCAACGCGCGGTAGCCGATCAGGTCGCCGATGTACGGCACGACCCATGTCGCGCAGGTTTCGATGAACTGGTCATCGTAAAGCTGCGCCAAATCCTCCTCGAGCACGCCGATCTGGTCGGCGATGACCGCCAGCAACGCCTGGAGCGGTTCGCCCTGTTCCGCATCGCGAATCCGGTAAATTGCCGGCAGCAACTCGTAGATTTTCTTGGCGTCAAAGCTCACTGCATCCCCCCCAATTCATCCAATGGCGCGGGATCCAGCGTCAACAACTCGGCCGCCGCCACGTCGCCATTCGACAACGCTTCCGGCCAGGCTGCCAACAGACGCGCGTCCAGCCCGACCGGGCCGTCCGCGCGATACAATATATCCACCGTCGTCGCCGCCACTCCCGGCACGGCTTGAACCGTCGCGATAACTTCGCTCAACATTACTGGTTGACCGAACGCACGCGTCGCGAACGCGAATCGCGTCCGCAACGCTTGCTCCACGGCCGCGAGCACCTCATCAGTCAGGTAGTCTGGTTTCACCTTCACGGTGCCGCCAAACCGGAAATACGCCGGGCGATACGATTGCACGCGTAAATTCACAAACGGATCACCAGCTTGTTGCAGCGCCGCGAGCAGATTCTGGTACGTCGCGCTGTCCGGCGGAATTGCTGCGCCGTTCGGCCCGGCAACCGTGATGAACACACGCTGCGTCTGCCCGTCCCACGTCATCGTCGCCAGCGCCTTGGCGACACCGGCGAACGCGCGCGAAAAATCTTCGTAATCCCGCAACGACACCGTGCGGTCCAGCGTCAGCACCGTCAGCGGCGCGTTGGTGCGGGCGTCGTCGAGCAATTCGCGGTTCTGCGCGCCGGTCGCGGCTTCGGGATTGACCACCGACTTGATGCCGAGCGGCCGCGTCAACAGCAACGTAAGCTGACCGGCTTCCACGAGGCCGTTCAGCCCGATGCCTTTGCGGTAAACGGCGCGGACGTTGTCCGGCCCCGTCGGCAGCCGTGCACCGGTGACGCCGTCGCCAAATTCGATCGTCGTCTCGCCGTCGTCGTCCGTGCGCGTGACGTACACGTGCTCCCGCGGGCCGCGCCCGTACAGCGTCGGCGTCTCGTGCCAGAGGACGTCGTTGACGCGCACGCCATACTGAATCTGGTCGGCATCGGTTTTGGTCTCCAGTGAAGACCGGGCGCCACTGGCGGTCGGCGCGCTGAGGTAGGTGAGCGGCGGCTGGCGCAGTGTGAATTTCTGGTAGGCTTGGCTGGCGTCGCCACTGCCGAGAATTTCGCTGACGGTTTCGCCGTGCGTGGCCTGCGCAACGTTGGCATTGAACGAAAAACTGTCGCGCGCGTAGCTGTTGACCAGCGGTGGCGTGACGGTCAGCGTCGCCCCGTCGATTGCGGCAATCTGGACGATTTCAGAAATTGCATTCCCTGCGCTGTCCTTGCCCGAGGCGGCGAGCCACTGCCCTTTCACCAGACCCGTCGGCGGCTGGGCGAGGGGAATTGTCGCCCCGGTGATCGGAATCAGTTTGCCCGTGGTTTCGTCAACCAGCGGCGCCTCGGCGAGGTCGAGCGGCTCGCTTTGCGCGAATACCATCGTGTCCCGGTAGTGAGCTTGGAACTTGTCGAGGTTCTCGTCTGTGTCCAAAACCACGCGGGTTGTTTTGCCGGCGAGCGTGTATTTGGCTACCGCCGCTTCGATCACCGAACCGGCGCGATACAACTCCTGGTACGGATCATTCGGCTCGGAGAAGACGAGCCAACTGTCCTTGAGAATTCCGGGATAGACAGCATCGAGATCAATTGTCTGCTGCGCGGAGAAATCAAAGCCCCAATCCGCGCCCGCCGCCTGGCCGTAGTGGCCGAGCACTTGGTCGGATAACGTCGCCGGCTGCGGCGCATTGAAACCGAAAAGGGAGGCGCGCAGCCGTAGCGCGTACGCCGTCGGGTTGGCCGCGGGGTCAACCCGGTGCGGAATGTTCGTGCCGAGTCCCACCGCCCACTCGATGCGCGTGCTGTTCGCGTTGAAATCCGGCGTGACCGTCGTGACGCGGCGGAAATCCCAGCGTTCACTACCGGAATCGGCTTCGCGTTCGCTGCCAACCAACAAAATGGCATCGCCGGGCTTGAGATTCGTCGCGGTACCTTTCAGATAAACGTGGGTGTCGCCGAACTGCGGCACGAACCCCTGCGTCATCTGCGGCTGGAGCGCATTCCACTCGACGTGCGTCTCGATTTTTTCAATCGTCTCGAACGTCTGCGCCTTCTCGTTCGGGCCGGGAACGCTTTGCACTTTCGTGCCAACGTCAACCGTGGCCTCCGCCGGCGCGCCGGGCGACGCATCCATTGTGAAGGCGAGGAACGCGCTCGCCGCGACGCCGGGGCGCAGTTCGTAGCCGATGAGCCGTGCCAGTTCCAGCAGCGAGCGCCGCTCGGTCGCGGTGCGCAAGTACGATTCGGTGGCGATGCGTTCCTGGTAAAACGTCAGCACGTCAGCCATCGTCGCCGCCGCGTCGAGCAGCGCGATCGAGAAATCGTCATCGGCGCGGGTCTTCAGGGTTTGCAGCGCCGGCCGCGAGTTGTCGGAAAGCGCCGCGAGCAGGCTCTGCTTGAACAGACTCTGCGTGCCGACGCGATACGCGATCGCCGACAATCCCGGCCGGTTCGCCACGGCCGCCGGCGTTTGCGCGGTCAGGCCGGCGCAGCACCCGCAGTCGTTCATTTCCCACCTCCGAGGCTCAAGGTGAACACGCCACGCTCGGCGAAGTTCGGGTCGTTGTCGCACCGCGCGATTTCGAGCCGGCCCATCGTCAGCTTGCCGGCGGCCAGCGGCAGCGGATCGAACGGACTGCTCTGTCGCTGGAACCTCGTGATCTCGACCGACGCGACGCCGGGCACAGCCTGCGCCGCGGCGTAGAGCGGGCTGAGCCAGACCGTTTGCCCAAACGTGAAATTGTCGGGATGGAACACGCCGCGTCGACCATCGGGCAACAGCCGGTTGCTGAACACGTCGAGCAACGCCGCCTTCACGTCGCTGCGGAAATGGTCCGCCAACACGCAAACGTGCATCGCGATGTCCAGCGACACAAACCGCGGTCCATCTACTTCTAAATCGTAGCCCGCCATCCGGTAGCGCTCGACGAGCTGGCGAATGTCGGTCTTGAACGCGTCGTCGACCGGCAAACCACCGAACCGGTCCGCGGTCAAAAAAACTGTGTGCCAACTTCCCGTCCAGCGAAATGTGGCCGCGGCGCGTTGCACGCGCGAGTCGCGCTGTGTCACCTCGGCGTAATCGGCCTCGGTCACCGCGCGTTCCTGCGTACGGAACGCCGCGGGTGCGTGCTGCCGCACCTCCTCGATCGTTTCCGGCTCGACGCCACCTTGTGCGGGCAACGGATTGCGCACGAGCGTGACGGCGGTCAGGCTCGTCACGATGTGCGCCAGCGATTCCGCGCCGACGTTGCCGGCGGTGCCGTTGCCGACGCGATACGTGGCGGTGAACGCCGTCAGCGGATCGGGACGCCTGCCGAGTTGATCGTCGCCGAACCGCAAGTACGCGGCACCATCGCTGTCAATCTCCGCGACGAACTCGTTGGCGTCGGGCGCGCTGTTGAGCAGATCGCCTTGCGGATACCACGGCTCGGTGATGCTGTTCCGCGTGCTCTGCAACCAAACCGCCGGTAGCGCATCGTGCACGTTCCACTGCATCGCCGCCGCGGCGGAGGCGGTTGCATCGAACGGCGCCGCCTGCGTCAGCGGTTGGTCCTGGAGCTGCGGCCGGTAACGCGGCGGTATGGGCACCAGTTTGGCCTCGATGCAATGGTCGCTGTCGGTTGCCGGCGGCCGGAAAATCGTCGGCTCCGGCACGATGGCGGGAATCGGCGGGTTGGTTTCGATCAAACCGTGGTCGGCCAGTACGATGTTGCCACGGGCGACGCTGACGGTGTTGTCGAGATATTTGTTGCCGTGCTCTTCATCAGTGTACGCGGAAATGCACAGCGGGAACGTCAGCGCGTCGTCGGCCGCCCATTCGATCTCGGTGATCAGATGATTGTCCAACGGGTCCGTGTCGAGGATGGGATCGCTCGTCAGTCGCACGGCCTGCCGGTGCGTCGGGTCGGCGTCGCCGGGCTGGCCGGTGTCGGGGCCGACGATTTCCTCGAGGAGGAGAACGTCATCCTTTTTCAGGTTGGGGAAATGGCCGTCCAACGTGGCGCGCGTGGCCCCTTTCGGCAGACAGCAGCGCTGTTCCGTCCACGTATAAAACGGAATGGCCGTATGATCTTTGAACAACAGGATGTCGTGCATCGTTTCAAAACCGGCCTGCGCCTGGCGCAAAACTCGCGGATCGTCCGGCAAGACCACCGGCTGGCCGGGGATTCGGGTGAACAGTCGCGTGCCTTTCGGCAGCGGCCCGGTGTCGGCGTTGACCTGGATCTGGACCCAGGTGCGCGCATTGCAGCCATCGTCCATCCGGTAATCGACCAGCCGGGCGTGCCGCCGCACTGAAATGCGCCGACGCGCCGTGCCGACATAGGCTTCGGTGCCGACGGCATCCTGTTGGTAACTGAGGTAATCGCCGACGAACGCGAGCAGTTCGACGAGCGCAACGCCGAGGTCGGCCGCGTGGCGTTCTTTCCACTGCGGGCTCAACAGCGCGATGCGGTCGAGCATGAGCCGGCGGAAACTGGCGTAATCTTTCGCGAGGTAATTGATCTCCGGCTCGACGTGCGCCGGCGGCGGGCAGATACGTCGCGGTTGGCAATCGAAATCGCTCGGACACTCGACCTTGAACGAAAAATCGATCGCCGACAGCAGCGGATCGTAGCCAGCCGGCGGTTGCGGAGGCTGGAGCTGCGCCTCCTGCACGATCCGCAACGTGTAGGTCGAATAGTCGCCCGGCTGATTCACTTGGACCTTCAGCACCTTCGCATCCAAGCCGGTGCCGGGCGTTGCGTCGGTGACGGTGATCGGAGTGACGCGTTCGCCGCCCTCGATGACCAGGTTGGTTTTCGTGAGCGCGGCACCCGAAAGGTCATTGACAAAATGCACCAACAACATGCATTGCCGATCCGGGCTTCTGGCAATTTCCAAGGGGTAGGCGTCCTCCAACAGCAGGCGATTCAAACGAAGCACATTCTCCCCGGACAAGCGTTGCACGAGTAATTGATGAGTCTTGGCTGATAGAGGCACGCCGACAAACCGGTGAGCGGTATAAATCGAACGACCAGATTGGATTGTCTGGTTAAACTCGGAGACGAGGGCGGATCGGCGGGCGAGCGAAGATGAACGGGGGTTCTGGAGAAGCCTTTGGGTGCGCCGGGTGAACTGCTGCCAAACGAACGCGGAAACCTTGTCGCGATGTGCGTGGGGAACCAGCTTCTTGCGCAGGCCGGGAAGATCAGCCAAATCGTTCGCCGAGAACATCGAGGCGTCGTGATCGAGCACTTCGAGATAGTCGATGCCGTTCAACCCGGTGGGGTTCTGCTGAGGGTCGGCCAACGCCGCGCGACGAAATTCATCGCAACACGTGTAGATCATGCGCCCGGCCCTCCCTGCGTGAACACCGCCGTCTGTTTCGTTTGTGAGCGGCGCACGACGTAGTCAATCCGCACACGCAACGTGGCGTCTTCGCTCACGACCTCCAGATTCTTGACCTCGATCAAATCTCCGAGCCATTGTTGGAGGGCGGCTTGGACTTGATACTGGGTGGCCGCCGCGAGTTCCGGGCTATTGGGAGCGAATACGAGTTGCATCACACCGCTGCCGAAATCCGGGCGGTTCACCCGCTCACCGGGCATCGTGAATAGAAGTTGCTCGATCAGATCGCGGATATGGCGGTCGGCATCCGCGTCGGCCGTGCGACCGCGGGCGTCAAATTGAAATGGAAAAGCAACGTTCATTGAGCTTTCACTCGCATCTGGGTCACGACGACGTTCACGCCGGTACCGTTCGGAGTGCAAACCGCCTGGCTATCCTGAAGCAACAGGGGTTGGCCGCCGGACTTCACACGCGTGGCGGCCGTAGTCCATTGCGCGGTGACGCAGGGCGTCGGTACGCCGGCGGTGACGTACGGGCACGCGGAAACTGTCCACGGATTTGACTGCTGAACGGTTTCTTGGCCGCTGACTTTGACGCGCGGGTTGGGCACGATGGCCTGCGCCTGGCCGGCGTGCAGGCACATGACCGTGGCGCCTTGATGGAGCAGATAGCCGGACATCACGTCACCTCCAGTGCCTGGTCGTTGATCTTGACCGAGGGCCCGCTCAGTTTGACGGTCGCGCCGTTGCCGTTGTCGATCTCGATGCTTTGGGAAGTCAGCTTGATTTTCTGTCCGCCGGATGTCTCCAGCGTGATGCCGCCGCTGCCCGGCGAATCGTCGAAGGTGATTCGGTTGCCGCCCTCGGTTTCCAGGACGACTTTCTTCTCCGGTGCCGGCAGGAGAACCGACGGCCTATCCGCCTGGGAACCCCACCAGCAGCCCGACCAGATCGGATAGTCCGGGTCACCGCCGACGAACTCAATCCATACACCAGCCCCGACCTTGGGCAGGGCGCAGTAACCGCTAAACGGAGCGCACGGCAACGCCCAGCCGCTCTCGTCATCCCCGAAGATGTCCGGCACCTTGGCTTTGATACGGCCACGCTTCTCCGGGTCCTGGTTGTCGGTGACCACTCCCTGGTATTTGCCGTAGAAGAATTGGTTGTCGGATTCGCCGTTCATCATGGGCTGACCACCGGCAGCAGTGAGCCGGTGCCCTCGCGTTGGAGGCTGAACTCCTGGGTGTAGCCGGTGAGCGTCAGCATGTGTTTCACTTCCTGGACGTAATAGGTGCCGTCGTATGCCCGCCCCGCTCCCCGCACGCCCACCAGCCGGCGAGCGCGCAAGACGAAGCCATACCGGACCGAATCCAGCGTCCCCGTGCAGATCACGGCATCCGGGGCGTTCGCCTTCCGCGCCAGCAGATCGACTGCGGCGCGCGACGCGCTGCGATTGGCCGTGCGCCGCATCAACAGGGTGCGACGGGAACTGACCGGTTGCACAACCAAGGGCGGGAAACGGAGATCTGGTAAAGACGGAATGGAAATACTCTGCTTTGTGATTGGGTCCGTGAACTTGCCTTCGACGGCAACCGGCGCGAGGGCGTCGTTTCGGAAATGAATCTGCCGCACGTTCGAGGCCGCGCCGAGACTGTAACTGAGCGCCGGCTGCGGTTGGCCGGTGCGGTCGCGCGGTCCCCAATAAGCCGTGTTCGTGCCGATGGTGAGTGGCTCGGTGTAGAACACGAATCCGTTGCGTTCGGCCAGCCGATTGATGAACGCCAGGTCGGTCTCGTGCTGCCACGGAACCAATTCGTTTTGCGAGGGCGTGTCCGTGGTCGTGGTCACATTCGGCACAAGCCCGTATTGAGCGTAGTTCGCGAGAATCCGTTGGACGATCACCGAGTCGGCCTGGTTGGGAAACCGGCCATTGACTTCCGTCAGATTGAGCATTACCCGCACATCGCGCCCCATGACCGTCAACGTTGAGCGACCCGGCTGATCACCGGGTACGAGTTGATGATGGTAGATGATGCCGTCCATCAACGGCTCGGGCGCGGCGCCCATGATCACGCCGATGATCACCCGCGAGTCGGGATCCAGCGTGCCGTCTTGCAGCAGGTCATACTCGCCGGTCTTCTGTTTCGTCAGGCTGAACATGATTTGGAATCCGTCATCCTTATCGGCGTTGTTGGTGACCTCCACGCGGCTGATGGCGCGCAACAACTCGGGCGGGGCGGGCCGCGGCACCGTCTTGCCCACCCACAACAACAACCGAATCCCGAGTTGGCTGGTCAGCATCGCAACTCTCCTAAATGTCCGGCATGGCGATCCGGATCCGCCGGCCAACTTCCTCCGTTAGCGCGCCTGGATCCATCGCTTCGTTCGCATCGCACACGCGCCAGAATTGGGTCGGATCGCCGAGATACTTGGCGGTGACGTTGTCCAGCCGGTCCTCTTGCGTGACGGTATGCTCGACAATGGTCGTGCCCGCATCGACTGACGGCAGGAACCGTCGTTCCACGTATGGGATGTCGCGGGGTTCGCCGTCGGGGCCGGTGACGGTGAGCGTCCTGACGGCGAGCTTGGCATACCGACTTGTCGAGTCAAACATGGTTCATCCTCCAATGGCACTGAGAATGGCCGGCGCGTTGGCGACGGTATTGAGCGTGGCCATGACTTCTTTTGCCAACTGGTGCGTCATGAAGAGCGCACCACCCGGGGTCAGCAACCCCAGGTCTCTGTAATTCAGTACGCGCAAGCCGAGCGAGACCTTCGCGTGGATCGGGTTCAAGTTCGGATCGAACATCTCCTCGGCAATGGAAAACGAAGTCAGCCGGACCGGCACCACGCGCTTGACGCCCCACACCAGGACCGTCAGCGGCGCTTCCGGTGGGACGACTTCGATGATCCCCGCTTGCAGCAATGCTTCATTGGCGATGACCAACGCACTCTTCGGATACAGCAACATTTCGAGCGCCGAGAGTTGCGGGTAGATCCCGATTTGCGTGGCCAACGGCTGCGCCTGCTCCAGTTGGTCGGTGGCGTCGATGACCACCTCCAGGTTGATCTCCTCCTGCGGCGGGCCCGTCAGCCGCAGGGCCTCGCCGGGCGCTGATTGCCCGCTTTCGCTGCCCGCCGCGGTGGTCTGCGGCGTCAGCCTCCGCGTGACCGTCTCTGGATTGTATTGGAACACGATCACGCTCGCCAGCGGGTTGGCCGGGTCGAGGCCGACGAGCGCGCCTTTCAGGAGTCGTGGAGAGTTGGGGAAGGTACTCATAATATGATCTAGTCAATGGGAAATGGGGCGCATCAGGATTCGCAATTTCGGGTCGACGACCAGGTTGGTGTCAACTTTCAGGGCGGAATGGAGGCTCGCCACCGCTTGGTTGGTTTGGCCAAGCAGCAACTCCGTTCGTGCCAACGTTGCCCGAGATTCGGGCGACAGGTTCGGCTGTCGATCCAGCTTGGTCACCATGGCGGCCAAGGTGGAATGAACCTGAGGCGAGAGCGGTCGGGCCGGGGTGGCAGCGTGGGCCGCGTCCAGTTTGTTGAGTTCGGCAACGAACTTCTTTCTCGTGCTTGCGCTATTTGGATCGTTCCCAAAGTCGTCGGCGGTTTTGGCATCGAACTCGAACCCGGCGACTTTGGCGGACTTGATGTTGGGAAAGCCGATCATAATGATTGCCAACGGAAACAAGGCAAGCACCAGTTTGAACGACCGCCGTTTGACCACGCAAAACACAAGCAGGCCCAACGCAACCACGAACAAGACGGTGCCACCGACTAACATCGTGATTTCAACCGGGCTCATATGTTCTGGCGAAGTCATGATTTGCATCCTTCGTGCAATGAGACGCTTTTTGATTAAGAATCACACGCATTCAAACGGATAGAACAGGCAAACGGCGAGTGATTCATATCGCACCACCTCCAAGATTACGGCTGATGGCGTTGTGAAACCGCTTCTTGTGGTCATCGTTGAATAGGTCTCCCTCTCTCCGATGCACAGCCCTGTTGATCTGACGCATTTCGGCGGAGGAGCTGACGCTGTTGCATAGTTTCTCAATGGCTTCTATGTCGGCGTCTCTTACCCACCAGTCCAGAAGCCGGTTAATAACACGAATCTTTTCAGTCACTGGGGCCTTGCCCAGTTCAGTAGCATTAGAGTCTGCGATCGCTTTGCGAAGACCTGCACCTGAGCTGATTCCATACGTAGGGCCAATGTCGCGCCGACGAATCCCCTGCAAAAGCGTATTGGGGCTATCAGCAGCGATCCCCGGGCCGGGCCCTACTTTCCCGCGGATTGCTGGAAGACTCTTGCCTGCGCGTGAAACCACAAGAGCAGCGAATGTAGTGCAGTTCATATTTGCAATGTGGAAATGTGGCGGTGCTTTGCACAGACTTTGCGCAAAGCCCAAAGCAGCCTGAAACTCACCTTTGGAGAGACGAATTACTTCCTCGTGATCAATGCATGGCCGGTGGGCGGTGTCGGGGTGAGCCATACACCCGAACACTTCGGGCTTCCAGTAAGGATCCGGCGTCCCGTAAGCGGTATTGGGATAGAAACCATAAGTGAATGATTTTCCGGTAGAGTCTGATAACCCGATGTATGTGTGCCCAACATCAGCTCCGCTCTTGACATCTTCGGCAGAAGGGACATCAATGTCGATCATCACTTTTAGTGTCCACTCGGTCGCAGTTCCTCCTGTTCCTTCATGCCCAGGGTCTGGTTTTTCGCATGGCGACTCTGCACGCCTGCATATGTAACTGCACCGGCCCGAAGCTCCGCCACCGGACTTTCGCTGTAACATCGGCGGCCCATGCCGAGAAATCTTAGAGTCAAATCGGCTTTCTTGCTGTATGACGTGGGCTAATTCATGCGCGAGAAGAAACATACCTTCTGACGGTTGTGCCGGGTATAGGCCAGTGCCGAGAACGACATTGTGCCCAACCGTGTAAGCTTGTGCTGACATCGTGTGCGCCGACTCTGCCGCTTTGGCATCCTTATGCACCCTCACACTGCTGAAGTCGTGACCAAAGCGAGGTTCCATGAAGGCACGCGTCTCTGCATCCAGCGGTTGGCCTGGCGAGCGCAGCACTTCATGCACAATCGGCGGCACAGACATATTGTTCTCCGCTCCGCGGTCTGAGCCATTGGATTTGCGCTGCAATTTTTTCTTCTTACATTCCTCGCACTCACCGTTGGTATCCGTCTTGCCGCCACACGCGCATTTCCGTCGGATGGCTGAGTCCGACCGTTGCGGAGAAATGGCGTCACGCCGGCCCGGTGCCGTCGGCTCTGTCATTCGCATGACCTGCTCGGCAACTCGGTCAGCCTCTTGTTCATAAACGTCGCCGGGCTGGTTGATGGCCAGCTTGGCTTGAACATGAGTCGGGCACGTGTGACAGGCGCCACCGAATGGACACCGGGTCGGCATGGATTTGAGGGGGCAGGAATCAGCAGCTTGCCTCGAACCGGGAAGGACCCTGACTTGGCCGAAGTCGTACCCGAAGTGCTGTTCAAGCAAGGTGCGCGCAGCTGAGTCAAATGGTTCGCCTGGGCAGTTCAGCACATTGCTGAGGAGGGACCAGGGTGCATCCCCCCCTATGCGCGCAGTCGCCCGGGCCGACTCCATCGATTCCTGAGCCGTCTTCGCACGTAGGCAGCTAATCGCGCTTCGCATCGCTCTTCTCACATAATCATTACGGCGGACAACCACCGACCCGCATGAATCCCTCTCCTATCCTGTTCTCGCTTGGGGTCAGCTCGTAGTTGCCGGCGGCGTTGCGTCGGATGCTAGTCTGCGAGTGCCAGCGGAATAGATCGGAAATCCGCTTCCATCGCTTTGGTTTCTGACGGGCAATGACCCAGTTGTTGGCGTTCATCTGAAGCGTCATCGCGTCGACACCAGCCAGCGCCGGCCCGCCAAGGCGGACGGCGTATCCGGGCGCATCTGTCATAGTGATTTCGCTGTTTGTGTCAGGCACCGGGCAAGTTGCGTCGGGGACCGGAGAGTCGTCAAATCCGGGTCCGCCGCTGCCAACTACGATCCACCCTGCAGCCCCGACGCCCGCTGTCCTCGCACACTCGCGGTAGTGAATGATCTGGACGAAGCCGTAGTCGATGCCGGGACGATGGCCGTCGATAGCCGCAACGAGGTTGAACCCGTTCTGCGGTCTTGGGTCACCGGGCTTTGCCGCACCGAGATGAACGGGGCACCGTTTTCGCCCACGATCTTTGCAGCAGCGCACGGCGCCATTGAGCACAAATCGCACAAAGCGCGCCGTCGGCAGCACAGATTCGGACCAGGTTGCTGGGCCTGACGCCGGCACCGATGCAGGCTCCGTGGCGGACGTTGCCGGTTTCACACCATGAGCGGGTTCACCAAGCGACAGGACGCCCTGAGACCGAACCGGGCAGGTGTGGCAGGCACCGCCAAAGGGACAGCGGGTCGGCGTTGATTTGAGCGGACATGAATCAGTGGTTGGCTTCGAACCGGTAGACACTGCAATTTGCCCAAAGTCGTGACCGAATGCTGAATTCACCGTTTCTGCCGAGTCCGGTACGCGATCCAGCGGTTTATAAACTGAAGATGGATGAGTTGGAGTGAAACCGCGCGCGGGGGTGAGACTCGATGCGATCCTCTTTCTTGGATCCAAGGACACGCTGGCGTTCATCGGGTCAATCCTCCATGAACGGCTTGTGCCACTTGGACTCCGATGGCTTCTGCCTTCGAACCGGCCGCCAGCTTGAACGAGCCGCCGTCGAGGTTCTCAACCGTGTTCGTTTTTGCGAGCTCCGGTGAAATGCCGCGCTCGGCAAGCAACCGAGTCAGCTCCTGTTCCACCGCCGCGCCGATGCCGCGCCGGTCACCGGGCGCGAAGCCGTGGAGCATGAGTTCTTCGATGCGTACCTCGATATTCATGGGTTCGGCTGGTCGTACTTGACGACCGCTTGGGCGTACCTCCAGAAAATCGTCCACTTGCCGCCAGAGTCCGGGCCGGCGACAGCGGTGATTATCGGCGGACCGTGCAGCGTATAATCTTGCTTGAGCATCGTGCTGATTGCCTGTCCCAGCTTGGTCGGATCCTCTTCGATGTGTAATTGATACTCCATGGCCTAAACCGCGGTTCTTCCTGTTGACTCACTTCGTCGGCTCATTGCCAGCCTCCAATTTCTGCTTCGGTGAGCGGACGTTCGATTTTGCTGTACTCGGTGCGCGCGGCCTGCAACACGTGCGCCATCCGCACCGGTTCGCCGGTATCGGCGGCGAGGAAGGCGGCGTTGAGCGCGATATTGCGGATGTTGCCGCCAGCGACGTTGAGCCGGGCCAGTCGGGCCACGTCGAGTCCGTCCACGGGCGTTGCGGCAGGAAACATCTGGCGCCAAATCTCGGCGCGCTCGGCGGCCTCGGGGAACGGGAACTGGACGACGAACCGGATCCGCCGCAGGAATGCCGCATCGAGCGCGTCTTTCATGTTGGTCGTCAGAATCGCCAGCCCGCGATAGGCTTCCATGCGTTGCAGCAGATAGCTGACTTCGATGTTCGCGTAGCGGTCGTGGCTGTCCTTGATCTCGCTGCGTTTGCCGAACAAGGCATCGGCCTCGTCGAACAACAGCAGTGCGCCGCCTTCTTCGGCGGCGTCGAACACGCGCCGTAAATTCTTTTCCGTCTCGCCGATGTATTTGCTGACGACTTGCGACAGATCAATCCGATACAGGTCGAGCCGCAATTCGTTCGCCAACACTTCCGCCGCCATCGTTTTGCCCGTGCCGCTGGCGCCGGCGAACAACGCGCTGATGCCAAGGCCGCGGGCGCACTTGTGCGCGAACCCCCACGCGTCGTACACCTGAGCGCGCTGGCGAACGTGCGCGGCGATCTCATGCAGCGTGGCCAATTGTGGGCCGGGCAACACGAGTTCGTTCCAAGTGGCCCGTGGTTCGATTCGTTGCGCCAGATCATCCAAGCGCGGCCGCACGATGGACCGGCACGCATCCCAGAGTTGCTCTGGGGTTTGTGCCTGGGCTATGGCGGCGCGAATGCCGGCCACGCCGAGATCGAACTGTGCCACCAGCGCGTCCGCCTGGCCGTTCACACCCGCCTCCTGCCAAACCGTTCGCTGCTCGCCGGCAGTGGGTTTGGCCACGTCGAAACTCACGGAAACGCGTTGGCGCGTGCGCCTCTGTTCCCGACTGGCGACGAACAGAACACCTCCGACGCGTTCGATGAATCGGTTGGTGGCGTCACCCGTCTCCACGTCGTCACAGTCCAGCAACAAGGCGCTGGCAGAAAGCGCCGCTTCGCGTTCCCAGAGCCGGATCAACGTATCGAGCTCGCGAGGATCATTGGGAAGGACGGGCGCGGCAAGTGCGTGCAGGCTCAATCCCAATGCCGTGCAACTTGCCGCTGCGACCGTGCGTTTGGCCGCCGTGTCGTGTCCGCACAACTGCACGACCGGCAGCGGTCGGCCAGCGCGCAGTGATGCCACCACATGCTCCGCAAGGGCGCGGTGCGAAGCGACCAAATCGTCCGTCGCCGGCACGGGCGTGACGATGCCCGCGAGCCGGTCGTCCAGATGCCCGACGCCGGTCAGGTAATGCAGGACCCGCTCGTCGATGCGGAGCGGGCTGAGCGTCAGGCTGGTGCCCGGCGACACCTCGATGAGCCGCCAACGGCGCAACGGGGCGGCGGGCGTGAGCGCGCTCCAGTGCGGCTCCGGCAGCGTGCCGAGCGCGAGGCTGAACGTCGGATAATCCCGGCGTGGGTCGCCCTGCGCCGCGGCGCACAGGGCAGCGACCTTCGAATCGAGTTCGACGCCCGCGCACAGCAGCAGGAGATTACGCTCGAACTCCGAAAGGCCGAACAGGACGCACAACGTTTCCAGCGCCGGCGGTGGACCATCGGAAGTGAATTCTTCCGGGCGGGGAGTCTTTTCCGGCTCAAGCGACTGACTGTGCTCCCCGTGACCTTTCAATGCGGCGCGCACGACCGCCAGCGATTCCATCAGGTGACGCTGGTTGGCCTCATGCCAGTTAGCTGTTGTCGCTGCGCTCATGGGAACGAGACCTTTGGGGTGCCGAGATATTGACGGAAGCTCGGGCTGTTCTTGTCGGTGTCGGTGTCCGGCAGACTCTCCGCGCCATCCACCTGGACGCGCACCACATAATCTCCGGCCAGCAGGCCACTGATGGCAAAGGCGATGGTCGGCGTGTCAAGAGGGATGGGCGGTGTTGATGGGGTGGGGATGCCGTTGTCTTTGGGCGCGGCAAAACTGTAGTCGTGTGACGGGCGTGTGTTGGGTGCGTTTAACTCGTTCAGTAAGAGCGTCACGCGCTGGCTCTTGTCGACATTCGGGACGAACTTCACCGTTATCGTAGCCGCGAATAGCGTCACGCCGTTAACCTTCTTTTGGGAAACTCCAGCGGGGTCAGAGACGGTGATCGTCGGGTGCAGCACAAACGCCGCGACGTTGGATTCGAAGCCACGATGATCCGCTGCGGGATTGCCCATCCTGAGTTTGTGGACGACTTGCACGGCCTGCACGCCGGCTCGCAGCGTCGTGAGCGTGGCCAGTGGAAAGCTGATTTGCGTGTTGGATACGGTCAAGTCCGGCGGGGGTGTCTGGGGTGGCAATTCGAGATCGCCAAGCCGCACGAACGTAAGGGGGCCTTTCAGCCCGCGCCCTTTCAACACGAGCGTGCTGGACAGCGTGATGCGCGGGTCGGCCTCCGGCGGTGTGTCAGAACTTACCTGCTCGATCACGAGCTGGTTGAACGGCAGTACGTACGCCTGGCGTTGGAGTACCGGCAACGCGCTCTGAGGCGTGAGTTCCTCCTCGACGAGCACGAACGAGGCGCGGTAGGCCGCCGATAACGTGTACGGTGTTTGGAAAAATACCGACCAGAGCTTGGACAGTTCTTCGAGTGACAACCCCAGCGGCGTAAACCTCACCGGCTCGATGGCGTCCGCGAGATTCGACGCGGCGAGGTAGGCGGAGTACGCTTTGTCGGCCAGAGCATCGCGAATCATCTGCTGTGTCAACAGCGGGTGGCTGTGGAGGTGGCGCACAACGCTGCCGAGCACGCGTTGCGGTTCGAGCCGGTTTTCCTTACCGTAGAAACTCATTAGGTAATACAAATCCAATACCGCTTTGGGCCGTTGGCGCGCCGGGCCATCGGAGTCGCGCGTCGGCAGATCGACGTTGCGCAACGCGGCGTTGGGCGCGATCTGGTACAGGAAGATGTTTACGCCGGCCCCGGGCATGTTCGCCGGCGCGTCAGGCCGATGCATGAAAGCGGTGGCACCGGGTACGTCCGTGCCGATGACGGATTGCAGTTCACGCTGCAAAGTCGCGGTCACGGTGGCGACAGCCAGGTAGTTGCTCACCGTGCGCCTCCGTGGCGGTTTTGCAGGTAATCAGCGAGCGACAACTTTGGCGGCGCGGCGCGCCTCGCGGGTTGCGGCGTGGGAAGCGGCGCGGGGACTGCCCGCACCTCGACGCGGCCGATGGTAACGTGGATGGTCGGTGTCGAGTCCGATACAGGATGCTCGAATTGGCGCGGCGTGCGGGTCTGCCTCGGCGAAATGATCGTTCCTTTCGACCGGGCCACTGGTGTTCGACCGGGCGAAGCGGTGAGAGCCCGCGGAGCGGAGGCGGGGCGAGGCACGGAGGGGTCGTGTGGCGGCGGTGATGCGGTTACGGCGGATGACGCGTGGTCGCTTGTTGGTGTCGAAGAAACGGTGGACGAATTGCGTTCGCTCGTCACGGCCCGCGAACTGGTTTCGCGATTGGTACGCAGAGAGAATACAGAAGTCGGCGGGGCAGGCAGTTCGGTTTCTGTCGTTTTTCTTGGCGCAACGAACGGAACGGCCGGTGATGCAGTTGTAAGCGGGGCTGCGGTTTCCAATTTGGAAGCGGGCGGAGGGACTGAGGCGACAGATGTCGGTGGCGTGGTGGCGTGGGCGACTCTTGGTTCGTGTGATGGAGAAGGAATCGGGTCGGCCGGTGTTGAAATGATTTCGGTTGATTCAAACAGCGATGGGAGGCGCGGCTGAATGGCCGGGGGGGCGGCGAAACTGCGGGCGATGAGATTGGTGAAAAAATCGCTCATCTGTTCACCATCTCCAGATACAGGCGCCGGCGGGCTGGATTGAGGGCGAGGATATCGGCTTCGCTCCAACCGTAGGCGCTGGCGAGGGCATGGATTCCGCGCAGCAGATTACGCGCGGCGGCGTTGATCTCACTCCAGAGGAACGTGACGATGTCAAAGTTCGCTTCCCACTGGTGACCGCAACTGGCACAGTGCAGGGCCAATTGAATGTCGGCCAGCGGATCAGCCCGGGCCATCTGGGCAATGACGGAGTCAATGGCCTGGTCCGGCAACTGGTCGCGGCCGCCCAGCAGGCAGCGGTCGAGGAGTTGGTCGCGCGTGGTGACGGCGAACAGGTCGGCGCTGGTCGGCAGACGAAAATGCAGTTTGCGCCCTTCAACTTCCGCATCCAATTCGGCGGGAGTCTCCATTGCTTCGGCGGGACGAACTGCTGAAGTGTCGAAGGCCAGTTCAACAGTTTCGTTGCACGCGGGACAGTTCGCCAAACCGGTGAAATTAGCGCCAAAAGTCAGTTCGCGCAGTTCCATCAACCGCGCGTCGCGCTGGCCGATGCTGAGATTGGCCAGTGCCTCCGGCGGCACTTCGGGATAGGCAGCGGCCAGCAGGGTGAGGGCCTGCTGGAGCCGCGGCTGGCCCAACCCCCGCTCCCAGGCGCCCAACAATTCTGTGGCCGAGAGCGCGCGCATGGCGTTGTCTAAACCGTCAAGGCCGGCTCGCTCGGCTCAGGTACTTCGAGATCCTGTTCCCACCCTTCGTTTTCCAGCTTGATGTGCTGAATGGCGACCGCGTTGGCGTTCGCGTCGAGGTCGGGCACGGATTGGAATTCGGAGACCCAGCAGCGATAGATTTTGTACGCCAGGGCAAGTTGACCGGCTTCATTGTAGATTTCCAGAATGATATCCTTCCGAAAATCCTTGAGCGAAACCTCCGCCCCCAGTCCGGCCTTGAAGTTCCAAACTTTCCCAGCCCAATTGCGGAATTCCGGGTCGTGCGTCACGCCGCGTTCGAGCGTAATCGCTTCATATTCGGTCCGGCCAGGAGATTTCCGACTGCTGCTGGGGTCGCCGCCCTCACGATGCTTGACGACTTCCGTGGTCCGTTTGAGCGCGCTGCACTTGCTGATGCCGGCGACATACTTGCCGTCCCATTTCAGCCGGAACTTGAAGTTCTTGTACGGGTCAAACCGTTGTGCGTTGACGCTGAATTGTGTCATGGCTCATCTCCTAGGTTTGAATTTGTCCGGCGATCTGCTGAATCTTGATGATGACGAATTCCGCCGGTTTCAGTGGTGCGAACCCGACGAGGATGTTGACGATGCCGCGGTTGATATCATTCTGAGTGGTGGTTTCCTTGTCACACTTGACGAAGTAGGCGTCTTTGGGCGTCTGTCCCTGAAAGGCGCCCTGGCGGAACAGGTCGTGCATGAACGCGCCGACGTTGAGGCGGATCTGCGCCCACAACGGCTCGTCGTTCGGCTCGAACACGACCCACTTCGTGCCGCGATAGAGGCTTTCCTCCATGAAAAGCGCCAAGCGACGGACTGGTACGTATTTCCATTCGCTCGCATCGGCATCGTCGCCAACGAGCGTCCGCGCCCCCCACGCGACCGGCCCGAAAACGGGAAACAGCCGCACGCAATTCAACCCCAGCGGGTTCAGCACACCATTTTCGCTGTCGGTCAGTTTGTAGGCTACTTCCTGCACTCCGCTCAACGTCGCCTCAGTGCCAGCCGGTGCTTTCCAAACGCCGCGCGCCGTGTCGATCCGCGCAAAAAGGCCGGCGATGATGCCACACGGGGCAAAGGTGCGGAGTTGGAAGTCATTCAGCGGATCGGCCAATTTCAATCGTGGGAAATAGGCCGCGCCATTTTTGTCGTGCACCGTCAGTCCAGTGCTCTTCCAGTCCACCGCGGACGACACGTCGTTGACTTCGGGCCGGGCGTCAACCAGCAAAAAGGCGCGGCGTCCAAGACAGTACGTCATCGCCGCACCGAAAACGGAATTCTGCTTGATCAAATCGAGATCGGATACTGCGGGATTGCCCGGCTTGGCCCGCGTCACGTCCGGCAGGCAAAGAATGTTGAACAGATCCACCTTGTCCAAAGCGTAAATGCCGGAGAACTTGCCCGGGTCGCCGATCAAATCGTCCGCTTGCGGCAACAAAGTGCCGTCAACTCCAGGCATAGCGGACTTTTGCGCGAAAGCATCCACGCCGCGCTGGCTGTTAGGCCAGTAATGCGAGACGTTGGCGCTGGCGTTCTGCGCTTTCAAATTGAGAAAGGCGTCGGCGTCGTCAGTCGCGCCGCTGTCAAAAGTGACCTGTGCGTCATAAGCGTTTGGCATGAGTGCGGTGACGCGCAACCCCTTGCCGCTGCTGCTCGGCGCACAACTGACTTGTGCGCCGGGAATTGCGGCGGCAAGCGCGGCGTTTGCCTGCCGTTGAAACAGGCGGCACACCGAAGCAATGGAACCGGGGAGCGCATCCGCCGGCGTGATAAAATTAAACTCGACCGACTTTGCCGGTGCATCCAGCTTGAGTTTGATGGTGTAGCTCTTGTCGTTCTTGATGTTGGCCAGCGTGATGTCGCCGCTCGTGATGCCGCTCGCAGCGGGCCGTCCCGAAGCCGGTTTCGCGCTGACCGAAACGAGTTGGGAGCCGCTGTCAACGTCGTTGACGACCGTTTCGACGAAGTTGTTTTTGGTGTTGTCCATCGTCACGTCGTCAAAAGTTTCGATGGTGCCGGTAGCGAGGTCCGAAATGGTGAGATTGAAGCTCTTGTCGTCGGACACGCCGTCGTAATCCACATCAATAATTAACTCATTTGCCCAAGCCCCCATGCTCGACGCTTTGACCAGAAGCGATTGATTGCTAGCGCCGTCCAACAGATAGACACTGGCTGCCGCAGCCGCCACGTCAGGCGCAACCACGTTGTTACTGTGCTTTGGCACGCGCACCACGTAAGCCTCGTTACCGCCGTTTTGGAAAAACTGCTGCACGGCATAACTCAACTCGCTGTCGGCAGCCAGCCCGCCGAAGCTGCGCTCAAAGTCGGCAAAGCTAAAAACCTGCGTGGCGCGATTGTCCAAGCCGCGCGGGGTGTAGCCGACGAACGCGGCGATCGAGGTGGCAACGCCGGTGATGGTGTGGACGCCGCTGGAGATTTCCTCGATGTAAACTCCCGGATAAGTTGGCGTGACTGGCATAGACTCGTCTCCTTTGCGATCAGTTTGTTAATTCGAGTTGCCGCTCGCATGCCGCAGCGCGCGCAGGCCGTCCAGCTTGTCCCAGTTGAGGCGATACAACGACGCCGTGCCTCCCACCGGGCGCTCGATCACCAGCCCGCTTGCGACCAGCGCGGCCAAGGCAGTTTTGACCTCGTCGGTTTGGCGTTTGATGTTGTGCTGCAAGAGCCACCATTCAGCAATTCCTTCGAGCGTATCTTCGGCGGCGGGATGCTCCAACAGATACGCCAGAATCGCCTGAGCGGTTTCTGATTGGTTCCCCGTGCCGTCGCCCGCTTTCAAACGTCGGTCTCCGGCCACGGGACCAATGCACGGCATGTGCCACCGGCGGATGTGCGGTTTTTCGAGGAAATCAACCGGGTGCCAGGACGGCTTTGTCCACGTCGGAGGCCAGACGGCGCAGGACGAAGCTCCAGTCGGGCCGTGGTCCACCGCTCAGTCGCGCACCCAGGACAAATCAGTCCATCGCACGCAACGATTTGTCCACCCGCGGTGGTGGCGTGCCCGCGGCGAAACTGCGGCCGTCGATGCGGTGTTTGCGCATCAATTGGAAAAAGGCGCGCCGGTTTTTCTGCGCAGCCTGCGCGGCTTGGGTGATGTTGCCGCGGTGCGCAACGAGCAGGCTCTGGATGTACGCCCGTTCGAACTGCGCCACGACGCGCGCCTTGATCTGGCGGAACGCTTCCGGTTGCGCTGGCGCGTCCCCACCGGTCAGGTCGACGAACGTTTTCCCAATCAGCGGTTGATCGCACAACACCACCGCACGCTCGACAACGTGTTCCAGTTCACGGACGTTGCCGGGCCAGTCGTACAGGGTGAGCGCCTGCAACGCCTCTGGCGTGAAATCGGCCACCGGCTTGTTGAATTCGGCCGCGTACTTTTTTAGAAAATGTCGGGCCAGCAACGGCACGTCCTCGCGCCGTTCGCTCAACGCCGGCAGTCTGAGGGTCAGAACCTTCAGCCGATAGTACAAGTCCCGGCGCAATGCGCCCGCGCGAACCGCCGCTTCGGCATCAAGATTGGATGCAGCCATCAGGCGCACGTCCACCCCGCGCACCCTGGGGGAGCCTAAGGGCCGATACGCTTTGTCTTGAAGGAAGCGCAGGAGTTTGACTTGTGCCAGTTGCGGCAAACAGTCGATTTCGTCCAGAAACAGCGTGCCGCCGTCAGCCTCAAAGACCAGCCCGGCGCGCGCGTCGGTCGCGCCGGTGTACGCACCGCGGGCGTGGCCGAACAGCTCGTTTTCCACCAACTCCAACGGGATCGCGCCGCAGTTGACGGGGACGAAGGGCTTGGCGGCGCGGCGGCCCAGATAATGCAACGCCCGGGCACACATCTCCTTGCCGGTGCCGGTTTCGCCGGAGATAAAGACATTGGCATCGCATTTGGCGAATCTTGGAATCTTCTGTATTTCGGCAACGAACGCGGCGTTCACCCCGATGAATTCTTGGAGACCGAGCCTCTCCTTGAGACTTTGCGTCGCGACATCTTCATGTGGTGGATTCTCAATAAATCGCCAGATGCGGGGCAAGACGTTGATTGCTTTCAACGGCGCCGCTATGAAGTCGACAACCCCGAGTTTCAGCAGCCTGATCATCTCGTCCGGATCGAGGTCGTCCGTCACGAGAAAGATCGGCACATGTTTGAACCCGGCCAGCGTGTATTCAAGCCACTCGCTCCCACGGCGGCAACGCTCACCACCCGTTACGATGAACACGAGGTCGAGGTCGGGGTGCCAATGGCTGTGGAGCCTTTGGTTGCCGGACAATTCCACTTTTGTCGCATCGAGGGTTTCGTTTAGGAGAATCAGTTTGGCGGTAGAGATGGATTGCAGAATCCGCGTCAATTCTTGGCCGAGGTTTTTCACTTCGGGAGAATCGATGATGAGCGCTCTCGTCGTCATGGATTAACCCTCTGAAACCGTGGGAACGATTGGGTCGGCTGCTCCGGCGAGGCGGGAGTTGTATGGCGAGAGGGCCCAATGAGATGAAACCAGTGACGACACAGGACCCTCCGATCCGTGCCAATAGAGATACCAACGCTGTTTGTGAATTGACGCCACCACGTTCTCTTTCTTCCAGCACGCCCGCTGAGAACGCCACTCGCAATTGCGCTGACCCCGCCGGCTTATACTATGCTTGCACCAACTTGTCCATCAACTTGTGAGTGATCTCTTGGCAGCACACGCGCGGGCTGTCCACTTCGCCCTTGGCAAACGGGATTGACGGTGTCAAGATTGTCTCGGTGCCGGCGTAGCTCAGACGGTAGAGCAGCGGTTTTGTAAACCGCGGGTCGCGGGTTCGATTCCTGCCGCCGGCTCCAAAGCTTGCGTGACGGTGTCGACCGGCCACATTGTCGCGGTACGCGACTCACAGCGGCGCAGCCACAGAAGTCGGTCTTGTCAGGCGCTCTCAGTCCAGCGCGGCAAACGCCGCGCCCAGATGACCGATCAAATCCGTCGTCAACATCGCCGACTCGCCGAGTTGGCTGCACGCCAGGTCGCCCGCCAGACCGTGCACGAACACGGCCGCGCGCGCCGCGTCGAGCAACGCCATCTTCCGCGCGAGGAATGCGCCGATGATTCCGGTAAGCGCGTCGCCCATCCCGCCTTTGGCCATGCCGGGGTTGCCGGTGGCGTTGACCCACAACTTGCCGAATTTGTCCGTGACCACCGTGCCGGCGCCTTTGAGGACCGTGACAACGCCGCATTCCTGCGCAAAGCTGCGGGCTACCTCCCAGCGGCTGGCCTGCACTTCCTTGGCGGTCTTGCCCACGAGTCGGGCCATCTCGCCCGGATGCGGTGTGAGGACGAGCGGCTTCTGCGATTTCTTCATCGCCCCCACGTTTTGGGCAACCACATTGAGCGCATCGGCGTCCACTACCATCGGCACCGGGCAACTGCTCAACACCTGCCACACCAACTTCCGCGTCTCGGGGTGCTGACCCAGTCCCGGCCCAATCGCCACGGCGTCGAACCCGGCGAAGAACGCGAGGCCGAGTTGCTCGAAATTCGTCGGCCGAGGCATCACTTCGGGCGGACAGTTGGCCGCGATGATCGGGTAAACGTTTTGCGGCACAGCCAACGTCACCAACCCGGCACCGGCCCGTGCCGCGGCATGGGCCGCGAGCACCGGCGCGCCCGTGTACCCCTCCGAGCCGGCGATGACGAGCAGGTGGCCAAACTCGCCCTTATGCGCCGACCGCCGCCGGGGCGGCAACAGCGTCGCGACGTCCGACCCGGTGAGCAGTTCCACATCGGTCTGAATCTCGTCCACGAAATCCCGTGGAAACCCGATATCGGCCACTGTAATCCGGCCAACCGAATCCGCCGCGGCGGCTCTTAGCAACCCGATCTTCGGCAGCCCCATCGTGACGGTCGCATCGGCGCGGACACACGCGCCGTGCGACTCACCCGTGTCGCTGTCCAGCCCTGAGGGAATGTCGATGGCGACGACGGATCGCTGGAGGCCGTTGATGACTTTGATAACCGTCGTATACGGCTCGTGCACCTCGCCCTTCAGTCCCGTGCCGAGCAAACCGTCCACAATTACCGCCGGCTCGGTCTCCGCGACGATCTGATGCAGGGCTGCCGCTCCCGTGGCCGCGGCCGACGACGCCGAGCCGAGCGCCGGCCCGACCAACTCCGGCAACTCGAACACCTGGACCCCGCCGACGAGTTTCTTGAAATGCAGCAGCGGATCACCCCGCAGTTCGCCCCGCCGGCACAAGAGAACCAGGGACGGATGACACCCGGCGCTTGCCAGATGTCGTGCCGCGACGATCGCGTCGCCGCCGTTGTTGCCCTTCCCCGCAAACAGCAGCACTGCCCGCGCATCGCGCCGCTTCAGTAACTCGGCCGTGGTCCGCGCCACGGCATAGCCGGCGCGTTCCATGAGTTCTTCCCCGGCAATGCCAGCGGCTATGGTGCGCTCGTCGAGTTGACGGATCTGCTCGGTCGTCACCGCTTTCATCGGCGCCAGTGTAGTGGACAGTTCCACCAAAAGCAACGCCGCCACTGGGCCGCTGGTGGGAGCGGCGTCCTCGCCGCGACCGGGCCGGTGAAACGTTGTCTCCCGATTTTTCGTTGCCGGAGAGGGACGACGCGCCTATAGTGCCGGGCGCATTTGGCGGTGCGCCCATAGCTCAATTGGATAGAGCGTTGGTCTACGGAACCAAAGGTTGCAGGTTCAACTCCTGCTGGGCGCGCCACTACGCGGCTATCGTCACCCGACCAACCACATCAAATCCCGTGATAGGGCCGCACCACGTAGACAGGGTTCGACTCAATACTCGGGGCAGCGTGTGCGGGATTTTGGATTCTGTGCGGACTATTGCCCGCAGGAGGTAAAGCAACTGAGGTCCACCGGCGTCACGCTATAGCCCCCGCCCAGCGTAGCCATTGCCGCGTTGATTTGACTCAGACAAGGGGGAATGAACCAGCCCGAGCCGGTTCCACCGTACGAATAAACCGTCAGAAGTACCAACTGCCCCTTGAGGATGATAAAGCCCGGTTGCCCACTGTCACCGGAATCCTTATCCGCGTAAAACTGTTTGCGGGTAGGATCAGTCGGCACCGCAAACGAAACGCCCGCAGTCACTCCCGAGATATCCGATTCCAAGGCGTCCTCGTCCTGATCGAGACACAGCGCCGGAATATCTTTCGAAGAAATGGGTTTTAACGAGTTTGGAAAATAGTTCGTAAAATCGGACGGCAAAACCTTGGCGAACGAGATCAGATTGGTTGGGACATCGGAATCCAACACCCCGATCCGAAGATCCGTCAACGTGATTTGCACCGAGTTTACGAGCACGCGCGTTACCACCGTATTGTCCTTGGCCACGAACCGCAGTTCCGTGCCATTGGGCGGCGTATAGTGGTTGGCAAACACCACGTGACGCGGACTGATCAGTGTGCCGCCGCACCGCGCATCCGTCTGATACGAGTTGTACACCGCAACACAAGTGAGATCGAACCCGGATGCCCAACAGTTCGTATTCCTGACGTAATTGGTCGCCGCGTGGTCCATGGTCGTGTAAATCGACACATTCCTTGCCCACCAGTTCGAGTTGGTATCGAGGGCCCCAACCGCTAGGTTGGTATCGATCCCGGCCGTAGCGATGTAACGGGCTGAACCCGGTTCGAAGAAGAACGGAATCGTCTGATGGATTACCCCTCCCAGCGGGTTGGTGTTGGCGTCGGCATACTCCAGGTAGATGTCATTGGTGGGCTGGTTGTAGTTCTCCGACAAGGAGTAAGTGACCAGCCCGCCGGTCGTATCAAAGACGGTTGCTGGCGACATGGTGGGACTCAGGCTCACTCGGAGAAATGGACACAGCGTCAGACCATAACTCGAATTAAGCATGCGGACGGTAACCTGGCCGGCTCCCGAGAACGGATAGCACACGGTGCCGCTGACCACCATCAGGTCGGGATCGGGGCCGGGCTGCAACCCGCTTCCCAGCGGCGCGAGCGGCCCGTCGGAAATGCCATTTCCATCGGAATCGGCGTTCGTCGGGTTCGTACCCAAACGATACTCGTCCAGGTTGCTCAATCCATCTCCATCCGGATCGGCGGTGGGCTGCGCACTCGCGGCCTTCACCGAACCGAAGTACTGAATCTGCCAGGCGTCCGGCAATCCGTCGCCATTGCCGTCGAAATCGCCCGTGGCATAGATCACGCGAACGGTATTTGTAGAAATGTCCGAGGGTGCGGCATTGTCACCGGCGAGCACGGTCAGCGTGTTGGTGCCAGCGGCCAAACCCGTGACCATCGCCACCCAGTTGCTATACCCATTGGTACTCGTGGCCGCAAAACCATTCACATCGACCCCCGCCACCCCGGTGTCATTGACACTCGTGCCCTGAACAGCGAACACCGAATTGGTAATGTAGGCATCGCTCATGGGCGAGGTAATGGTCACCGTCGGTGCCTTGGCGGCCTCGACCGAAGTCGCCCGGGCCGCAACGCGATAGACGCGGCAGGTCGCGTTGGTCGCCGCACCCCTATCGAGGTAGTTTGTGACAATTTCTCCTACGTCGGGGATCACAATGCTCGGGCTGATGTTAAAATAAACGCCCAACGGACTCCGCGCTGCTTGAAGCGCATTCGTTCGATTTCCGCCGGCCAGCCAGCTAACCAAGACATCGCTTCCCTGTCTTGCGACACCAACCACCCGCAGCGCGGAACTGCTGTTGGTCGGATCGGTGCCGGCGATGTATTCCTGCAAGTTGTTCATGCCGTCACCGTCAGTGTCTTCTTTGGCGAGGCTGGGATCCAACGGGTCGAGGCTATACTGCTGTTTCCAGCCATTGACGATGCCGTCGCCGACAGCACTCAGATTCGGGTCCAGCACGACGCTGCCGACAATTAGCGTTCCGCCGTTACGGATAAACTGACCGCCGGCATTCGTCATTACCAATTTGTCGGCTTGCAGCACGCCATCGTTGAGGATCAATTTTCCACTGCGCACTTCCAGCACGGCGTCGCCGGTGGCATTGGTGACGACCACGCTGCCGCCGTCCACCTCAACAAGGTTGCTGCAGGTGGCCGAGTCAACCCCCACGGTCAGATTTGTAACGAGAACCGTTCCCCCGTCCACCATCAGCGAGTTGCCTGAAGCTCGATCCCCGACATGAAGCATTCCGCCTCGCCAAACGCCGCCATCGAACACACCCAAGCTGTTGTTGCTGCTGCAGACTTCGTACCCCAGTTGACCGGACCCGTTCGACAGCAACCCGTCGTTTTGGATCACCAACCCATCGGCGAAAGTATTTGAGCCAATGACGTAATTGCCCGCCCAGTTGCTGACGATGCCACTAATGACGTTGGTTTGGAAGTTGCAGGTGTACTGGGCGTTGACCAAAGTGCAGGGGTAAAGGGAAAAGATCAGTCCAACCAGCACGCACCAAAGGAGATGCGTCCATCGGGCGGACACAGGCCAACCGCGAGCCCTCCCAGAGCAAGTGATAGTCAATCGGTAATCCGATACGGCCAATTCAAAATGAAGCGGGTCATAGGATGCTTGAGCTAATCCTCCGCGCCCGCAACTCTGATCCGCTTTCATCTGTAGACCCCTCGCCACTAGCGCTACAGGCTGTCTTCCCCCCTCACGGAACGGGACGCCACGAGGACCAACGAAGAAGCAAGCCCCCACAGGTCTTCGCCCGAGAGTATTACTCCTATCCGCACGCCAAAAGCAAGCAATATCGTTGCAAACCAAGGGGTTTCAACGCTGGCTGTCTTGGATGCCTTATGACAAAAGGAGCCCACGGCACTCCGTGGGCGATACAACTATTGACGGCCACCCGCGAAGCACCGTCACCAAGTGCTTCAGCACAAAACCCCACGCCGCCCAGCAGACCGATCGAACGATTTTCGCAGAGACCAAGTTTAATGCTTCTTGTGCCGCCTCAACGCCAGCAAGCCTACCAAGCCCATGCCAACCAATGCGAAAGTCCCGGGTTCGGGAATCAGGGCGATGGCTACGACCAGCGCATCCGACCCGCTCTGGGTCATGCCGACTTCGGTCACGTCTCCGTTGTTGACGTCAATCGTGGCAAGGTAATTCATTCCGCTTCCGCCCGAGCCAGCGTTGACCGACGCCCACAGAATTCCCGTCGCGTTATCGAAGTCCATCCCGTTGGCACGAGAGTTCGCAACGGGATAGCTCAGGCTCAACACGGGGGTTGCGACCCCACTCGACTGGTCGATAGTCGAGAGGTTGTTATTATCCGCCTTGTACAGGGTATCGAACGGAGAAAAGGCCAATCCATTGCCGCTGGGGAAGCCATCCCCGGTACTACCCAAAAGAGTCGCTGCGCCGGTCGCGATGTTGAAAGTGTAGATGCTGCCGACGGAGTAACCAAACAGAGCGCCATCACTATTGCGGAAGGAAATGTCCTGAACGTTGGCGGACAGCGTGGTGGGGCCGATCTCGGTTCCCGCGCCCGTCGCTGGATTGATCTTCAGCAGCACCTGCGTGCCGTCCGATACGCGGTTGCCCACCGCGTATAGTGTTCCGGACGCGTCAAAATCAATCGCACCAACCTGGTTGAAACCAATTGGCCCGATCAGCGTGGCCGCACCCGTGTCCGGATTAACGCTATAGAAATTGGCGGCTCCACCCGGACCTGTGTAGGCCGACTCATACAGTGTGGGGTTCGCTGCTTGCACCTGACTTAGCACAAGACCCGTGCAAACCGCCATCAGCGCGAACAGCTTGATCCAAGAACTCGCACTCCCAACCGCCCTCACGTTCCTCCCGCTCGCCCAGCTTCTCATAATCTCCCTCCCGACTTGAGTATACCCCGCCATCTATTCCAAGCTTGATCCAATTCACTACGAAGTGACTTTTATCGGCTGTTTTCCACCTCGCCGTGGAAACGACCGCTGGAGCAATGCTTTACTGCCTCTCCAAGTGTTGGCAGTGTTACAAACCTGCCGTCCGGAAGCAAGCGAAAAGTGAAGCAAAGGTGAAGCACCGCAAAGAAAAATCTGGGCTCTCGCCATGGGGAAACCGTTGAAATTATCGCCAGTCACTTGACGAACGTAAGGTCCAAGCTATGCGGGGCAACTTCACGCAGCCACACACGATGTTGGTTAGGAGACTGTTTTGGTTGGTCGGATACCGATCGCGTATGCCGCGCTGGCAACACAGAATATGGGCGACAAACGTGTTCGTTTGCCGCCCTCAACAATTTACCCAACTGCCAGTTACGAAACGCTAGCGCCGCCGCCGCGGCCAAAGCCCGAAGCCAATGAGACATGAAAAGCCCACGAGGGCGAAGCTCGATGGCTCCGGAAGCATAAAAACGTCCGCGGTTATTGTCGACCCAATGAGGTTCAGGTTGTCTCCGCCCGCGAAAACGCCCCCGTTAAGATTGACCGACCCTAGAGTCATGCTGGCATCTGGCGCGATAAACGTACCGACGAGCGTTACATCATTCGTCACAAACAAGGCGGTGGCACCGGCAGCCGTGTTTAGCAAGTTAAACAGGACGTGATCCGGTGTCACGCCGCCGCTCAATACGACCGGCTGCCAAGTGGTCTGCAGAAAACTTACGCTGTTTGATACATTCAAGACGAAAATGTCATCAGGCCCGCCTGATAAAATGAGATAGTGGCCGCCGTTGCCAAGGAGGCTGATCGTCCCAATATTGGCGATAGCATAGCCGCCGCTGGCTGTGATGGTGGTCTTGTTATTAATCGTGCCGTACGTCGCGGTTGGCGTCAGACTGGCCGCATACGCAGAAACGCCGCTGATCTTCGTGGACACGGAGCCAAGGCCGCTGTTGACGTACGTTCCGTTGACGGTGGGGGTAGTGATGAAGTTCTGTGTTCCATCCGGCCCAAGCCCGAGGTCCCCATTAATCGTCGTCGTGCCACTTACATTCAGTGAACCATTGGCATAAGCCGCAAAATTCTCGACCGAATCCAGAGCCAACAGACCTGGTTTAATATCATCCGCATAGCCGTTCAACGGCAGGGCGAGCACCGAAACCAATGCACACAGGCCAAGTATGCAAAGGCTCGCAGTGAAGTTTTTCGGCCACCAAATCGCCCGATACCTAGTTCTCGCCATCTCATGCCTCCTAATGAGCCACGCCCAGCTCATTTCTTCCCCTATCCAGCGTACTCGCACACCGCCAGATGTGACGCATCGTAGCAGCGCCGCGCTCCATTGCAAGCTTTTTTTCTGTCACGTCGCGCTCAAGTACCGTGCCAAATCCCCAGCGAGTGCCGTTTCGGAAACCGGATTCTCCCAGTCCTCACCAAATGAATTGCCCCCTCCTTTGCAATCGCCTTCTAGTGTGATGTCCCATAGATAGCTCTACAATAGCTCCGGTTGTGATATGCAGGCGGCATGTTCAAACCGGCAACTGCTGTCTGGATCGATGTCAATCAACAGAAACGCCTTAAGCAATTGGTTCAGTCTGGCCAGACCCCGCAGAAAATCGTCTTGCGTGCTCGCATTGTGTTGCTCGCCGGCCAAGGGGTGCCCAACAACGCGGTCTCCCAGCAAGTAGGCACCTCGCGCCCGACTGTGCTTCTGCGGCGAGGGCGATTCGAACAGTTCGGGGTGGCTGGCCTGATGCGCGACGGCAAGCGCCCAGGACGTAAACGGGCTTTGAGTGCCGAAAAAGTCAAAGCGGTGGTGGAAGCCACGCTGCGCACCACCCCGACGAACGCAACTCACTGGAGCATTCGTTTGATGGCCAAGCCGCAAGGGCTGAGTCGAATGGCCGTGCAGCGGATCTGAAAAGCCCACAAACTCCAACCTCATCGGGTCGAGACCTTCAAGCTCTCTCGGTATCCGCAATTTGTGGAGAAAGTGCGAGACGTGGTCGGCATCTATCTGAATCCACCCGACAAGGCGCTGGTGCTCTCGGTTGATGAGAAGAGCCAAATTCAGGCGTTGGACCGGACCGCACCCTTGTTGCCCTTGCGTCCAGGGATTCCAGCCCGCCAATCCCGCGACTACAAACGGCACGGGACGACGACTCTGTTTGCGGCCTTAAGCCTGCTGGACGGCAAGGTCATTGGAGAATGCCTGCCGCGGCATCGCAGTCGGGAGTTCATCCGGTTTCTGGACAAGATTGATCACGAGACTCCGGCTCAACTGGACCTGCACCTGATCGTGGACAACTACAGCACCCACAAGAGTCCTCCCGTTAAACGTTGGCTCAAACGCCATCCTCGCTTTCACTTGCACTTCATTCCGACCAGCAGTTCGTGGCTGAACCTGGTCGAGCGCTGGTTTGGCGAGATTACCCGCAAGCGGATTCGCCGGGGAACTTTCCAAAGCGTCAAAGAGTTGATCGATGCCATTGAAAGCTACTTGAACGAACACCATCGGAATCCCAAGAAATTCATCTGGACCAAAGACGCCGAGACGATTCTGGCCAGGGTCAACCGTGTCCAGGGTCAACCGTTGTAAAGAAGCGTTAGGGACACTACACTAGTACACCTGATCATAAGTTCTGAGCAGGTTTTCATGCACACGCTCGCAACGGTTTTTCCATGTGTCGGCGCAAGTCGGCTACCGTGTAACTCCAGCGGATCGGCCGTGCATGTTTGTTGCGTTCCTCGAAGAAGTTCAACACGCGGTCGGAAAGTTCCTGTCGATTGTGAAAGTGATTTGGTGTCAGCGCCTTTCGCTGCAGCGGCGAGAAGATGATCTCCACCTGATCCAGCCAAGAGGCGTTGATTGGCAACCAATGAACCCGTGTTTCCACAGGCAGTTGCAAGTTCTCGATCCACGCTTCAATCTGTTTGGGAGCGTGGGTCGAACCGTTGTCCAAGATCAAATGCACCACGCGCACCCCTTGGCACCACAAGCTCCCAAAGATCATTTGCAGAAAACCCTGAAACTCGACGAATCGCTTGCGCTCAAAACAGCGGGCCATCGTCTGTCCCGTGTGCACCAGCAAGGCGGCAAACAGATTCAGAATCCCTTGGCGTCGATAACGGCAGCCCAAGCGCAGACTGCGCCGTGGCCCCGCCGCTTCTACACCGCCGGTCACTGTTAGCGCTTGCAGGCAGGTTTTCTCATCCGCACAAATGATGATTTGGCCATGGCGGGCCAGTTCAGCAGCCTTTTCGTACAGTCGCAGCACAACAGCAGCCTTTTCCAGAAAACGGGGATCGGTCGGCTTCTGCCAATAGCGGTACTGCCACGGCTTGATCCGCTCTTGCTGCAGCCAACGTCGAATGGTGGCCGCGGAAATGGCGGGAGCAATTCGACGATCGCGCACCCGCTGGGCCAACTCTGCCGACGACCAGCGAGACAACGGCCGTCCACTGTCCTGCGGCAACGTACACGCCAGGGCCGTCACTTGGGCGCGCACGGCAGAAGAAAAAAACGCGGTGCTCCGCTGCGTGTGGCATCCTGCAACTGTGGTCCGCTTTGGCTGGCCGCACGCCAACGCCGCACGGTGGCGGCGCTGCAACCCACGCGAGCGGCAATTTGCGGATGGCTCCATCGCGGATGTTCGTATGCGGCCAACACGATCTTGGCGCGCACCACTTGGGCATGCGGCGCTTTGCGCAGTCGGGCCAGATGTTGCAGCCGCGCGTACTCTTCGGCAGTCAATCGCACGACGTGCTGCGGTTTGGGTCCCCTCGACACACAACCTCCTTGGCAACATCCC
>DATJBF010000025.1:0-24166 GCA_035515475.1 Verrucomicrobiia bacterium
TGGCCGTGCCGCCGCGTGAACGCGCTTGGTGGCAACGATTGTGGGAGAAGATTCTGAGCCCCATTCCCAACTGCCATGCAGTCGAAAACCGTCCGACGTTCAATGGTTAAAATGAGCTCCTACTGCATAGTTCCGGCTTAGGTCATTGTCAGAGTTTGACTGGCTCAACATTCGTCCACCTGCTGGTTGCGCAGGCAGGCCGTCTCACCGTAACCTGTTGGCGCAGTGTCGAGGGGTCGCAGATGCAAGCAAGACATCTGACGCAGAGGCGGTACCGTCGAACAAACAGGCAGCCCCGTCGCTCTTCGGGGCTGGAGGAGGGGTCATGATGATTGCCACGAAGCAAATCGAGATGATGGTTCGGGTCCCGAATGGGCCGGCCGCTCTGGGTCGTCTCATTGCGGTCGTCAGTTCGTGTGGCACGGAGGTGTTGGCGGCCTGTTCCTATTGGGACCAGGCTGGTCCGGTGGTCATGCTCGTCACCGAGAATCCGCGCCGGGCCACATGTACCCTTGAGGATGCGGGGTTCAAGTGCAAATCGAATGAGGTTGTCCTGGTCGAAACGCCCGATAAACCGGGGCTGGCCGCACTCCTTGGTCAACGGCTGGCTGCCGCCGGCGTCAACATTCTGTACTCGTACGCGTTTCGCTCGGAGCGCCACCAGTCGTACGTGGTCTTCAAGACGTCGGACGACGACCGGGCCCTGTATATAATTGGGGTGGAGGCATTGATTCACGAACTGGCCGCAGGCAGGAGTTGGCGTCGGCCCGGCGCCGCGAGGGTCGAAGAATTGGACGCGGAACCTCAGGCGGCATGACCTGAAGGTCGCCGCCGATCGGATGACGTCTCCGTCAGGGGTCGGCGGGCGCGTCCGGGCTATGGCTTCTGCGACACGGAGCAGGTAACGCTCACGCCGCCCTGGGGCTCGTTGTGAACCAATAGTTTCCCGCCGATCATGCCAGCCCGGTGGCGCATGATGCGCATTCCCATCCCGGCGGCCCCGTTTGTCCCGGGCGGGAAGCCGAACCCGTCGTCTTTGACCACGAGCGTGATGGTGCCTTCGGACGCGCCGAGGCGGACGACGATTCGTTTGGCGTGGGCGTGTTTGGCAGCGTTGTGGGTGGCCTCCTGAGCAATTCGAAACAGTTGAAACGCGAGGGGACCTTTGAGTTCGCCGCAAGCGGAGCCATCCGATTGCACGGTGCAGGGCACGCCAAACGATCGCTCGATATGATGGGCAAACTCCTCCAGGGCCGCCCGCAGTCCGAGCCGTTCCAATTCGACGGGGTAGAATCCCCTGGCCAGACTGCGGGTCTGTTCGACGCTTTGCTCGATCATGGTTTGCAGTCGCCGTACTTCCCGGGCGCGCGTCGGCGAGACTTTCTTCAACTTCGTCTGCAGCGCCGTCAACAGATAACCGATTCCGGTCAACTGTTGGCCGATTCCATCGTGCAATTCCTGTCCCAGCCGGAGTTGTTCGCGCTCGACGATCTGGGCGATCTCGGCCTCCAATCGCTTGCGTTCCTCGATTTCCTCCTCGAGTTGGCGGTGCGTCAGGGTCAACTCCTCCGTGCGTTTTTCGACCCGCGATTCGAGCTCGCGTTGCCACGTCTGCAGTTCCGTCTCGGCTCGCTTGCGTTCGGTGATGTCGCGCACGATCACCGTGAACAGTTTTTGGCCGCCGACTTTCATGTGCGAGATCGATGCTTCGATGGGGAACTCCTCGCCGTTGGTTCGGACACCGTTCAGGGCGCCGAGCGCCCCCATGCGGCGGTTGGTGGCGCCGGTCCGCCCGAAGCTCTCGATGTGCCGGCGGTGCGCCTCGCGGAACCGCGCGGGAACGAACCGGTCCAGGGGCCGTCCCAGCGCTTCGGCCGCGGTGCAGCCGAACATCCGCTCGGCCGCGGGATTGAACAGCACGACGCGTTGCCCGGCGTCGACGGCAATAATCGCGTCCATCGCCGAATCGATCAGCCCTGCCAATCGGGCCCGGCTCTCACGCAAGGCCCGTTCGGCGCGTTGGCGCTCGGAGACGACGGCACCCAGCACCAAGGTCGTCACGGTGATGGTTCCCATGAACGCCTGCACCAGCAACAGGGATTGATTGCGATCGGGCAGTGCGAACGGCCCGGAGCCGTGCACCGTTCCCCAAAGCACGACGATCGCCAGCGCGAAGCACGCCCCGATCGCGCCGCGCCGGCCGAAACGGAAGGCCGTCCACAGCAGCGGGGGAAAGCAGACGAAGGTCTGCGAATATTGACTGATTGGGGGCGGAAGCAAGCCGCCGAACACGAGGCGGCCGACGAGCAGAACGGAAATGAAAGCCAGGAGGCCTTCGACGATCTGCTCGCGCCGCCAATGCGGAAACGGCGTGGAACTCCAAATCAGAATCAAGGGAGCGATAATGAGGGCACTGACCGCATCGCCCAGCCACCACGTGATCCAGATCGCGGCGTAATTGTTCCCGTGGACGAAGCCGACCAGCGCCAAACTGGTGACGCCGAACGTCGCACTCACGGCGGTGCTCAGGACCGCGGCCAGGAGGACAAACCAGAATATGTCACGCGCCCGTTCGAACGCTTGGCGGCCGTTCGCATACCGCTGGACCAACCAGGCCCCGAGCAATGGTTCCAGTGTGTTGCCGGTCGCAATGCCGATGGTCGTGGCCAGCGTCCCGGCGGTGGTGATGTTGACCAGAAACGCTCCGAGCCAGATGCCCGGCCAGATCCGGTAACCGAACAGCAACACCGCCGCCAGAGCGATTCCCGTGGGTGGCCAGACGGCCGAGGCGCTTTGATTGAGAAACGCGAGTCGGAGACCGAACTTTCCCGCGCCGAAATAGACGGCGGCGAGGACGACCATCAACACCAGGTCGGAGCGGACGCGGTGATTCGTTGTCCCGTCGGCGCTCGGCCGTTTCCTTCCGTGGCGGATCATGCCCGACCAATGTCCCATGCCGCTCTGCCCTTCGATCTGTCCGGTCCTGCCTGCAACCAGGTAATTTAAGCATCTGGACCGGTTGCGGCGCAATGGAAGTTTTCCTGTTTCTACGGTCGGCATAATTCCTAGGGGGCGCAGCTTGACACTGCCACCGAATTGTAGCCGCGAGCCTCTTTGCGGCTACAAGACTGTCATCCGATGGTAACAGTGTTCAGATGCGCGCATTCCCAGGGGACCCTAAAATCTTCGCTGGAAAGCTTGCGGCACATCGGTTATTCTTCATACCCGAAGGGGAGCAGTGGCGAGACTACGAACAGGTGAGCGGTATTGCTGTATTCCATGGAATCGCCGCAGGCAGAGGAGTTGAGCCATGAACGCGACAACGGACCACAAGGATCGAAAGGGAAAGAAGGCGGTCTTCATCGTCGACGATCATCCCGCCGTGCAAGAGGGGCTGGCAGCGGTGGTGAACCAGCAACGGGACCTGGAGGTTTGCGGAGCGGCTGGCAGCGCGCGGGACGCGCTGGAGTCGATTGCCGCGGTGAAGCCCGACATCGTGATCGTCGATTTGTCGTTGCAGGATGGGAACGGGCTGGAGTTGATCAAAGACCTTCATGCGCGGGACCACAAGCTCCCGCTGCTGGTGCTGTCGATGCACGACGAAGCGCTCTATGCCGAGCGGGTGGTGCACGCGGGAGCCGGCGGTTACGTCATGAAGAGAGAGCCGATGAGCGTGCTCCTGACGGCGGTGCGACACGTCTTGAACGGCGAGGTCTACCTGAGCGAACAGTTGAAGGCGAAGATCGTCGGCTTTCACGTCGGACGTTCCCAGCCGGTCATCCATTCGCCGGTGGAATTGCTCAGCGATCGCGAACTCGAGGTGTTTGAACTGACCGGGCAGGGTTTGGGGACGCGGGAAATCGCCGAGCGTCTCAAGCTGAGCATGAAGACCGTGTCGTGTTACCGGCAGAGCATCAAGCTGAAGCTGGGGCTGAAGAACGGGACGGAATTGACCCGGCAAGCCATACACTGGGTCGAAGCTCACGCGGGTTAGAGTGAACGGGGAGAACCCCCGCAGAGGTTCTCCCCGCGTTGTGAACGCGGCAGGAAACCTGCCGCACGTGCATCAGTACTTCAGATGGACGGATATCGAGACGGCGAGCTGGGCATTTCGCCCACCTTCGGTTCGGCAACCTCGATCCGCTGTGCGACCAGTTTTTCGCCCACGGTATGGTAGGTAACGTTCACCTCATCGCCGACCTTGAGGTCCGTGAATCTGGCTTTCGGTTTGTCTTTCGTCACAATCACCGCATTGGCAGGCACGTCGAACGTCTTGTTCAGGATCATGCCGCTAACGGTGAGGGTGTGTTTTTGTTGGTCGATCGCCCCGATCTTGCCGCTGGTCTCCTGTTGCGGTTCGGTCTTGGCAGGTGCCTGCGCGCCGGGCTTCGGTCCGGGCGCCGGTTGCGCCCCCCAACTGATCATGGGGACGGCTGCCCACAACAGGGCGGCCACTCCGATGACGATCACTCTCTTCGTTATACTGGCATTCATTACATGCCTCCTTCCTGCTCTCACCGTGGCACCAGAGCGCGACATGCTCAACGCGGCATTGGTCGAATTATCGGTTAGGAAGTCCTCCTAATCGGATTTAATGCCGGGGCCGATTGTGAGGTGGCCGCGGATGAGATATTGATACCCCCAGAATTTTGGAACTGTGGAAGGCCAACGGGGTGGGGGACGATTCACGGGGATGTCCCCGAGCGAGTTCGCGGATGAGTGCAACAAATCACAGCAGGATGTTCGAGAGCCGGGTCGCCAGCTCAACTGCTTCAGTCGGCAGTGGTACCGGCGTCACAACCCCCATTCAGCCGGTGGTTCATTCCCCAACCCAATCAGTCCTCTGTCGGCGGTGGAACCCTACGGTCCACGGCGCGATTGGGAGAACCCATACTGCCGACCCCCCCTTTGTTCCGGTTGGCCATCAAACTCCCGTGAGGAGATCGCCCCCGTGACCGGTCCCCTCAAATCGGCGGCCGTGCACCTGGGCCGGGAGTTGGTGGTGCACATTCCGGGGCCACGTCGGCACGTGGACCATCTCTTGCGGCGGATGGCCGCTGAGGGCATCGAGGTGTTGGCCCATTGTTGTGCGAGTCATGCCGGCGGCAATCATCTGCTGATGGTGCTGGAGAACGTCGAGGCTGCCTGTGCCATGGTCCGATCTGCGGGCTACAAATGCGACACGAAGCCGATCATCTGGATTGCAGCTCCGTGCCGGGTCGGCCTGGCGGCACTGTTGGGACAACAACTCCGGGCGGAAGGCGTCAACATCTTGTACACGTACGGTTCGTGGGACGCCTGGCCACGGGCGGTCCTCGTGTTCAAGACCACGCACGATGACCGCGCATTCGGAATACTGAATGCCGCCCTCGAAGACTTGATGTTGGCGCGCCGCTCGGCTGACTGGGTTGAGTCGGCGGCGTCGGCAGCGCCCATGAACCGGTGCTAATCCGTCTTGTTGGGATTGCTCGGATCGGGGTTCAACATCTTCTCGAGTCGTTCGACTTCCGGTGCCGGCTTTTCCCCGGCGGCGACGGCGGTGCGAACAATCCGGGTCGCCGTCGCCACCGCGTCGTGCTGCTCGTATTCCACCTCAACCAGATCGCCCACGTTCAACGTAGACAACGCGCCGTGCCGGGAGGTCTCGGTGAACACCGGAGTCTTGGATCCCACAACGAAATCTTTCTGATCTGCCGTGGATTTTACAGTCAGCAGATGAACGGACGGCCTGATGTGAACGATGGTTCCCGAGAACGTGTTGCCCGGGGCCGCCTCCGTTGCCGATGGAACGGCCGGTAACGGCGGCGCCTTCGGCGGGGCCGTTGGTCGGGGAGATTGGCAGGCGAGGACCAGAAGACCTGTTGCCAGCGTGACGGGTATCGTAAACCACCGCATCGTGTTCATCTTCCACCTCCAGACGGAATCTTCCCTCGATTGCCTCCGGAATCAAGTGAGCCCCGCGCGAATTGCACGATGAGCTGGAGGCGGCAGAATAACCGCCAGCGCCCACCAGCGCCGGGCGGACGTCTAGGGTTTCGCCCTGGGCGAAGTTCGGGTTTTCCCCGAGTGGAATCGGGAGGCTCCCTCGATTATGTATTCGCCAGTTGTATTTCCGTCAGGAGCCTGAATGAACGACCTGTAGGCTGGCAACTTGAGCATTGAGGAGGTACCAGAGCGATGAAATCCACCGGCCCATCTGAAGCGGAAATCCGTGAGCGCGCCTATGAGCTTTTTCTCGAGCGCGGCGGGATGACCGTGAAATGCGCGCTGGCCCCGGACACCGCGACCCGGAAAGACGGCGGAGGATGAAACCGAAACCCAAGCGGGCGACGCCGAAGACGAAGACCCGGGTGTTGTTGGTGGACGATCATCCGCTGGTCCGACAAGGCATGATTTGCCGTCTCGGCCTGGAAAAGGACATCGAGGTCTGTGCCGAAGCCGGCAGCCGCGGGGAGGCGATGCAAGCCATCGCGCAATCGCAGCCGGACCTGGCGATTGTGGACATCTCGTTGGAAGACGGCAGCGGCCTCGAATTGATCAAGGACATCAAGGCACAGTATCCCACGTTGCCGATACTCGTGCTCTCCGTGCACGAGGAAACGCTGTACGCGGAACGGGCGTTGCACGCCGGTGCCGGTGGCTACGTCATGAAGCGGCAGCCCTTGGGCGTCTTTTTGGAGGCGATGCGGCAGGTCCTGCGGGGCGAAACGTACGTGAGCGAGCAGTTGAAGGCGCGGATCATCGGGTTTCATCTCGGGCGGCCGGAACGCGTGGTTCATTCGCCGGTGGAATTGCTCAGCGATCGCGAGCTGGAAGTCTTTGAACTGATGGGAAACGGGTTGGCGACCCGGGAAATCGCCAGACGCCTCAAGCTGAGCATGAAAACCGTATCGTGTTACCGGCAGAACGCGAAAAGCAAGCTCCGCCTGAAAGACGGCAGCGAACTGGTGCGCTACGCCATCAACTGGGTCGCCAACATGAACGTGACATAAGCCGGCTCCCCAGCGCCGCGTTGCGCCTCTGGTGCTCGGTCAACCTTGATTGGGAGGGCGAGCCGACCGTTTTCTCCGTCAACGCCGCGGCTCAGCAGGAGCCTTGGTCGCCTGTGGCACCGCCAGTGGCGGGTAAACTTCGCCCTCCCCGCGCGCTTCTGATGAACGTTGACGGAGCACTAGGAATCCATCCTACCCGAGAATAGGAGCGTCGCTGAATTGCGCCGGGTGTGCGCCTTTGGCAGAGTCACCGTGCTACGGGTAGGATGGAGGCGAGCATTCGATGGCCAGCAGACGGCGGCAACGGTTATTTTCGGGCGGCGTTTCGCGCGGCGAAACGTTGAAGCCGCGTTGGAGTGACGAGCTCCGCGCCCACGTTGCGCGGACGCGGAGGCGTGTGTGCCGGGCAGCACCGGCTTCCCTTGAGGGACTGTTTTCTCCCGGGTGGCATCGGCGGCAGTTTTCCTTCATGCGCTGGGTCCACGTTGCAATGAGCTTTTACCCGGGCCGGGGATTGACCATCCTTGGCCTCCCCCACGCTGTTGCACTTGGGCCAGCGGGCTGCCGCCCAATGCCACCCATGAGATTCAGACCGGCTGACCCGCCCAGGGCCTCGGCACTCACCAAAGCGGAACTGGCGGTCCGCGCTGGCAACGTGCCCGTCGCCGAGCGAAAATCCGTGTCCTGCGCTCGGTTGTCTGGTCGGGAACAACTCCAAGCCCGTTGTGGTGTTCAAAGCGGATGACGATCCGCGGGCCGTGCGGGGAAGGGGCACAGGTTGAAGGTGGGCAGACAGGGGCCAACTGTCCGCCCGGATAATTTCGAGCGAATGGACATAAGAGATGAGTGCCAAGTCGAATCGAACCGTCGCCGTCGCGCGCCAGCCGGCTGCCACGAACGGCCGTCCCCCAAGACGAGGGCCAACACCGCCGCACTCCCGGACCCACCGCAGCCGCAAGCCAGCGGTGGCGTTGGCGAAGGGCTTCCGGTTTTTCAATTTGTGAGCGCAGTGGCAACCCGAATCCCGGCGCGAGCGTGGCCGAAGCGGCCATGAACGGGTTCGCGGTCGCGGTCCGATACCATCCTTACTGACGCGGAACTTTGCTTCGTGGCAGTTCACCCCCGGCGTGTTCGCCATTGACTTACCGGCGCGCGCCGTGCCGCCGAACTGGAAAGGTAGCTTCGCGATTACGCGAAGAAGACCACGGAGCAAAAGCAGGAGGGCTGAATTTTAGGATGGCTAAGGGCTCAAAAAAGCCGATAAGTTATGCCACCATGAATCCTGCCAATCCTGACATACGATGGAAACAGTGATTCGAAAATTTCCAGAAAGCGTTGGCTCTTCTGCGGGAAGCACTGGCTGACGTTGAGACGCTTTCCCAACTGGAAAAAGAGGGCGTAATTCAACGGTTTGAGTTCACCTTTGAGCTGGCTTGGAAAACCGTGAAGGATTACCTCGTGCACCAAGGCATAGCTCTCGAACAAATTACCCCCAGAACCGTGGTTAAGCAGGCGTTCGCGGCCAAGATCATCCGAGATGGCCAACTTTGGATTGATATGCTCCGGTGGCGGAATTTGATGTCTCGCACCTACGACGAAACTGCCGTTGACAATGCTCTACGCCCGATGGTTGACCGCTTCCTGCCGGCACTTGAAGAACTCCGTATTTTCCTCGAAGGCAAGAGTGCGCCATGAGCCAGTTCGGATTGACAGACACGGAGCAGGAATTGATTCGTGGAGTCTTGCGTCGTCACACCGAAGTGACCGAGGCGAGAATCTTTGGATCGCGCGCGATGGACAGGTTTCAGCCCAACTCCGATGTTGATCTCGTGCTTTGGGGTCCCATACCACTTTCAATGCTGGCAACGATTGCCGGTGAGTTGGACGAACTGCCGTTGCCGTACTTGTTCGACGTGCAGGTTTACGACGCGATCCGTCACCAGCCGCTGCGCGAACACATCGACCGCGTTGCTCAGAGGTTCTACACCCGGAGCGGCGAACCGTCGACTGCAAGGAAGTAACCGAACTGTCGCTCCAACTGCGGTCGGACTTGTTTGATTCCTTCGATGAATGCCTTGCGAGTGGGCTGTTTAAGTCCGGCAGGCTTTGCGTATTTGAACACGGAGGCGGCATGGGCTCCGGTAACACGGCATGTGTGGAGCATTGCCACGTCCACGTCGTAGATGGCTCATTTGATCTTTGTAACGATCTTGCAGCGGCCTTTCTAAGCCACTAAAGTTGAGATCAACGAGTGCGACACTTTCAGTTTTGCCCCGGGCTATTTGCTTACCGGTGTCTATGCCGGAGCACGCGTATTGCACGGCCTTAAGGCAGAGAAAGCTGACTGTGGAAGTCAGTTCTTTAGGCGTCTTCTTGCCAAGAAGGCCGGTGTGATGGCTTGGAACTGGCGAATATCACCCAACGTGGAAGCGGCGAATCGGCTTTGCGCCAGCCCGCGTCACCGAACGCAAAAACGCTCTTGAGATGCGGGCAGCGGCGCGATCGCGCGAAAAGCCGCACCGGCAGCATTGACTTTGCTCGCCGCCCGCCCTAATTGTGTTTCTGTAATAAAGCCACGCGCAGGCTAAAGCCTGCGGCTACAAAAACCAAATTATGGAACGGAAGACACTCGATCAACGCGCACAGATGACCGATCTGGAGCGGTTGCGGCATTCGTGCGCCCACGTGATGGCCACCGCGATTCTCCGGCTCTGGCCCGAGGCGCAGTTTGCCGCCGGACCGCCCGTCGACGACGGGTTTTACTACGATCTCGAAATGCCGCACCGGATTTCGCCCGAAGATTTCCCGAAGATCGAAGAGGAGATGAAGAAGGAGATCAAAGCCAACCACGTCTTCGAAAAGGTCACCGTCACCCGCGACCAGGCAATCAAAGACTCGGAGAGCGGCCGGCTGGGCGGACTGAGCGAGCGGCCGGGTAATCCCAGCAAATTCAAGCTCGGCAATCTCGCGGACATCCCGGAAGGCGAAGAGATCACGTATTTTCAGAACGGCGATTTCATCGATCTCTGCGCCGGGCCGCACGTGATGCGGACCGGCAACATCGGCGCGTTCAAGCTCACCAGCGTCGCCAGCGCCTACTACAAGGGCGACGAGAAGAACCCGCAACTCCAGCGCATCTACGGCACCGCGTTCAAGAACAAGACCCAGCTTGAAGAGTGGCTGAAGATGCAGGAGGAAGCGAAGAAACGCGACCACCGCAAGATCGGGGCGGAGATGGGCTTGTTCACCATGGACCCCGACTACACCGGGCCCGGTCTGCCGCTGTGGTTGCCCAAAGGTACCGCGATCCTCGAAGAACTCGAAAAGCTGGCGAAAGAAACCGAGTTCGCCGCCGGCTACGTCCGCGTCAAGACCCCCCACATTGCCAAGGAGAAGATGTACAAGACGTCCGGCCACCTGCCGTACTACGCCGAGAGCATGTTCCCGCCGATGGAAGTGGCCGAGGAAGTTGACAAGTTGAAGGGAGAGACGTTGAAAGGGGGGGCCAACGAGGACTCGTCAACCCATCAGCCCGTCACCCCATCAACTTCTCAACCCATCAACCCATCAACCCGTTACTATTTGAAGGCGATGAACTGTCCGCATCATCACCGGATTTATGCGGCGGAGCCGCGGAGTTATCGGGATTTGCCGTTGCGGATGGCGGAGTACGGCGCCTGTTACCGGTACGAGCAATCAGGTGAGTTGTTCGGCCTGATGCGGGTCCGCGAGCTGAACATGAACGACGCGCACATCTATTGCACGCCGGAGCAGTTCGCCGCCGAGTTCAATGCGGTCAACGAGATGTACCTGAAGTATTTCAAGATTTTCGGCATCGAGAAATATCAGATGCGGTTCAGCACGAGCGCGCCCGAGGGCATGGGGAAGAAATACGTGGACGAACCGGAGTTGTGGAAGCAGACCGAGGACATGGTGCGCGAGGTCCTCAAGAACAGCGGGATCAACTTCGTCGAGGTTGCCAACGAAGCGGCGTTTTACGGCCCGAAGATCGACGTGCAGGTCTGGAGCGTGATCGGCCGTGAGTTCACGCTGGCGACCAACCAGGTGGATTTCGCCGTACCGAAGCGGTTCGGGCTGACCTATCGCGACAAGGACAACGCCGACAAGACGCCGTTGTGCATTCACCGGGCGCCGCTCGGCACGCACGAGCGGTTCATCGGGTTCCTCATCGAGCATTACGCCGGCAATTTCCCGCTGTGGCTGGCGCCCGAACAGGTCCGCGTGCTGACGATTGGCGAAGACGAGCCGCTGTTGAACTACGCCAAGGGAATCGTCCAGGAACTCCGCGCCAACGGCGTCCGCGTCAAAGGCGATTACGGCAGCGACAAGATCAACGGCAAGATCCAGAGCGCCGAGAAAGCGAAAGTCCACACCATGCTCGTCGTTGGTCCGCGCGACGTGGCGGCGAACGCCATCAGCGTCCGCGTCCACGGCAAAGGCGATCTCGGCGCGAAACCACGCGCGGAAGTGGTGTCTGACATCCTGCAGGCGATCAAGGCCCGTCGGCCGTGAGTGGCCCCGCACGCCAAAAAGACTGTTGCATTGGCGGGCAAAAAGCCGTAAAAGAACGGGCCATCCGCGTCGGCATCGGCGTCTCGAAAACGGAAGCCGCCGGTGGCACGCGACGCGCTTGGACAACGAGAATGGTGAGCAACATCAGCCAACGAATCTAACCCGCAGAGGGTCAACAGGAGGTCGCACAAATTCAACAATTTGTCCGTGTCAACCAGAAGATTCGCGCCCGCGAAGTGCGGGTGATAGACTTTGACGGAAAACAGCTGGGAATTCTACCCACTAGCCGGGCGCTGGCGGCGGCCCAGCAAGGTGGTTACGATTTGGTCGAAGTGGCGCCCAACGCGACCCCGCCCGTTTGCCGGATCGTCGACTTCGGGAAGTACAAGTACGAGCAGGAAAAACGGGAACGCGAGGCCCGCAAACATCAGCACGCGACCAAGCTGAAGGAAATCAAGATTCGGCTCAACATCGACCCGCACGATTACGAGACGAAGCTGAATCACATGCGGGACTTCCTCAACGAGGGGATGAAGGTGAAAGTGACGATGATGCTGCGGGGCCGCGAGAACGCGCATCCCGAGTTTGGCGACAAACTGATGCACAAGGTGATTGAGGACGTACAGAGCTGCGGCCGGGCCGAAGTGATGCCCCGACTGATGGGCCGCAGCATCACGATGATGCTGTCGCCGATGCGCGGCGCCGGGAAGAAACACGGCGAGCCGCAACACGACAACAACGAACACGAGGACTAGGATTCCGGGAAGGAAACGGCACATGCCACGGTGGAAATCGGCCAAGACCAAGAAGGCGGCCCAAAAACGGTTCAAGATCACGGCGACGGGCAAGGTGATGCGCTACGGCGCCGGCAAGCGGCACCTGCTGGGACACAAGTCCTCGAAGCACAAGCGCCGGCTGGGCCGGACCAAACCGGTCAGCGAGACGCACGAACATCACATTACCGACGTGCTGCCGTTCGGCCACCGCGGGTAATTGCCCGTGACCATCAACCATTAACCATTTCGAGGTTTTCACATGCCCAGAGCCACCAATGCCCCCGCCAGTTGGCGCCGTCGCAAGCGGATGCTGCAAGCCAGCAAAGGCTACCGCGGCTGGCGCAGCAAAAAGTTCCGCTACGCCAAGAACGCCGTCTGGCACGGCCTGACCTACAGTTTCGCGCACCGCAAGGACAAGAAAGCCGATTACCGCGCGCTGTGGAACCAACGGATCAATGCCGCCTGCCGCGCGCAGGGCGTCACCTACAGCCGGTTCATTGCGGCGCTCAAGAAGGCCAATATCGCCCTCGACCGCAAAACGCTCGCCGACCTCGCGGTGAACGATTCCAAGGCGTTCGACGCGGTGCTCGCCGCCACGAAATAATAGCGTCGGTGGGAACGCGTGGTCGTCTGGTAGGGACTGCGGTCCACCGCGTCCACATGGCCGCGCTGGAGCGCGGCCCTACCGTACTTCAATCCTACAACTTCACCAACTCGCGCTTCCGCAGCGTGAACCGGCAAACCTTGTCGTAACCACACGACCGGGCCAACGCCACGGCCCGGTCAAAATCCTGTCCGACGTCCTGCGGCACGTGCGCATCGCTGCCGAGGGTGATCGGCACGTTCAGCCGTTGGGCGATTCCCAGGAACTGTTTGCCGGGATAGATTTCTTTGCACGGCTTGCGTAGTCCGGCCGTGCTCACTTCGATGGCCACCGCGGAGTCGGCCACCGCCCGCAACGCGTCTTCGTACACGGGCGCAAAATCCACCTTCGGGCGGAAACCGAATTTCTTGGGCAGATCGGGGTGGGCGAGGGAATCGAACAGCCGGGAGCGGGCCGCCTGTTTCCACAACTCGAAGTACTCCCGCCACCGGGCGTCCACGTCTTCGTTCCGCCAGTCTTCGGCGCGGCCGTCGACGGCGAACTCGCCGATAAAATGGACGCTGCCGAGGAAGAAATCCCACGGATACAGCGCGGCCAACTCGCGCACCCAGGTCTCGCAGCCGGGCATGAAATCGACTTCCAATCCCAGCTTGACGTGGAGTTTGGGGAATTTCTTTTGGGCCTCGCACACCCAGCCGACGTACGTTTCCAGGTCCGACTTTTTCATGTGCCAGTCAGTCTCGAGACCGGCCAGCGGGGCGTGATCGGCGCAGCCAATTTCGTCGAGGCCGCGTTCGACGGCTACGCGGGCGTATTCGACCGGCTCGCCGACGCCGTCCGTCAGTCGGGTGTGCATGTGGTAATCAATCAACATGGCGCTGAAGTCTAATGGTTCCCCTAGCCAGCGCAAGGTCGGAAGTGATGGGAGACAGCGCGGCCGCGGACGCGGAGCACTTGTCCTGCGTGCCGCTTTTCACTACACTGAGACGCAATGCGGAAGCTATTGCTCCCATTTGCATTGTTCCTGGCCGCCATTCTGTTGTTGGCGGCAGCGGCGTATTGGTACGAACAGAAATACGGTTCCGAGGGACCGTTCCCGGTCGAAGAGCAGTAGCTGGATACTGGATGCTAGATGCTGGATACTGGTTGCTAGTGCCCGGTCAACCTTGATTGGGAGGGCGAGCCTCCCGGCGAGCCGACCGTTTTCTCCGTCAACGCCGCGGCTCAGCAGGAGCCTTGGTCGCCTGTGGCGCCGCTAGAGGCGGGCAAACTTCGCCCTCCCCACACGCTTCTGATGAACGGTGACGGAGCACTAGTTGCTGGATACTGGATGCGGGATGGAGGATGGTGAGATGAGTGGATCGTATCGTGATTTGGAGGTGTATGAGTTGGCGCATTCGGTCGCCGTGATGTTGCACAAGTTTACGCTTCAGTTGCGGCGGGCAAGCAAGTCGATTTCGGCAAACCTCGCTGAGGGATACGGCAGGCACAGATATAAACAGGAATTCGTCCACTACCTAGTCGTTGCTGGCCTCTTGCGACGAAACAACCGGATGGTTGCGATACGTGCGCGATTGTCACGGGGAACTGGCCGCGGAATCGGACGAGTTGCTGGCCCGAGGCAACGAACTCGGACGCAAGCTAAACAAATTCATCCGAGCGGACGAAAACGGACATCGCTACTGAGAAGTAGTTCATGCTGTATCGAGTATCCAGAATCCAGTATCTAGCATCCAGCATCGAGTATCGAGGAACCAGCATCCAGAATCTAGAATCCAGAAACCAGCATCAAGAGGCAGCATGGCGAAAATTCGGAAGCTTCTGCACACGCGCTATCGGGTCAACGACCTGGAAAAGGCCGTCGCGTTCTACCGCGACGTCCTGGGTCTGAAGGAAACCGAGCGGTTCAAATCGCCGCGCGGTTCGGAACTGGTGTTTCTGAAGGCCCCCGAGGGCGGGGAGGAAATCGAATTGTGCTGTTATCCGGCCAGCGGGCCGGTGCAGGTGCCGGTGGATCTGACGCATCTGGCGTTTGAAGTGGACGATTTGGAAGCGTTCGCCAGACAATTGGAAAAGAAGGGCGTGAAACTTTCCGATGGCCCGACCCAAGCACCGGGGATGATCTTTGCCTTCGTCGACGCCCCCGAAGGTTACGAGATTGAATTGATTCAAAGGATCAAGGAGTGATTTTTCTTGCTTGTCATTCCGAGCACTTCGACTACGCTCAGTGTAAACTCCGCGAAGAAACTCTGGACGTTTGGTGTGAGACCCTTCGACCCGTTCGACTGGCTCAGGGCGGGCCGGCTCAGGGTGACGCACCACGGGATTTCCAGTAATGGCTAAGACAAACATTATCATTGCACCGTCGATTCTGGCGGGCGATTTCGGCAACTTCGCCCGCGAGGCCCAGCGGGCGGAGCAGGGTGGGGGAGACTGGCTGCATTGCGACGTGATGGACGGGCAGTTTGTGCCCAACCTCACGTTCGGACCCGACACGATCGCGGCCTTACGCAAAGCGACGAAGCTCCCGCTGGACGTGCACCTGATGATCGAACGGCCCGACCGGTACGCGGAGATGTTCGCGCGGGCGGGCGCGACGAGGCTGACGATCCACGTCGAATCACTCGGCAACAAGCAGGCCGGCACCGAGGGCCGGGCCGTCTTCGAGCAAACGGCCGACAGCAAGATTGCCGACACCCTGCGGTTCATCGAAAAGCTGGGCTGTCAGCGCGGATTGGCGGTTAATCCCTTGACGCCGATCGGCGCCGTCGAGCCGTATCTGGGGCAGATCGATGTGATCCTGGTGATGACCGTGTGGCCGGGGTTCGGCGGCCAGAAGTTCATCGGCGAAGTACTGCCGAAGTTTCGGGAGGGCCGGGCCCTGGTGGAACGAAGCCGGCGCGACATCCATTTCGAAGCCGACGGCGGCGTTGATCCCCAAACCGGACGGCTCTGCGTCAAGAACGGCGCCGACGTGCTGGTGGCCGGCAATTCGTTGTTCCGACACAAGACGCTCGACCTGGCGGGGGCGATTGAAGAATTGAGGCGCAATGCAGACGACACAGATTAAGTTCGGCACCGACGGCTGGCGGGGCGTCATTGCCGAGGATTTTACGTTCGAGAACGTGCGGCGGGTGGCGCAGGCGACCGCCGATTATTGGAACTCATTCGTGGGCACGCAGCGGGCAGCCATCGTCGGCTACGACAATCGGTTCCTGTCGGAGACCTACGCGAAGCTGGTCTGCGAGGTCTTGGCGGCCAACGGCATCCAGGCGCTGTATCCGCCCCTCGCGGCGCCGACGCCGGCGGTCACGTTCGCCGTGCGCGACCGCAAGCTGTGCGGGGCGGTGATGATTACCGCCAGCCACAATCCGCCCCGGTTCAACGGATACAAACTGAAAGCCCATTACGCCGGGCCGGCCGATCCCCAGATTTGCGGGCAAGTCGAAGCCCGGGTCGATCAATCGCCCGTCCGCACGGTCGATTTCGACGAGGGGGTGAAGAACCACCGCATCGAGATCTACGACCCGTGCCCGGCGCACGAGGCCGCCGCCAGGAAAATCGTCGATTTCAAGAGGATCCAGGACGCCAAACTGCATGTGATTGTCGACTCGATGCACGGCTGCGGCAGCCGCGTACTGGAGGAGATGTTGGGGGGGACAAGCCGCCGGGCCGGCCGCGCCCCCGTGACCACGATCCGCGCCAACCGGGATCCGTTGTTCGGTGGGATGAACCCCGAACCGATCGGGAAAAACCTCGGCCCACTGTGCGACGCGGTAAAGAAATCCCGGGCCGCCATTGGCCTGGCCACGGACGGCGACGCCGACCGCGTGGGAGTGGTGGACGACCATGGCCGGTACGTGTCGATACAACTCGTGATCGCCGTGTTGCTGCTGCATTTGCTCCGGAATCGCGAGGAGAAGACCGGCGTGGTGGTGAAATCGACCAATTGTACGGTCCTCATTGACCGGATCTGCGAGAAGGCCGGGCTCAAATGCGTCGAGGTTCCCGTGGGATTCAAGTACATCTGCGAGCAGATGCGGGAGCGCGACGTGCTCATCGGCGGCGAAGAGAGCGGCGGCATCGGGTTCCACGGTCACATTCCCGAGCGTGACGGCATCGTGGCGAGCCTGATGTTGTTGGAGATGCTGGCCGTCATGAAGAAGCCGCTGAGCCGAATCGTCCGCGACCTGCAGAACGAATTCGGGACGAGCGAGTATGACCGCATCGACATGCCGTTTCCGTTGGAGAAACGCGAGCAACTCATCGAGACCTTGCGCAGCCAGCCGCCCCGGCAACTGGTCGGTGTCCCCTTGGCCCGGACGAACGATTCGGACGGCGTGAAATACATTGCCAAGGACGACTCGTGGTTGATGTTCCGCACCTCCGGGACCGAGCCGATCATTCGCATTTACAGCGAGGCGGCGACGGCCGACCGCGTGAAGAAATTGCTCGAACACGGCAAGAGCCTGGCGCTGAAGCTCGGGCGTTGACGCAGACGGCCGATTGCCAATCCAATCAGTCGGTCAGTGGACCGGGCGGGCTGTGGCCGCGCCGGACCACGTCTGTTTCCTGTAAAAGACGTAGTTCGGAGACGTCCCGACGAGCACCCACGTCTGCGGCGACGGCCGTAGGAACAGGGCTTCGATCTTGACGGTGTGAACCTTCGGAATGACGGCGACGTCCGCCCGGGAGAAAACCTGCTCGGGAGTAACCCCTTTCGGCGGCTGGAGATAGACGTAGATCTGGTCGCGGTTCGCAAACGTGGCCGAAAGGGCGTAGTCGGTCACCACCGCGGCCGTCTTGGGCACCATGGCTCGTTTGAACGCCTGGATCTCCTGCGCCTCGGACCGGGAGCGGGCCAGATATCTGAGTTGGCACAGTCCATAAGCGACTCCAGGAACCAGCAACAGCGCCAGGCTGACGTAGAGACGCCGGGTCTGGTGGGGTTTGAGTCGGGCAACGCCGAGCGCAACGGCGGCCATCAGCAGCGGCGTGATCAGCCCGTAGTAATAAAAGTCCCCGCGGGACGTGAACGCGCCGCCCACATAATCATAAGGGAACCAGAAGTAGACCTCGCCGCCCACGCCGATGATGGCGAGCATGAACCCCGCGGCGATCAGCAGGGCCAGAGGGTTGACGAGCGCCAGCGCCCACAACACGGTTTGGGTCAGCAGGAAGTTGGCGATGAACAGGGGATGAAACGCGGCGGCGGCATACGCGAATGGATTGCCGGTCCCGTGCTTGGCAAAAACAAAGAACGGAATCATACAGGCGGAATGCCAGAGCAACGTCTTCCACTTCCGCGGCAACAAGAGGAAGGTTGGCAGAATCATGAAGATCGTCTCCTCGCGAGGCAGGAGAAGTCCCAGGCAACCGAGAATCGCAAACGGAGAGTCCCGGCTAAGAAGATACAGGTAGAAAAAGTAGAACGTCCCCGACATGGCGAGGGGACTGGCGAAGGTGTAGACCGCCACCTTCTGCTGGAGAGGATAAAGCATCCAACACAATTCGAGCCCGAACATCGTGAGCGGACGCAGCGAGAGCCGGCCGAGGAACAGATGCAACGTGACGACCGACAGGGAAACCAGAAGCGCATACATGAGGATCAAGGTCTCCGGGTACGGCCAGATCCGATAGAACACCCGGAACACCGCGTAGATTCGATGCGTATGATTGTCGTGAAAGGGCTGCTCGCCCGTGGGACCGGATCGGAGATCCCCGGGTTGAATGGTGACTTTGGGATAGCCGCTCCGCCAGTTGTGGAATTGCTGGATCATGTGCGCCTGGTCGAACGGCCAGTCATTCAACAGGTAGATACGCTTGTAGGTGAGCGTGGCCGAAAGCGCCGCGAAATAAACGACGGCGATTACGAGAATCCAGCCATGGCGTCGAATGTTAATCACAGAACTGTAGGGAGCCAGAGGGTGCCCAATCAAGCTGAAATGGTCGGACCGGCGAGTTGTGGGCGCATCCGAGAACTGACGCCACGCTTGGCGGTGCCGTAGCTGCGTCGTCCCGACGACTCCCCCAGCGGGACGATTTATACCGGGGAAGGGGACTACCCAAACCGGCGAAAGGTTGGTAGAGTGCGTGTTTCATGGATTTGGGTCACATACGGAATTTCTGCATCATCGCGCACATCGATCACGGCAAGACGACCTTGTCGGACCGGTTGTTGGAGGCGACGGGCGCGTTGCCGAAGCGCGAGATGCGCGAGCAGGTGCTGGATTCGATGGACCTCGAGCGCGAACGCGGCATCACGATCAAGGCGCATCCGGTGACCATGTCCCACCGCGCCGAGGACGGCCAGACCTATGAGTTCAATCTTATCGACACGCCGGGCCACGTGGATTTCACGTACGAAGTGTCGCGCAGCCTGGCGGCCTGCGACGGGGCGTTGCTGGTCGTGGACGCCGCGCAGGGCGTCGAGGCGCAAACGGTCGCCAACGTGCATCTGGCGGCGCGGCTGAACCTGACGATCGTCCCGATCATCAACAAGATCGATCTGCCCAACGCCAACGTCGAGGAGACGAAGCGCCAACTGGAAGAGATCCTCGCCATTCCCGCCGACGGGGCGATCCTGGCGAGCGCGAAAACCGGCGCGGGCATCACTGAGATCCTGCACGCGATTGTCGAGCGCATCCCGGCACCGAAGTTGTCGGCGGAAAAGGCGCTGCAGGCGCTGGTGTTCGATTCGGTGTTCGACACCTACCGCGGCGTGGTGACGCACATGCGGGTGTTTGGCGGCGAAATCGCCCCGGGCATGATGGTCCAATTGATGGGCACGGGTACCCGGCACGAGGTCAAGGAAGTCGGCGTGTTCACCCCCAAACCGCTGGCGCGGGACCGGCTCGGGGCGGGAGAGGTCGGTTACGTGATCGCCAACATCAAGTCGACCGCCGAGGTGAAGATCGGCGACACGATGACCGACGCCCGTCAGCCAGCCAGCCGGCCGTGGCCGGGGTTTCAGCAGGCGCACCCGCTCGTGTTCAGCGGGTTGTACCCGATTGATTCGGCGGACTACGAGCATTTGAAGGCGGCGCTGGCAAAGCTCCAGCTCAACGATTCGGCGTTTCAATACCAGGCCGAGAGTTCGGCGGCGCTCGGGTTCGGTTTTCGGTGCGGGTTCCTCGGACTGCTGCACATGGAGATCGTGCAGGAACGATTGCGGCGGCAATTCGGCATGGACATCATCGCCACGTACCCGAGCGTGATCTACCGGGTGCTGCAGACCGATGGCGCCGTGCTCGAGGTGGACAACCCGGTCTACCTGCCCGACCCGTCGAAAATCGACCACATCGAGGAGCCGTACGTCAAGGCGTTCATTATTTGTCCGAACGAAAACATCGGCGACATGCTCCAACTGGTCATGGACAAGCGCGGCGCCGTCGCCAAGACCGATTCCATCGACACGCACCGCGTGATGTTGACCGCCCAACTGCCGCTCAACGAAATCCTGGTGGATTTTCACGACAAGATCAAAAGCGTCACCCGCGGCTACGGTTCGATGGACTACGAGCCGCACGGTTATCGCGAGGGGGACCTCGTGAAGCTCGATATCCTCGTCAACGGCGAGCCCGTCGACGCGTTCTCCAGCATCGTCCACCGCGGCAAAGCCGAGACGCGCGGCCGGGCGTTGGCGTTGAAGCTGAAAGAGGTTATCCCGCATCAGATGTTTCAGGTGGCGATCCAGGCGGCCATTGGCGGGAAAATCATTGCCCGCGAGACCGTGAAGGCCCTGGCGAAAAACGTCACGGCAAAATGCTACGGCGGCGACATCACCCGCAAACGCAAGCTCTGGGAAAAACAAAAAGAAGGCAAGAAACGCATGAAAGCCGTCGGCAAAGTCAACATCCCGCAGGAAGCATTCATCTCGGTGCTGAAAGCGGGGTAGGGGAGCGACCGATGATCAGTTGGAAAGACCGCCGGACCTTGAAATACGCCCGCGAGGTTCTTCGCGGGTCCGAAAAATGGCTGCGAATCAACCGCGACATGGTGTCCGACGCACACGCTTCGGCCATCACCGCGGGGATCAACGAACTGCGCCAGGCAGTCGGCGCGCGCTCGGCGACCGCTGCGGCGTCACTGGCCGATAAACTCGAGCAGAAGATCGGGCGCGCGCTGCCCGCCCCGAAGCACCCGGGCTGGCGCGAGAACGTCGAGATGCTCCTGGTCGTCGGCATTCTGGTGATGGCGATCCGGACGTTTTTCGTCCAACCGTTCAAGATTCCCACCGGCTCGATGCAGCCAACGCTGTACGGCGTGTATCCGCCCGAACCGCTGCCGCCGCTCCCGTACGCCGACGGATCACCCTCGATTCTGGCCCGCCTGGCGGGAATCCTGTTCGAGGGAAGAATTTACGAGAGGTATGGCTACCGCGACCGTGGCGATCATATCTTTGTCGACCGGTTCAGTTATCACTTCCGTAAACCCCGCCGCGGCGAGGTCGTCGTGTTCGACACGGAAAGCATCACGGACCTGCCGCCTGGTTCTCGCGGGAAATTCTACATCAAACGACTGATTGGTCTCCCCAACGACCGGATCCGGATCGAACCGCCGCACGTATTGGTCAACGACCAGATCCTCGACCAGCGCGAGGCGTTCACGCGCATCTATTCGCTGGCCGATGGTTACAACGGCTACGTGTTCGCCATCCCGAGTTACGAATATCCTCGACCCTACATCGAAGACTCCCGGGACGTGTATCCCGTTCCCGCGCATCATCTCTTCGTCTTGGGCGACAACAGCCGAAGCAGCCTCGACTGCCGGTACTGGGGATCGTTTCCCGAGAAGGACCTGATTGGCAGGGCTGTGCTCGTCTATTGGCCGTTCTCCAGGCGGTTCGGGTTGATCGACTAACTTGCCGCGCGTTGAGGGCGGGGTGTTCCAAGAATGGGTGGTCGCTCGAGACTGTGCTCTCGCACAAGGCGGGTTGTTTGCGCAGAGACGGGAACCGACATCAAAAACTCATCACGAGCCAGACGAGGCCAATCAAAGGCGCATCCGTAACGTCGCACAATATATGTTATGTCTAGTCATGAGGCGGCCCGGGATGGTCCGAACCTGGCCGCCGGACCCATTAAACCGCCTGCTGTTGACGAATAATGCGGCCTCTCACACGCAGAATCCTAATCTCGACTTTTCTCGGCCAGTATGCTTTAATGGGATCGAGGGAGAAAGACGCAATCGACGGACTAGGGTCAGGAGTACGTATTGGCTACCAAGGTGGCCGCACGACGTTCACTTTCGGAGGCGAGTCCCCTACCTTTTTTGTGGGCGGCCATGGACAGCTGTGGCGGTTCTCGGCGCGCTCTCTCGTGTTCGCGCTCACGTTGCTGGTCTTCTCTCTGCCCCTCGTGGTGCAGGCGCAGTTGCCGGTACCGGGTCCACCGAGCAGTCTGGCGGCTGCCGTGGACTCGCCGACGAGTGTCGGGCTTTCTTGGCAGGACACCTCCATCATCGAGACGGGATTCAAGATCGAGCGCGCACCGGACAGCGGCGGAAATCCGGGAACATGGTCGCAGATCGGGACGGTCGGGTACGGCGTGACGACGTATGTGGATGGGGGCCGCACCTCCAACACGATCTACTGGTACCGGGTCCGCGCGTACAATGCCAGCGGGAACTCGGCCTACAGCAATGTGGTCAGCCTGATGCCGACGGCCGGCCAAACGGTCCGGGTGATGCAATGGAACATCGAAGGCAACCTCGGTCGTCTGGCCAGCAACACCACCGTGGCGGCCCTGGCCATTGCGCGCATCGTCAGCTACAACCAACCCGACATCCTGCTGTTTAACGAGATCGACGCGCGCATTCAGGGCCCGGGGGACAATGAGGCCGCACTGATCGATTGGGCAACGAACAGTGTCCCCTACCTCGCTACGCAGACGTTTTTCGTGGCCGTGTCCCCGGCGAGCGACGGGTACGAACGCAACGCCGCCATCAGCCGATTTCCCATCTCCAATGAGGTGACCTACGGCGACGGCTTGCGCGGTCTGCACGCTTTTACCGTGCAACTTGCGGACGGCAAAGCGTTGCAGGTCTTCCAGGCCCATCTCAAATGCTGTAACGACCGCGACAGTTGCAGTCGACGGCAGTACGAGGCGCAGTTCGATGCCGATAACATCAGCGCGTGGGCATCGACGAATACACTTCCCTACATCTTCGGCGGCGATTGGAACGAGGACGAGGACAACCCCGATTGCACGCTCACGACCGATTATCATCCGATCACCACCATCCGCGAGGACGGCCACCTGGTGGAGTTCAGACCGATCACACTCGACGCCGTGTACGGGACGTGTTGCACGTACTATTGGGTAATGCCGTCGTCCCGCTACGATTACATGCTGGCCGCGACCAACCGGCTCGCCCCGGCCACGGGATACGTCTTCGACAGCCGGGCCTGGTCGAACCACGGGCTGTACAATGGCTACTACGACAGCTACGACTCGTCCGATCACTACTGCGTGTTCGCCGACTATTTCTTCCCTCAGCTGCATTTCGGTGTGACGCCGACCAATGCCTTCGCCAGCATCGGATTCCCGGGTGGGCCGTTCGGTCCTGCCAGCCAAATGGTCTACACTCTCAGCAACACCAACTCGCTGGCACTCCACTGGGGCGTGAGTCATGATGGGAGTTGGATCAGCCTATCGGCGACCAACGGGGTTCTCGCCGCCGGCGCCAGCACCAATATCACCGCCTTCCTCAATTCCGCGGCCACATCCCTGTCCGTGAGCAACTACACGGACAACATCAGGTTCTCCGACACGCTCGCCGGCGGTTTGATCACGCGCTACGTCAATCTCACGGTCCAGGACGTGAACAACTTGTCGCCGTTCCAACTCTGGCAGATGCGGTATTTCAGCAGTATCTCCGCCCCGGCGGCGCAACCGACGGCCGACGCCGACGGGACGGGTCAGGACAACCTGTTCAAGTTCGAAGCCGGACTGGACCCGACCAACCGGGCCTCGGTGTTCCGAATCACGTCGCTGTCGCGGGAGGGAGCGAACCTGCGGGTGATGTGGTCGTGCGTGGCAAGCCACACCTACTTTCTGCAGGGCAGCATTCGGACGGCCGCGCCTGGCTACACGAACGTGTTCTTCGACATCAGCCCCCCGATCACGGCGGGCGGCTCGGGGGAATCGACCACCAACTTCCTCGTGCCCGGAGCGTTGACGCGTCCGGGACCGGCCGATTCGGGCCCGATCACGCTTCCCAGTGGGGGCGGTCAATCCTCGTCGACGCAGTTGACCGTT
>DATJBF010000026.1:0-38139 GCA_035515475.1 Verrucomicrobiia bacterium
GGCCGTGCCGCCGCGTGAACGCGCTTGGTGGCAACGATTGTGGGAGAAGATTCTGAGCCCCATTCCCAACTGCCATGCAGTCGAAAACCGTCCGACGTTCAATGGTTAAAATGAGCTCCTACTGCATAGTTCCGGCTTAGAGTGGCTTGTTGCGTATGGATGATAAGAAACTGCAACCTGATGAAGCGGTCCAGAAGCTCTTGATCTCTACACCAACTCGTTTGGTGGGAGAATACCAAGACGGAGATCTGCTGATTACACATTGTTGGCAAATGGGCCCGGACTTACATCGCTCGATTCAAGAAGGACCGTACTCACAGAGTTATTACGTGGTTGTGGTAAGAACTGAACCGGTTAAAGGGGATAAAATAGTTCTACCGAACTACGCGCATGTCGGCGAGCTTGCGGCATCTTTACTGAGCGTTTTGTTTGGCAAGAGATTTGACAGCCACGGTGTACTGGAATCCATCGGCCATTTCCAATTGCCAACAAATGTTGTACGCGGCCCACTGCATTACTCTCATTTGCCACCTTTCAACCATAAGCCCCGAAAGAGCAATCCTGTTGAACTCAATTTGGGCCAAGTGTCGAAAATCCGTCCGTTGTTTCAGGACGATTCCGAAAAGGCCGACATCCGTAGAATGCTGTATGCCGCCGCAAGGTTCTACAGCCGCTCACTCGTTCTTTGGGATGATCAACCTGAGCTCGCTTTTCTCGATCTAATAACGTGCGGCGAAATCATCTCGAATGCTGTTTCGCTTACCGAACGGGAGCGTTACGACCCCGATCTGTTGGAAGTGCTAAAGAATGTGGAAACTGAAACACGCGATGGAAAGAAGAATGCCGATTTTCTGAAAGCGCGACTGTTTCAAGTCAGGAGACATTTCGTGAAAGGCTTAACAGGATTGCTCGACGACGCGTTCTACAGCCATCACGAGGCTATGCATGAATGGGCGGCGTTTAAGAAAACTGATATTGAGGAGCGGCTGAGAGCCGCTTACGACTTACGCAGCAAGTATGTGCATACTGGGGCAGAATTCGGTGATTGGGTTGCAAGCGTCGGAAGTGAGTTCAATGATGTTTCACTCGGAAAATGTGTGATGAAAGACAGCAGTTTGAAGAAATTGCTGGATGGAGCACCGACTCTTTTCGGATTAGAACGGATTCTTCGTCACTGCATTATCGCGATTGCTAAGCAACACGGTTTATATCAGGAGAAGTGACCATCCCTTTCCCCGGGGGCTCGCTGCTCCATATAGAGTTTCGCGTCGGGAACCTTGAGGCCACCTTCCTCCCACCAGTAGCTTTGTTTAGGACCAAAGTCGGTTGCTAGATTAAGCGGCTCACCCCGAACTGCCATCCTGTAACGCTTAGACTTCTGGCTATAGCCACCTGTGGTCATCTTCTTACCGTCCTCGGAATACCAAGATTTTTTCGCAACCGTCCTGTGGCTTGGGTCGAAATGGTAACTGACGACCGTTAGTCCCTCGACCCAATAGTACACGCGACCGAAATAGGCTGCGTGAATCCATTTCTCCCAAAGCTTTGGAGTGTACCTCTTGGCATCGAGCTTCGGTGTCCATTGCAAAAGCCACAGCACATACATTCCTTTCCGCGCGTAGTCGATTGTGCGGTTCATAATTGTCTCCAACGAAAGCGAACTGATCTGGACTTCGATGGCGACACGAACGCCGTTTATCTCTGCGCTCACGTCAGGGCGAACAACTCCAAGCGGACGCTCCAACACAACATTGCGAACGTTCGGGAGATTTTGAAGCGCGAGATAAATCTCCAGTTTGCAGCGTCGGTGAACATCGCTTTCGCCCTCCGCGTATCTGCACGCGATCGGATTGGCGTGCGCGAAATGATTGACGCGGTTCCTGCCCGTCTTGAGGATGACCTCCTCGTTGCATTGTAGGCAGGCGAACGGGCCGTTCGATTTCGATTCCAGATACGCGGTCACGGTTTGCCCGTCGGATTTGCGTCTTGCGGAGAGCATCGGTGTGGAAGGATGTACGATTTTAACACGTTAACTGTGTTGCGGAATGCGCGCCGTCAGACGCCACTCGGGAAATCGGGCGGCTGGGCACAGCCAATAGCCAATTGAGATCCGGCGAGGCCAGCCGGCTCGCGCTTACTTTCCTATGTCGAGGTTTTCGGCGCCGATGGCGGTGATGCAACACGTGAGCCTTCCGTCGATTCTGTCCGCAGAGTTCTTCCAGTGGAGGGGCCTCAGATTCGTCAGGCTGTCGGGTTCGGCGACATTGATGCGGTCAACTACCCAGCCGAAGTCTGATTCTCGATCCTCATAGAACTCTCGGCTAATCCAAGCGCCACATTGATCTTTCCGGCAGCGTTCGGCATCGTGACCGAGCACGGCTTGTCCTTTCTCCCAAACGGCTTGAATCAGTCCTTCGGTGATCATAGGAGTCGCGACCCGGCCCGTAACATGGCCCAGAAACCGGCCGAAATCAACTTCGGTATGGCGTATCATCTTCACACATTGCCTGCAGCGCAGTATGTATTGGACCATCTCAAGCACCCGCGTTCTGCAAGGAGATACCGTAAAGTCTTCTCGCTCGTCCACTCGCTCAAGTGGGTCGATCCACCAAGTGCTTAGGGTCGGAGGTGCAACCCGTTACTCCGCGGCGTGAAGCGCAGGTGGTGCGTCATGACAAGCGACTGGTGCTGTTGTATAGCACAGGCCGGCGCAGACAGGACGCAGTATCCGCGGGAGCCGTGCCTCGGGTGGGGGAAAGGAGACCAGAGGAAAACTGGAGAGGCCGCCTTTCCTGTGTTCCTCCGCCTCTCACGTGTCGGACGTCCAGACGGGCGAAAGAGCAAATCCTTGACTTATCCTCTGTGTGGCCGACTTTGTAATAAGGGTCGCAATGAGCGTTTCCGAGGAGGACCTTATGATTTGTTTCGAGGTCAGTCTGAACGGAAAGAAGCTGTGGACGGCAGGCGTGAAGTCCGGCGTGGTGACCGCCGGTGTCGATTACCGAACGGAGCCAAGCGAGAAGCAGTTCTATCCGAGCGTCGATTCTGTGCTTCTGCACATCAACGGAATGAGCGATGAGCACCATATCCACGAATTGTTGTCTTGGGGCGGAATTAAAGAGCTATCCGTTGGTGATGAGCTTTCGATCAAGATTGTTTCAGCCGAGCGATGCGATGAACCTTCGCTGAGGGAGCCGCGCGGTCGAAGACGACCAATCGACAATTGACATCCGGTGCGAATGCGCCGAGTTCGGTCCTACTTTGCTATATCGACGTTTTCGGCACCGACGGCGGTGATGCAACATGGGAGTTGCCCCTCGACTTTGTCCGCGCAGTTCTTCCAATGAAGGGGCCTCAGATTTGTCAGACTGTCGGGTTCAGCCGCATCAATGCGGTCAGCGATCCAGCCGAAGTCGGATTTTCGACCCACTCGTTCTGTAAAGGACATATGTTGTCCTTTTGCCCGTCCCGTCCGTGGTGAACCCGTCTCCCGCGTGAGCGGAAAACAACTGGAAGTCGGGGATGCCCCGACGAGGGTGAACCGGGACATAAGCGTTGCGAATAAAGGCCTTGCCGGCATCACAGCCTATCCCCCTGTGGGGAAGGGTGTGGGGATACCCTAATCGAGGGGATTTTCTTCAAGGGCAGTTCGATTGGAGGTCAGAAAGCACCACCCGAACTGAGGTGTGAATTGTCCATGAAGAAGGTTCGAGCGGAGTCAAAGACAGGCACCAACTTGGCTCGCGTGACTTCAAGGAGCTGCACGTCTAGAGGGCTGTTGCACGAAGGTCAACCGGAAAAGAACAGACGCCGTTTGCTTTCGCCGGAATTTAACACGAACGTCTCTAACTCGTAACGGTCCGCTGCGAGTCTTTCTTTCAAACAAACCTCTCGCCTTGCTCTCAGTGGGTTTCAAGGATAAGGGCGAGCGAACAATGGGATGGGAGCAAGGCGGGAGGATGTCATCTCAGCAGCGGCATACCCCAACTTCTGATTTCCGCTTGTATGTCAACTGTTGACGGCATACGCTTGATGGCATCGCCAAGAATCGTCACACAGCGAATCGTGGATCCGTTCCCCGTCGTGGCCCCCCGAGTTCACCGGGCAAGCGTAGCCGCCCGGGAACCTTCGCTATCGCGGTGGGGGACCGGGCCTTTGCCGGTGTGTTGACCGCGTCGTTTCTGGTGGTGGCAGCGCTGGGCGCGCTGCACCACGAAATGTGGCGCGATGAGTTACACGCCTGGCTGGTGGCGCGTGACAGCGCCAGCCTCTGGAACGTATTTCAGGTCACCCGCTACGAAGCCCACTTCGTTTTGTGGCGGGTGTTGCTCTTCGGGATCACCCGTTGCACTCACAACCTCCTCGCGCTCCAGTCGTTCAATTTGCTGTTGGCCACAACGACCATTTGGATCGTGGCCCGATTCAGCCCGTTCCGCCGATGGGAGAAATGCCTGCTCAGTTTCGGGTACTTCTTTCTGTACGAATACGGCGTCATCGCGCAGGACTACAACCTGATCGTGCTGCTGATGGTTTCGTTTTGTGCCCTGTACCGGCGGCGCGGTCAGTACACCTTGGGGCTGTCGGCGGTTTTGTTCTTGCTGGCCAACGCGGCGCCGTACGGTCTGCTGATCGCGCTGGTGTTCTCGGCGTTGCTGGTGTTCGACTCGACCCGCAACGGGGAAAGCCCCAACCTGCGGATGACGCCGCGCGGGCGCGTCGGTGCGGTGATTGTGCTGGCCGGACTGGCTGGTGCAACGCTGCAGTTGTTCCTTATGAAAGCGGGCCCGAACACGTCATGGAAGCATCCCCTCTCCGCTGCGGGTTTTCTCAACACGATCGTCAACGTCTGGCGAGCTTACATCCCCATCGCAGCCGGTTTCCCGTCCTTGGTGCAATGGGAGTGGGGGACGAATTTCATCGACGGGATAGCCGGAGGACAATTCGTCAAAGTGGGTGTGGCGCTCCTGCTGGTTGTCCTTTCGGCCGGCTTGCTCCTCAAACGGCCGTCCGCCCTGTTTCTGTACCTCGTGGGAGTGGGCACTCTGGTGTCGATTCAGTTTGTCGTAAATGTGGGGGCGGTCAGACACAAGGGTTTCTTGTTCCTGCTGTTTATCGCTGCCTTGTGGATCGGGAGCGACTCGGCACAAGGGCAATTGTCCAGCGTCCCGCTGCAATGGCTGGGCAGCATCTGTAACCACTGGAGGAATCCGCTTGTCGGGGGGCTGTTGGCGATCCAGGTGGTGGCGGCCGGTTATGCGTACGCGGCGGATTGGTGCTATCCGTTCTCGGGTAGCAAACAAACGGCCCAGTTCCTCCGCGACAGCGGCCTGTGGAAATTGCCAATCGTCGGAAGCCCCGAAGCACGCGCCGCCCCCATTTCAGCCTACTTGGACAAGCCGATTTACTATCCCGAGAGTTCCCGGTTCGGCAGCTATGCCGATCTAAGCCGGCCACTGGAAGAACCTCCCGATCCGCCGACCGTGCAGGCCGTGGGACGAGCGTTTCAGTTGGCCGTGAGAAAACACCAGGATGTGGTCCTGGTCTTCGGTTATCCCGTCGCCAACTTTCCCAAAACCGGCGCCCGACTTGAATCCGCACCAACGGTTGCTGATGCCACTGGCAAGCCAGCGCCGGCGGTATCCGCCACGATCACCGTCGTGAAGGAATGTCGTTCCTTCATTGACGAGCCATACTCAGTTTTTCTCGTTCGACTGGACTAGCGATGGCGGGCTTCCGACCAGAGTCACAGCCGTTCCCCTGCCCGGGCGTTTCTATCCAGGGAGCGTCCGCCAGACAGTTACGGAAGGCGTGACCGCGGTCGAGAAATGTCGGGGGGCACGGGTGCGGGAGCGGAGAACTGCGGAATCTCCGCGGAAGCGTAGGCGAAATCCTGAAGAACCGGGTTCAGCCCACCGGAGTTGCCCATGTCCAACTGGGCAACCTGTTTGTCATGGGCCTTGCCTGTAAAGACCTGCTCGACGACTGAAGAGAAATGGTCATCACACGCTGAGCTACTGTTGCACAGCGGGACCTCAGATACGAGGCCGGTGGGTTGCGCCACGGCGGTTGAAGAGCGAATCGTCAGGTCATTGGCGAGCTGATCCGTTACCGCAGAGGGATCAGTGGTCGCCGCAGCGTCATTGGCATCGTTTCCACGCGCGGTAATCGAGATTACCGCCGGCTGCAAACCGTCTTGATGCTCGCACTCGGCAGCCTTGAACTGCACCAAGGGGATACCCGAGGGTTTGTCGCCCGCTCGTGACACCGGCTCATGGATGGCCGCGAGACACGCGGGCCGGGTTGACCCGCCGGAATCAGGGTCGACAACTCGGTCTGCGATCGATTTCGTGTCGAATCCCATCCAGTAGGGCAGTTCAGTCCCGCGATTGGGATTAGTGACTTGAGCGCAGTTTGAGTCCACAAGGAAGCTCGAAAGCAACAGTGTGGCAATGACCAGGCGCAATCCCTGCCCGCCCTTCGGAACCGATGGGGTGCGGCTCAGAACCCCAAGTACCTGGCTCAATCGCTCTTTTCGAGCGGGCGCCTGTGTCCCGCGACTTATCCGTGCCCGGCGGCTGGACAGGACATCCTGCTCGTAGGGGAACAGCCAAAACAGGATCTGCCCGATGCGGCTGGTTTCGTCGGCGGCTCGTCGTGACCGTTTCATGGTTGTCCCCTTACTGCGGGGCATCGATCACCTTGGCAATTGCCGTGGATCGACCGAGCCGGCCGGCCGAAAGAAAGACTGGTTCTTGGGTGGAAATTGTTCTGCTCGACGCCGATAACGGCGACGAGACGGGCCGTTGGGGCATCAGCTGGCGGTAGCCCGGTGCGAGTTTGTGCAATATGGTGAGGGTGTCTTGCGCTTGGAGAGGCGCTAAGTCACTAGGCGAGTTCATTGCACGAGAAGGATCCGAGACTATCGCCGCTGATGCCCCTGTTCCGGCCACATTTGATGGAAATTCGTATTCATCCAGGGGCGGATTGCGTAACGCAACAATCTGACCACCCTTGGCCTGATGGGGTGTGACAGGCGGGGTCAATCTTCGCCCGTCCCGCTTGTCATGGACTAACTCAAGTTCTTCAACCATGAGCGTTCTCGCGGGCGCATTATTACTGCAACGACTGACCGTTGCACAATCGGACGGAGAACCGTTTTTGTAGTAGGACTTTTGCCGATGGGGTATAGGATTCGCCACCGGATACCCCCACGACCCGAGGCGATAACATCGCAAAAACCGTGACCGGGGCCGCTCCGCGGGAGGGCTTGGCTATCAAGGCAATACGACAGCGTGATAGAAGCGGCGGCTCAAGCCGGTCGCGCCGGGGTCGGTAATCTGATTGGTGCCGCCAATGCCGACGATCTGATCGACCAATAACATCCAATTCGGCAGGGCCAGATCGTCCTTCGTTTCGATCCGGTAGATCTTGCCCGTCACAGTTTGGAACTTGATGGTTTCACCTCCACTGACTTGTTGAATCGCGACAATCCGGAACGCGCTCGACGGCTTGGTCGGGTCGGTGCCGGCAGAAAACTCCTGCAAGTTGGTGAAGCCGTCGCCGTCAGGATCGCAGGTCGCGCACGATTGGGCATTGGTCGTGGTACCGGTGCCGGCGAAGTAGGTCTTCCGCCACAGATCGGCAATGCCGTCGCCCACACTGTCGGTCATCGTCAGTGTGACCGAGCCGGAAAACGGCGACGTGTTGCCAGCCGGGTCGGTTGCCGTGGCGGTGATGAGTTGTCCGGGCGGACCGGTCGAGGCGAGGCCCGCGCTGAAAGTGGCGGTGCCGCCGTTGGTCGTTGTGACGTCGGCTGCACCGAGGAAGGTTTGACCCTGCGCACTCGCCGCTCCCGTCGCGTTGGCGAAGAACTCGATGCGGAATGTCGCGTTGGAACTGCTGGTCAGGCTGCCGGTAACGATGGTGTTCGTGTCGACGGTCGCCGAGTCCAGAACGGGCGCCGCCTGCGATTTTTCGGAGCCGTTGAACTCGCCGATGCCGCTGCCGAGGTTCCCGTAAATCGAGTTGCCACGGATGGAGTTATTGGTCGTGGCATCATCGTACAGATCCACGCCGTCGGAGCCGTTGCTGGCGATCAAATTGCCGGCCCCGTCTCCGATGCCCCCGATCTGATTATTGCGGGCGGCGTTGAACACGACCACGCCTTGGAAGCTGTTGCCGAGCGTGATCGCGCCGGTCGGATCGAGCCCGATGGTATTCCCCTGAACCACGTTGGCATCAGTATTCGTGTCCGCGATCAAGACGCCGTACGTGCTGTTGCCGGAGATGATATTGCGGGCGCCGATGTCGCCACCGACGACGTTCGAGTGGGCGCCGCCGAAGATCTCGACGCCCGAACAACCATTGGGCGCGGTCGCCGTGCCCGCCAGGTTTAAGCCGAGATAATTCCCTTGAACGATGTTGCCACCGGTATCGGAATCGGCAATGACGACGCCCTGACAGCCATTGCCGGAAATGACGTTGCGCGCCCCGGGCGCCGTGCCGCCGATGAGGTTCGACTCCGCGCCGCTGAAGAGGCCGACGCCCGCGCCGTTCGGAATCGCCGTGGCGCCGGAGGCATCGAGACCAATGAGATTTCCCTGAACGACGTTGCCGCTCGTGCCGACACCATCGATCTCCACGCCCTGAGAGATATTGCCGGACAAGACGTTGCGGGCCGCGACGCTGCCGCCGATGGTGTTCGACTGCCCGCCGGCAAAAATCTCCACGCCCGAGTACGCATTTGCGAGGGGGGTACCGCCCGTGACGTCGACACCGATGTAATTGCCCTGGACCCGATTACCGACCGAGCCAATCCCGTCGATGGCCACGCCCTGGCTGGCATTGCCCGCAATGACGTTCCGGGCAGCCGCGCTGGTGCCGCCGATGACGTTGGAACTGGCGCCGTTAAACAGTTCGACCCCGGCATAGCGGTTCCCCATGGCGGCAAAACCAGTCGGATCGGTGCCGATAAAATTGCCCTGCACGAAGTTCGCGGAGGTGCCGGCACCATCGAGAGCAATGCCCTGAGAGTGATTGCCGGAGAGCACGTTGCCGGCACCGGCCGTGACCCCGCCGACGAGGTTCGACCGTGGGCCGGTGTTAATCTCGATCCCCGCGAAGAAATTGGAGACGACCGCGGTGCCGGCCGCATTGAGCTAGATGGTATTGGCCTGAATGACGGTGCCGTCGGTGTTGGTGCCGAAGATGACGATGCCCTGCGCGCCGTTGCCGGCGATGACGTTGCCCGCGCTGGCTCCGCCGATGAGAGTGGATCTTGCGCCGCCGCTGATCTCAATCCCGGCGAAGAAGTTGCTGATGCCGTCTGTGCCCGCGCCATTCAGGCCAATGTAATTGCCCTCAACGACGTTGGCGTCGCTGCCCGGATCGCGGATGGCGATGCCTTGTGCGTGGTTGCCCGAGATGACGTTGCGGCCGAGCACGCTGCCTACAGTATTGGAAGCGGCACCGGAATCGATGGCGACGCCCTCGTAGGTGTTGGGGACGGCCGCAGTTCCGGCGGCGTTGAGACCGATGATGTTGCCAAACACGGCATTCTGAGTGACGCCCGTGCCGCGGACCACGATGCCCTGATAGGCGTTGCCGGAAATGAGATTGCCGTCGCCGAGGCCGGTCCCGCCGACGGTGTTCGCATGCGCGCCGAGATCGATGAGGACGCCACAGAATCCGTTGGACACGGCGCTCGTTCCGGCCGGGTCCGTTCCGATGTAACAGCCGGCGAGGGTGTTACCGGTGGTATTGGTGCCTTCGATAGCAACGCCACTGCCGTTCCAGCCGTTGACGACGAGGGCGCGCACGGTGCAGTTGCTGCCGGAAAAATGGAGTCCGTTGGCGAAGACGTCCGGCAACGTGGCCGAGGAACCGTTCAACACGATCGACGGACCGTCGGGATTCGAATTGGTCGGTTCGGTGGTGCCATCGATGGTCGTGCCGTTGACCAGGCTCGGTAGACGGTCGGTCGGTTGGATGGTGAACACGTTGTTGCTGAACCCGGAATCGCTCGTGGGTATGCCGAACGTGATCGTTGTGCCGGGATGATCGAAGCCGTAATACATCGCGGTGCGCAGGCTGCCGGGACCGCTGTCCTGCGTGTTGGTGACCACGGCGCTCACGGCCGGGCCGATGCCGTAGTTCGTCGCCAGGCCTGCTCGGTCGTAGAAGCTCAACGCCGGGTCAAACAATTTGGCCCATGACGTCGAGATACTGCGAGTAGGCAGGCAGCGGCTCGATGGTGTCGAGGTTGTTGGAAATGGAAAGCGAGTTGCGGGCGTAATGCATCACCGACAGAAAGTCGTAGGGGCCGGTATTCCGTGAGTCGGTGAGCTTGACGAAGTTGCCTTCCTGGCCGGGGGCGATGTTGTTGGTCAAGATGGTCACATATGAATCGCGGTCAGAACGCTGATGTTCGTGAACCAGCCCGAGCGTGTGGCCCAATTCGTGGCAGATGGTGGCACGGTTCCAAGAGGTCGGGCCGATATCAAGGAATTGCTGGCCGCCGACCATGCCCACCGTGGAGAACCCGCCCTCAATCTCGGTGTTTTCGACGACTGTCACATAATTGGATTGGATCGTGCGCGGAATGAAATGCAGATGAGCGAACGCGGCCCATTCGCCGGCGCCGTCGAGGAACGCCTTCTGGTGGGCCGCAGAGACGTTGTTGGAAAACGTGTAATAAACATTGCCGTCCGTCCAGAGTGGCGCGGTGCCGTCAAAAGCATTGAGCGGCCTCGGCCCGCCAGCCAGTTGATTGCGCTACGCCGTCAGGTCCGAGACTTTGATGAACATGTCACCGACCTGGACCAGTTTCTGTCCCGGCGCCACGCCCGCGAGGATTTTATCGAGGACGGCGATATCCCAATCGTTTGGCCCGCCGAAGGCCGTAGCCGAAACCAAGCCGATGACCACCATTCCCACCACCCAAGGCACTCGCCTCCTCGGGCGTTTTAGCTTTCTGCGCACACGCCCCCTCCGCCAAGAGTTTTCCAAACTGCGATTCGAAGGGGAATTTATCCACGCTCGCGCAATACGCAAGCGACAACACGGAATTCTTTCCTCTACCGCGCCAGCCAACCGCCGTCCACCGCGATGGTGTACGCCTGGACGTAATCCGATGCCGGCGAGGCGAGGAACACGGCGACGCCTTGGAGGTCGGTCGGGGTTCCCCAACGCCCGGCAGGGATGCGGCCGAGGATTTCGGCGTTGCGCTTCTCGTCTTCGCGGAGCGCCTTGGTGTTGTCGGTGGCCATATAACCCGGCGCGATGGCGTTGACGTTGATGCCGTGCGGCGCGAGTTCGTTGGCCATGAGACGGGTCAACCCCATCACGGCGCTCTTGGAGGCGGTGTACGACGGCACGCGGATGCCGCCTTGGAAGGACAGCATCGAGGCGGTATTGACGATTTTGCCCCCTTTGCCTTGTTTGATCATGACTTTCGCCACCGCCTGACTGAGGAAGAACAGGGTGCGGAGATTGATGTTGATGACGTCGTCCCAGTCTTTCTCGGTGAACTCGGTCAGCGGGGCGCGCCGGATGATGCCGGCGTTGTTGAACAGAATATCGATATGGCCGAATGCTTTGAGCGTCGAGTCGATAATGTGCGGCACGCAATCGGCCTTCGACAGGTCGGCTTTGATCGTGGTGCAACGCCGGCCGCGTTTCTCCACGCCAGATTTGGTCTCCCCCTGGTCGATCACGTCCACACCTGCGATGTCGGCGCCCGCTTCGGCGAGGCCGAAAGCGATTCCCTGCCCGAGCCCGCGTCCGGCACCCGTTACGATGGCCGCTTTGCCGTCCAACTTGAATTGATCCAGAATCGCCATGTTCCTCTCACGCTCCTTGAGTTGAATTTGGTCTGTGCCCCTCACCTTGATCCTCTCCCCCGGATGACGGGGGCGAGGAGAATCCCCTCTCCCTTGCCATGTAAGGGAGAGGGTCAGGGTGAGGGTTGTCTACTCAGCCTCACCTCAACGCTTCCACCTTGATTTGATCCATGTCGGCGAACTCCTGGTTCTCGCCGCCCATGGCCCAGATGAATGAATAATGGCGGGTACCGGCTCCGCAGTGCATCGACCACGGCGGCGACAACACCGCCTGACCGTTGCGCACCACCAAGTGCCGGGTCTCTTCCGCCGGGCCCATGAAATGGAACACCACCGCGTCGGGCGCGACGTCGAAGTACAGATACACTTCCGTTCGCCGGGTATGCGTGTGTGGCGGCATCGTGTTCCAGATGCTGCCCTCTTTCAATTCCGTGAAACCCATCACCAATTGGCAACTCTTGACGCCGTTGAGATGGATGTACTTGTAGATTGTTCGCTCGTTCGCGTCACGCTGAGTCCCGAGATTGACCGGCTCGGCGTCCTTGGGAGTGGCCAGACGCGTCGGATGCGCAGCGTGCGCCGGATAACTCACGAGATAGAACCACGCCGGCGATTTCGGGTCGCCGCTGGCGAACTCGATCTTCTGGCTGCCGCGACCGATGTACAGGCAATCACGTTTCTCCAGCGAGAATGATTTGCCGTCCACGGCGATGGAACCTTTCCCGCCGATGTTGATGACGCCGAGTTCACGGCGCTCGGCGAAGTACGTCGACGCCAATTCCTTGGCCGTTCCCAGCACTAGCTTTTGGGAAGTCGGCACCACGCCGCCGACGACGGCCCGGTCCACGTCCGTGTACAGCAGTTGGACGGTGCCCGGCTGGAACAGATTCTCGATCAGGTAGCCCGCGCGCAATTCGGTGGTGGCCAGCCGAGGGTAACGCGCCGGGTCGGGTGCAAATCGGATGTCCATGGTTGCCTTTGCGGTGATTGTTCGGTTGATCGGTTGTTGGTCTCCGTGACTCGCGCCGGGAGAATATCAGGTTCGCTGGCGGGGGGCAACAGGGGAGAAGAGTTGGGGACAGAGACGCTGGTCGATCCATTCCGAACGAGTTGTAGCCGCGAGCCTGCTCAGGGACCCCGGAATTAGCGCCAAGAACGGTCAACCGCGAGCAGGCTCGCGGCTACAAGGGCCCTCGTCCGCCGGTTGGAATGTCCAGGTGCGCGCGGCGATGAACCACGACCGGAAGAATTCACTTCACAACAACTGCTTCGGCGGGCATCATCGGGCCGGGCGATGACAGGCTTTCTTTCCGTCACCGGCAGGATCGGAACAGGAAATGGAAACGTTAACACAGGCTGCGATAACTTGGGGCCCATCATGAAACACCGTTGGAATTTGATCTGGACGCTTACCGCCGTGACCATCGCAATCGCCTCGGGCGCGTACGCGCCGGCTTCGTACGCGATCGGCTGGGAATCGGTCCCGCAAATCCTGGCGCGCATCAAGGCGCCGGAGTTTCCGGCCCGGGACTTTCTCATCACCAGCTACGGTGCCGTGGCGAGCGGCACCGACGATTGCACCGCGGCCATCGCCAAGGCCATCGACGCCTGCCACGCGGCGGGCGGCGGCCGCGTCGTTGTGCCCGACGGACTGTTTCTGACCGGGGCCGTCCATTTGAAGAGCAACGTGAATCTGCACCTCGTCGACGGTGCCACGCTCAAGTTCAGTCCCGACCCGGCGAAATATCTCCCGGCGGTTTACACGCGTTGGGAGGGCGTCGAGTGCATGAATTATTCACCGCTCATTTACGCCTTCGAGCAGGAGAACATCGCGGTCACGGGCAAAGGACTGCTCGACGGCTCGGCCAGTCTCGAGACGTGGTGGGGCTGGAACAACAAGGCAGAGCGTCCCACCAAACAGGTCGCCGCGCGCAAGAAACTCATGGAGATGGGCGAAACGGGCGTGCCGGTCGAACAACGCGTCTTTGGCGACGGCTCTTACCTGCGGCCGAACTTCATCCAACCGTATCGTTGCCGGAACGTGCTCATCGAGGGCGTTACGATCCACAATTCGCCGATGTGGGAAGTGAATCCCGTACTGTGCACCAACGTCACCGTGCGCGGCGTGACGATCGTCAGCCACGGCTCGAACAACGACGGCTGCGATCCCGAATCGTGCTACGACGTGTTGATCGACGGCTGCTCGTTCGACACCGGCGACGATTGCATTGCCATCAAGTCGGGACGCAACAACGACGGGCGCCGCGTGAACGTGCCGGCGGAGAACACCATCGTCCGCAACTGCACGATGAAAGACGGCCACGGGGGCGTGGTCATGGGCAGCGAGATCTCGGGCAACTGCCGCAACGTCTTTGTCGAAAATTGCAGGATGGACAGCCCGAACCTCGACCGCGCGCTGCGGTTCAAGGACAACGCCCAGCGCGGCGGTGTCATCGAAAACGTCTTCATGCGCAACGTCGACATTGGCCGCGTGGCCGAGGCGGTGTTGACCATTGACTTTCTGTACGAGGAAGGCACCAACGGCATGTACCGGCCGGTCGTGCGAAACGTGGCGCTCGATCACGTGACCAGCCAGGGCAGCCCGCGGGTGATGTGGATCGTCGGTTATCCCGGCGCGGTGATCGACGATATCCGGTTCACGGATTGCCAATTCCGCGGTGTGCGGGCGGCGGAGATGTTGATGCACGAGGGTTCCCTGGTATTCTCCAACGTCACGATCGAGCCGGCGCAAAAAGGGCGTGCTCGCAACTCGCCAACGGCCCCATGAACCACACCCGTAGCCGAGGCGTGAGCCTCGGCCGAAGCTTACGCTTCGGCTACAGTGCCGTGTTGTTTGTTCTCAGCGTTGAGTTGCACGCGCAAACGAATCTGTTCGTCGCCGCCGACGGCAGCGCCCGGTTCAAGACGGTGCAGGAAGCCGTGATGGCCGTGCCCGCCGGCAGCGCCGACAACCCGGTCGTCATTCACCTCAAACCGGGCGTCTACAAGGAACGGATCTACATCCAACGGGAGAAACAGTTCTTCCATCTCGTGGGCGAGAACGCGGCCAGGACCGTGCTCGCGTACGATCTCCACGCCAAACTCAAGGGCCTGGACGGCGAACCGATTGGCACATTCCGCACGCCATCGACCACCATCGACGCCGACGATTTCACGGCCGAGAACATCACGTTCGAAAACTCGGCCGGGCCCATTGCGCAGGCGTTGGCGATCCGCATCGACGGCGACCGTGCGGTCTTTCGTAACTGCCGGTTCCTCGGCTGGCAGGACACGATCCTGGCGAATCGGGGCCGGCAGTATTTCGAGAACTGTTACATCGCGGGACACGTGGACTTCATCTTCGGTGGCGCGACGGCGTTCTTCGAGGGCTGTCACATTCACTGCCTGAAAGATGGGTTTATCACCGCCGCGTCGACGCCGCAGGCGCAGCGGTACGGGTTTGTGTTTTCCAACTGCAAGATCGACGGCGAACGCGGCGTGAAGACCTATCTGGGCCGGCCGTGGCGCGATTTCGCGGCGGTGACGTGGTTGAACACGGAAATGTCGGACGTCGTGCGGCCGGAGGGTTGGGACAACTGGAGACTGCCGGAACGCGAGCAAACCGTGCGGTACGCCGAGTTCAACAGCACGGGGCCGGGGGCGAATCCGTCGGCCCGGGTGCCGTGGTCGCGTCAGTTGACCGCCGCCGAAGCGATGACCCTCGTCCCGGAAAACGTACTCAACGGCCCGGACGGCTGGAATCCTGCGCCGAACCGGAAAGCTGCGGCGTCGGCAACGCCGTCTCCTTCGTTCATTTCGACGAACGCCACACTCAAGACCGACATCGAATACGGGCAGGCTGGCGGCGAGAAACTGTTGTTGGACGCCTGTGTGCCCGACGGTGACGGACCGTTTCCCGTGGCGATCATGGTGCACGGCGGCGGCTGGACCGGCGGCGACAAGGAACGCGACCACGTTCCGGTCCTCGAGGCGCTGACCGCCGCGAAGTTCACCTGGTTCTCGATCAACTACCGGCTCGCACCCAAATATCATTGGCCGGCCTGCTTGGACGACGTGGAAACGGCGATCCGCTGGGCCAAAACGCACGCCGCGGAATACAAAGGCGATCCCCAGCACATCGCCCTCATCGGGTACTCCGCCGGCGGACACCTCGTCTGCCAGGCCGTCGTGACCGGGAAAGACGACATCCGCGTTCAAGCCGTGGTCGGCCTCGCGCCTCCGACCGATCACGTGGCCGATTCCGAGCGGCGCGGCGGTCTGAGCCCTTCGATGAGGAACCTGGTGGATCGACCCAAGGAGATGGACGAACAGTCCCGGGCGATTCTTCGCGGGATTTCCCCGATCAACTTCGTCAAACCCGGTCTGCCGCCGTTCCTGTTGATTCAGGGCACGGCCGACAAGAGCGTCCCGTACGAGCAGTCGGTGAATTTCCAGGCAAAACTGAAGGAAGCCGGCGTGCCGTGCGAACTCATTACCATCACGGGCGCACCGCATCGGCTCACCGAGTGGGACAAGTTCGACCCAAGTTATCGGGAAAAGATGATCGCCTGGCTGAAACAAACGCTGGGAATCACCGCGGCCGGCAACGCAACTTCGCCGGTCAACCAATCCGACGCAAAAATCAAGATTGTGTTGGTGGGGGATTCGACGGTGACCGATGCGAAAGGCTGGGGCCCGGGATTCGAGAAGCGGCTGAAGCCGGGCGTAGCCTGCGTCAATTGGGCGAAGAGCGGGCGCAGCTCGAAGAGCTACATCAACGAGGGTTGGTGGGAGAAAGCGCTGGCTGAAAAACCCGATTACGTGCTGATTCAGTTCGGCCATAACGATATGCCCGGCAAAGGACCCGACCGCGAGACTGACCCGGCCACGACGTACCCGCAATTCATGGCCCGGTACGTCGACGAAGCCCGCGCTGCGGGGGCGAAACCGGTTCTGGTAACGTCGATGACGCGTCGACATTTCACGCCGGAGGGCAAGATCGAGAGCGATCTGGTGCCGTACGTCGAGGCAGTGAAAAAGCTGGCAGCAGAGAAATCGGTTCCCTTGATTGATCTGCATGCCCGCAGCATCGAGGTGTTGGATCGGTTGGGCCCGCAGGCGAGCGAGGAATTCGATTTTTCTCCGCCCCCATCGACAAATCAGGAACCAGCGAAAGCGGGGCCGGCCAAGCTGGACAACGGGAAGCCGGACAAAACGCATCTGTCGCCAAAAGGCGCCGACGTGATGGGCGCGTTGGTGGCCGAGGACCTAAAGAAAGTGGAACCCGAGTTAGCTCCGTACATTCAATAATGCCATGCATGCTCTCAAACTGTTGTTCATCGCGTTGCTCGCATCAACTCTGACGGTTCAAACCGCCGACGTTCTTGCCGAGAAGCCGTCGGCCACCACGATCAAGCCGGACATCACCGTTGCTGTGGATGGCAGTGGAAACTTCAAAACGATCCAGGAAGCGCTCGATTCCATCCCGCGCAATAACCGGCAGCGAATGATCGTCTTCGTCAAGGACGGCGTCTATCACGAGAAGGTGCGGATCGATCCCAGCTTCGTCACCCTGCGCGGCCAGAGCCGGCAAGGAACCCGCATCGAATTCGCACAGGGCGCCGATGAGTTCGCCCGGCAGCCCGATAAGCTCGGACGCGCCGTGGTCAACATCGACGGCAGCGATTGTGTTCTCGAGGATCTCACCATCAAGAACACCCAGGGCATCATCGGCCCGCATGCGTTTGCCGTTTACGGCCTCGGCGATAAGACCGTGATCGTGGACTGCGACGTGTTGAGCGACGGGGCGGATACGCTCGCGTTGTGGGGCGTCGGGAACGGGTCGTACCAGGCGCGGCTCAACATCCGCGGGTCGGTCGATTTCGTCTGTCCGCGCGGCTGGTGCTACATGACCGACTGCACGTTCTACGAGGTCAACCCACAGGCGCACGCGGCCATCTGGCACGACGGCAGCAAGAACAAGGACATGAAGTTCGTCCTGCGCAACTGTCGGTTCGACGGCGTGGCGAACTGGATTCTGGCCCGGCATCACCACGACGCGCAATTCTTTCTGCTCGACTGTACCTTCTCGAAAACCATGAGAGACCTGGCGCCGAAACGCGTCGTCTATCCGCTGGAAGGCGACAAGCCCAGCCCGAACGACGACGGGAGAAACCAAGCTCTGAACGCCAGCAACATCTGGGGTGAACGCGCCTACTTTTACAACTGCCGCCGCGTCGGCGGCGGCTACGCTTGGTTTAGCAACAACCTGTCGTCCGCACCGGGCGCTCCCAAACCCGAACAGATCACCGCCGCGTGGACGTTCGGCGGCAAGTGGGACCCGGAGCGAAAAACCGGTCCAACGATCCTGAAGGTCCATCCGCAGGGCCAGGAGATCACGCTCGGCTTCAGCGAGAACGTCACGGTCAAAGGCAAGCCGCGACTGGCGCTGCGCGGAGGCGGTTTTGCGGATTACAAGTCCGGGAGCGGCGGAGACGTGCTGGTGTTCACAGTTCCCGAAGGCAACCACGGCGAGGTGGGGGCCGTAGATCTGCATGGGGGCGCGATCATCGCGTCGGACGCCTCGGCCACGATCCGTGCGGCGGATTTGGCATTGCCGAAACAGCCGTGAGTAATGAAAATGGGTCTCACGCGCTTGCCAAGCGCGCTTACCAGGATTGTAGCCGCAGGCTTTAGCCTGCGCGGGAAAGACGCACCCGTGAAGGGTGCCGCTACCGGGAAAAGGGTTCTGTTAGGCCTCCTCCTTCTCGCGATCGGGCACGCATCCCATGCCCAAACTTCAGCGGTCATCTCCTCTGAGTTCATCTACGAACGCGCTCCGTATCCGCAGTGTCATGCCTCGACTATTGCCGAGGTCGCCCCGGGAAAACTCGTCGCGGCCTGGTTTGGCGGCACGCGCGAGCGCGCCCCTGACGTCGGCATCTGGCTGGCGCGACAGGAAGAGGGACGGTGGTCCGAGCCCGTCGAGGTCGCCAACGGCGTGCGGCCCGACGGCACGCGCTATCCAACGTGGAACCCCGTGCTTTTCCAGCCGCCGACGGGCCCGTTGGTGTTGTTCTACAAGGTGGGACCTTCGCCAAACGAATGGTGGGGGGCGATGATGACCTCGGCGGACGGTGGAAAGACATGGAGCAAATCCCGCCGCTTGCCTGACGGGGTTCTCGGGCCGATCAAGGACAAGCCCGTGGTGCTGGCCGACGGCGCTTGGTTGTGCCCGTCGAGCACCGAGAGCACCAGTGCAGGCTGGCAGATCCATTTCGAGCTCACACGCGATGCCGGCAACACGTGGGAAGTCATCGGCCCGGTCGAGAAAGGGAAGGACCGCGTGTTCGACGCCATCCAGCCGACGGTGCTGTTCCACCGGGACGGACGGCTCCAAGCGCTCTGCCGGACGCGCAACGGCGTCATCGCGACGACCTGGTCGAAAGACGGCGGCAAAACCTGGAGCGCACTGGAGGCAATCAGCTTACCCAACCCGAATTCGGGTATCGACGCCGTCACGCTGGCCGATGGCCGTCAGCTTCTGGTTTACAATCAATCTGCGCCACCCTCGGAGCAGCCGACCAAAGGAGTCCGCTATCCGCTCGACGTGGCCCTGTCGTCCGATGGCGTGAACTGGCGGCACGTTCTCACACTGGAGAGCGAGCCGTGCGAGAACGGCTACGCGTATCCCGCCGTCATCCAGACGTCCGATGGCTTGGTGCACGTTACGTACACGTGGAACCGCCAGCGCATCAAACACGTCGTCCTCGACCCGAAGGCATTCGCAGCGGGAGACGAGCGCTCGGGGTCCGACACCTCCCTTCGCGTCGTCGATCTGCGGTGCGAGTTCTCGGCCGATCCGCTGGGCATCGACGTCGCCCAGCCGCGGCTGTTCTGGCGCGTCGAAAGTCCGGAGCGCGGGCAACGGCAATCCGCTTGGCGGGTCCTCGTGGCGTCATCGCCCGAATTGCTCGCGCAGGATCGCGGTGATTTGTGGGACAGCGGACGCGTGGCCTCGGAGCAAACGACCTTTGTGCGTTACGCCGGGGCCGCGCTGACGTCGTCGCAACGGGTGTTTTGGAAGGTCCGGGCGTGGGATCGTGATGGCCAAGCCACGCCGTGGAGCGAGCCGGCGACGTGGACGATGGGATTGCTGGCCGCCGCCGATTGGAAAGCCGCTTGGATCGCCGGCCGCGGCGCCACTGAATCGCTGTTGTTGCGACACGAGTTTTCCGTGCGCCCTGGACTGCGCCGGGCAATCGTGCACGTCTGCGGTTTGGGTCAGTACGAACTCGCGTTCAACGGTCAGAAGGCCGGCGAAGATCTGCTGGCGCCTGGTTGGACCGATTACGACAAGACGACGCTGTACGACACGCACGACGTCACCGCGCTGCTGCACGAGGGAACGAATGCCGTCGGACTCGTTCTCGGCAACGGCATGTACAACGTCGTCCGCCGGAATCGATTCGCGAAGTTCACCGGCTCGTTCGGGCCGTTGCGGGCGATTCTGCACCTGCGGCTGGAGTATGCCGATGGCGCGGTCGAGTTTGTCGGCACGGATGAGACGTGGCGGACGAATCCGGGGCCGATTACGTACAACAGCATCTACGGCGGTGAGGATTGCGATGCCCGGCTGGAGCCCGCGGGTTGGGATCGTCCTGGTTTCGACGACCGCCCCTGGCCACGCGCGGTAGCCGTCATCGGCCTTGGCGACACCTTGCGTGGCCACAGCGTCGGGGCCGAGCCGCTCCGGGCTATCGAGACCCGCCAGCCCGTCGCGGTGCGGAATTTCACGGACGGCACCGCCGTTTACGACCTCGGGCAAAATGCCTCCTACATGCCGCGGCTTCGGGTGAGCGGGCCGGCGGGCAGCACGGTGCGGCTGACGCCGGCCGAAATCGTCAACGACGACGGCCGGATCAATCGCAGCACGATGGGCAGCGCGAGCCGGGGCAGTTCCTGGTGGGAATACACCAAGGCAACCGATGGTGAGGAGACTTGGTTTCCGCGGTTTTATTACGTCGGGTGTCGCTACCTGGAAGCGCGCGGCCGGCCGGCCGGGGCTGGCGGCGAACTTCCCTGCATCAAATCGCTGGAAGGCGTGATCGTTCATTCCAGTGCCGCGCCCGTCGGCGATTTCGCCTGTTCCAACGAGCTGCTGAACCGCATCCGCAATCTGGTTCGCTGGGCGCAACGCTCGAACATGGTTTCCATCCTCACCGATTGTCCGCACCGGGAGAAACTGGGTTGGCTCGAGCAATATCACCTGAACGGACCGGCGCTCCGCTACGAGTTCGATCTGGCCCGGCTGTTCACCAAAGGGATGAACGACATGGCCGACGCCCAAACCGACGATGGTCTCGTGCCGAACATTGCGCCGGAGTATACGAAGTTCAGAGGCCCATTCCGGGCCGCGGTCGAGTGGGGCAGCGCCTGTATCATTGTGCCGTGGCAGCAATACCAGTTCACGGGCGACCGCGATCTGCTGCAAAAACATTACGGCGCCATGAAGCGGTATTTTGCCTGGGTCGAACGAGGCGCGACGAACGACGTTGTTCGGGAGGGCCTCGGCGACTGGTATGACCTTGGCCCGAAAAAACCGGGCGCGGCGCAACTCACGCCGCCGGCGGTCACGGCCACGGCGTTTTATTATCGGGACGCGTGGATTCTCTCGCAGGTTGCCGACCTGCTCGGCCATGCCGACGAGGCGAAGGACTTTGCCGCCCGGGCGTCGCGGATTCGCACCAGTTACAACCGGCATTTCTTCAGCCGCGACAAGAGCAGTTATGCCACCGGCTCGCAATGCGCCAACGCGCTGCCGCTCGTCTTCGGAATCGTCGAACCACAGGATCGCGATGCCGTCCTGGTGTCCCTCGTGCGCGACGTGGAGTCGGGCGGCTACGGCGTGACGGCGGGCGATGTTGGTTTCCGTTTTCTTCTGCAGGCGCTCACGCTCGGCGGCCACGCCGACGTGGTCTGTCGCATGATCGATCAAGACGAGAAGCCGGGTTACGGTTATCAATTGAAGATGGGCGCGACCAGCCTGACCGAATCGTGGGATGCCAACCGGTTTTCCTCGCACAACCATTTCATGCTCGGGCAGGTCACCGAATGGTTCTACAAAGACCTCGCCGGCATCGCCTGCGATCCCGGCGGGGCGGGCTTCAAGAAAATCGTTATCGAGCCCCACCCCGTTGGTGACCTCAAATGGGTTGAGGCGACGTACCGGTCAATCCACGGGCCCATCGCCGTGCGCTGGGAGCGCAATGGTGAACAGTTCGTCCTGAAAACCACCATCCCCGCCAACACCAGTGCCACGGTCGTGTTGCCCGCTCGCCAGGGCGCCTCGGTCCGGGAAGGTGGCGTGCCCGTGGAACGGAGCCCCGGAGTGACATTTCTCCGGCGCGAGGGGGACCGCCTGGTCTTTCGGGTCCAGTCGGGAAGTTACGCCTTCGAATCCCGGTGGTGAGGCTGTTTTTTGGTGCGCGTCTGACGCTGCCCGACTGGCGGGGCCCGGCACGGGGCGCTCCGGCGCGACGAGGCTTGTGCCGCTCGCACCAATCGGAAATCATCGGAAATCAAGTGTTGCCTCGACGACGAAGCATGGTTACTATGTCACGCAGCGAGTTTGTCAACGCTCTCAACAAGAGGAAACGATCATGAATCTTCCGCAACCTGTTCCACTTGGGCTCAAAAAATCGTTCGGTTTTGGCGACCGGCTTGGCTTGGCGACGCCGGGGCATTACGCCGCGGCGAAGAAATTCGATTTCGCCCCGATTTTTGCCCAGCAATCCATCCGCGAAATGGAGCGCACGCAACGTCCGCCCGAGGAAGTGATGAAGGCGGCGCAGACCGCGCTGGCCGAACTCGGCTACACCAAACCGTGGGGTGCCGACGCCGACCACCTCAAATTGCCGGAGCACGTCGAGCGCACGGCCCGAGCTGGCTTTTGCTTTTTCACGATCGACCCATCGGCCCATGTCGGCAAGGGATCGCTGACGCCGGAAATGGAGTCGGCCTACGTGGGTAAGAAGTTCGACGTGCCGGGCCTGCGTACCGTGCAGTTCGATCGTGCCGCGGTCCAAAAGGCGGCGGTGAAATACGGCGCCGCGTTGGAGCACGTCGGCGTGATGGGACGGCAAATCACCAAGTCGATGGGCTCCCGGCCGTTTGAGATCGAGGTCAGTGTGGACGAAACCGACGAGCCGACGAGCGTGCCCGAGCATTTGTTCATCGGCTTGGAGCTCAAGCGGCACAAGGTGCCGAACGTCGTGAGTGTCGCGCCGCGCTTCATCGGGGATTTCGAGAAGGGGATCGATTACAAGGGCGACCTGAAGAAATTCGAAGCGTCGTTGCGCGAGCACGTGGCCGTGGCGAAGTTCTGCGGTCCCTACAAGATCAGCGTCCACAGCGGCTCGGACAAATTTGCGGTCTACCCGATCGTCGGGCGGGTGTGCGGCGAGTTGCTGCACGTCAAGACGGCCGGCACGAATTACCTGGAAGCGTTGCGCGTGGTGGCGCGCTCGGATGCGAAGCTGTTTGCCGAGATTGTCGAGTTTTGCCGCGGACGGTTCGACACCGACCGTGCCAGCTATCACATTTCGGCCACGCTCGACGGAGTGCGCGCGTTGCCGAAGTACAGCGGCCCGAAGGACGAGCCGAAATTCCTGGACGAAGTCACTGGTCGCCAGTTGCTGCACGTCACGTTCGGTTCGGTGCTCACCAATCCGAGCTTCAAGCCGCGCATCCTCGACATTCTCCGGAAACACGCGGATCTGCACAAAGAGTTACTCGAGAAACATCTCAGCAAGCATTTGTCGCTGCTCAGCAAGGGCTGAGTTACACTTCGAGGCTTTATGAAACGCAAACCAGTCACGGGCGCATCCGCGCCGGCGCGCTCGGGTTCCGCTTCGCGCGCCCAGACGTTTCTCACCGAGGATTTTCTCCTCCACAACGACGTGGCGCGCGAGTTGTATCACGAGCACGCCAGGCACGAGCCGATCTACGATTATCATTGCCACATTCCGCCCGACCAGGTTGCCGCCAACAAACAGTTCCGCAATCTGTACGAGGTCTGGCTGGCCGGCGACCATTACAAGTGGCGGGCCATGCGCTCCAACGGCGTGCCGGAGAAATATTGCACCGGCGACGCCAGCGACTGGGAGAAATTCCTCGCCTACGCTCGCACCGTGCCGTACACGCTGCGCAACCCGCTGTACCACTGGACGCACCTCGAGCTGAAGATGTATTTCGGCATCACCAAATTACTCGACGAGTCCACCGCGAAGGAGATCTGGGACGAGGCGAACGAGAAGCTGCAGTCCCTGCCCGTCCACGAAATCCTCCGTCGCAGCAAGGTGGCGTTGATTTGCACGACGGATGACCCGACCGACAACCTGGAGCAACACGAGAAAATCCGCGCCAGCCGGAAGTGTCCGGCGCGCGTTTACCCGGCGTATCGCCCCGACAAGGCGCTGAACATCGATCAGCCGGTGGCATTCAACACGTGGGTGGACAAACTCGCCGCGGCGAGCGGCGTCGAGTGCAGCAGTCTGCAGAATTTGTTGGCGGCGCTCAGCAAACGGCTTGATTTCTTTCACGAGAACGGGAGCCGTCTGGCCGACCACGGCCTGTGCACCTGTTACCCGGTGGATTGCACGCAAGCCGAGGCGGCGCGCATCTTCGCCGAGGCGCGCGCGCGCCGGCAGGTCAGCCGCGAGGAAGCCGACAAGTTCCGCGGCTTTCTCCTGCTCTGGCACGGCGAACAATATCACGCCCGCGGCTGGGTGATGCAGTTCCACCTCGGCGCGCTCCGCAACAACAACACGCGGCTCATGCGCACGCTGGGCCCCGACACGGGATTTGATTCCATCGGCGACTGGCCGCAGACGGAAATGTTGTCGCGGTACCTCGACAAGCTCGACCAAGCCAATCGGCTGACGAAAACGATCCTCTACTGCCTCAACCCGAGCGACAATTACGCGTTCGCGACGATGCTGGGCAATTTCCAGGACGGCAGCGTGCCCGGCAAAATCCAGTTCGGCAGCGGCTGGTGGTTTCTCGACCAGATCGAGGGCATGAAGTGGCAGATCAACGCGTTGTCGAACCTCGGTTTGCTCAGCCGGTTCGTCGGCATGCTCACCGATTCACGGAGCTTCCTCAGCTACAGCCGGCACGAGTATTTCCGGCGGCTCCTGTGCAACATGATCGGTACGGACGTGGTCAACGGCGAGATGCCGCAGGACATGAAGCTGCTCAGCACCATGGTGCGCAACGTCTGTTTCCACAACGCCAAGAGCTATTTCCCGATGGAACCCGCCAGTCTCTGAGTGGGCTGCGCCTACGGCACCAAGCGGATCCGGTAGAATCGCGACGGCGTATTGGTCGCGCCGCCTTCGTCCAGGTAATGATTCGTCGCGTCGCCGTTGCCGGGGATGATGATATGCGGTGGCGTGGTGATGTCTAGGAAATTGGTGGTGTAGCCACCGGTCTCATCGCCGCTACTTGCCTGCACGGCGTTGGTCCTCCCGCCGGCCGTGGTCCAGGTGATCAGCACGTCGTCCCCCGTTTTTGTGGCGGAGACGATTCTCAAGCTCGACAAAGCACTGGTGGGATCGGTGCCGGCGAGAAACTCGGCCAGGTTGTTTTGGCCGTCACCGTCGGGATCCGCCGTGTCGGCGGCTTGTGGACAGTCGATGCAGCCGAAGTAGTGCATTTGCCACGCTTGGGACGGCGTGAACACCGTGATCGGATTGTTCGACGCGGTCAGGCTGGCGCCGGCCAGATTACTGGCCACCAGCGTGACGGTGTATGTATCCGCTGTGGCGTAGGTATGCGTGAAACTGGCGCTGCTTTCCGTGTTGGTTGTGGCGCCATCGCCGAGGTCCCAGAACAAACTGAGTGGCTCAAAGCCGGTCGAGGCGTCGGTGAACATAACGGTCAAGGGCGGCGAGCCGTTGGTCGGGCTGGCTGTGAACGCAGCGAGCGGTAGATGGCCCGCACCCGCGTTGTTGGTGACGACGACTGCGAGGCCGGTGGCACTGTCCAGCGTGTAATCATAGGGAGGCGTGAAGACGGTCGAGTTTGAAGCCCAGGTGGGGACGGTGGTGCCGTTCGTGAACACGTTGCCGTCATTCCAGTGGATCAATCCTTGTTGGTCGCTGGAGCTGTAGTTCTTCCAAATATTGGTGACATGATCAAAAGAGTTGTTCTCGAGCAGTATCTGGCAGTCAGTACCCACCCCCACGCAATAATTGTTGTTCGAGCAATCATAGTAGTTGTCGTAGACGTGGTTCAGGCCGAACCGCACCCGGGGCATTCGCTCCTGGCACAATGGGCCCCACCAGTTATGATGGAACGTGACGTGCAACGTGCCCAGGTCGTTGGTCAACGCGTCGTCAGACCCCACGAGGTTGACGAACCGATGGGAGCCCTGGGTGATATAGAAGAACTTGCACCAGGAAACGGTGACGTAGTCGGCCTGTTCGGTGACGTCCACTTCGCCGTCGCTGCAGTCGTAGAACGTGCAGTGGTCCACCCAGACATGATGGGCGCCATTGTCGATCGTGATGCCATCGCTGCCGAACGGGTCGGAGATGAAGAGGTTGCGGAAAACGATGTTGCTGACGGTCGGGCCGCTCAGCTTGAGTCGACCGATGAAAGTCGCATTGGTGCCCAGGCCGATAATGGTTTTGTCGGCTGCCAAGCTGAGGCCGGCAGAGATGTTGGTGGTGATGGTGCCGACGATCTGCACGACGTACGGCACATTCGTCTTGGCGTAGCTGGCGAAATCGACCTCGTTGCTGACCGTGACGGTGGGGCCGGCTTGGCCGCCCGTGGTGTCCCCGTTGACCGTGGCATAGCCATCCGCCGCCCGTGCCGAGGAACACGTTGCGGCAACCAGCCCTGTCAGGGCCACCGGTATCGCTCGGCGAACCTTACGCGCGAGAACCAAAAGCGCCTTCATGGGAATCTCCCGGCTGTGATTCTTTCCCTTCCGCAGTATCAGACGCACCCACCGCGAGGTGGACGACGTGCGCACGGCGTTCCCGTTGCGCACACCATAATCGATCCGGCGTGACCGGTAAAGCCGGAACTCTCGCCGGACCGAGCCGATGCTAGGGCACCAACCGGATCCGGTAGAATCGCGCTGGCGAATTGGTCGCGCCGCCCTCGTCAATATAGTTCGTGGTCACGTCTCCACTGCCGCCGATGATGATGTGCGGCGGTGCGGTGATGTCCAAGAAATTGGTGGTGTAGCTACCGGTCGAGTCGCCGTTACATGCCTGCACGGCGTTGGTCCGGCCGCCGGCCGTGGTCCAGGTGATCAACATGCTGTTCCCCGTCTGCGTGGCGGAGATGATTCTCAAGCCCGACAAGGCGCTGGTAGGATCGGTGCCGGCGAGGAATTCGTTGGTGTTACTGATCCCATCGCCATCGAAATCCGCGTCGCCGCCACAGAGCGCGCAATTGGTGCTGTTGAAGTACTGGAGTTGCCATGATTGAAATGCCGTGAGCACGTTGATCACGTTGTTTGACACCAGCGTGCTCGTGCCGACGGAATTGCTGGCGGTCAACGTCACGGTGAACGTGCCAGCCGGGTACGCATGTGTGAAGTTCGCACCCGCAGCCGTGTTGGTGGTTGTGTTGTCACCGAGGTCCCAGAACAGACCGGTCGGCGACCCGCTGGATGCATCGGTGAAAGTCACGGTCAACGGTTCCGTACCCGAGGTCGGACTGGCGGTGAAACTGGCCGTCGGCGATGAGCCTCCGCCGGCCGAGGTCAGCGTCGCGTACGCGCTGGTGACAGGGCCGACACTGTTGCTTACGATTACGGAATAGGTACCGATGTCGGACGGCTGCACGTTGGTGATTGTCAGGGTCATATTGGTGCCGCCGGCCACCGGCGAGTTCGTATTGAAACACCACTGGTACCACAGGGGCAGGCTGCCGTACGCGGTGACATTGAGCGTGACATTCGTCTGCCCGTTGGTGACGGATTGGCTGAGCGGGTTGACATCGATCATCGGCGCGGTGTCGGGATACGTAGTCGCCAGCCAGTTGGTTTTGTCCCAAGTCAGCACGCCGGCGCCCGCGCCGGCGGTGGGGCTGGTGAGGATGTCGTGGAGCTGACTCGGGTCATGCATGGTGTAGGTATACGGCAATTGACCGTTGGTCGTATTCCACGAGAAGGCGAAGCCGTTGGTGGAAGCCTGGGCTGGTCCAAAACACGAAAAACCGAGGGTGTTGGTGCTGTCACCTTGGTAATTCGTCGCTGAGCCGCCAACGACGTCCATATGGTAAATGGAGTCGAGCGCCATGATTTTGCCGGTGTAGGCTGGATTGTTCGTATCGGTCTGATTGTTGCGCAACGGCCAGAGGCAATCGATATAGACCGATTTTTCGACAAGGACGGCGCCGTTCTCGGTGGAGATGCTGCCGTTGACGGGAGGATTGAAGCTGTAGTTGTTGTTGAGGTTGGTCCAACTCGCCGGGGTCATTGCATCCGCAACGGCATCGCGCAGGTGCTTGGCGGCCAACACCGACGTATCGTCAACATAGATATTGTAATCGTGTGCATTGCCCGCCCGCAACCGCGGCATGCAGCGGTCCCAGACCCCTTCGACCAGTTGATGGTGGAAGGTCATCGACAACGTCGCATTGTTCGAGTCGAGGTCAGACTGACCCGCCAGGTGCGTCTTGTCGTGCGCTTGCATGATTTGGACGATGTCGGTCGTGCTGTAACCGTTTGTGCGCAGGAAATTGTACATCGCGTAGTTGGACTTGTTGGATTCCAGGGCGTTGATTTGTTGCCAGACCCAACTGTTGGGATTGGTCGCACCGTCATCCCCCACATACTTGTTCCAGGAAAACGTCACGTGCGAGACGCCGGCCTTTTGGTCGACGACGCCATCGTAGGACTTGGTGAACGTGCAATGGTCGATCCAGAGGTTGCTGACCGCGCCGCCGTTGCCGACGGTGATGAAGTCCCAATCGTTCCTGTCGTATTGTCCCTTGGTGTTTTCGTCCCATTCCCAATTCTCATCGAACTTCAAATTGCGGACGATGATGTTGGTACAACTTTTGATGTTGAAGTTGCAGTGCTTGATGGTGGCGCCGTTGGCCGAGAAAATCGTGAGACCGCCTCTGGGTTTGATATCGATCAGGCTTTCGCCGGTGTTCAGGAGAACCGGGTGCAACAGCGGCGTGTTGTTCTGGCGGAACGGGCCGACGGCCTGCACCGCCGAGCCGACTTCATTCCAGCCGAGGCTCAAGTCGTTCATGATCTCGATGACCTTGACCGAGCCATTGGTCTTGTAAGCGGACTGGAGGGCGTTGGCGAAGCCGAGCGCGTTCGTGACTTTCACGTAGGACGGGTCAGTTTCGGGGATCACGCCGCCGCCAGTGGTCGCGTTGCCGAAACCGGTCAGATTGTACCAGCTCCTGACGACCGGCACGGCGCCAGAACCGGACAAAGGTAGTCCGAAAAGAATGGTCAATGCGGAAGTAACTATCAATAGGCGTTTTATCATAAATCGTTCCCTTCGCACCTAAAGGATATGCGGACCCCGATAAAACCGCCCGAAGGAAGCCACTGCTAACGTCGCGCGGAACGTCCGAACCGAATGCATTCGCATCGTATTCTACATCGGTTCACAACCGCTACTTTGGTGCTAACTTTGGCCGCATAGTAGCGGATTCCGCGAGGATAGTCAACGACATAGCCCACAACCCGTCGGAACCGGTTGGTGCATAGCAACAAGCCGTTGTAGATCGGGGGCTGCGCCCAGTATGTTTGGATCGTTCCTCAGGGGAGCGAGTGGCCCGCGGGGCTTAATGCCGTTCCCAACCGCCGACAAAGGCGTCCACGCACCGGGCAAACTCACGCGAGTACCCGCCTTCCAGTACGGCGAAGCACGGCAATGACCGCGAGCCACTGGCCGTGGCCTTCGGTGGCCTTGTGAAATCAGCGATTCGCCGCCCGATGTCACGGAACGTTTCGACCTCCAGTCCCATGTGTGTAATCGGATCGTCCTTGTACGAGTCAAATCCGGCGGACACGGCCAGCAAATCGGGTTGGAAATTGCGGATCCGGTCGAAACCGTCAACGAGCGCGGCGAGGAATTGTTCCGGGCCCGTGCCCGGCGGGAGCGGGTAGTTGAGGCAGTTGGCGTCGGTTGTCGTGCCCGTACCTGGATAACACGGCGATTGATGTAGCGACACGTACAGCACGCGCTCGTCGCCGCGGAAGATGTCCTCGGTTCCGTTGCCGTGGTGACAATCGAAATCGAGGATGGCAACTTTGCGAACGGTCTTTTCGAATTGCGGCCCTGGCCCCTCAGCGTCTCGCAGGCTCGGCTTCGGATTTCGGATGTCGAGATTCTTCGCTACCGCGATGGCGATGTTGTTGAAATAGCAGAACCCCATGATGCGGTTGCGCTCGGCGTGATGCCCCGGCGGGCGCATCAGGGAGAACGACGGTTGGCCTGTCAGCGCGTGTTCGGCAGCGAGGATGGCTCCGCCCGCCGCCAGCTTCGCGATCTCGAAGATGTTCGGAAAAACCGGCGTGTCGGCGTCGGAAAACGTCCCCGTGCGCACGGCGTCGAGCATCTCGCGGGTATGAACCCGCAGGATGTCCACGTCCGCGCACGGCTCGGGAGCGGTCCACGTGTGGAATTCCTTGTGCAGTTGGGCAACCGCGGCGCGCACGCGCTCCGGGGTCTCGGGGTGGCCCGGTGCGGCGTAGTCCAGGCAGCGCGGCGAGTAGACGATGTTCATTCCCGGTCAGTAATCCTGGAGCGGGTCGCGCTCGTAAAGATGGCCGTGAGTCGACTCCGACAGTTTCTTCTGGAGATCGGCGGGGGTTTGTTCAAACGCCGCGCAACCCGCCACGAGCGCCAACAACCCCGCCATCAGTAAGGCCTTCATGCTCGTCTTCGCTCAGTATAACAGTACCGCCGGCTTGGCGCAAACCTATCTGTTGCAATGGCCCGGGCGCTATGCTACGTTCGAACGGTTTACGTCTCTTATGGACGAGAAAAACGACAAGAAGGGCCGAATTCCCCGCTTCAAGCGTCCCGGCGACGGGCGTGACCCGCGGTTCCCCGTGCGGGTGATGCTCCTGTGGCTGGTCGTCCTGATCATGGTGCCGTTGTTCCTCAAGGTGCGACAGCTCCAGCAGGACAACGTCGAGGAAATCACTTACGGCCAACTCGAGCAGAAGGTCGAGGACGGCTTGGTGAAAAACGCGACGGTCGTATCCGGGGCGGGCTCGCTTGATACCATCAAAGGCGAATACGAAGTGGCGGGCAAGGCCGGCACCGAAGCGAGGCGGGTCAAGTTCGCTGCCAAGGTCAAGTACAGCGACGACATCCGCAAGTTCTTCAAGGATCACAACATTTCGCTGGAATACACCGAGGCGAACCAATTCTGGATGCAGTTTCTCGTCGGGGCGCTGCCGTGGATCTTGTTCCTGGCGCTGCTTTATTTCTTCGTTTTCCGTCAGATCAAACTGGCCGGTAAAGGGGCGATGAGCTTTGGCAAATCGCGCGCGCGGATGCTGAGCCGCGACAAGAACAAGGTCACTTTCAAAGACGTCGCCGGGATGCAGGAAGCCAAGGAAGAAGTCGAAGAAATCATCCAGTTCCTGAAAGACCCGAAGAAGTTCCAGCGGCTGGGCGGGCGCATCCCGAAGGGCGTGTTGATGGTCGGCCCGCCAGGAACGGGCAAGACGCTGCTGGCCAAGGCCATCGCCGGCGAGGCGGACGTGCCGTTCTTCTCGATCAGCGGCTCGGACTTTGTCGAGATGTTCGTCGGCGTCGGTGCCAGCCGCGTGCGCGACATGTTTGAGCAGGGCAAGAAGAACGCGCCCTGCCTGATTTTTATCGACGAGATTGACGCGGTCGGCCGCTCGCGTTTCAGCGGGATCGGCGGCGGCCATGACGAGCGCGAGCAGACGCTGAATGCGTTGTTGGTCGAGATGGACGGGTTCGACACGCAGGAAGGAGTCATTATCATTGCGGCGACCAACCGTCCCGACGTATTGGACTCCGCGCTGCTGCGTCCGGGTCGCTTCGATCGCCAGATCGTGATCGACATGCCCGATCTGGTCGGTCGCGAAGAGATTTTGAAAGTGCACGCGCGCAACGTGAAGCTCGCCAAGGACGTGGATTTCAAGGTGATCGCCCGCGGGACGCCCGGGTTTTCGGGAGCCGATCTCGCCAACCTGATCAACGAAGCTGCTCTGCTGGCCGCGCGCCGCGACAAAAAGGGCGTCGGCATGGACGAACTCGAAGAAGCCCGGGACAAGGTCCGCTGGGGCCGCGAGCGTCGCAGCCGGGTAATGGACGAGAAGGACAAGAAGGTCACGGCTTACCATGAGGCTGGGCACGCGCTGGTGATGAACAAGCTCGAGTTCACCGAGCCGCTGCACAAGGTCACGATCATCCCGCGCGGGATGTATCTGGGCGCCACGTTTTCGTTGCCCGAAAAGGACAAGTATCACGAGAGCAAGAAACAGTTGCTCGACGAGATCGCCGGCATCATGGGCGGGCGCATTGCGGAGGAGATGACCTTTGGGGATTGCACGAGCGGCGCGGCGGGCGACATCAAACAGGCCACCCATATCGCCCGCAAAATGGTGACCGAATGGGGCATGAGCGAGGCGATCGGCATGGTCAACGTCAGCGACCACGAAGAACACATGTTCCTCGGACGCGACCTGTTCAAGGGACGCGAGGTCAGCGAGCAGACCGCGCGCGACATCGACTCGGAGGTGCGCTCGATCATCGACGCCGCCTACGCGCGGGCCAAGGAAATACTCGTCACCAACAAGGACAAGTTGGTCGCGCTCGCCGAGGCGTTGCTCGAATACGAGACGCTGGATGGCGCCGAGATTGAAGAGATTATCGTGACGGGCAAGCTCCAGAATCCGCCGACCCGGCCCGCAGGATTGGCGTCGCCTTCCACACCCCCACCGGAGCCGGAAAAGGCCAAGGACGGCACCCCGGGCGAAGTCTTTCCAGCGCCCGGCATTGGTCCCTCGCCGGCCAACGCGTAGGTTTCATCAGGGCGCATCTGACGCTTCACCGACATCTGGCCGTGCTGTAGCCGCGGCGCTCCGTCGCCGCGCCCCCTTGGACGGCAAACCCTGTAATCTCACGCCGGCAGAGCGGCGTGGCTACATCTCCCCGGGTTCGGATGAGGCGCTTTGTACAGTCGAGACGGCTACCACGGGATTTCCTGGCGTTCGCCAAGGAACTTGCCGGTCAGATCGTGCGGCGCATCCGTCGCCAGCCACACAATCGTGTCGGCGCCTTCCTCGACGCTGCGCGGCGCAGTCGGGCCACCCATGTCGGTGCGGACCCAGCCGGGGCAAGCTGAATTCACCGCAATGCCCCGGTCGCGCAACGCGGCGGCCAGTTGGCAGGTGACGGCGTTGAGCGCCGTCTTGGAAATGCAGTACGCGGGCGACCAAGTGCCCATGTCGCTCAACTGTCCCCCGCGGCTTGAGACGTTGATGATCCGGGCCGCGTCGCTTTTCGCCAACGCCGGCACGAACGCTTGGGCCACCTGCAACGCGCCGAATGTGTTGGTTTCCAGGGTGCGTCTCAGAATCTCGGCTTCGAGCGTGAGGACATTCTCGTCGCCGTCTTCGATGATGCCGGCGTTATTGACCAGCACATCGAGACGATCGATCTGCCGCGCGGCGTTGCGGATACTTTCCGGGTCGGTCACGTCGAGTTGGACAAACGTGGCCGTGCCGGAGATGGCGCGGACGGCCTTCTCGCCCGCCGCCTGGTTCCGTGCGCCGATGAGCACGTGGAAACCCTGCGCGGCCAGTTGGCAGGCGACCTCGAACCCGATGCCTTTGTTGGCGCCGGTAATGAGCGCGATTTTCACACCGGTTTGGATGCGCGGGGTGGGAAATCCGGTGCGGGCTAGGACGCCGCGCGCGGAACGGTTGCCACCTTGATCATGGGTAGGGCCGCGCTGCGCTGTGGCCACGGACACGCGGCAGCGTGCTACCAAGGAAGACGGACGCGCTTCGCCACCAAACCTCCACTTTCCGAAAGTCCTGCATTTGTCTCTCCGCTTACAGCCCACAACCTACCGCGCACAGTGGCTCTGTTATCCATCCAGCGGACTTTTCACGCCGAGGCCGGGCTTGCGCATGACATGGAGGTAGATCTGCGTAGTCGACACATCCGCGTGGCCGAGCAGGTCTTGAACCGCGCGGATGTCTGTACCTCTCTCCAAGAGATGGGTAGCGAAAGAATGACGAAGCGTGTGCGGGGTGACGCGTTTGTCCAGCCTCGCGGCGCGGGCTGCCTGACGGATGGCATGCTGAACCGTGGCGTCGAGGATGTGATGCCGGCGTTGCAGTCCGCTGCGTGGATCGTTCATCAGTTGTCGGGAAGGAAATAGCCAGTGCCATTCCCACGACTGGCCCGCTTTCGGATACTTGCGTTCCAGGCCCTCGGGGAGCCAGACACCGGGTAAACCCCCGCGTCGATCCTCCTCGAATTGTTTACGCACAGCCTCACGGTGATTTCGCAATCGTTCCACCAAGGACTCCGGCAACAGGGTCAGCCGGTCCTTTCCACCTTTGCCCGCACGGACGATGAGCTGCCGTCGATCCAAGTCCAGGTCCTTGATGCGCAGCCGCAACAATTCCAGCAGCCGCAATCCACTGCCGTACATCAATTCGGCCATCAGGCGCGTCGTTCCTTCCAAGGCGTTGAACAGTCGCAGGCACTCTTCGCGGGACAGCACGGCTGGAACTCGCGCAGTTCGTCGCGAGGGTTCGAAGCCGCTGAAGTCACCGAGATGCTTGCCGCACGCATCACGCAGCAAAAACACCAGCGCATTGAGCGCCTGCTTTTGAGTGGACACCGACACGCGATACTCAATGGCGAGCCGGCTGAGGAATGCTTCCACATCCTGTTCGGTGGCGTCCTCGATAGGTCGCTTTCCGAGAAACCGGGCAAACCGCCACGCCCAGCCGCGGTATGTCTGTTCGGTACGCCATTGGTAGTGCTGACTGCGTAAGCATTCGATCATCCGACGCTCCCAAGGTGACTTACCCAGATCGGCCCGGGCCAGGGAAGGAACGTCTCTGATCCATTGGTTTTGGTAGTGTCGCGCGGTCGCAAAGAACCAGTTCAGCGCCGCTTTCCACAGTGCCAGATTGTCGGCGGACGGATCTTCCCGGCGTTGAGCGGATTCGACAAAGCGGCGGGCCGAAGCAATACTGGCGCGAGTCTGCGTGAGTTTGCAGTAACCGAGGTAGCGGACAATAATGCGACGATAGGACTCGCGCTGCTGTTCGGGCAGCGTGGCCTTCCGCAGCGCGAGGGCCCATTCCGGGAAATAGACTGGTCGTTCCAGCTTCTCCGACTGCATCGACCTGACCCTGCGCTTCCTCGCACGACTTTGTCTTTTGCCGGAATCAATATCAAGCCAAAATCGATGTTTCCTACCTCGTGATTGCCGTCCGAACCTCCGACGACGATGTCGTAAGTGCTTGCGAATGAGATTGACGCGCGCCCAACTGCAGCCTACGCTGGCAACAGCGCACGGACTTTGTCTTTAGCAAGCTGAGTTTGTGCTATTAACACTGTTGGGCGAAGCTATGACGAGATGCTTGTTATTGATGTTTTGCTGCTGCTGTTTTGCCCGCTATTCGCAAGCAGCAGACCCAGAACCTGTCGCACCCACCAATGGCGTGCTCGGACTGCCTCTGAGGTCTCTCGTGACAGTCGAAGGTTATTGTCCTCGCGCGAAGGTAGACAATGACGACATTTGGGGAGGATGGTATCAGGGCCTCGTCGTTCAAAAGCTAAATGGCCAGACGCTTTCTAACTCGGTCAGAGTTCGTATTGACAGCAAGACGCTATACGTTCCGGCGCGTACAAACGTGGTGATGAGAGGTTATGAGGATGTAGAGCTCAGGTACGGCGTTACACTCCGGTGGTGGTTCAAGATCGTCCCGGTATATTATTACGCGACGTGGTTCTATCCGGTTGAGGTGTCAGAGCCAAAAGGCTTGGCTTTCATTCCTGAACCGGTTCCTGACCAAAGGCCCAACCATGCGGTCGAGCCAACTCGCGCCTCGGGGGGCGCTCGCGGCTCACCTTGAGCGTTGGCCTGCGTAATGACAAGACGACTAAAAGGGCTGCTTCTGGTTTTGGCGTGCTGCCTCTGCGCGATGTCATTCGTGGACATGGTAGATTTCTATCTCCACTTTGGCGACTCGCTGCCCGAGTCTTGGCAGATCGTTTTTGCCGTTTGCATGGGTCCCCTCATGATGCTGTATGGTTTTGGCTTTTTTTTGGGAAGCGGGATCTTTGCGGTGTTTGCCTGGCGCAAGTTGTCGGAAGATCCTTACAAGTCATGTGCCCTTCAGCCCCTCGTAGTGCCATTGCTCAGCATCACTTGGCTCGCCTTGCAGGCGGTCCCTTTCTTGCGCGTGCCGTCAGGCACCCCAATTCGGCCGATGGGTTGGGCGTTCTTCACGCTGTTAAGTGCCTGCGTCCTCATGGTCGTCTCGGTGATCGCCAGCTTTCTCGCATTCCGAAGGGGCAAGAACAAGTTTGCATGCGCGTTCGCAGTCGTTCTCAGTATCGCCATGCTCGTTGTGCCATCGCTTTCTCTCTGTGGAGTGGCACGACTCAAGGGATTCCTACTGGAGCCGTGAAGCGAACAAAGGCCAACCAATCACTGCACCTAACCGCTGGCCGCTCGGCGCGCCCAGCGGCAGGTGAGTTCTGTCGTTAGGCGTCTTTACCCTCGTCACTTTATGAGCATAGATTTTACAAGTCCGTTTTGGACATCCTCTGGTTGGGTGATGACTGCTGTTGGTTTGATTGTCGCAGCTTACCAGACTTATCGCGTCAAGCGCATTACTCGGCGCAACCGCGAGCAGATGCTTATGTTTCTGAGCCGTGCCAACTACGTCAGTAGTGAGCATCAGCTTGTGGACGAAATCAACAAGAGATTAGATGATCGCATCTTGCAGCGATATGTGTCCGCAGGTCATCAGGCCGGATGCGACCTCTATCTTTTTTTGGTTGAGTATTATTTATCGCTTGAGGACAAGTTCACGATTGACGACCTTCGGCGCATCTCCAATTCACCGCTTATTACTACCAAGTGGCAGGAGCAGCATTGGCGTGCCCTTATCGCTTTGCGTCCAGAGAATCGTGATAAGAATTTCCCCACAGAACTTTTTACAACGGAAGACAGAGCATCCCGATACCTTTATCACCAATATCACAAGGACGCCAAGACGCCTAACACCGCGCTGGAGCCAACCGCCGCTGCCCCTTCAGTTTTGGACACGCCAAGTAATCCGAAGTCTGACGGCATATCCACGTCAGCTTCCGGCGGCGGCGGCTCAGCTTTGGATCGTTAGCCGAAATCGCATGATGAACCCTATTCTTGCAACGGGAGGACTGGATGATGTGGCGTTGGCGCTGGGAGAGTTCATCATTCTTTCCGTTCTTTTTGTCGCTGCCGGTTTGATCGTACTGTCTTGGTGGAAGCGTTCATTGGTGGCCGGTTTGATTGCATCCTTTCTTATTTCGGCAGCAGCTGCATTTTTCCAGCCGTGGACAGTTATACGAACAGACGAAGGCTACGACGCATATTGGCTATTCCGGCTGCGAGTCGTTTCCGTAATTTGGCTGCTGCTGGTGCTTGCTGCCGCGGCGTGTCTCTTTAGAGTGATTCGACATCGGAGATCGGCTAACAAGACGCTGCAGGCAACAGCCGCCGCGCCGGGCAGCTGACCGGTTTATGAAACTTCAACGTCATCATTGCAGGCCACGCCCGCTTCCGGCGGCTGTGCCTGAGCTTTTGCGTTAGGCCACATCGAGATTTATGCCATTTTCCGAAGTCCAGAAGAAGCAGTTCATCGAGTTACTTCAGACGAAAGGCTGGCAGTTACGAGATGGCACGATTTGGTCGCCCGGCGGCGGACTTTGGTTTAGCGATTCACATTTTGGAGATTGGAGTCCGTCACAGATGCACGAGATTTTCGACCAGAGAGCCGAGCGGATTGCGAAGGCGCAGCTTGGAGATTGGCAGAAATCCAGCCACGAGAATCGGGAGGCATCTTTTGCGGCGCAGCAAGTGACAGGTTTATGACTATGTGGCCTAACACTCATTAAGCCCGCGGGAGTAAAGACAAAAAGTGCCCCGCAGCAGATTTTTTCTCTGCTGATGCTCTCCGCAGTCGTCGGTCCGCTTGGTTTCCTTCTGCAGTCGGAACGGTACCGGCTAAACACCCATTGGG
>DATJBF010000027.1:0-176611 GCA_035515475.1 Verrucomicrobiia bacterium
GGCCGTGCCGCCGCGTGAACGCGCTTGGTGGCAACGATTGTGGGAGAAGATTCTGAGCCCCATTCCCAACTGCCATGCAGTCGAAAACCGTCCGACGTTCAATGGTTAAAATGAGCTCCTACTGCATAGTTCCGGCTAAGAGACCCAAGCGTGAGCGGGGTAAGCGGTGTCAACTGTCCACATTGGACAGGCGACTGCGACAATCGAAACCAACTTGGCCAGAGTCGTGAGTTGGCCTAATGAATACCTAATCCCTTGGTCGTAGGTTTGAATCCCGCCGGGCCCACCAATCCAATTCGCTCCGTGTCGGGGCGCGCTCGCCTGGCGACATTACAGCGGCTCGGGCTGTTTCGGTTCGTGCGGTCTGCGGCCATAGACCTTCGCGTACGACCTGCCAAACGGACAAGCCCAGCCCTCAACCCGCTTCACCAGTTCAAAGGCGATGCCGCTTTGCCTGCGGCGCGCCCGCCGGCACACGGGACAATTCCTGCAGACACTGGCGAGGAATCGGTTCCCCTTGGGATTCATGTTCGACGATGCTACGCCCTCGGTGAGTTCACCGCAAGCGTACGGTTCCCAATGACACCCCGGGGTTCATGCGAGTTTCCACACAATCCAACAAGGACGGCATTTCCGGCTTGAATTGCCTCCAGCGAGGTGAGTCAATACAAGGGTTGCGAGACTGCCGTGACGGAAGAAGAGGTCGCAGCCGCCGACGGCAGAGTTGGTCGAGGTAGCATGAAGACTGCGGCGCACACGTTCCGCGGAGCTGCTTTTTCTCCGGCTCTCCACGAGACCCTTGCACAAACTTGCCGCCACGCCCAACCACCGCACAGTCCATCCGCTGGCCGGGCCACATACCACGACACAACCATTATCCGGTTCCGCACCCTGGAATATGGCCGCACGGCCGCCAGATCGGATGAGACGCTCGACACCGCACGCCGCCGCGAAGTCCTGAACAGGAGGCCCAACATGAAACCGGGAAGAACTTGGTTTATCCTCGCACTACCGGTGCTCGCCCTGATCACCAAGAGCTCTGACATTCGGGCCGACGACACCGGTTGGCGTCAGCCGGGGGTCCGCGTCTGGTATGTCGGCGTCAGCGCCGGTTACTCCGGCCAATCGGACGCGGAGGAGGCGGACTTGATCGACTCGTACGAAGGCACCGGGCTGCGCATCGTGAAACACTCGGCTGTGGCGTTCTGGGACGCACCATTGCCGGTCAGCGTCCTGTCCGCGCCGAATCCAACCAAGGAAGGCCCGTTCTGGATCAGCCCGGCGCGCTTGCGGGCACTGCATCCGCCGGATGCATTCTCGTGGCAGGGCCTGAATCTCGTGGTGAAAGCGCGCATCACGTACGCCCACGCCGACGATCTGCCGTTCTATGCGTATTTGCCGGTGCAAGCGCTTTATCAGGCCAAGTCACCGCGCGAACTGATCACGCTGACCGGTGAGAACGACGGCGTGGTCGGCGATTACTTTTTCGACGTAGAGACCGGGTTGGGGCTGAGTTCCACACTCGCCACACCCGGCTTCTACATCATGATGATGCTGTCGGAGATTAACTACGATTTCGCCACGCACCAAGCATTCGCCGAGGACAACGGCCCGCACTCCGCCTACCGGGCCAGTCAAATGGCCGGCCGCATGGACTGGCCGATCAATCAGTTCTACCTGTTCGAGGAGCGGATCATCTCGCGATACCACCAATCGGTGCGCACGGACTTGACCCTCAGCCTCCAGAACATCGCCACCGGGCAGTCCTTCCAGGGCGACCATACCAGTTGGTTCGATGGCGACACACGGCAGTTCTGGATCACCCCCATCGGCGCCACCATCGCCGCGGCCGCAGCAACGACGACAACCACCTTGACCACCAACGGCACCCATGCGTTTTACTGGGTCCCGCCCGGTGATCTGACCCGCGACGCGATTCGGGTCTGGGACTTGGATCTAACACGCCGCGACCCGGTGGACTCGGACACTGTCTTCGCATCGGACGGACTGCCCGGCGATTGGGGTTTCACGCGCCTGCAACTGGATCCCGACGGCTTCGTGCGCGAGATGACGGTCCAATCTCCGTCGATGAGTTTCAATGTGGATTCCAGCACCGCCTTGCCGTCGTCGAAGACCAATTACGTGACCGGTCGCGCGTACTATCTTGCAACCATGGGCCACGCGATTCCCGGTCCGTCCAGCCAGCGTGATCTCGGCCTCATGAGCATGACCGCGCCAAAGACCATCAAGCTCAAGGGCACGCCCGTGACCAAGACCGTCAAGGTCACACTGCAAAATCACGGTAACCAGCCCGAGACAATCGCGGACGCAGCGGCGCTGGCGCAGCTGGTTACGTTGACAGTCAACTCGCTCGGTACGTGCACGAACCCACCGGCCACAATCATCTCGCCTACCGTGTTTCCAATCACGCTCGCGCCGAAGAAGAAGCGGACCGTAAAATTCGCGGTCAGCTACGCCTGCGCCAACGATCCCGCGCCGACCACCAAGACCGAGTCGCATTGGGATTACAGCTATCTCGCCGAGCTTCACGGGACGGCGGATGCCGATCCGCACGACGACGTTTGTCCGCACGACGCGCCTCCGGGTGGTGTTGACCCGGTCAACAGCAAGATCAAAGACAATGGTTGCGGTGGCAAGAAACCCGACAAGACGCTCGGCGCCGACGTGTTGACCGACGTGGTCGTCAAGTGACAACGTGGGGCCTTGATCGGACTCCGCGCGTTTGTGGAATGGCAGAAACGGGCAGGCCGCCTGTCCTCCGCTGGCGGTTACTCCCGGGCGATCAAACAACCGGCCGCGCCGATCCGGCTCGTCCCCGCGGCCCAGTTCAAATAGACTGATTTCCTCATGAGAATCCGGGTGGTCTTTCCGTTGGTGGTGGTGGCGGCCGGCCTGCTGGCCTATCACAACAGCTTTACCGGCTCGTTCTTCCATGATGACTTCGGGTCGATCCTCGATAATCCGACGATCCGCCATCTCTGGCCGATCTCGCAATGTCTCTCGCCGCCACATCGCAATAGGCTTCTGCGCCCGCTCGTCAATCTGTCCCTCGCAATCAGCTACGCCGTGAGCGGCTACAACGTGTGGGGATACCACGCCCTGAACCTGACCATCCATATCCTCGCCGGTCTGGCCCTGCTGGGTATCGTGCGCCGGACGCTGCTGACCCCGACACTAGTGTCGGGGTTCGGCGCTGGAGCCGACGAATTGGCCCTGGCCACAGCGGTCCTTTGGACCGTGCATCCACTCCAGACCGAGTCGGTGACGTACATCAGCCAGCGGGCCGAATCGCTCATGGGACTGTTCTACCTGCTCACTCTGTACTGCTTCATTCGGGGAGTCGAGCCGTCACTCATGAGCAACGGCAACCAGCTCAGGGGAAAGGGTTCATGGCAGCGACGGACACGACTGTGGTACGGCTTGTCGGTGGCGGCCTGCGCGCTGGGCATGGCCAGCAAAGAGGTGATGGTCACCGCGCCGGTGATGGTGATGCTGTACGACCACGCGTTTGTTTCGGCTTCGTTTCGGGAAGCTTGGCGGCGTCGTTGGTCCCTGTACCTTGCGCTGTCAGCCACGTGGGTCGTACTCGCTTTCGTACAGACTGCTGGACACAACCTTGCCACCGCATTGACGAACGCGCAGTCCATTCACCTTACATGGTGGGAGTACTTGGCAACCCAGCCGGGGGTGATCCTCGAGTACCTCCGGCTGTCCGTGTGGCCCTCCCCCCTCTACCTCATTCACCCATGGCCTATCGCGAATACGTGGCTCAGCATTCTGCCGGCCACAGTCGTGGTAGTGATCCTCCTCGGGGCAACGGTTTGGGCGTGGAGATCGTGCCCGGCCTGGGGATTTCTCGGCGCATGGTTCTTTCTGATTCTCGCGCCAAGTTCAAGTTTCATCCCGCTTCTTGACCTGATTTACGAGCACCGCATGTATTTGTCTTTGGCGGCGGTAGTAAGCGTTTTCGTGATAGGGTTGTATTGGGTAGCGGCCCGGCGCAGTCTGGGTCTGTTCGCTGTTGCCGCAATCGCTCTGGGGTTTCTCACCTGGCGACGAAACGAGGATTACCAGAGGAACCCCCATTCCACTTTGGGGATCGCCTTGCAGAGAGCCGGTAAGATTCAGGAGGCCATCGCCAATTACCAGCAAGCTCTACAGGTCACACCCGATGATGCTCTGACGCATTACAACCTCGGCACCGCGCTGGCGGAAGCCGGGCAGGTGCCGGAGGCGATCGCTCAATACGAGCAGGCCGTGCAGATCCAACCCGATTTCGCCTACGCTCACAACAATCTCGGACTTGCCCTGGCGAAACTCGGCCGGACGCCGGAGGCAATCGCCCAGTATGAACAGGCGCTGCGGTACTTGCCTGATGTCCCCGAAACGCACAACAACCTGGGAAATGCCTTGTTCCAAACGGGCAAGATCGACGAGGCAATCCGCCATTACGAGGAGGCGCTCCGGCTCAATCCCGGCTATGCCGAGGCCCACAGCAATCTGGGGAACGCACTGCTCAGTGTCGGCCGAATCCCAGATGCCATCGGCCACTGCCAGCAGGCATTGAAGATCAACCCTGACGACGCGGAGGCCCACAATAATCTGGCGAACGCCCTGCTCGAAGCGGGTAACACCCAAGGCGCCATCGTGCACTACCAGCAGGCGTTGCGCATCAACCCACAACTCGCTGTCGTCCACTGCAACTTGGGGAACGCGCTCTCCCGATCCGGCAAGGTCGAGGACGCAATCCACCAGTACGAGCAGGCACTACGGCTCAAACCCGATTACGCCGAGGCGCAGGAGAGACTCGCGCGACTCCAAGCCGCCCGGTAGCCAACCTTGAGTCGATCACCCGACACGACTCATTTCTTGGCCGCGCCTTTTGCGTGGAACTTGTACGTATCGGCACTGCCCATGAAGCAGAATCCCACGGTCGCGCCTTTCACGTCGTCATACGAAATCCCGCTCGACTCCAGCGCCACTTTCTCCGCGGTGATCGGCAGGCTCTTCATTCTCAATCCAATGGCATCTTCCACCGCATTGGCCACCATGGCTGCCGCCGGTATCATCGTGTGCTCGGCGACCCCGCGCGCCCCAAATGGACCATCGGGCTGCGGCACCTCGATGATGACCGGGACAATTTCATCCGGCACATCCATGGCCGTCGGAATCTTGTAGTCCGTGAAATTGGCGTTCAGCAGTTTCCCCTTCCGGCTATACCGGATGTCTTCGTAGAGAGCCGTGGCGAGACCCTGCACCACGCCACCCACTACCTGACTCCTGACCAGTTCCGGGTTGATGGCTTTGCCGGCGTCCACAGCCAGTACCGCTTTTCGAACGCGCATCTTTCCAGTCTTTCGGTCGATTTCCAACGTGACCGCAGCCGCGCCCACGGTGTAGTGGACGTTCGGATGCCCACCTTGGCTCGTCTCCGGATCGCTTAAGGCCGAGGTGAACTCCGGCATGAACATGCCGCTGCCGAGAATCGGCCCCCCGATGAAGTTTCCGTGTGGCGTTTGGATGCCGTTGATGACGAAGTCGCGCAGGGGCAGTTCGAAGGCCGGGCGGGCCCGGCATTTGACCTTCTCGTCTTCCAAGTAGAGCGTCTGCTCGTCGAACCCGAGCGCCCGGCGGACAACGTCGAACATCTTCCCGCGCAGTTCGAGCGCGGCGGCTTTCACCGCATTGCCGCAACCCCACGTGACGTGAGAGCCGACGGTTTGCCATTCGTACGCGTTGCGGTCGGTGTCCGGCAGTTCGACGCGGATCTTCTCGACCGGTACGGTGAGAATCTCGGCGGCAATTTGGGCCATGACGGTCAGAAACCCCTGCCCGATCTCCATGCCGGAAACGCTGATGTTGAGGCTGCCGTCCTCGTTGAACTTCATGAACGCGGCAGACGCGGCGTTCGGCGGCATCGCCGGCGCCTTCCAGAAACAGGCGAATCCTTTGCCGAGCACCTTGTCAGGATCCTTCGAAACCTCTTTCTTCCCCCATCCGATTTCCGCCGCCACGCGGTCGATTGCTTCGTGGAGACCGCTCGGATTCATCTTCGCGCCGTACGCCAGCGTGTCGCCTTCGCGGATGGCATTCTTCTTCCGGAACTCGACCGGGTCCATGCCGAGCTTCTGGGCCACTCGCGTCATGTGGGATTCCAATCCGAAATGGAACTCCGAGTAACCAAAGCCCCGGTACGGACCGCTCGGCGGCAGATTGGTGTAAACGCACACCGAATCGATTTTGACGTTCGGGATCCGGTAGGGCCCGGTCGCGGACAGCCCGACGGCGTTGACCACGTTCGCGCCGTACTCGACATATCCACCGGCGTCCCAGTGCAGCGAATGCTCGATCGCCGTGATCGTGCCGTCTTTTTTCACGCCCAGCTTGATCCGCGCAACCACGCCCTGCCGTTGGTACGTGTTGTAGAATTCCTGGGCCCGCGTCCAGCGAACCTTCACCGGGTGGCTCTTGACCATCATGGCCAGCGCCGCGCCAATAATCTCCATCGACACGCCCGCCTTGCCGCCGAATCCGCCGCCGACATACGGTGTCACGACGCGAATATCCTTGTGCGACAGCCCCAACGGCGCCAGCGCTTGGGCAATGACGTTGCGCTGTGTGTACGGCGACTGCGAGGCCGACCAGAGCGTCAGCCGTCCAGCCAGATCGTAAAGTCCGACAATCACATGCGGCTCGATCGCGCAGTGGGTATACCGCGGGACCGTGTAGGTATCTTCAAAAACGAGGTCGGCTTCTTTGAACCCCTGTTCGATGTTACCCTTCCTCGTCTTGCGCCAATGGGCGATGTTCGTGCCGGCCTGCGGAAAAAACCACGGACAACGCGTGTAGTTGCCGAGATCCGGATGCACCAACACCGCATTGTCTTTCAGCGCCTCGGTCAGATCGAGGACCGGCTCGAGTTCTTCGTAAACCACCTTCACCAGTTTCGCCGCCCGCTTCGCAGTCTTCGCATCACGGGCGACGACCGCCGCGACTTGTTCCCCCACGAAACGCACACGGTCAGTAGGAAAACTAAACCGATCCTGCATGTACAATCCGAACCGGTACGGAAAATCTTTGCCCGTGACCACGCGGACAACTCCCGGCACTTTCTCGGCCGCCGCTGTGTTGATGCTTTTGATCAACGCGTGAGCATACGGGCTTTCGACGATCTCGGCGTACAGCAGGTCGCCGCCGAAATCGAGGTCGTCCACGTAGGTCGCGGCACCGGTGACCTTCGCCAGCAGGTCAATGCGTTTGGATGATTCGCCAACGAAATTGAGTTGCGTCATACGCGTCCCCCCGCTTTCTGGCCGACTCCGACGATCGCCTTGATGATCGGTTCATAACCGGTACAACGACAGAGGTTGCCCGCGATGGCTTCCTTCGCTTCCTCCTCGGTCGGCTGCGGATTCTTCTCCAGCAACTCGGTTGCCGAGAGCACGACGCCGGGCGCGCAAAAGCCGCACTGGAACGACCCGTGTTCGAGTAGCGACCGCTGCAGCGGCGTTAATCCCTCGCGGTTCAGTCCCTCAACCGTCGTGATCTCGTGCCCGTCCACTTCGATGGCGAGGATCAGGCAACTCCGCACCGTCTTGCCATCGAGCAGAATCGTGCAGGTCCCGCAGTCTCCTTTCTCGCAGCCAATCTTCGGGCTCTTGACGCCGAGCTTCTCGCGCAGCACGTCGATGAGAATGTCGCTGGGCTCGACATCGACGCTGCGCGTCTCGCCGTTAAGTTTCAGAGTGATTCGCTGGTTCATCGCCCCCTCCTAGATCAAGCTCGTCCCGTATTCCGGTCCCGTGCCGGCCAGCCGCGCAACCGCCGCCCGCAATCCGCGCTCCAGCATCACGCCGATCATGTGAGCCCGATATTCCTTGGTCGCCCGGATGTCGGTGATGGGCGCAATCTCCTCCGGCACAAGCCGCACCGCCTGTCGAATCAGTTCATCCGACAGCGGCTTGCCTTCCAACAGGGCTTCGATTTTCTCGGCGCGAATGGGCCGGGGCGCAACGGCACCGAATGAGATCCGGTAACTGTTGCCGGCCAAGACGAGAACCGTGACGCTGGCCTGCGCCAAGTCTTCGCCTTCGTACCGGCGGAGCTTGACGAAACAGGCGGCGTGCTTCTTCTTGGGCAATGTCACCGCCACGCCCGTGGCGATTTCGCCGCGCTTGAGCATGGTCTTGCGCGGACCGAGGAACCAATCGCACAGTGCCACCTTTCGCCTGCCGGCCGGTCCGGCCACCAATATCGCCGCATCGTAAACTTGCAGGATTGGCCCGCTGTCGCAGCACGGGACGGCGGAGCAGAGATTGCCAACCATCGTCGCGCGGTTGCGGATGCCCACCGATGCCAACCAGCCGGTCATCTCCCAGATCACGGGAAACTTGTTCGCGATGACGGGGGAATCGCGCAGGTCGCTGAACGTGACCAGCGCGCCGATAATGAGAACACCGTTCTTGAATTCGATCTTGTCGAGACCGGGAATGCCTTTGATGTCGACGACGATCTCCGGCCTGACCATCTCGTCGGCCATCAAGCCGATCAAGTCGGTTCCGCCAGCCAGCACCTGTGCCCGGTTGCCGTACCGAGCAAGCGTCTTTATGCCTTCCCGCAACGTACCGGGCTTCACGTATTCAAATTGATGGGCAATCGCCATGGTGACCTCTCTGATTATTCGGGAGTATGCGCCTAACGCAATCCGGGCGTCAAGCTGACGGTGGCCCAAGTTGGCGCGCGAACGACGCACGACCTACCGGCAAACTTGCCGGCAGACAATCACGAGCTTGCCGTTACCGGTAAGCATTGGCATACTGCCGGGTACTCGAAACGAACGACTAGGAACGCGACGTGAATACGGTCGAGAAGGGCGACAGCTTTGAGGAGAGAGTCTATAATGCGATTGCCGATCTCCTACAGAATGATGGCCTCGGATTGAGTCCGAAGAAGTGTCGTCTTTACCGTAAGCGCGCGTACCATTCTAGGGACCGAGGCGCAGACATCGTTGTCGATATCTCCGTTGAGGTCTGGTTGCCGAATTCCAAGCAATACTCGCTTCTGTGGGTTTGGGAATGCAAGGACTACAGCGGTTCGGTTCCTGTCAACGATGTGGAAGAGTTCTATGCCAAGCTCCAGCAGATTGCTGGAGCTAATGTCAAGGGAGCGATGGCAATTTCTGGCGCAATGCAGCAGTCGGCTTTCAACTTCGCGCGCTCGAAAGGAATCGCCGTCGTGCGTCTTCTCCCTTCGGACCAAGTCGAATGGCTTATTCACCTCCTGACCGCAAGTATGGGGAGTGCCAGACTCGATCCCCGAGAATTCATTTCGGCATTCACAAATCCCGGTCATCGCGGAAAGCCGCCTGAGCTTCGCTCGGTTCGCACGGTGCCGCGCGATGTTGCCCCGAACTTTCGCGTCCCAATAGTTGCGGCGAGACTTAGGCCTTCGATAGCAGCGGCTGCACCCGTGCCAGAAGCAGCCATCCACGAAGATAGCAAGCTTGCGCTTCACGAACACGAAATCAGGAACGCCGGGCAGGTCTTTGGAATACATACGCCAGCCCCGAAGCCCAGTCCCAACTAACGCCGCTCGAAGCGCCTTTTCGGTGGAACGAACATCTCGGCTCTTTACGGCCCGCATAATTGCCGAGCGCGTATCAGTCGAAACGTGATCTGTTCTGCGAGGCATCAGGCTAGGGCTACCATTTCGCCAAAGTGACGTGCAAACGCTTCTGCGAGAACTGGGGGCACAGCGTTCCCGACGTGTCGCTCTTGATCGGTTTCGTAGCCGTGAAAAATGAACCAGTCGTCGAAGGACTGTAATCGAGCGGCTTCACGCACCGTGAGGGACCGTTTGTCGCTGTAATGGGTAAACCGGCCCGAACCCGGGTTGCGGAAGTTAGCTGTAATGGTGAACGCGATGCCGCGAGCATGCAATCTGGCATACGCTTGGCTGAAATAGTTGTCAGAAAACCTTTTCGCCTTAGGTAAAGTCGCGTTCCCCTTCCCTGGTCTAATCGGGCCGATCTTCTTGAGGAAATCCTTGGCATGTGCACGCGCTAGATGGTTGAACAAGGCGATCGAACCCTGTCGCCGCTCCCACTGGTAGTCCGTGGTGGGCGAAGTCGGATATCGACATACCGCTGGAAAAGATACTCCCGCCACCGGGCCGAATCCGCCGAATACGCACTTAGGATTTTCTCAGCAAGCGGGCGTGAAGTGTTGATCCAATAGATGCCAGCCTCGACGTCTTTGGGCCGTTGGTATACTGCTGGATGGCGCGGGTCACATTCAAATGGCACTGTGGCGAGCGGGTCTAGCGGGTCGTTATCTTGGCCGGAGATCAACACTTGAGGGAATCGCGGCTTTCGTTTCTTCTCGCTGCCCCCTTCTTGGCCCGCGCCCGAACTACCACCATCGCCGCCTCGTCCTATGCTTGTGCCGCCTCCCACCGCGCCCACGCCGGGGCCGCTGATCCCAGCCGGGCCTTTGCCCGCGAACATCTCTGCCCACACCTGGCCCATGAAACGATTCTTCCACCGGTTCAACAGCTCGTTGAAAGCGGACGTGTTTCTCAAGTCCTGTTTCTTCTTCTCTTGGACTTGTTTGGTTTCCATCTTCTCGGCCAGTGACTCCACTTGCGTGCGCACCCACTCGAGAAGCGCTAGGCTGCGGTCATTCTCCAACAGTTTCTGCCGGTCGTTGCGCACGCAGTCGTAGTGTTGGTCTTCCAGAATTGGGCACTCGCATTCACCGTAGATGAATTCCACTTGGCCGGAGTACTTGGTAGCGCCAAGCTCATGGATGCGATAGCTACCAATCACGCCCACCTCTCCGATGAAGTCGATCGTGTTGAGTGTAGCGAGACTCCCGCGCAGTGGGTCGCCGGAAGTTCTCAGCACCAATCGCCCTGTCCAAGAATATTTTCCGTTCTTGAACCGGACTGCTTTTCCCTCACTTTCCAGTTCATCGGGGATTGGAATGATGATCGCATCCTCGAAACCCTCCTTGGGAGACAGCTTCGGGGCGGTCAGGCGGACGGGTTCTTTGTCATCATTAAGCAGCAAATGAACCGGAAGCCGTGCAATCAACCGCCGTGCTTGGGGGTGCATCACGAACTTCTCCACAAGCGCGTTTCGATTCGCCGACCCCTTCGCTTTCTGGGGATGTTCTCCAACCACTACAGTGAATCCGTCTTCGCCTGATTCCAGCGCCCTCTTCACCTGAGGGGGAAGCTTGATTCTGTCGATTCCCGCCTTTTCCATAGCCTCCCTGAGAGGCATCCTGCACTCTTCGAACCCTTCCTCAAAGCCATATTGATGTTTTGCGTTAAATCCGAAGATATTCATTCGACCGTCGCGGTAAGTGATGGCGCGCGAGGTCTTGAACATCTGCCGCATGTAGAATTTGCCGCCATTTCCGTGTCCGCCGAGCGTTTTGATTTGTGCCTCCTTTGCGCCTTTCTTCGCCGCCTGCGGGTCGAAGAAGCGCTTGAAGGCGTCATCGATCTGCTTCTTGGTCATCCCGACAAAGTCGATGCACTCCATGCGCGCCAAGTGTTGGTGATCGTCCTCAACGAGTCGAACTATCATGAATTGTTCGTCATCTGGTGTCTTTTCCCGGAGATAAGCATCGCATGAGTTCTTGAGCCATTCGGCGAGTCCCTTCGCATGATCGAACTTAAATTCGTTGCCGACAAGATCGAGCACCGCCTCATCAATCACGAAAGGTTGAACTTTGATGGCCATAACTATCTCCTCGATTCGATTTCGCTTTTGAATTTTGACAACAAGAAGTCGTGTGCGGCACGGAGCTGTGGTGAGAGCTCGTCAGCGCGCTTCTTAGCGCGAAAACGGTTGTGACCCACTTCCTCAAATTCCTCGCTGCCGCGAAGCATGGCTGCCAAAATGCTGGGGGACAAGTCCTCACTTCCCTTACCCTCAGACTCCAATCTATCTAGCAAGTCTTCGCACCCGATGATTTCGTTGGCCTGCGACAGGATGGCAAAACAGGCAGCGCGAATTCCCGCCACATCAAACCCCGTCTGGTCGAAGTGCTCGTCCAAGATAAAGTTGCCGTCCGCGTCGCGCACAAACATAGGGCTCTGGCGCAAGCAGCGCTCGATTTCGGCGGGTGCCCGCCCTTCAAACAGGGCGCCGAAACGCTCGTTGAGTTCCCACTGAATTTCATATACTGGCATCGGACGGCTGACCTGCCTCGCGGTGGCGACCAGTGCGCGCTCCAAGGGACACTTCTTGTGAAGCAGCACCGTTTCGGGCGAGCATTCATCCGGTTTGCGGACGACCGTTTTCAGCGACTGACACGTTCGCCAAATCTTGTCCGCGAGTTCTCCGTGAGGTGCAATACCCACAATTTCACACAGGTGGTTCATGGTGAGCGGAGGATCCGCACGCCTAATGATCCGCTCCACAGCTGCCGCACTAGACACAATTTCGCTCTTTGGCGCATCGCCCCATGACCGAAGTCCAAAATGACCGAAGCCGTAGTCGCGAACGAGCGGATGACCACGAAGGATCGTTGGTATGGCACTTCCGGAAACCGACCGAAAAGTTTGTAGTTGCTCAAGAATTTCTGTGGCCGTCATCAAACGTCCCGAATCGGTAAGAATCTTGGCGACGAGGTCTTTGATGTGCGGCCTTTCTTCCACACCCCATTCAGCCAACGCAAAAAGCCGCCTGCCCAAGTCCACGAATCGCTGGTCTTCCCGCAAGATTTGGGCGAGCTCGTACGAGTTGGTACGAGCGCCCCATTCGTCGGCGTACTCACTCAAAAAATCTGGAGTGGAAACGGGCCGATTCGTCTTCTCAAGCATCTGAACGAAACCTGCCTTAATCTGCGACCAATCCTTCTGTGGCAGTTGGAAATGCTGGCGCAAACCATAGGCCCTCGGGCCAAGCAGATAGAATCCCTGTTCCGGCGTGAGAGAGTTGCTCAAAGTGCGCGGAGCGCGGTCGATTAAGTTTGGCGCGAATAGCTTCTCCGCTCGCTCCAGGATTTCTTCGGGGGTCAACGGCATCCCGCTTGATTGCAGGGCAGCGTTGGCCAAATCTACCGCCCGAAGCCTACCCAAGGTGAGCTCCGGTTGATCCGGCTGCTTGAATTCCACCTTTAAATATCTCGACGCTCTAAGTGCCCCTAGGAAGCCTGTCACCTGCAAATGTGGAAAATTCGCCGAGCAGAGATAGGTAAAGGCGGTTTTAAGCGGAATGGAGCAACCCTTCTCCCTTAGTACGCGCTCCAACTCATCCATCACTGCATCTGAACCCACGACCTCGCTACCGCGTCCGTCTTGGCCTCTAGGCCATGCGGGTATCTCTGGATTCAAGTCGCGAAGCAAGCGGACATAGAACGACAGAGGAAACCGACGCTTCTTCTCATGCTCTCCAAGCCACAATCGGAGTAGTTCCGGTGTTAGCGGACACAGTTTTTCCTCACAACCGGCTGCAATGCGTCGGAGAAGAAGCGACATGCGTGGACCACTTCCCGTGCGGATTCTTCGAATTGTCTTTTCCACCACCTGGCGAACACGCTCGCGAGTCAGCTTAAATTTCGAGCCGACCTCTTCCAGAGTCAGTGGATCGCCGTAACCGCCAAGCCGCCAAAGAACGATCTCCTGGTTCCGCGGCGAAAAACTCTGGAATGCCCTATCAATAAGAAGGACAGCCAACCAGCAACTTGAACTCTCGTCAACATCTTGATCAGTCTCGAACTCCCCATCGGCACTGCGCTGTAACAAATCGACAACCTCTGCGACTGTTTTTCTCCCACAATTCCCTATGGCCAACAGATCCCCTGCCGCGACGCCATTTAGTTGCCCGAGGGTTTCGATGCCCTTCTTAGCCAAAACCTGGCTAAGCCGAACTGAGATCGGTAACTCCCTGACGCTGATTTTTGCCGCATTCGGTGCAACAGAGAAAACCTCGTCTTTGATCGGCTGATAGGCGTCAGCCACGGTACGACTAACACCAGCGTGAACGCTCCGCACAAAATTCACGAGCTCTGCAAGAGTCTTCTTCCCGCAATTGGCCAGCTTGGAGAATTCGGAGGTGCTCAGGCCATGAAGATCGCCTAGGAGTTTGATTCGTCTTCTCTCCAGCACGTGCCGTAATCTAACGGAGAAGGGGAAATCGGCTATCCGTTGGCCTCGGAGGTCGCATGGGATAAAAATCTCTCCCAAGTTCGAATCATCCGATCCCTCGCTCGCACTATTCGCTCGGCTGAAAGGTAGCGTCATGGCCCTGCCATCCAAGATCGGGGATGTTTTTACCAATTTCGGCGCAATTGTAGCGATTACTTTCAGTTGGCCTCTCCTCCGAGACCGAACGCCACAGGCAACCGTCCGGCACCCTTCGAGCCGCTTGTCGCAAAAAAGCCCAGCCGCTTCCTCAACTCCTTTCCGCTTCGATACTCTCCACGATCTCGCCCAGCAGCCAATCTTTATTGGCATCGCTGGCATTTTCATAAAACTCCCTGTAAAGCTCAAGCATCTCTTCGCGGGGCATTGCGCGAAGCCGGCGGCGGTATTCGTCAGCGACGATTTCCGCGAATGCTTCGGCTTCTTGGTCGTTCGAGCAAATCTCCCCGCGCAACTCATCCAGCGCCCACGGGTTGCCAAGTATCACTGCCGCGCGGATTCGGTTTTCAGTCTTCGCGTTCATTCGCCACGTGGAACGGGGGAAATGTTCATTCGCGGTTCAAACTGCCGCCCGGATGCAACCGAGATTCTTCTCCCGCCACGGCGGGATCAGAATGACAACCTCCAGCACCATCCGTGATCATCCGTGTGAATCCGTGGCTCATTTCAGCCACCCGATTTTGATCTCGCCTTCGACTTCTTTGAACTCTGAGTCGCCGGTGACCAGTTCCGCGTTGCGGAGTTTGGCCAGTGCGGCGGCAAAGGCGTCGGCGAGACTGAACTTGAACTGCGCCTTGAAATCCGCAGCCACGTCGGCCAATTCCCGCGTGACAGGGTGGAATTCGATGGGCAGCGCCACGAGCATTTTGGCAGCCTCGTCCCAACTCGCGGCGCCGTCTTTGCGAAGCAATGTGTACTTGACCTCGGCGTAATTCACTTCGGTCATGTGCAGCGGCTTGTCAGCCTCGCCTGCCTTTTGGAGCAGCGTCTTGACGCGCACCGCGGCCGGTTCGCCCCGAAAATAAGCAATCAGGGCGAAGCTATCGAGCACGGTGGCGGGCAAGCTTGGCCTCCTCCAATTCGCGCTCCTCCCGTTTGTGTTCCGCCCACTCCTCGGCAAATGGCTTGTCGCCGGGCTTGCGCTTCAACAAGCCAAACCCGCGCTCGATCATCGCAGCGGTGACCGGTTTGAGCAGGATACCCTCGGGCGTGGCCTGAACGACAGCCCGCGTGCCCTCCTCGATATCGAATTCCTTTCGAAGCCAGCGCGGAATCACCACCTGCCCCTTCACGGTAAAGTAAATGGTGTCAGTTCTGTGAGTTGTCTTCATGGATAAAAATCCTACTATATGACAAAAAGTAAGTCAAGTGGCTTTTTGGTGGGAAAATATACTGTATGGCGGACTTTTTGTGGAGAAGCTGACGCCCCGCGTGCGGGGGCGGGAAACAAAACGGAGGGGCCGTTGACGGCCTCGCCATTTCGTAATTCTCGCCAGATGTTGCCAGTGCTCCGACACAGGTCATTTGATGGGTAGCCGCACCCTTTATGGGTGCGTTCGCGAACGCAGGCTAAAGCCTGCGGCTACGGGTCCAGCCCGTCAAATCAAGTGCGTCGCAGCACTAGGCGTTCATTTCGGCGGCAGCAGCGCGATGCAGCGGCCCATCGCCGATTCCATTTCGATGCCGGGCAGCGGGAAGAAGCCGATCCAGCATCGCTGGTTGCTGATCTTGTCGATCTCGCCGCCGATGTTCTCGGCGTGCACGAGTTTCTTGGGGAACAGCTTCAGATGCATGACCTGGTAATACTCGTCCGGCGGGAATATCTCGTCCCAACTCTTGCCGTACTTCGCCTTGAGCTTTTTCTCGGCTTCCACAAACCGGGCGGGGTGCCAGTTGCGGATGATCGTGTTCATCGGATGGTCGGCGCTCCCGCAATCCACGCCGATCCATTTGAGTTTCATGTCCAGCGCCCATTCGTGGAAGCCGGGGCCGGGACCGGGATGCTTCACGAAATACCGCACCTCGTCGGAACCTCTCTGATCCCAGGCGTACCGGTGATAGCCGGTGTTGATGATCAGAATGTCGCCCTTCTTGACCTCGACGTTCCGCGTGATCGTCTCCGCAGAATAGAGATCATAGTCGCCGACTTCTTTCGAGATGTCGGCCACGGCGCCGGGTCCGATCCATTCTTCCAGCGGCACCTGGCCGATGGACCGTCCGCTGGCGTGGAAATGGATCTCACCGTCCATGTGGGTGCCCACGTGATTGCTGGTGGTGATGATTTGTCCGTTCGCACCCTGCCCCATGTGGGCACCGGCGATCCGTTTGAAGTACTGGATGCCCAACGGCATGTAACTCGGCCACGGCGGCGTGTGAATGCTCAACGGTTGCGTCAGGTCGTACACCCGCACCTTGTCCATGAATTGCAGGAATTGTTTCGTGTTCATTTCGTTCCTCTCATTTCTTCTTCAAGGTTCTCGCGAACGCTTCGAAAGCTTTCTTGAACGGCTCGAGCGGCGCGTTTAACACCCCCGCGCCGATCTGGCCGACGCCGGGTTCTTTGTGGGCCACGCCCGTATCGATGAACGGCAGGATGTTTTTCTCGACGACCTTGATCGCGTCGATCCCCGTCGGCGAGCCGCGGAAGTTCAGGTACGGGATCTGGTAAACGTTGTTCTCTGCAGCCGTGATCTCGTACATCTGCCGGGTGTAGTTGATCGCGTCGTCCGTGCTGCCCCCGACGAACTGCACAATGGCCGGCGACGCCGCAATGGCGAATCCGCCCAGCCCGTTGGTTTCCGTGATCGCGCTGTCGCCAATGTCAGGGTTCGCGTCGGCCTTGGTGTACCCCGGGAAGAACAAGGCATCCGGCACGTCAGCCGGCCCGGTGAACCATTCGTCGCCCATGCCCGACAGTTGAACGCCAAAGTCGGTGCCGTTTCGGGCCATGACGACCACCACGCTACTATTGTCGATTCCGCGTGCCGCGTCGAGGGTTACCTTCGAGGCCGGCATCGAGAGATTCAAGAAGAAATGGTCGTTGCGGTTGATGAACTCGAGCACCTCGGAAACGGTCGCAGCATCATCACAGGTGGTCACGATGGCCGGCGCGATCGTCCGGTAAAAAATCGAAGTGGCGGCCCGGTTGCGATTGTGGACCTCGTCGCCCATGTGCAGCGCTTGGGCAATGATGTTCTTGAGGTCGACCCGACCGAGCTTGGCGATCGCTTTCTTCAAGGTCGGATACAGAACTTCCTCCATCCACTTGAGCTTCTGAACGACCGCCTCACTGTAGGCACCATAACGCAACACCTTGCCCAGGCCTTCGTTCATGGTGCAATAAGCAGAATTGCCGTACGCGTCGTTTTTCAAGACGAACACCGGCATGGATGGCGAGGTAACCCCGGCCATCGGGCCGACGGTGTTATGTTCATGGCAGGGCGCGTACTCGATCTGGCCGGATGCCGCAAGTTGCGTCGCCTCTTCCGCGGTCTTCGCCCGGCCTTCGTACAGAAGTGCGCCGATGACCGCGCCGCGCATCGGTCCGCACATCCGGTCCCACGTGATCGGCGGTCCCGCGTGAAGCAGCAGGTTTGGTTTCATACCCGGGATGACATCGAGCGCCCGTTCCATGCCGATGAGCTGCGGCATGCCGCTCAGAATGATCTGGCTGGCCTTGGCGTTGGCCTTCTCAATCGCCACCCGCATCGATTGCACCCGCTTCAAAAGTCCGGGATCGACGTCCACCGGCGGTTTCCAGTCCACCTGCACCACGGGCACATGAACATCGTCCAATGCTTGTTTGAAGGACGAGAGCCCGAGGTTGACCACCCTGAGTTCGCTGGGGAACAGTTTCATCTCCGTCCCAAGAGTTGAATGATCCCGCCCGCCAATTGGCACGCCGCCGCGTTGGATGGCATGACAATCGCCCCGGCCTTCCGCAGCGCGACCTCGACTCGGCTGCGGTTCTGCGGATCCTTGTCGGTGCCCGTGATGGAGCAGACGACCGCGACTTTCTTGCGCGCCTGGCGAATCACTCCCGACAGTTCCGCTGCCGGGTCCGGATGCGATCCGTATCCCAGCACAACGTCGAGCAGAATTACTGCCGTTGCCGGATCCTGTGCTTCGTCCAAGATTCTTCGGTTGCGCAACGTGTAATCGATCATCGGATGCGGTCGGCCCACGGTAAACTCATCTTCGCCGAGATCGATCACGGTGTTCTTCTGGCTGTTCAGTGAATTCTTGAGGTGTTTGGCCTTGCCGGCCGGCGCATTGGAGTACACGCCCGAGATCATCCGGCTGAAAAGAATCTGCGCCTCGGCGCAGAACGTGCCCCCGCTGAACAGGCCGCGCACGTACTTCTGGCCCCTTTTCCTTTTCGCCGCCTCGCGCGCCGCGATTTGCCGGAGTTCCGCGTCTCTCGCCGCAAGCTTCTTCGTGACGTCCTCGGGTTTCTTGCCCCCGGCCACTGCAACCGCCGTGAGTGCGGCCTCCTCGAGCGTGGATGGGCCGCCGCCTCTTGTGCCGGCACCAATGAACAGGGTAACGACGGGTTTGCGGATCGTCTTGACCAGCTTGGTGATGCGCCTCAGGACTTCTGAGTGAGGAGGTTTTGACACGAGCAGGATTACCCGGGTGGTCTGGTCCTTGGCCAGGGCCTTTAAACTCTCAAGGAACATGATGCCGCCGACTTCTTTCTTCACATCGCGGCCACCGGTGCCGATGGCTTGCGAGACGCCGGCGCCTTCGTTCGAAATGATGCAGCTCACCTCTTGCAGCCCCGTTCCGGCCGCGGCCACGATTCCGATGTTGCCGCGGTTGACGACGTTGGCAAACGCGAGCGGAATGCCATTGATGATCGCGGTGCCGCAGTCCGGCCCCATCACCAGGAGACCGCTTTTTTGAGCGAACTTCTTGAGTTCGATTTCCTTCTCCAGAGGCACGTTGTCCGAGAACAGCATGACGTGCAGCCCGTTTTCGAGCGCGCGCATCGCTTCGTCGCCGGCGTACCGGCCGGCGACCGAAATCAGCGCCAGATTGGCGTCGGGCATCACGCGGAGTGCACCGTCAAGGCTCGTCGGGTGAACCTCACTGCTGACGCTGGTCTTCTTAAGCGCCTGTTTCAGCAGCCCGTCGACCACCGCCAATGCCGCGTCGGCCGCCGCCTGAGTATCCGCCTTTACCGCGACGAGAAGGTCCGTGTCCCCCGCATCCTTGAACCGAGCGGCCAACAGGCCACTGGAATTCAGGATCGCCTTGTTCGATTTCGTCCCCATCACCATGGCCGCATCGGCCACGCCTTTCCGCCCGGCCAACTCTTTGCCGACGCGCATTAGCGTCACGGAATCGAAGTACGCGCCCTTGCGAATTTGTCCGACAACAATCATGAAGCACCAAACCCATTCCACAGCGTCAGGAAGAAGCCCGTTCCCAGGTCGGCGCCGGAAGTGCCCCCGACGGCCAACAAGCTCTCGGTACACTTCCGCACATCATCCTCGCTCTCGCGCCCCAGCGCAAGGATCAGGTTTTTCATGCGACCGAACAGCCGACCGCGTCGAGCGAGATCGAGAAACGTGTCGGAATAAACGTTGTCCGACCGGGCCGCCGCGAACACCTGGTTGGCAAGACCGCGGGAGCCGGTCCCGCGGAGATTCAGTCCGATGAGCAGCCCGGCAATAAAATCGTCGCCGCTGGGAGTCAACCCAAGGCCGCAGCCGCTCAGGGTCCGCACGCCCTTCAGCCGGTCCCCGAAAAAAATCTGACTGACGCCATATCTCACCTGTTCCGCGAACGTCCGCTCGAAGCCCGATCGGAAATTGTCCGTCCTCTGGTCATTCAGAAGAAACGCGAGACTCTTCGGATGCGAAGATGTTTGAAGCAATTTCCCAAACAAGAATAGGTTGTGGCGAAAGTGCGGAGAAAGGCCGGCCCCGGCTTCGAGGGTCGAACAATATCGATCTTCTTGAGTGAACCGATACGCGCGGCCTTCAAAGACGAATTTGCCTTCGGAAATCTCCAGCGGGGCCGCACAATTCATTCGAGAGGTAGGCCGCGACCGCTGGGCGCGCCTAGTACTCGAACCGCGGGCAGCCCGGCGGTCTGCCCCTACCAACAGCTGCTCAAATGCTGACTCCTGCAGGCCTTGCAAGACGATGTTCAGCGGGCCGTCGCCAACCCCTTCGTCAACAACCGACACCAACCGGTCGTTCTGCTGGAAATTGACAGCCCGGCGGAACCGGGAGTGGAACGGGTAAACCCCCTCCTCGATCTGATCCCCAATGCTGACGAGCGTCATGCCGGATAGAAAACCATCCCGTAGTTCTTGCTGTAATCGGCTTCGCGCACGACCTCGACCTTCCCCGCGACGGGCATGCCGATCCTTGGCGACGCTATCTTCAGTTGGCCGGTGATACGCATCCCGTTTTCCAGTTCGACAATCCCGAGGGTGAGTTTGGCAACGGTGAAATCGGGAGGCAGATTGTGGACGGTGGTAAACGTCAACAGCTTGCCGCGCTTCGGCAGCGGCACCGTGTCAAACTCGTGCGGCTCGTTCTGGCCGCATTTCCGGCAGACCATCCGCAGCGGATAATGAAGTTCGCCGCACTTCTTGCACTTATATGCCAGGATTTCCAAGGCCATGGTCAGTCCTCCCTCTTGAAGACGAGGCAAACAACGTTGTTGCCGAAACCGCCGAAGTTGCAGGTGAAGCCAATCCGCGCGTCTTTAACCTGTCGTTTCTCAGCCTCGCCACGCAATTGCAGGACGATCTCATGGGCTTGGCCCACGCCGGTCGCGCCGACGGGGTGCCCCTTGGCCTTCAGGCCGCCCGAGGTGTTGATCGGCAGTTTGCCACCCAACCGGGTCTCGCCTCGCTCCAGCGCCAGATGTCCCTCGCCTTTCTTGAAGAAACCGACTTCCTCGCTTTCGACAATCTCCAGAATCGTGAACGCATCGTGAAGCTCCGCAACGTCAACGTCACCAGGTGTGACGCCCGCCATTTTAAATGCCTGGGCGGCTGCGCCCCGCACTGCCAGCAGATCCGTCGGCTCGGCACGCTCGTGAACGCAGTGCGTGTCTGTCGCTTGCCCAACGCCGGCCAGTCGGATCAGCGGTTTCCCCAGTTTCTTGGCGACTTCCGCCGAAACGAGGATCACGCATGCGCCCCCGTCGGACACGGGGCAGCAATCGAAAAACCGCAACGGCTCGGCGACGTAGGGGTTGTTTGTCATCGATTCCGGCGAATCGACGATCCCTTCGATCGTGATCTTTTCGTGCAGATGGGCGTAGAAGTTCAGCAGCGCATGGTCGTGGTTCTTGACGGCCACCATCGCCAAATGGCGCGCCGTTACGCCATACTTCTGCATGTAAAGACGGGTGAACATCGCCGCCAGCGATGGGAGCGTGACGCCATAAATGTACTCGGCCAGGGGATGTGTCAGCGTCGCTACAGCGTCGGTCGCGTCGAGATTGTTCACTTCGCGCAGGCGCTCGGCCGCTGTGACGAGAACGACATCAAACATTCCCGAAGCGACGGCCAGAAACCCTTGCAGGATCGCTGAGCCGCCGGAGGCCGGGCCGTTCTCGATGGTGGTCGCGCCGGCGGGCGTAAGACTGAGGCTGTCCACCACCGCGCTGGCCAACCCGGTCTGATGGTTCAGCCTGCCGCTGGCCATGTTGGCAACGTACACGTGGTCCACCTTCGACAGCCCGGCGTCTTTCAGCGCCATCATCGCCGGATAGGCGGCGATTTCGCTCAGCGGATACTCGAGGCGCGTGAAACTCGTGATGCCGATGCCGGCAACATAAACTTCGCGCATGATCACATCCTCCCTTCCTGTTTCCAGCGTTGGGACATCAGCGCGGTGCCGGTCGAGTCGTACAACGAGCGCGTGGCCGCCAGAAGGTCAGCCGGCGCTTTTGGCGGATCGGTGGGCGGAAGAATCGCGGCCTGCGCCTTCTCCAGCAAATGCTGTGGCACCGGTCGGCGACCGACCACCAGCGTTTCTCGCGCCCGATTGAACAGTTCTTTCGTCAGCGCCCACGACGGCACGCCGCCGAGTTCGTGCGCGATATGGAACCGCTTCTCCAACTCGTACTCGATCATCCAGCGCCGGAACCCGATGGGCGATTCGGCCACGATGAGAACCTCCTTCTGGCCGATGATGTCGAGGTGATACTCCATCTTGGTGGCAAACGCATGCGCGCCGACGCGCAGCCCGCGCCGCAACGCCACGGTGTGATACGACATGCCGACGTCTTTGCTGAGCAGGCGGCCATTCACGACCGCGACCAGTTCACCGTCGATCTGCGCCACCAAGACGTACTCGTCCTGAACGCGATAACGATAGTAGGCGAGCAGTTCGCTGTAGAGCCGTGCGGCAACGACATCGTAGTAATCTCGCTCGACGTGGAGCAACGGTTCCACGTGCTGCAGAATATCAGGGATCTCCTCCCGCCCCACCTGGCGGATGACCATTTCCTCGCCGCCAGCCAACATCATGTACTTCGGCGGAAACGGCGGAACCGGGTTGTCGATCGGACGCAGGATCTTTTCGACGTCAATAGACATGTATGCCTCAGCTTTCGGATTAGGCGTGGCTTGACCTTTTCGAGGACGGTTAGACGTTACGTAATGCAACAAAAGCGGCGGCCGTCCGTTGGATCAACTCGATCCATAACCAAGTTTTTTCTTGCGCCTTGCATCGCTTATGCCATTCACTCGACCGAAGCGCTGATTCCGTCGCATCTTGCTTTCCTGCAAATCGTTACGCTGGTGGAGATGCGTCAACCACAGGGGGCGACGACTCATTTGGGTCTGTCACTCTGTCACCCCGTCGCGCTAAGGTTGACACGCTGTCAGAACAACGCTTGGAGCCGATTCAGTCTGCTGGTTGGGGGAGTTACCCTGCGCCTCACTGCCATCGCCACCAATCGACTTAAACGATGATAATTGCCAGTTACTCGAGTGGAGGGCGAAACGGGCCGGTTCCTTCGAAGAATTGCTCGGCGATGGGGACAGGCACCAATTGGCTCGACAGTTCGTCAGTTCACCTCTTGTCGCTGGCATGTCCGGCGCCTGAAATGTTCTGCTGACGAACAAGCTGGATGATACCAAGGATCAGGCAAGTCGTCGCGCTCATAAGAAGAACTGCGAACTTTAGCGCGGTCATGTGAGTCTCCGTAGCCATCAAGTAGATCATGTCGACGGCACACAAGATGGACAGATACGGCGCGATTAGTCTGTAACGCATGGCCCAACCTGGAGAGAGTCTCGCGAGCGCCACCAAAAACAGAGTCAAACTCGCGCAACCTGCCAGAATCGCCAACGTCCATAAATACATTGCCAGTTTCTCCGTCGATTCCGAATAATCAGCCAGCCATTATGCGCCCGTGGAACGACTACCCATCTCCTCACGACAGTCAACGTCATTCAACAGGCCGATCCAATTGACATGCAATCCTCAAAATCCCGGCGGGCGGCGGAACGGACCAGTGATTTCGACGAGTCGCTCGGCGATGGCAAGGAGTTCCATCTCGCTCCAACGACGTCCGACGACTTGCACGCCGATGGGTAGACCGTCGGATGAGATCGCCAGCGGGAGCACGACGACCGGATGACCGGTCAAGCTGAACGGACTGGTGTAGCCTGTTCCCCCGAGCCGATACGGCACCTGATGCCCCTCCACTTCAATGAGTGTGCCCGTCGCGCAATGTGGAAATGCCGGTCCCACGCTTACGGGACATAGGAGCGCGTCCCATGTCTTGAAGAATTCCTCGAGGGCAACAATGTACGCGCCCCGTTTCGCCAACGTCGCGATGTACTGGCGCAACGTGGCGTTCAATCGGTTCGCCATCCCGCGCATCTCCGGGTCTTCGGATCCGTTCTTCACCCCAAAGTTGACAGCACATTCCTTTTCAAGCTCCGGCGGCAACGCTGCGCCAACTTCGCATTGACGCAGTTCGCCGTACGTTTCCCAAACGGCCGGAAAATCGAGGCCTTCCGGCATGCGTTGCGCGACCGTGGCTCCACGCGCCTGCAGCGTCGTCGCCAGCTCGGCCAGCGCCGCCCGTGTGTCGCCAGTCACGGGCACGCCGCCAAAATCATCTGTCCACGCGATGCGCAACTTGTTCCATGGTTTCTTTGCGGCAGAACCAAGAGAGACGGGAGGAACTTCTGGGTGGTGCGGGTCCGGACCCGCGATCACTTGCAGCGCCAGGGCAAGGTCTTGGACGCACCGGGCCAATGGACCGGGAGTGGCCACGTGCCGCACGCCTCGCGGCATGCTTGGTAGTTCGGGAATGTGGCCGGTCAGTGGGACTCGGTGCGCTGTTGGCTTGAGCGCGTACAGGCCGCAGTAATGCGCGGGAATGCGTACCGAGCCGCCGTAGTCGCTCCCCACCTCCAGCGTCGACATGCCGGCCGCCAATGCGGCCGCGCCACCACCGGTCGAGCCGCCCGGGGTGCGCTTGAGGTTCCATGGATTATTCGTTCGACCAAAAACTGGATTGTCGCTCTGAAACCCGTGGACCAGCAGAGGGAGGTTGGTTTTGCCGAGCACGATCGCGCCTGCCGCCTGAAGACGCGCGACCACCGTGGCATCGGCAGTTGGTATATGGCTGGCCAACGGCGGGAACCCGCTGGTGGTTCGCAATCCAGCGGTCGCGAACGAATCTTTGATGGTCACCGGCACGCCATGCAACGGCCCCCACAACTCCCCGCGCCCCAGTGCGGCGTCGGCTTCACGAGCCCGGGCACGCGCCGCCTTGGCGTTCAACGTCACAATCGCATTCAGCCTCGAGTTGTGCCGCGCGATTTGCTCCAGATGCGCCTCAATGACGTCGACGACCAACACGCGGCGTTCGCGGATCGCCGCAGCCAAATCGGTCGCCGTCGCGTAAATCAGTTCCTTCAATCCATCTCCCGAGCAGGCTGATTTCCCAGTTTTAGCCGGGCGTGGAAGAACCGTCCGTTCTCGAGCTCCGGTGGACCCGAGCCCTCTAACACCCCGCAGGAGCGGCACGTCACCGGAAGGCACAGGTCTTCTTGCGCCGCTTTTCAACGACCTCTTGGGGTGGGCATCCATCGGATTCGCCGTCGATAAACCCCGGCATCCTACCGTGCCGAATGCGGAGATTTCAAGAACGGATACCTGGTGTTGTGGTCGCGGCAGGCGTGAGGGTATTTGTAGAAGCCGCGAAACGATTTCGCGGCTACAACGGAGAATTCGCGGAACAAAGCGTTTGTCAGGTGCTCCAATGACTTCACTTGGGATTTGAGTATCCGGATTTTCCCTTGCGCTGCCGGAGTCACAACCTATACTGGCGCCGACATGCCGAAGGCGGATGTAGTCGGCGCATTGCCGACAGCTGGAAGCATCAAGTTTCGCGAGCAAACCTTGAGGGAACTGTCATGGCAGACCTGAGCGTCAACATTGCCGGCGTCAAATCACCCAACCCATTCTGGCTGGCCAGCGCACCACCAACCAACAGCGGGGCACAAATCCAGCGCGCATTCGACCTTGGCTGGGGTGGCGCGGTTTGGAAAACCTTGGGCGACCCGATCATCAACGTGAACTCACGGTTCTGGTCCGCCGACCTCGGGTCGAATCGCATGATGGGGCTAACGAACATCGAACTGATTACCGATCGACCGTGGGAAGTGAATATTGTCGAGATCAAAGACACCAAGAAGAAATACCCCAAGCATGCGATCGTGGTGTCCCTGATGGTCGAATCCAAGAAAGAGGCCTGGCAGCAAGCGATCAAGGAACTTAACGACACGGGTTGCGACGGAGTCGAACTCAATTTCGGTTGCCCGCACGGCATGAGCGAACGCGGCATGGGCAGCGCGGTCGGCCAGGTCCCCCAATACACCACGATGATTACCGAGTGGGTGAAGGAGGTTGCCGAGGTTCCGGTGTTCGTCAAACTCACACCGAATGTCAGCGACATCACGGCCATCGGCCGAGCGGCGGCGGCGGGTGGAGCGGATGCCCTGTCGCTCATCAACACGGTTGACAGCATCATGGGCATTAATCTCGACACGTTCTCGCCGATGCCCAGCGTGAACGGCAAGGGGAGCCACGGCGGCTATAGCGGACCCGCAATCAAACCCATCGGGCTCAAGATGGTGAGCGTGATCGCGCGCGACCCGAAGATCCGCCTGCCCATTTCCGGCATTGGCGGAATCGCCACCTGGCAGGACGCCGTCGAGTTCATGCTGGTCGGCGCAACCGGCATTCAGGTCTGCACGGCCGTCATGCACTACGGCTACCGGATCGTCGAAGACATGATCGACGGCTTGAACAACTGGATGGACGGCAGGGGCTTCAAGAAATGCACCGACTTCATCGGTAAAGCCCTGCCCAACATTCTCGACTGGGGCGATCTCAACCTGAACTACCGGATCATTGCCCGAATCAATTCGAAACTGTGCATCGGCTGCGAGCTTTGCCACGTCGCTGCCTGGGACGGCTCGCACCAATGCATCGACCTGCAACTGGGCAACGGCAACCGCGTCCCCGTCATCAACGAGGCGGAATGCATCGGCTGCAATCTGTGCATGCTCGTATGCCCCGTAGATGGCTGTGTGACGATGATCGAACAGCCGACCGGCCGACCCCCGGTCTCCTGGCGTCAGTATCAGGAGGCTCTCGGCAAGGGCACTTCCTGCGAACCGCCGGGATACCTCGGGCACTGAACCCGGCGTCAATCCTGCTCGAATACTGACACATTTCCCCAGCTTAATCGGGATTGACTGCAGAAGTGCCTGGGGCTACAATCACTGCGGGAACGGGGATGCAGGACATTTCCCCTTGACCAGGCCAGCGTCAAATCAACAATTCCGGGCACGACCAAGATGTCGAAACTCTTGTCAACCCTCTGCGCCTGTCTTTGCCTCGCGCGTCCGGTGATGGCGTGGAACGCCTGGGGCCACATGATCGTAGGCCAAATCGCCTACAATCACCTCGATCCTGCCGTCAAAGCCAAATGCGACGCGCTCATCGCAGTGCCCGTAGACTATGCGGAGGCCAAGAACAACACGTTCGTGACGGCTGCTTGCTGGGCCGACGACATCAAGAATTACACGTCGGCGTACGACACCTGGCATTACATCGATTTGCCCATCAGCCTTGATGGCACCACGACAAATGGCGTTGTCCTCCCATCGTTTGACGTGGTTCAGGCGATCCGGCAGTGCATCGCCACGCTGCAAAGCGCAAGTGCGAGTCAGACCGACCAAGCGACTGCCCTACGGTTTCTGCTCCACTTCGTCGGCGACATCGAACAGCCGTTGCATTGTTCCACGGCCGTCTGGGCTTCCAGGCCCCAAGGCGATTCTGGGGGTAACTATTACTATCTCAGCGGATATTGGACTAAGCTCCATTCACTCTGGGACGACGGCGGCGGCTACCTTACCAATTATCCCTCGCGTCCGCTCGATGCGAACGGCCAGGCCACACTGAACAACAAGGTCGCCCCCATTGAGGGCGATTACCCGTACAGCAAGAGCGTCGGCTCGATTCCCGACCCGATGGATTGGGCCCTCGAAGGTCAGGCACTCGCGCAGACGGTGGCTTACGTCGGGATCACTAACAATTCCACGCCCTCGGCCGGCTATCTCAGTACTGTCCAAGCCACCACCGAACAGCGCATGGTCATCGGAGGGCAACGCCTCGCCAAGCTGCTCAACACGATCTTCATGACCAATGCCCCCAGCGCGACCACCACCAGTCTCAGCAGTGGCAATTTCACGTTCTCGTGGAGTTCCGTTTCCGGCACAACCTACCGAGTCCAATCGAAACAGCAACTCACCGACGCAACGTGGACTGACCTGACCGATATTACCGCGTCAACCAACTCGACCTCGTTCAGCGAGTCGACCACAGGAAAGCAGCAGCGGTTTTATCGGGCGATTGTGGTGAACTGAGCCTTCTTGCCGTCGGCTGAATCCTGGGCCAGCCATTCCGTGGACGCGTACCAAGCTGTACGCCGCTCCAAGCCCCGAACAACTCCGGCTCGTCGCCGCGACTCAGGTCGAATAGACTGCTGTCCTCATGAGAACCCGGACGCTTTTCCCGTTGGTGGTGGTTGCCGCCGGGCTGCTGGCCTACCACAACAGCTTCACGGGGGCGTTCTTGCATGATGACGTCGAGTCAATTCTCGACAACCCGACAATCCGTTGCCTGTGGCCGATCTGGCAACCGCTGTCACCACCACATCGGCATGGACTGACGGTGGATGGCCGGCCGCTGATCAATCTTTCCCTAGCCATCAACTATGCCCTCGGCGGGTACCACGTGTGGGGATACCACGCCTTGAACCTGGCTGTTCATATCCTCGCCGGTCTGACCCTGTTCGGGATCGTGCGGCGCACCTTGCCCCAGCCGGCCTTATGCGAGCAATTCGGGGGCGCTGCCAACGAACTGGCCCTGGCCACAGCGGTTCTGTGGACGGTCCACCCGTTGCAGACCGAGGCGGTGACGTTCGTGATCCAACGGGCCGAATCAATCATGGGGCTGTTTTACCTGCTGACGCTGTACTGCTTCATCCGGGGAGTCGAATTGGAGCCCATGCAAAATGGGAAATGGATCAGGGGAGATGGTTCATGGAGACCGCGGACCCGTCTGTGGTACGGCTTATCGGTGGCCGCCTGCGCATTGGGGATGGCCAGCAAAGAGGTGATGGTGTCAGCGCCGGCGATCGTGCTGCTGTATGACCGGGCCTTCTTGTCCGAGTCGTTTCAGGAGGCGTGGCGGCGACGCTGGCGGCTGTATCTGGCGTTGGCCGGCACGTGGATCCTGCTGGGATCTCTGGTGGTTTCGGGACAGCTTCCCGCCACGTTGACGATTGCGAGGCGCATCCACCTCACTTGGTGGCAATATCTGGCGACACAGCCCAAGGTGATTCTCCATTACCTGCGACTATCGGTGTGGCCACATCCCTTGGGTTTTGATTTCTACGGATGGCCGATTGCCCGGACGTGGGAGCAGACCCTTCCGCCGGCGGTGGTGGTGGTGATCCTGTTGGGAGCGACGGTCTGGGCGTGGAAACGACACCGCGCATGGGGCTTTGTGGGCGCGTGGTTCTTCCTGATTCTGGCGCCGAGTTCGAGTTTCCTGCCGTTGCACGAGGTGATTTACGAACATCGGATGTACTTGCCGTTGGCGGCGGTCGTGAGCGCAGTTGTGCTGGGGCTGTACGCGGTGACGGGCCGACGGAGCTTTGCAGCATTGGTGGCGGTGGCGGTCGGACTGGGGTGTCTCACATGGCGGCGCAATTGGGATTATCGCAGTGATATTACCATCAGTGCTGACGCCGTGGCGCGGCTTCCCAATGACGCCCGCGCCCATTACAACTTGGGGTTCGCCTTGCAGCAAGCAGGTAGGCTTCAGGAAGCAATTGACCAGTGTCAGCAAGCACTCCGGATCATGCCCGACATGTCTGAGGCCCATTACACTCTAGGGGTGGCGCTAACGGAGTTGGGCCGGCCGCAAGACGCCATTGAACATTATGAGCAAGCCCTGCGGATCAAGCCCGACTACGCCGAAGCGCACAACAACTTGGGGATCGCGTTGGCAAAGCTGGGCCGGGTGCCGGAGGCCATTGAACATTACGAGCAGGCGCTGCGGATCCGTCCCAATGATCCCGTGGTACTCTGCAACCTAGGGGTCGCCTTGACGGGAGCCGGTAGGACCCAAGAGGCCATCACGCACTTGGAGCAGGCGCTCCGAATTCGCCCTGATGATGCCGACGCGCACTACAACATAGCCGCCGCGCTGCTGCAAGAAGGCAAGCCGCAGGGGGCAATTGAACACTACGAGCAGGCGCTGCGGATCCGTCCCGGCTTTGTCGAGGCGCACTACAATCTTGCGGTGACATTGATTCGACTGGGCCGGGTGCAGGAAGCCATCGGGCATTATGAGCAGGTAGTGCGAGTCAATCCCAATTTTGCCGAAGCCCACAACAATCTGGGAATTGCCCTGGCGCAAGTGGGCCGGACACAGGAGGCCATCCAGCAATGGGAACAAGCGCTGCGCATCAAACCGGATTATGCCGAGGCCCACAGTAACCTGGGGTTCGCTCTCGGGAAAACGGGCGGGATTCAAGAGGCCATCAAACATTTCGAGCAGGCGTTATCCATCAGGCCGCAAGATGCCGACACGCACTACAATTTGGGGGTCGCCTTGGAGCAAGCGGGCCGGGTACAGGAGGCTATCGGACATTATGAGCAGGCGCTACGGATCCGGCCCAATTTCACCGAGGCGCAACATGCATTGGCGCGGCTACAACCTACTCGGTAACCGGTAAGAGGTCGGCCCAAGCCACCCCCTACTGGGCGGCCAAAGATGGCCGTCCGCCCCACAGCACACCCTCCCGTCCAGCCATAGCACCGGAAAAACTGCCTGTCCCCTGAACAATCTACTTGAGCGCACCCACCGGACTGAGGTATATATTGGCCTGTAGGGTGGGGAAGGATCCGTCGCGGTGAGGGTTGGTCGTCGAGAAAAGGCAAGTAAACCAACCATCAACCCACAGGAGATTCTTAATGGAGCATGTCTGGAAACAGCTTATTTGGACCGGTGTGACTGCCCTAACGCTTGGGGTTGCGACATGACCAAGCTGCGCATTCTCGTAGCCGACGACCACCCGGTGATCCGAGCGGGTGTGCGCTGGCTCTTGGAGAGTCGGGCGGGCTGCGAGGTCTGCGGAGAAGCCATCACGGGGCGCCAAGCGGTGGCGTTGGCGCAGGAACTCAACCCGGACATCGTCGTGCTGGACATTGCGATGCCAGAGTTGAACGGGGTCGAAGCCGCGCGACAAATCGTCAAGACCGTTCCCGGCACGCACGTGCTCATCTTTAGCGGCCACGAGTCGGAGCAGTTGGTGCGAGAGAGCGTCGACGCCGGCGCCGAAGGCTACGTATTGAAATCCGACGCAGAGCGGGAACTGACCGCCGCGGTACAGGCCGTGCGCCAGGGTGAGCCCTTCTTCACGCCGGGGATTGCCGAGATCGCGCTGCAAGCATACCGGAACAGGAAATGCGGCTCACAGGCCCAGCCACGGTCCGGCAGCGTGTTAACGGCGCGCGAACGCGAAGTACTTCAGCTCCTCGCGGAAGCCAAGAGCAGTAAAGAGGTCGCCACCACGTTGGGCATCAGCGTGCCGACGGCGGAAACACATCGCGCCAACATCATGTCCAAGCTGAACCTGCATTCCATCGCCGAACTCGTCCGGTACGCCGTTCGCAACCAGATTACAGCCGTGTAGTACCGGTACCACCCATCACCCCTCCCTTCTTGAACGCACCGGCTCGCCATGTCTCAGCGAGCCAATATTCTGTCGCCGTCATCGCAGATACTCTGCAAGTGGGGTCCTCTCGCTGTCGTGCTGCGCACATTTTCAGGGACGCGCCAGAAGCAGCCGCGGATCTGCTCCGCTCGTTACCGCGATCCGCTTCCCTCAAGAGAAGCGCGCGACGGAACAGAAGACAAAAAAAGCGCACGACCGTGCGCTAGCCGAACGCCCTGTTGATTAGCAGCCCTAACCCGACTTTCTCTACTCAACCTCTGAAACGATTTTTTCAGGCGATTGGATCGCGTAACTGTTTGCGCCGCACCCGGCGCGTTTTCCAAAACGCGCCGGGTGCAGACCTACCCTCTTCACCTACCGGGGCCTCGTCGCGTAATCTGCCGCTGGCATGTACCTGAAGTGTCATCGCCGCTTCAAGGACGGCAAGGAACATCGGTACTGGAGCATCGCCGAGAAGCGGCGTTGCGGCGGCGGCCGGGTGGTGGATCGGCATCTCCTGTACTTGGGCGAGATCAACGACAGTCAACAGGAGGAATGGATCCGCTGCATCGAGGCGTTCGATGTGGCCGGCCAGCGCCAGCGACGGTTGGCCTTGTTTCCCGCCGATCGACCGCTGCCGACGCAAGCGCAGGACTACGGCGTGCAGGTGCGGTTGAGCGAGTTTCAACTCCAACGCCCACGCCAGTGGGGCGCGGGCTGGGCAGTCTGCCAGTTGTGGGAGGAGTTGGGGTTGGAAGGCTTCTGGCAGCCGCGACTGGCCGACAGCCGCGAAGGCACCTCGTGGTATCACGTGATGCAGTTACTGGTCGCCTACCGGCTGATCGCTCCGGGTAGCGAGTGGCGGTTGCATCGGGAGTGGTACGAGCGCAGTGCGCTGGGCGATCTGCTGGGGGAGGACCTCGCCCTGACCGAAAAGAATGCCTTGTATCGGTGTCTGGATCGGTTGGTGACTCACAAGGCGGGAGCTGTTTGGGTTTCTGCGCGAACGCTGGCAGGACCTGTTTGGCGTGCGCTACGATGTGCTGCTCTACGACCTGACCAGTACCTACTTTGAGAGTGATCCGCCGTTTGCCGAGGGCGACAAGCGCCGCCACGGCTACAGCCGCGATCATCGGCCGGATTGTGTGCAAGTCGTCATCGCGTTGATCATCACCCCCGAGGGGTTTCCCCTGGCCTACGAAGTGATGCCAGGCAACACCGCCGACAACACCACGCTGCCGCAGTTCCTGGAGCAGATCGCCGCCCCCTACGGTCCGGCCCGGCGCATCTGGGTGATGGACCGCGGGATTCCCACCGAGGTGCAATTGGCGCAGATGCGACGGCAGCAGCTTCACTACCTGGTCGGCACGACAAAAGGGCGGCTGACGCAATTGGAGCAAGCGTTGCTGGAACAGCCTTGGGAACAAGCCCGGCCGAGTGTGTGGGTGAAGTTGTTGCCGCAGGGCCGCGAACTGTATGTGTGGGTGCAGAGCCAGGCGCGGGTGCAGAAGGAGCGAGCAATGCGCCGACGGCAACTGAAGCGGCTGTGGGCGCGGCTGCAGTCGTTGCAACGGCAGCGGCCGGGCTACGAGACGCTGTTGCTGAAGCTGGGGGCGGCCCGCAAGCAAGCGGGTCGGGCGTGGGCGTGGTGCGCCTGACGCTGCCGGAGCCGCCGCCCAAAGGCCGGCGGCGGCGGCGGGTGGGGTTCACGTTTGCCTTGGACAGAGCGCGGTTGCGACGAGTGCGCCGGCGGGAGGGGCGCTGCTTGTTGCGCTCGAACCTCACGGAGACTGATCCATCGCAGTTGTGGGAGTTCTACCTGCAGTTGGTGGAGGTCGAAGCGGCGTTCAAGAAACTGAAGGGTGATCTGGCCGTGCGGCCGATCTTCCACCAACGCGAGGACCGCATCGAAGCGCATATCTTTGTCGCCTTCCTGGCGTACCGTCTGCACGTCACACTCAAGGAGAAACTGCGGCGCCGCGCCCCCGGCCTGACGCCGCGCCAAGCGTTGGAGAAGTTGGCGGCGATCCAGATGCTGGATGTGCATTTCCCGACCACCGACGGCCGGGAACTGATCTTCACGCGGTACACGCGACCCGAGGCCGATCAACAGTTGATCATCGACCAGTTGAACTGGCGCTTACCACCCCAGCCGCCGCCGAAGCTGACTGCAAAAAGAGAAATCGAAATGTAGTACAGACCTCGGAGACGCCCTCGCTGCAAATCAACGGGTTATGTGTGCCCAAGTGGCCGACTAGAGAAAGTCGGGCTAGAAGAAGTCAGTCACGCCTTGCCGTCGCCCGAGACGTACTACCTTCCTTACGCCGGGATGCACTCGGCGGATACATCCATCGCCCGCAATCTTCCTGCGATTTCGTCCCGATAAACAGGGTTCATGACGATCACGTTATCCGGGCGAAACGTCTTCAAGAATTCCGGGGCAACGACCTCCTGACCCGTCACGGGTACAAACCGCCCCTGCTTGTGCGGATTCAGATCCACCACGTAGGAAATATGGCCCTGCGACCGCATGATGTTGAGAAACATAACGCCTTTGGAGCCGCCGCCCCAAACGACCGTTTTTCGGCCCAAGCGCTTCAGCTCAGCCAGTTGGCGGCTCCAGCTTCCGACCTTTTCGTTGTACCTCTCAGCGAAAGCTCCCACGTACCGGACGAAGTCCGCCCTGTCCCCCGTTCTCGCTTGATCCCCTGCCCCAATCTGTTCAGCCGGAAATGCCTCAACTATGAGGTACTGACCGTCAAAGCCCTCTTCGAGTGACGCGACGCGAAACCCGGCCAATGCAAACGCGTGTGCCAGTGATCGGGCGGTGAAATACGAATAGTGTTCGTAGATGAGATCCCAGATGCCGAGGTCCCGCAGCGTATACATCACATTCGGGACCTCGAACGCCACGACCGCATCCGCCTTGTCTCCGATGCCGGCGCGGATCCCCCGCAACAGGCCGACCGGATCGTGCACGTGCTCCAAGACCTGCCGACAGCAAATGAAATCCGCCGGACTCTCCGGACGCGCAGCCGGGCAGAAGTCGCGCACGAACCGCACGCGATTCCCGAGTCCGGGATCAATTTCACGTTCTTCGTAACTGCGGTCGTAGCCGACACCACGATTGTGGCCAGCCTCGCACAGCAACAGGAGAAAGTCCCCTTTGCCGCAACCAATCTCAACCACGTCCTTGTCGCGGACGTCGTAGCGCTCCACCCATCGTTTGGCCAGCGCATGGGCGTAGGACCGAAATCTCTCCGAGTAATGGAGCGAGTTCTCGTACCGCTGATCGTAGTCGCGCATCGAATCGGGCCGAAATGCTGCATTGAAGACGTGGCGGCATTCCTCGCAGCAACAGAGTCGCATGTCACCGGTCGGCGCGGCGAGGGCTTCGGCCCGTGTCGGCCACAGGACGTTACAGTATACGGGCACCGGTGGGGTCGAGAGAAGCGCCCTCGTTTCCGCCGACCGGCACACCGGGCAAACCGGAGTGTTATGACTTGGAGTCGTCACCTTTGGTGCGGGTTCTCATCGTTACCTAGCCGCCCGGTAACGCCTCAAGCGTGCCGCGCGGCGGGCCGGGACCGGGGATTTGACGAGAACGTGCCCGCCTCGATGATATGCTGCCCCCCGAAGGATATCCAGTGCCGGGCCGCTCGTTTCAAGTCTTTAAGCAGGTTCTTCCGCGTCCATCGCATCCAATTTAGCAGATGGAAATTGCACCACAAACGCGACTTCAAGCTCAGTGGCGTCTCCCACACTCCCTGAAGGTATCCAAACAGCATGCGCCAATATGGGAGTGAGATCCGTCCGATCTTTTTCGTGTCGAACCATCCGGCATAGGTATGGTACTGCGGCTGCGCCACGCGAGCCGACCGCGCCGGATGATCCCGGTTGAGAAACAGGTATTCGGGTATCTCGTGATACCGTCCCAGCAACGCCAGTCGGGCCAGCAGGACACCGTCTCCGTGGGCGTACGCCTCATGGAGTCGCGTCTTCCGCAAGGCTCTCAGCCGCATGAGCCCGAAGATTGGATAGCATCCCCTCTCGTAGATCATCCTGTTGAATCGTTCTTCGGGGTCGGGAGCACCCGCACTGGGGGGGGGGCCCGCGCTGGGCTTGACCACGTGATGCTTGAAGTCTTTGATTGCCACACCGTTCTCGTCGATGATTCGGACCAGCGTGTGACACAGCACCACGGATGGATCGCGGTCGAGCACCTCGACGCAGCGCTCCAGACATTCGGGCAACCAGAGATCATCGTAGCTGGCCCAGTGGAAATACTCACCCCTGGCCAAGTCAACCGTACGGTTGAAGTTCGGGGCGGCGCCCAGATTGTGCGTATTACAATAGTAGCGGACCCGACTGTCCCGCGCGGCATACTCGCGGCCGATCTCCCCCGTTCGATCCGTCGACGCGTTGTCGGAAATGATGATCTCGAAATCCCGAAATGTCTGACACAGTAGCGACTTCAACGCCTCGTCCAGATACCGCTCGCCGTTGTAGACGGGCAAGCCAACACTCACACGTGGAGGGGTGGCAATCATTCGACACGCTCCGAGCCGTGGGCGTCGGTCAAAGGAGTTCCCTCACGGCACCGTTCGCACGCCGGACAAGTTGAGCCGTGATTGGTCATTGGACGGGGATCAACCGGGGTTCCAATCCCATCCCCCGCAAACCACGGGAAACCTCCTCGGTGTAGATGGGATTCATGAGGATGACGACATCGGGACGGTACTCCCGTAGAAACTGTGGAGACACAACGGCGTGACCGGTGCCGCCAAGAAACGTCCCGTGCTTGTATGGGTTCACATCAACGGTATAAGCGATCTCGTCGGAGACGCCTAGCGTGGTCAGAAACGTCACGCCTTTCGAGCCGCCGCCCCAAACGACCACCCGGTCCCCGCGTTTCTTCATGTGAGCGAGATCGGTTTTCCACGCGTCGATTTTGGCCGAACAATGCGCCGCGAAATCAGCAACGTCCGTCCACAACGCCCGGATACCCTCGTTGATTTCGCTGGCGGCCGGCTCGACCGCCTTGGCCGGTCGCGCTTCGATCATGAGGTACTGGTCGTTGTACGCCGTCCACGTTTCCAGCACCCGGAACCCGCTGCCCTGAAACAACCGTGCCAGCGGGCCCGCCGCGAAATAGGAACAGTGTTCGTAATAAATATCCCAAAACGCCCGTTCCCGTAGAATCCGGGGCAGGTCCGGCACCTGGAAGAACACCACCGTGTCCGGGCGATCACCAACGGAACGTCTTACCGTACGCATGAATTCGGCGGTTGGCTGGATGTGTTCCAAAGTCATTTTGCAGCAGACGAAATCGCCGTGATACCGCGTGTATTTCTCCGAGTAGAAGTCCTGGATGAAGGTGATCCGCTCCCGGGCCGGGCTGCGGTTGCGCTCAATCACATACGCCGGATCGAACCCAACGCCGCGGTTGTTCCCCAATTCGCACAACAGGTTCAGGAACTCGCCTTTGCCGCAGCCGATCTCAATGACGTCCTTGCCGTGTAGGTCATAACGATCGATGAGGTCTCGCGCCAGCTCTTCATGGAACGCCCGAAACGTGGGCGAAAATCCCTGGGTCTCCTCATACTTCTGCGAGTATTCGTGCAGCGAAGGATCGAACCGGACGTTGGACACGAACCCGCACGCGTCGCAAAAGCCCAACACGATGTCCCCCTTCGGATATCCGACCGCTTCCTCGCGTGTGTTGAAGATCAGCACGCTATGGGCGGACACCCCGTGCGTCTCGTAAAAAGTCCGCATCCCGCGGTGTCCGCAACTCGGACAACTGGGATCGCTCATAGGCTCGGTACCAGTTGCCCGGCTGCGGCCGCCTCGAGGTTGGGCGACCGGCGGTCGACAATCCTCGGCACAGGCACTGGGAGAATGAATTTCCCGCCCCGGGCCAAATACTCGTCTTGTTGCCGCATGATTTCGTTGGCAAAATTCCACGCCAAGATCAACACATACTCGGGCATGTCCTCCAGCAGCTTCGCCGGCGGGAAGATGGGCAAGTGGTTGACGCCCATAAAACGTCCGTGTTTGTACTGGTTCAGATCCACCACGTAGTCGACCAGTCTCTTGTCGATGCCCACGAAGCTCAAGAAGGTGGCGGCCTTGGCGGCGGCTCCGTAAGCTGCGATCGAATTCCCGTCGTCCTTGAGTCGATTGAGCATTTCCCACAGCGTGGCCTTCATCTCGCGGACCCGGTCCGCAAACCCCCGGTAATACTGCACCTCGTGGACACCCACCTTTTTCTCCTCGACGAGCAGACGCGCCACCGCTTCCCCGGGCCGCTCCTGTGGCTCGACGAACAACCGCAGCGAGCCGCCATGGATCGGCACGCGTCTCACGTCGTTCAGGAACAGACCGTGCCGGCGAAACAACCGGTCCAGAGCCGTAACGGAGAAATAACAGAGATGTTGATGGTAGATGGTGTCAAACTCGCAGTGGTCGACGAGGTCGACCACGTACGGCACCTCAATAGCGGCCACGCCTGTTTGTCCCAGGATGATGCGGATCCCTTCCACGAAACCGTTTGTATCGGCCACGTGTGCCAGGACGTTGTTGGCCAGAAACACGTCCGCGCCCCGGCCCTCCTGTTCGCGCAGCTTCCGGGCCAGATCCTCGGAAAAGAACGCGCACCGCGTTTCGACGCCCGCCCGCCGGGCATTCTCGACGGGGCCTTCAGCCGGGTCGATTCCCAGAACCGGAATCCCCCGCTCGACAAAGTTTCTGAGCATATACCCATCGTTGCTGGCGGCCTCAACCACCCAGGAACCGGCGCTCAACTGTCGCGACTCGATGATCTGCTTGGCGCTGTCCTCAAAGTGCTTCAAGAGCGTCGGCGAGACCGACGAGTAGTAGGGGTAATCGCGACAGAACAGGATCTCGGGCGCAACCGTCTCAGTGATTTGCACGAGGGTGCATGCCGGGCAGAAGACCAGGTCCAACGCGGCCGTGACCTCCGGTTCCGACAACTGCGTTTCCCGGAGCAGCGCATCGGCGAGCGGCGTCCGGCCAAACGAGATGATCGGCTCGAGATTCCGGCCCCCGCAGGAGCGACAGTCAGCGATCTTGCTCATTCTGGCGCCGGTCCTTTCAGCGGCCCTTCCAACGAAGAGATGCGTCGATTGAACCCGTCCGCAGGAGCTTCTGAATGTGAGCGACCCGCTTGTACCGTTCGCCTTCGAATTCCTCAAGTGTCAACCCAACCTGTCGGTAGGCGGTGTGAAGCTCGCGCGCGCCCAGCCGGGCGCTCCACTGCGGCTGGAAGCCCGGCAGCGTCCGCAAGATCTTGCTGCAATCCACGCGGTAACACCGTTTGTCCGGCCCCGCGCCTTCGGCGAACTCGATGCGGCAGTCGGGAGCCGTTTCCTTCACGATCTCGGCCAACGTACGGATCCGGTAATTGTCCTCATTGCGCCCGACGTTGAACGCCTGATTATGCACGAGTTCTCGAGGCGCGGTGAGGACCGCCAGAAACGCGCGACTGATGTCCGCGATATGCACGATGGGCCGCCATGGTGTGCCATCGCTTTTGATGTAGATGCGTCCGGTCGTTACCGCCCAAGCGGCCAGATTATTGAGCACGAGATCAAACCGCAGCCGGGGTGAGACGCCGAACGCCGTGGCGTTTCGCAGGAACGTGGGGCTAAACCTGTCGTCCGCCAGTTTGGAAACGTCCTGCTCCACCAGCACCTTTGACTTTCCGTATGGTGTGACCGGGTTGAAAGGTGACTCCTCGGTCAGCATATCCTCGCCACCCGCCCCATAATTGCTGCAGGAAGACGAGAAAACAAACCGGGAAACGCCGAGCTCTTTGGACAACTGAGCGAGACGCACCGAAGCCCGGTGGTTGATCTCGTATGTCAATTCGGGATTCAGGTCGCCGAGTGGATCGTTGCTCAGCCCGGCGAGATGAATCACCGCGTCGAATCCCTGGAGATCGTCGGCCGCCACGTCCCGGACGTCTTTGCGCATTTCCGGAATCTCCCGGATTCCGTTCGTGCCGAACGTGCAGGCCTCGAACAGATCGCTGTCCAATCCGACGACTTCGTGCCCGGCGCCCAGCAGCATGGGCACCATCACGGTGCCGATGTACCCTTTGTGACCCGTTACCAGTACGCGCATAATCAGTCCTTCCAAGTTTTCCAAGGTGCTTCCCCGCCTTGCCAGAGTTCTTCCAGCAGCACCTTGTCGCGGAGTGTATCCATGCACTGCCAGAACGACGTGTGTTTGTACGCCATGAGTTGGCCGTCCCTCGCGAGTCTCTCCAACGGGTCCCTTTCCCAACTCGTCATGTCACCCTCAATGTAATCGAAGATCCCGGGCTCGAGAACGAAGAACGCGCCATTGATCCAGCCTTCGGCCGTTTGCGGTTTCTCGGAAAACACCTTCACCTGTCCACCCGAGTTCACCTCGATGTGACCGAACCGGGCTGGCGGGCGAACAGCGGTCATCGTGGCCAGTTTGCCATGAGACCGATGGTACTCGATCAACTTGTCCAGGTTCACGTCCGACACACCGTCACCCCACGTCAGCATGAACGTCTGGTTGCCCAGGTGTGGCTGCAACCGCTTGATCCGGCCGCCGGTCAGCGTTGCCTGACCGGTATCAATCAGTTCGACAAACCAGGAGGGCCGGGATCCATTTGCCTTGATGTCGCCCGTGCGCAAATTGACGGCGAGGTCGTTGCTCAAGTGGCAGTAATCGACGATGTACTTCTTGATCACCTCACCCTTATACCCGAGGGCGATCACGAACTCGTTCCAGCCGTACACCGAGTAATGCTTCATGATGTGCCACAGAATCGGTTTTCCACCGATTTCGATCATCGGTTTCGGTTTCACTTGCGTCTCCTCAACCAAGCGAGAACCAACCCCTCCTGCCAGTATCGCCACTTTCATTTTTCAGCCACCCTTCAATAGGATTGCGCGGCGCGTCCAGTGCTCCGCAGATTGCCGTCTGTCACTACCGCCATGCGTCGCGTTCGAGCGGGAATGAATCCAGCAGGAGCCATGCCCTTCCGGGGTGGCGGCACAGGACCCACCATTCATGCACCGCGCGCGTCCAGCAAGGCATTGGCCCGCCGGACGCGCTCGCGGTGGGGTAATATCAGTTGCCGCGCGGCTCGCTTCATGTCCTTGACCAATTCCTTGCGGGTCCACCGCATCCAGTTCAGCAGATACAGGTGACACCACACACGCGACACGAGGCTCAGCGGCGTTTCCCACACTCCCTGAAAATACCCGAACAACATGCGCCAATAAGGGAGGGAAATCCGCCCAATCTTCCTGGTGTCGAACCAGGCCGCATACGAGTGGTACTCCGGCTTCGCCACGCGGTCCGAACTCTCCGGATGATCCCGGTTCAGAAACAGGAACTCGGGTATCTCATGGTACCGTCCCAGCAAAGCAAGTCTGGCCAGCAATACGCCGTCTCCGTGAGCATAAGGCTCGATGCCGCGCGTCTGCCGCAAAGCACTCAAGCGCATCAGCCCAAACACCGGATAGCAACCTCGTTCGTAGATCATTCTGTTGAATCGTTCTTCGGGGTCAGGAGCGCCCGCGGTGGGAGGCGGGCCGGCGGTCGGTTTCACCAAGTGATGCCTGAAGTCCCTGATCGTTGATCCCTTGCCATCAATGATCCTCGTCAGTGAATGGCACACCACGACCGACGGATCTCGATCCAGCACCTCCACACATCGCTCCAGCCATTCCGGCAACCAAAGATCGTCGTAACAGGCCCACTGGAAGTATTCCCCTCTGGCAAGCTCAACTGTGCGGTTGAAGTTGGGGGCAGCACCTAAATTGTGCGCGTTGCGGCAGCAGCGGATCCGACCGTCTTGCGCAGCATATCGGCGGCATATCTGCTCGGTTTGATCCGTCGAAGCATTGTCCGAAATGATGATTTCGAAGTCTTCAAACGTTTGCGACAACAAGGCTTTCAGCGCCTCCTCCAGATAGCGCTCGCCGTTGTATACGGGCAAGCCAATGCTCACGCGAGGTCGGGTCGCATTCATTACGCCGTCTTCCAGAGGTCGGAAGGAATCAAGCCCTCACGGCACCGTCCGTACGCGGTAGTATCGCGTCGAGAAGTTTGTAACCGCACCAGAATCCACGTAGCTCGTGGTCGTGTCGCCACTGCCATAGACAATGATCGGTCCGCTGACGTCGCTGAAGTTCGTGAGGTACCCACCGTTCGCGTCCCCAGCCGTCGCCTGGAGCGCGTTGGTCCGACCGCCCGCAGTCTGCCACGCCACCTCAATGTCATTGCCCTCACGGGCGGCGGAGATAATGCGAAAGGTCGAGTTGCCGTCGGTCGGATTCGTGCCGGCAGCGAATTCCGTGGAATTGTTCTGGCCGTCTCCGTCCGGGTCGGCGTTCGCCGCGGCTTGCGGACAGTTCGTGCAACCGAAGTACAGCAACTGCCACGTTTGGAACGGCGTCGGCGGCGCGGTCAAGGCGCTGGTGTAGAGTTGCTGGATTTGCGCCGGCGTCAGCGAATGGTTATAGACGGCGATCTCGTCAACCTTGCCGTTGAACGGACGCCCACCGGACGACGGATCGTAACCGAGATACAACGACGAGTCGAACGCCTGGTTGGGGAGACTGATCGTCTGCGTGGACATGTTGAGCGTGCCGTTCGTACCCAGATAGATTGTCGCGTTTGTCGGCGTCACGGACAGAGCGACGAACGACCACTGGTTGGTGGGCACGGACAGACCGGTGCTCCGATTGAATGTAGTGCCGTCATTATTCCACGTGTAACGCAATTCATTCAGGATCGTCCCCGGCCCAAAGTGCAGTCCGGCAACCGTGCTGCCGCCCCGGCAGAAGGCTATGCCGGCCCAGCCGACTTGAGCGCTGGCCGGGTTGATCCAGCCGGTGATCGTCACCGTATTGGTGTTCAAGTTGAGCGCCGGCATGGTGAGATAAGAGTTCGCGAGAGAAGAGTTCAGTTGCATCGCCGTGTTGTTGGTCTCGAAACCGGGGAACAACGGTGACTGTGGCCCGCCGATGCCCGGGGTCGCATTCGCGCCGATGGTTCCGTTGTGGACGCCCATGAGGTCGGCCGCGATAGTGGCGCCGCTGCGCTCGTTCAACCGCCAGTACGCCACCGGGTTGTTGTTCGACACCGTTTGCGGATAGTTACTCGAAGACGGTGGGGGCGGAGGCGGCGGCGGTGGAATCGACAACGCGGCCACGGCGAAGAACTCGCCCCGGACCTCGGCGGTATAATTTGTTCCCGGTCCATCCACATGCCGCAGCGTGCCGGTGGGGCTCCCCTGCTCGCCCGGCAACAGCCACCAGTCACCAACCATGTACACCCGGTTCGACGAATCGGCCGCCATACCTGCAATGCGCCATGCCAATCGCCCGGACTGGTCGGTAATCAAACCGTGATCGGCAATCGCCGGGGTCCCATTGGTCTCGAGTGACACGCTCAGGAGATGGAAATCCTGGTAGCCCTGCTGGCCTTCCTGCCGATTGTCGCGCTGAACGTAGAATACCCGGTCCTGTCCCAAGGCCATGCCGAGGCCGTACGGCCCGATGTTTTGCACGATGCTGAAGCCGTTCGACGGATCGTCCTCAAAGGCGTTGGCGTCGAATATGTACAGGTCGTTGCCCTCCTGGAGACGAAACACACACCGGTCGCCGTCAGGAAGCGGCTCGGCCCACGCCCAGAATCTGTCACCGGACACATCGTTCGACGGCAAGACGTTCGGCCAGCGGTCGATGAACCCCGTCGCCGAGTTCACTCGAAGCAGAGAACCATTGTCTCCCTGGGGGCTGATCCAACAATCGCCCCGATTATCGACGAAGAACCAGAATGCGGCGATGCCGGGCACGGCTCCGAGAAGCTCTTTCGTCCCGGTGGCGATATCGATCCGATAAACGTAGCTGGTCGGCGGCGGCAACCAATCTTGCGTGGTGTATACGATCAATTTGTTCCGTACCGGGTCGAGGCCGATGCCGGCGTAGATGGTGTAGTTGGACCGGATCACCCCGAAATCTCGGAAATGGCCCGTACTCAATTCGTAGCCCACGACATGCGCCCCGGTGTACGCGGCTTCTGCTTCAGGCCAGTAGTTCCCCAAGTGGGTGGCAAAATAGAGCCAGCCGTCGTGCTCGAGAATGTCGCTGTGAATCTTGCCTTGCGGCGGCGTCACGGTGGGGTCCTCGCCGCAGACGCGGGTAATGTCGTTCGTCAGCAGCGTGAGGACGCCGATGGCCGGTTGGTAACGGAAGAAAGCGGCGCCGTGCATATTATCGTGCGTCGAGCTGGCGAAGTAGCAATTTCCATCCGACGCCACCCTGGTTCCCTGCCATTGACCATCGAGAACCTGTACGTAAGGATTCAACGGAAACGACTGCGCCATACCGGTCGCGGTGCCAATGAGAACGAACACGTTGAACTGTTTTCCAGTTGTCGGCACGGCGGCCGTGTTGGTCCAACCGTTTGGAATCGCGACCGTGAGATTGGTCATTGGCAGGCTGAGCGACGCTCCCGTGTACATGCCGGTCAGAACCGGCGGCGCAAAGTAGTCCTGCGCATTGCGCACCTCATATACGTCCCCGCTGCTGAGGACGCTGCTGACATCGACCGCGACGTTATCCGCGCCGCTCCAGTTGAACACGACGACGTTGGCGCGGCGAGATTCATAGGCATTGGGGTCTACGAACACCTGGTTGGTCGGCGTGATGCTCGCAAAATAACTGCTATTCGAGTCGAATCCGGTCGCCGCCCTCCATCCAGCAAAGTCGGCCCAACTGCCGTAGGAAAAACTTTGGCCCCCATTGCCGTAGTAGGCGTTATGGTCGATGGCGTCAGCCGGCGCCGCCTGGACCGCCAGCAGACTGCCGTTGGTGCTGTACAGGGTGTTGTTGGTGAAGATCAGGGAATCATAGTCCGTGGATGTGACCTGGAAATTCCCGCCGCCCGATCCTCCGGCGACATAGTTGCCTCCAAACACCGCGTTGCTGTTGGCGGCGCCACCGTAATCGGTTCGAATCGTCACCCCATTCATCGACAAGGATTGGAAAATGCGATTATTGAGGATACTGAGGTTCTCGATCCGCGCGTTGCCGCCGAAAACCAATTGCTCGCCCGTGTCGTTCTGCGGGTAGTTGGCCATGCGGGCGTTGCCGAATACGGTGTTCCGTTCGAGTACCAGGTTTCGAACCTGGCTGTTGACCGTATACCCTTGAACTCCGTTGGCAAACTGGTTGAAGATAATGTTGTCGGACAGCCGCATCACTCCGTTGGAATTCTGACAGTACGCGCCGTGGCCGTGACCGCCGCCCGTCAGCTCCTTCCAGCCGTTGTTGTAGATGATGCACCCGAATGCCTCACAGTTCACCGCCTCCTGCCACAACCCCAGACCGCCGCGGGTGTCATGAACGATCAAGTTGATCAGCTTGATGTTGGCCCCGCGAACCTGCACGCCCGATGGCAAGGGCAGTTGGGACGGCGATGGATCGGGGCCGGCGACGTTGACCACGCGCGTCGTGCTGAGACTCGCGACTTCGAGGTCCCAAAACCAGGTGTTACTCCCGTACACATACAAGATCGTCTGATCGTCCGGGCCGACGTATTGCGGGTGCTCGCGAAGTACCACGTGCTCGCCGGGATACGGACGAACCATGATCGGCGCGTTGGTGGCGCCGCCCAAATAACTCTCGAAGGCGGGATAATTTGACTGTGACGGAACATACACGCCGGCCCGCAACCACACCGTATCGCCCGGGTTGACCGGGGCGCCAGGTTGGAGCACCGTCTCCAGACTCCACGGATTGCTCACACTGCCGTCGCCGTTGGTACCGGCTGTGGGCGCAACGAAGAAGTCGGCAGCGTAACTGCATAGCGACGCGCTCAGGAGGACGGCGACGACACGAAACGCGGCCACGGCAACGGGAACCCTTTTTTTGACAATCACGGCATCACCCTTCGGCATACGCCTTCCGCCAAAGTCCGCGAGAAGAAACACGCTCACCCCAGTTAAGACTTTCCGATAGGAACACGCAAGCGTCATGTGAGGCGGTTTGCCAGACTACGCCGAAGCCGACCCTACCCTACTCTACGGGCCCAACCGAACCCGATAGTAACGCGCGGGAGCGTTGGTGCCACCCCCCATATCCAAGTAGTTGGTGCTCGTCACGCCGCTGCCAGCGGGTACGAAGATGGTCGGACTGAAGTCGGTGAAGCCAGAACTGTTCGGCGACGCATTGGTTTGCAGCACGTAGCTGTGCCCTTCGACGCACGACCAAGTGACCCGGATGTCCGACCCCACTTGGTCGATGGCGGTGATGGTGAGCGTACTCGTCGAATTTGTCGGATCGGTGCCGGCAAGGTATTCTTGCTCGTTGCTGAGGCCATCACCATCCGAATCCGTGCCGGCCTCGGCCTGAGCGCAGTCGTCGCAGCCGAAGTATTGGATCTGCCACTCCTGAAACGGCGTCAGCGGTGGCGGCACGTACCCCGTGTTGGCATAAAGCCCCTGAATTTGTTCCGGCGTCAGCGCGTGGTCGTAAATGGCCACCTCGTCGACGCCGCCGTTGAACGCACGACCGTAAAAGGCGTCGCGACCGACGAGCAACGCACTGTCGAACGGCTGGTTCGCTTGCGCGAGACCATCCGTGAAAGAATTCAGCACGCCGTTCGTTCCCAGGTACACGGTGGCATTCGTCGGCGTCACGACCAGTGCAAAGAACGACCACTGGTTCACCGGCACAAGCAAGCTGGTGGGCGTATCGTACCGGCTGCCATTCCACGTGTAATGCAATTCATTGAATCCCTTGGTAGTGGCGTCATTGAAATTCAAGCCGGCCGCAGTGGTCGCACTGCGGCAGAAGACGATGGCGGCCCAATCCGCCTGGATCCCGGCCGGGTTGATCCAGCCGGTGATTGTCACCACGTTCGTGTTCAGGTTGAACGTCGGCATGGTCAGGTAGGAGTTCCCGGCGCCGGTGAGTTCCACCGCGGTGTTGATGCTCTCGAAACCGGCAAACGTTGGACTGCGGGGCCCGTCGATGCCGGCCATGACACCCGCATTGATAGTTCCGTTATGGGCACCAATGGCGTCGGCAGCCACGGTCGCGCCGTTGGTTTCATTGAGCCGCCAGTACGCCAGTGGGCTATTGCTGATGACGGTTTGCGCGTAGCTACCGAGTTCGACGGACAGCGTCGCTGCAGCGGACGTCACCGGCGGTCCGCACAAGCCGCTGACGACGACCCGGTACCGGGTGCCATCGTCTCCCAGCGTTGTGGCTGGCGTTGTATAGCTCGCGCTGTTCGCACCACCAAGATCATCGAAGCTCGCGCCGCTGTTGGTGCTGATCTGCCACTGATAATCGAGCAACGTGGGGCCCGTTGCCGTCACCGAGAACGTGGCGGCCGATCCGCTGAAGACCGCCTGGCTGGCTGGCTGGACAGAGATCGACGGGCCGCCCGCGCAACCCGCGCCGGCGATGTAAAGCTGCTCGAGTTGATCCATGCTCAACGCGTGGTTGCAGAACGCGACTTCATCGAGACTCCCTTTGAACAGGCGGGCGCCCGACGCCGAATCGTAACCGAGCAGTAGCGGAGCGTCGAAGGATTGGCTGGGGAGAGTAGTTCCGTCCGTGAACGAGTTGAGCACGCCGTTGGTTCCCAAATACACGGTGGCATTCGTCGGCGTCACGACGAGCGCAAAGAACGACCACTGATTGGTCGGCACGACCAAGCCGGTGCTCACGTCAAAGCGCGCGCCATTCCAAGTGTACCGCAGTTCGTTCAGGCCGCCCGATCCGAAATTCAGTCCGGCAACGGTGCCGCCGCCCCGACAGAACGCGATGCCGGTCCAATCGGCCTGGACGCCTGTGGGATTGATCCAGCCGGCGATCGTGACCGTGTTGGTGTTCAGGTTGAAGGTCGGCATGGTCAGGTACGCCGTGCTGGTATTGCCGAGCAGCATAGCCGTATTGTTTGATTCGAATCCGCCGAACGGGGGATTCTGCGGACCAGCTATCCCGGCGACGACCCCCGCGTTGATCGTGCCGTTGTTGGTACTGACAGAGTCAACGGCGACGGTGGCCCCATTGGTTTCGTTGAGCCGCCAGTAGGCAAAGGGCACCGCACTGGTGATCGCCTGCGGGAAACCGGCCAGCGACGGCGGCGGATTCACGGTCACGGTGGCGACCGCGGAAGTTGCCGGAGTTCCGCACAACCCGTTGACCACCGCCCGACACTGATCGCCGCTGTCGTTCATGGTCAGCGCCGGCGTCGTGTAACTCGTGTTCGTCGCGCCGCTGAGATCGTCAAAGCTCACGCCGCCGTTGGTACTCACTTGCCACTGGTAGCTTAGGATTGTGGGCCCGGTGGCGCCCACGGTAAACGTAGCCGCCGCGCCGACGGACACAACCTGACTGGCGGGTTGGGTGGTAATCGACGGACCTCCCGGGCAACCCGCACCGGTCAGACAGAATTGCTGCAACTCCGTCAGCGTCAGCGCGCGGTTGTAGATGGCGACTTCGTCGATCCGCCCGTTGAACCGGCGGTTGTTGACCGAGTCGTAGCCGATCAACAGCGAAGAATCGAATGTTTGGCTCGGCAAACTCACGCTGTCGGTAAATGAGTTCAGAATGCCGTTGGTGCCCAAATAAAGCGCGGCTCCGCCTGGTGTAACCACCAGCGCAAAGAACGACCACTGGTTGGTCGGCACGATCAGCCCGGTACTCACGTCAAATCGCACCCCATTCCAGGTGTACCGCAGTTCGTTGCCCCCGCCCGGCCCGAAGTTCAACCCGGCAACAGTGCTGCCGCTTCGGCAGAAGGCGATGCCGGTATAATCGATCTGGGGTCCCGTGGGATTGATCCAGCCGGTAATCGTCACCGTGTTGGTGTTTAGACCCAGCGTCGGCATGGTCAGGCCCGTCCCCGACGAACTGTCGAATTGCATCGCCGCGTTGTCGGCTTCAAAACCACTGAACTGGGGCGACCGCGGGCCGCTCACGCCGGCAGTGACGTTCGGTCCGATGGTGCCGTTGTAGACACCATAGAAATCGTGGGCGATAGTTGCGCCGTTCGTCTCATTCATTCGCCAATAGGCAAACGGATTCGAGTTCGTCACCGTCTGCGCGTAGACCGTCAATGGCGGCGGCGGATTGACCGTTGCCGTGGCGACCGCCGACGTGACCGGCGACCCGCACAGGCCGCTGACCACGGCCCGGTATTGCATGCCGTCGTCTGCCATGGTCAGCATGGAAGTCGTGTAGTTCGTGCTGGTTGCGCCGCCGAGATCGTTAAAACTCGTGCCACCGTTGGTCCTGATCTGCCACTGGTAGCTCACCGGCGTCGGCCCGCTCGCCGCGACGGCAAAGCTCGCGGTCGAGCCGGTGATGATCGTCTGATTGGTTGGCTGACTCGTGATCGACGGACTGCCGGGGCAGCCGCCGCCACCGATGTAGAGTTGATAGATCTCGGTCTCCAACAACGTATGACCGTAGATGGCGACCTCGTCGATGCGGCCTTTGAACAAACGTCCCGTGAACGAGTTGTCGTAGCCGATCAACAAGTTTGCATCAAACGCCTGACTGGAGAGGTTGAACGAATCCGTGAACGAATTGAGAACTCCATTGGTGCCCAGGTACAGCGTCGCACTGGTCGGCGTTACCGCCAGCGCGAAGAACGACCATTGGTTGGTTGGCACAATCAGGCCGGTGCTCCCGCCAAGGTGCGCTCCCCACGTGTACCGCAACTCGTTGGTGCCACCCGCGGGAAAATTCAAGCCGGCGACCGTGCTGCCCCCGCGGCAGAAAATTACCCCGACCGAGTCGGCTTGTGGGCCCATCGGATTGACCCAGCCGGTAATCGTCACGGTGTTCGTGTTCAAATTGAGCGCCGGCATGGTCAGGTAAGACCCCGGGGCATAATTGAGCTGTATTGCGGTGTTGTTCGTCTCGAATCCTGGGAACAACGGGCTTTGCGGTCCGCTGACGCCGGCGGTGACATTCGAGCCGATGCTGCCGTTATAGACCCCGAGGAAATCGTAGGCGATGGCTGATCCATTTGGTTCATTCAACCGCCAATACGCGACGGGGGAATGATTCGTCACCGCTTGTCCATAAGCGCTCACCGTCCGTGGAACGACGGAAAGTGTGGCCGCGTCAGACACCGCCGGAGTTCCACACAAGCCGCCGACCACGGCGCGATACTGTGTGCCGTCGTCCGCCAGCGTGGTGGCCGGCGTCGTGTAGTTCGTGCTGGTAGCTCCACCAACGTTGGCAAAGCTCGCGCCCCCGTTGGTGCTGATCTGCCATTGATAGTTGAGTGCAGTCGGGCCGGTCGCCGTGACCGAAAACGTGGCGGTCGCGCCGCTGGGCACGGTTTGGCCGGCCGGTGGCGCGGTGATGGATGGATTCCCTGGGCAACCCGCCGCGGTGACGTACAACAGTTGAATCTCGGTGGGGGTCAGCGAGCGGTTGTACACCGCGATCTCGTCCACCTTGCCGTTGAACAAGCGCCCGCCGCCGGCCGGATCGTAGCCAACCAGCAGGGATGCGTCGAAGGCCTGGCTCGGCAATGCTACGGGATCCGTGAAGGAGTTGAGCACGCCGTTCGTTCCCAAGTACAGCGTGGCACCGCCCGGCGACACCACCAACGCGAAGAACGACCATTGGTTCGTCGGTACCACCAAGCCGGTGCTCACGTCGAAGCGGACCCCGTTCCACGTGTACCGCAATTCATTGCCGCCGCCCGACGGGAAGTTCAGGCCTGCCACCGTGGTCCCGCCGCGACAGAACACCAGTCCCGCCGCATCGGCTTGAATGCCGGGCGGGTTGACCCAGCCGGTAATCGTCACGGTGTTGGTGTTCAAATTCAGCGCCGGCATGGTTAGGACCGAATTGGCGCTGTAATTGAGCTGCATGGCGGTGTTGCCGGTCTCGAACCCCGGGATCGACGGACTGCGCGGGCCGCTGACCCCGGCGGTGACGGCCGGCCCGATGATCCCGTTGTAGACACCATAGAAGTCGGCTGCAGTGGTTGAACCGCTCGGTTCGTTCAATCGCCAATAGGCAACCGGAATGATGTTGGTCACCGTTTGGGGATACCTCCCCAAGTCAACGGACAATGTCGCCACGGCCGAAGTCACCGCCGTCCCGCACAAGCCGCTGACCAATGTGCGGTACTCCGTGCCGTTGTCCGCCAGCGTCGTGGCCGGCGTCGTGTAACTGGCGTCCGTCGCCCCGCCAATGTCAGTGAAACTCGACCCGCCGTTCGTGCTGACTTGCCATTGATAGCTGAGCACGGTCGGCCCGGTGGCGCCCACTGCGAAGGTGGCGGCCAGGCCATTGAGTACGGTTTGGCCCGACGGTTGATTGGTGATCGATGGGCCGCCCGGGCACCCGGCGCCGCCGGAGTAAAGTTGCTGGACTTGAATCGGCGTCAGGGACCGATTGTAAAGCGCGACTTCGTCGATCTGGCCATTGTACAAGCGCCCACCCGAGGCGGGATCCGAACCGATTAACAGGGGCGCGGCGAACGCTTGGACGGGGAGACTCACAGAATCGGTGAATGAGTTCAGGATCCCGTTGGTCCCCAAATAGACCGTGGCGCCGGTCGGCGTGACCACCAAGGCAAAGAACGACCATTGATTGGTCGGCACGACCAGGCCGGTGCTGACACCAAACCGATCGTTGTTCCACGTGTAGCGTAGTTCGTTGCCGCCGCCCGAGGGAAAGTTCAATCCCGCGACGGTGTTGCCGGTGCCGCCGCGACAGAACACCAGCCCGGCCGCATCCGCCTGGCTTCCGTTCGGATTGATCCAGCCGGTGATCGTCACGGTATTGGTGTTCAGGTTAAACGCCGGCATGGTCAGAATCGAGTTAGCCGCGTAATTGAGCTGCATCGCCGTGTTGTTGGCTTCAAACCCGGCAAACGGCGGGTTCCGTGGGCCGTTCACGCCGAGAGTGACGCCGGCGCCGATCGCCCCATTGTAGACCCCGTAAAAATCGGCGGCGACGGTGGAACCGCTCGGCTCATTCAAACGCCAATAAGCGAGGGGGGCACTGTTCGTCATCGCTTGTCCGTAACCCGGCAGCGGCGGTGGCACCACCGTAAGCGTGGCGGCGCCCGATGTCGCAGGCGTGCCGCATAGGCCGGTGACGACGGCGCGATACTGATTGCCGCTGTTGGCGAGAACCATCGCCGGGGTCGTGTAGCTCGTATTCGTCGCCCCGCTGATGTTGGCAAAGCCCGCGCCACTGTTGGTGCTGACCTGCCACTGGTAACTGAGGACGGTCGGGCCGGTGGCAGCGACGTCGAATACAGCCGAGTCGCCGGCGGAGACAGTTTGATTCGTCGGAGAGGCCGCGACCGATGGATTTCCCGGGCAACCGGCGGCGGTAATGTAGAGCGATTGAACTTGCGCCACAGTCAACGCGTGGTTGTACAAGGCGATCTCGTCAATCCGGCCGTTGAACAAGCGATTGCTTGCTCCCGGATCAAAGCCAACTCGCAGAGGCGCACCGAAGGCTTGCGCGGGAAGGCCAACTGAATCGGTGAACGAATTGAGGATACCATTGGTTCCCAAGTAGAGCGACGCGCCCATCGGCGTCACCACCAGCGCGAAGAATGACCATTGATTGGTCGGGACGGTCAGGCCGGTGCCGATGTCCGAGCGCAGGCCGTTCCATGTGTAGCGTAATTCGTTGCCCCCGCCCGGCTGAAAGTTCAGGCCGGCAACTGTGCTTCCGCCACGGCAAAATACAATACCGGCCGAGTCAGGCTGGGTCCCGGTGGGATTGATCCAGCCAATAATCGTCACCGCATTGGCGTTCAGGTTGAACGTCGGCATGGTCAGATACGAATTGGTCACCCCCGTCAGCTGCATCGCGAGGTTGTTCGTGTCGAAGCCGGTGAACTGGGGGCTTTGCGGTCCACTGACGCCGGCGGTGACGTTCGATCCAATCGAGCCGTTGTAATTGCCGAAGAAGTCAGCCGCGATGGAGGCGCCGGTGAGTTCGTTCAGACGCCAATAGACCAGAGGTCCATTGTTGGTGACCGCCTGTCCGTACGCGGGCAAGGGTGTCGGTGGCGCGGCAGCCGAGTTGATTGGGGTGATCCTGATGGCGGAGAGAGAGCCGCGGGAGGTGTAACCCGTGGCCGCCTGACTCGGCATCGTGATGGTGACCACGTCGGCACTGAGGTTGGTCGACGAATCACCGTATCCCCGCGAGCCGTTGCCACCCGCGACAACCGTCGGGTATCCGCCATCGCCCTGCCACGGCACCGAAACCGTCTCCACCACCGGCAAGGAGGTCAGTTGGGTGCTGCCATTCGCGGGATTGGGCGCGCCCAAACGAATTGACGCTGTCGTGTTCGAAGTCATCCCGCTGTTGTTCGTGTTGTGATAGATCCGGATTTGATAGCGAGTTGCCTGGTTGGCGGCGAGCCAAGCGCTCAATCCCGAAAGCGTAACGCTGGCGCCAATGCCGTCATTGGCGACAAGCTGGCCGCCGTCCCCGTCATCCAAATATGTGTAGTACAACTGTTGTTGGCTGTCGTCGGATGACCCACCCGAAAATGTGGTGGCAGAATACCACGTCGCGGTCAGGACTCCTCCCGCAAAGGAAATCGTGCCGTACGCCAGGCCCGCGTACCCTTGATCGACATAACCACCAGTCGTGGCCGGGAACGAATCAAACCAGTTCGTGCATCCGTCGGCTGTCTTGCCCGCCATCTTGGTAAACGACCTGGCGTCCGAGAAATTCAGGCCGACAGCGCCCGGGGTTTGGGCCATTGCCGGCGACGCCAGCACGATAATCGACGCCCCGATCAGCGCCATGCGCACGAGTTTCAAAAGCTTCTGCTGAGGGTTCATGCCTCTTCCTCCCCCAATAGAGAAAGAAGAATGCCAAGTTCCTTGCGGCTCATGGCACCAGCCGGACGCGGTAAAACCGCGATGGCCTATTGGTCGCGCCGCCCGCATCAATGAAATTGGTTACTACGTCAGCGGCTCCGGTGACGACGATGTACGGCGGAGCGGTGAGATCGACAAAATTGGTGGAATAACTGCCGTTCGACCCGGGACTTGCGACCTGCAAGGCATTGCTTCTACCCCCAGCCGTCATCCACGCCACGTTGATGTCGTTCCCCTGACGGACCACAGAGACGATCCGCAGGCTCGACGCGCCGTTGGTTGGGTTTGTGCCGGCGAGGTACTCGGCCAAGTTGTTCTGGCCGTCACCGTCCGGGTCGGCACTGCCCGCAGCTTGTGGGCAGTTCGTGCAGTTGAAGTACCGGAATTGCCACTCGACGAACGGATCCAATCCGCTGCTATTTGTCACGGTCAGCTTCACCTGGCCAACCGTATTGGTATCGATCAGATACCCCAGACTCCAATCCGGCCTCGTCCCAACGATCAGGCCATGGTACGTCAGTGTGCCGCCATAGGTGAACAGGGTGTAGGTCCCGTTCGTAAAACCACCAGCGTTGCTGATGTTGAGGACCCCGCCCAGTGTCAGATTCCCGCCCACGATCGTCAGATCGCTGCTGCTCCCCAACTCGTACTGAAGAGTCGCCGTGTCGCCAACCACCAGATTATTGGCGAACGTCAATGTTCCCACTGGACTGCCCGGGACGAGCGCCGCGCCATCGGCCAATGTAAGGTTGCCGTTCACCATACCAGAACCGTTCAACACTTGGCCGTTCACAACAGTCAGGCCGCCACCAGCGGCCGCCGAGACGTCCAGCGTGGCGTTGCTAGCGATTATGATTGCGGAACTGTTCGTGATCGATGCCGAGCCAGAGAGAGCGAGCGTGCCGTTGCTAACGGTCGTTGCCCCGCCATAAGTGTTCACGCCGATGAGCGTCAACGTGCCGCCGCCGATCTTGGTCAGGGAGCCGCTGCCGCTCAGATTACCACTGTAGAGGGTGCTCGAACCGTTGTTGCCGACCTTGATCGTGACGGCACCGCTCGCATTGCTCAGGGCAATCGTTCCATTGCCCGCCAAGCCCCCGATGAGGAAGACGTTGGTGCCGCCAAAGGCCAATCCGCCGCTGGCCAGATTGTTGACGGTACTGTTCTGGGCCGCCAACGTGTGCCCGAGCATCAGCACTCCATTGCTCACGGTGGAAACACCCGTGTAGTCACTGGCGGCATTGAGCAACATCGTACCCGCGCCGGTCTTGACCAAGCCGCGGGTACCGCCGCCATCGCGGTCCGTGAGTTTCGTGGTAACGGTCAGGTCCGGGCTGGCGTTGCCAGTTACATCGGCGACGTCGAAGGTCACCGCTGAATTGTTCACAATCAACGCCCCGAGATTAATGCCTGTATTGGCATCCAAAGTGGCCGGCGCCACGCCCACCGTCACGTTGGCATCGAGAGAGTAGTTGCCGCGTCCGTCGTATGCGTAGGAGCCCGGTCCAGTCGTGATTGTTCCCCCGTTCAGCGTGAGCGAACCGAAATGCTGGTGCCCACCGCCCGCGATCGTCACGACGCCACCGTTAATCGTCCAAGACTCGTCATTCTGGACATTGTTGACGTTGCTCACAAGAACCGAGCCCCCCGCATTGACGGTGACGGAACCGTTGTAGGCCAGGGTACGGTTCTGGTCAGGACTGTTGAGCAAGAGAACCCCATTGTTGACGATGGTGGCTCCGGTCGAGTTCTGTGGAACATTCAGCGACAGCGTGCCGGAGTTGACTACTGTGCCCCCTGTGTAGCTGTTATTGGCGGCGAGCACCAAGGTGTTACTACCGGCTTGTACCAACACGCCGGTGCCCGCGATGAAGTTGCTCAACGTGACCGAATTCCCGCGGTTGTAGGTGAGCGTGCCGTTATCCGTGATATTGCCCGAGGCCAGGCCGCCACGGGTGCCGCCGCCGCCAACTTGCAGGGTCCCGCCCGCGAGTGTCGTGCCCCCGCTGTACGTGTTGTCGTTGGTCACGATCAACGTACCGGCGCCCAGTTTGGTCAGCGAACCGCTGCCCCCGCTGATCAACGCCCCGACAGTCAGAGCGTTCGTACCCAAGGCCGTGCTCGTATTGATAACCAGCGAAGCGTTGCTGGCACCCAACTGGCCGTCACCGGAAATGCTCAGGTTGTTTGCGCCCGGAAACAACAGCCCGAAGTTCAAGTGCAGCACGGCCCCGTTGGTAATGAATAGCGACGGGGCGTCTCGCAAGTTCAGGAGGTTGGCCGTCTCCGAGTTGGTGACAATGCCGACCGCATTCAGGTAATTGCCCGACGGGTCGGCTCCGGCGGCCGGCAGCGCCCCGCTGTAATTCGTGAACGGAACCGCATAGTTGTTTCCGCCGAGAAACGCCGGATCACCTGTGTCTGTGACCGCCCACGGTCCGAACAGGGTGTTCGTCGTTCCTGGCAACCGGATGCCCCCGCCCCCGGTGATCCGAAAGACCAGGGAAGCCCCGCTGCTGGGGATTACGTTTCCGACCGTGAAATCCAACAAGGTGTTGCCGGATTGGTTGATGATCGCAGATGCGCCACTGTTGGCGGTGAGCATCAAACCCGAGACTTGCTGCGTGAACGACCCCGAAGCGTTACCAAGGATCTTGAGCGTGCTGCCGCTCAGGATCAACGGACCATCGCGCGAGATCTTGTTATTGTTCTGGCTCGTGTAATCGAGCGTGAGTGTCCCGGCGCTGACGGCCGTGCCGCCGGTGAACGTGTTGCTACCGCTCAATGTCAGGTTCGCGGCACCCGACTTGGTCAAGCTGCCGTTGGGGCCGCTGATGTTCCCGGCAAATGTCCCATCGGCGGTCTGGTTGATCGTCAGCGAGTAGCTGCCGAGATTCACGGCGCTGCCGGGATCGCCGCTGAGCGAGCCGATAGAGTACACGGTGGCTCCGTACTGAAGCAGGGAGTTGGGCAATCGTTGCAGGCCGTTCCCGGGTGTCGCGAGATCCGCATACAGTCCGTACAAGTTGTCGCCTTGATAGTACCCGACCACGATGGCGTGCGGCCCGGCGGCCAAACTGACAACGTTAGACCGCGTGGTCAAACCTTGAAAGGCGTTGTTGCTGACCACGAGACTGCCATCGATCCAGAGCATACTCCCGTCGTCGCTGGCGGTATCGAACGTGTACGTTCCGCTGGTCGGCGCGTTAAACGTGCCGGTCCAGCGAACCTCGAAGCCGTTGCCGTTGAGTCCGTAGGGATTGGGGAACCCTGAGCCATCGACCGAGAAGTCGAAGTTGATTTGGGGCGTGCTGCTCAGTGCCCACAGGTTGGGTGTCTGACCGGCCAAATGATTGTTGAGATCGCCAAGGGAGACGAAGTTGGGATTGCTACCCGCTACATTGGTCGGGGCAATGTTGTAGTATTCGCCCATCAATCCAGAAACCGGCCCCAAAACAAGCGAGGCTCCTCCCGCCGCGCTCACCGGTGTATTCAACGGCGCTACCGCCAGCCTGAGCGTCCCCTGGCTGATGACCGTCGCTCCTGTGTAGGTCAACGTATTGGCCACCGTCACTGTCCCAGCACCACTCTTAAAAAAGCCGCCGGAGCCGCTTATCGGACTGCTGATTGTGAGGTTGTTGCTGACGGAGTTGATGTCGAAACCACCCCCGCCGGCACCCAACCGAATCGCGCGACCGAAGCCGACATCATTCGTGCCGACCACCTGCAGCGCCCCGCCATTGTTCAGAGTCAAGCAACCGACGCCGCCCAGATTGTAATCGGCACTGATGGACACTGTGCCGCCGTTGATGATCGTGCCGCCCGTGTACGTGTTGGACCCAGTCATGGAGAGTAGTCCATTACCCACCTTGATGACAGCGCCGGTGCCGGTGATGATCCCGCCATAAGCCTGGATACTTGGACTGGCAAACACGAGTGTCGCATTATCGTCGATGTTGCCGGCGATTACTCCATTGCTCGACACGCCGTCACCGACCTGAACGACACCGCAGTCGATGAGCGCGCCGCCCGTAAAGATGTTCGAATTGAGCAAGGTCAGCGTTCCGGTGCCCGTCTTGTCAATCAGCCCCGTATCGTAAAGGAACGCGCTATTGGTCGGGTCATTGCCCACGTCGCTCACGACGCCGGCCACCACCACGGTACCGTTGCCTGTGACGTTCAGGGTGTGGATCGAAAGATTGACTGGCCCGCCGACAATCAGTGCCTTGCCCGCGGCAGCCGACCATGCTTCGAGACCGCCAAGATTCAACGCGTTGCTTATGGTCGTGGACTCGAACGCGGTGATACCTCCGCTGCCGACCGTCAGTGTCCCGCCGGCGAGCGAATACCCGGAGGCATTCGTGGCGATCGTCAGGCCATAGGCATTGAGTGGACTGCTGACGGCGACTGTCGGGCTCCCGCTGGTGGCGACGAAGATTGCGGCATCGTTTCCGTTGCTCCACGCGTGGTGCGTGGCGCCACCATCGGTGGTCCAACGTACGCTGTTCGTGCTCCACTCCCCGTTGCCGGCGAGATCCCACGTTTGCATCGCTGTCGGCACCGAAAGAAACGCGCTCGCCTGGCTCCCGAACCGCTGGCCCAGGCCAATTACTGCCGTGCTGAAAAAGTGGTTTTCCGTCGTGTTTGCCGGCAGATTCATGGACGTGACAAAGTACGCATTGGAAATCATCTGGCTGGCGTCGTACTGGGCCTGCCGAATGATCTGGTAGTTTGGATTGGGATTGTCTCGGCTGATCTCACCAATAACGAAAGGCAGGCTCGGCAAGCTGAGGTCGTGGCGCACTGCAGCAATGAAGTTCGTCAGCAAGTTCAGGTAATAGTCATGCGTTTCGCCGTAATCAGCCTCGCCCTGATGCCAAAGCAACCCGCGCACGGTATACGTGTTGCCGCCGGCAGCCAACGACTGTAATGCCAACGGGACGGCATTCGTTAGGTTCGCGTACATGTCCTTGCCCGGCTTCCAGTTGTTCTCAATGCTCGTTCCGCCTTTGCTGATTTTGACCAGTGCAATGTGGCGTGCGGGGTTCGCGGTGGCCAGGACATAGCCAATGCTCAGCTCGGGACCAAATTGGGTCGACACCAATGTGCTTCCGTCGGAACTCGAACTCCACCCTGGCTTCAAGGTCTGCCAACTCGCCGTGTAATTGGTTAGGTAATGGTTCGAGTAGTAGATCAGCACGTTGGTCTGCGGTTGGTTCCACACGGCAAATCCGGCGGTCAAATCGTTGGTCAAACCCTGTCCGTCCATGTTTGATTGGCCCGCCAGCAGATAGACATCGTAGGCAGCCCCTGAAACGTCCGGCGCCAGCTTGAGAACCAATCCGCACAGACACGCCAGTGTGACTTTGCCAAGACGCACTCGGACCCCTCGCCAAAGACCGCCCGGGAAAGACCGGGGCTTCTTACCGCTCAGGTTCCGCAGCCGTTCCTTATCGCTTGCGGTGTGCACGTGACTCAATTGCAGATTGTGGAGGGTTGGAGAAGTAGTAACCTTGGGACGCGAAGACGGCGTCGTTCCGCCTCAAAGCGGCCGACAGTTGGCTCGCAATGATGCAGCGGTATCCCGCCAAATCGGCCGCCATATGGTCCGTAATGCCAGCGAGCAGAAGGCTCCGGTGTTGGCCGGCGAAACGGAGCCCGATTTCGTCATCCCTGTTCGCGATACCACGCGACGAATTTCCCGATCCCGTCTTCGATGGCAACCTGCGGTTGGTAACCAAGCAACCGTTTTGCCTTCGAAATGTCCGCGTACGTGATGGGAACATCCCCGGGTTGCATCGGCAACTGCCGAACCCGGGCCTTCTTTCCGGTCGCCTTCTCGATTAGTCGCAGCAATTCGCGAAGATCAACCGTCCGCGACTCTCCCAAGTTGATGATTTCGTAGCCAAAGTTGCGCTCCAGACAGGCCAGTATGCCCTGTAAGATGTCGTCGATGTACGTGTAATCGCGCCGGGATGTGCCATCGCCGTAGATGTCGATCAACTCTCCCGCGAATACCGCCCGCGTGAACTTGCGGATCGCAAGGTCCGGGCGCTGCCGTGGACCGTAGACCGTGAAGAAGCGCAGACAAACGACATCGAGGCCGTAGAGATGATGGTATACGTGGCAAAGCGCTTCACCCGCCAGCTTGGTCGCCGCATACGGCGAGATTGGCTTGAAGATCGGGTCGTCCTCGCTAAAGGGCACTTTTTGGTTGATCCCGTAAACACTCGATGACGACCCAAACACAAACCTCTTGGCCCCAAATTCACGCGCCAACTCAAGCAAATTCTGCGTGCCGACGACATTTACCCGCGTGTAAACCTCCGGTTGCGCCAACGACGGACGAACACCCGCGCGGGCGGCGAGATGAATGATCGCATCGAATGGCTGCGCGGCGAACACCCGCCGGAGGTCGCTACAAATGTCGGCCTCGATCAGCTTCGCTCGGTCGCCGAATCCGCGAACGTTATGGCGCTTGAGTGCCGGATCGTAGAAATCATTGAAGTCGTCGATGATCGTGACTGCGTCACCCCGCGCCAACAGTCGCTCGACGAGGTGAGAGCCGATGAAGCCCGCGCCTCCTGTCACCAAGACATTCATGGCCGCGAAACGTACCACGCCAAGGATTCAGTTGCACCCATGAAAACATCGGGATCCGCCATCAGCACCATGCCTTTGCATGCTGTATTTTCCACGCGCTGAGGCTCTTGCGTGGAATGCCTTGACCCACTCCCATTGGCAACCTAGTATTTCGCTCCCGTGAGGCAAGCGGATTGCTCGTTGGGAGTGTGGGAAGCGGTATTCCCGAGGGATTCAAAAGGTTAGTCAAAGACAGGTGAAACATGACCAACTCGAGAGTGAATTCTCACATTGTCCGACTCGTGACGGTGGCCCTGCTGACTCTGGGATCAGCCAGCTATGCGGCTGACCCTCTGCAGCCCAGTGCTGTTGCCGAACTTAAAATCCTTGAGCCGCCGATTGTCATCCCCGCGTTGCGCCTCGGAATCTTCGACCTGCATCCACAGGTTTCCGCCGGCGTGACGTACGACGACAACATCGCCCTCAGTGCGACTGGCGAACTCGCCGACTGGATTTGGACGGTTACGCCGCATCTGGCTGCGATTGCCGACAACACGACGGACGGATATGGAACATTGTTGACCCTCGAATACGGCCCCTCTTTTCAAACCTTCACCCAGCACTCCCGAGACGATACCGTCGACCACCACGCGAATCTGGCAGCATCGTGGGCCGGAGCCAAGCTCAGCCTTGCGCTCACCCAGACATTCGACCAAACGAAGACCGGCGTGATTGAAGTTGGCCAACGGCTCCAGCAACGGGAATATGCGACCATACTGACAAGCAAATATAAACTCGGTGAACGAACCTCGGTTGAACTGAATCCGAGGTTGACAATCAGCGAGACGGACGGCCTGATTGGGTCCAAGGAGTACGGCGTGGACGCCTTCTTGAACCGGCTGGTTACGTCGAAAATCACGGGCAGCGTGGGAGGGTCGTACGGTTACATCGATGCCACCGACGGCTCCATCCAGACCTATCAACGAGCGCTCGGCCGAGTCACGTACGCCCTCAGCGGCAAAGTGGAGGCGGAAGCGTCCGCGGGCGGCGAATGGCGCGAGTTTCATGGTGATCGATCAGCCACGCTCACTCCGGTCTTGGGCATCGGCGGGGCGTATCGCCCGTTCGAAGGCACCACCATCACGTTGGAAGCCCACCGGCGTGACGAAGTATCGGCTGCGTTTAGTGACGAGAATTACACCGCAAGCGGAGTCACGCTTGGCCTTTTCCAGCGCGTCCTGGACCGGCTCCACGTGACCTTGACCGGCAGTTATGAAAACCGCGACTACCATCCTGCGGCAACCGGGGTCACCGCCGTGAGGAATGACAATATTTACACGGGCCGCGCCGGCATTGGAGCGAACCTCGGGCGGCACTGGACGGTCGACATCTTTTACCAATACACAAAGGACGACACCAATATCCCGGATCGGCGGTTTACCGACAACCAGTTCGGCGTGGTCGGTACTTGGAAACTGTAACGAACGGAGGTTGCAGAAAATCATGGGGCAGAAACGGCTTATCGGCGCATGGACACTAGCGGTCTGCTTGCTCTCTACTGGAGGCGGTTGGGCTCAACAAACCGGTGACACAGCCATCACGACCCAAGCCGGTTCTCCGCCAGAATCCCCTATTGGGACAACTGGCATCACCACCGCGCTTCCAACTGTTCCATCGAACAAAGTGCACTTGCTCGTGCCCGACGACTTGATCGAGATCAAGGTTTATCAACAACCGGACCTGGAAACGCGAACTCGGGTCGCCATGGACGGCACCATCACCATGCCCTTGCTGGGTGTCATTAAGGTCAGCGGGATGAGCGTCGAGGAGGCCAGAACAAAGATCCACGATTTGCTCGCGAAGGATTATCTCGTCAAACCGCAGGTCAGTGTAACGGTCGTGGAGTACGCCAAACGCCTGTTCACGATTCTCGGCGAAGTCCAACGACCGGGTACGTACGAGATCCCCGCCGGAGAGCCGTTCAGCCTCCTTCAGGCAATCGCGCTGGCCGGGGGATATACGCGCATCGGTTCACCGGGGAAGGTCATCGTCCAACGCATCGAGAACGGGCAGAAAAAGGTGTACAACCTCGACGCGGGATCGATGGCCAAGGACGAACGAGTCAAGCCCTTCGAGATTCTTCCGAACGATGCGATCACAGTCGGCGAGAAGTTCTTCTAAGCCGGCCGCTGTTGGCCAATCAATGAGCGACCACGGGTTGCGGTTTCGTTGATTCCGTTGGCTTGGTTTGCGGCTCTCCCGTGACGCTCTGGCTGGCGCCGTGGCCATTCCCATTGCCACCTCCATTCTCGTTTCCGTTGCCGTTGGTCGCGGGCTCCAAGCAGGGGTGATACTCCGGCACCAGCGTTTGGAGGAGCCGTTTGAGATCGACCACGGTGGCCCGATGCAATTCGGTCGACAACTTCTCCAGAAACGCCTCTACGGTTTCGAGCGAAAGCGGCCGGGAAATGAAGCGCAGGATCTTCGGATGGTTCGTGGCCAGCAGGTTCTCACTCTCGTGGCTCAGTTCCTCAAACAGCTTCTCGCCCGGCCGCAAGCCGGTGAACTTGATCTCAATGTCCTCACCCGGCTTCAGCCCGGAGAGCTCGATGAGTTGTCGGGCCAGATTGACGATTCGAATTGGCTTGCCCATGTCCAAGACGAAGATCTCGCCACCCTTGCCTTGCGCGGCACTCTGCAACACCAAGCCGACAGCCTCGGGAATGGTCATGAAATAGCGCGTCACCTCAGGGTGCGTCACCGTGACGGGTCCCCCGGCCGCGATCTGCTCCTTGAACGTGGGAATCACGCTGCCCGATGAACCCAACACGTTGCCAAACCGCACCGCCATGAACCTGGTGGGGCCGGGTGGTCGACGATGTGACTTCGCGGCGAATTGCACTCCGGTCCCCTCCGGCTGGTCGGAGTCGATCCCATTGTCGGACTGACTCGCCCACAGAGATTGCACGAAAATTTCCGCCAATCGCTTCGTGGCACCCATGACACTGGTCGGGTTGATCGCCTTGTCGGTGGAAATGAGCACGAAGTGACTCACGCCGAACTTTAAGGCCAACAGCGCCAACCGCGCCGTACCCAGACTATTGTTCTTGATGGCCTCGCACGGATGACTCTCCATGATCGGCACGTGCTTGTGAGCCGCCGCGTGAAAAACGACCTGGGGCCGATGTTCCTTGAAGATCGCCTGCATCCGCGGCCGATCAAGAATGTCGGCAATCAACGGGACGATCAACTGACCATGCCCCAATCGATTCAATTGCTGCTCGATGGGAAACAGTTGCACTTCGCTGCGCTCCACCAACAGCAGGCTGCGCGGATTGTAGGTGGCAATCTGTCGGCACAACTCGCTTCCAATACTGCCGCCGGCACCGGTCACCATCACCACCCGGCCCTCCAACACCTTGCGAATGTTGGCTGTTTCGAGTTGCACGGGCTCGCGCCCCAACAAGTCTTCAATTTCCACCGGCCGGATCTGGCTGACCTTGACGCGCCCCGTGGCCAACTGGTCCATCGACGGCACCGTTTCAAATCTGAGGCCGGCTTGCTGCAGGACATTAACGATTTCCCGGACCCGCCGGCCCGGTGCCGACGGGATGGCGATAATCACTTTGTCGAGTCTCCAGTCCCGCCGATGATCCAAAAGCATCTCGGGCGCGCCCACGACTGGAAGACCATGAAGGCGACGGTTCCACTTGCTCGAGTCGTCATCGAAAAAGACGATCGGACGGAGGCCCAGCCGGTTCTTCAGGAGAAGCTCACGGGCCAGCGTGGCCCCGGCATCCCCTGCGCCAATAATCCCGATGCGGCTGACCCGTACGTCTTGTTGCTCGGCCGTGTTGAGATAAACCTCTCGAAACCTGCGGAAAACCAGACGAATTGCCGCCAACACAAGCAGGGAGACGAGACCATCTGCCAGTATCACGCTGCGGGGGGGTGCAAATCTTCCGCCCGTCGCAATCCAAGAGGCGGCCGCAAGGAGTGACCCCGTCGCCAAAGCGTAAAACAGTCGCTTCAGATCCGGAATGCTGAAGTAGCTCAGCAAGCCCGCAAAGTGGCCAATTAACAGGAGAAGCGCCAGCTTGGCAGGGATCAACCAGAGGGCTACGCCGAGGAATTGGTGATAATCCTGGGTGGGTATCGAAAAGTCGAACCGCAGCTCATAGGACAACCATAAGCTGAAAACAAGCCCGACCGTGTACACCACCGATACGACCGGGATTCGCCATCCCGCCGAGAATTCGAAGGCTATTTGCCGGCAGAAGTCGTAGCAACTGCGGCCTACGTTATTTCCATTTCCCGATGCATCCATACCCTGTTACCCTATTTCCCCTCTCCCAACGCCGTACCGTAACGAACAACCAATTTCGGTTAGGTTGTGTCCGTCGCCTCCGGCAGCGTCCAACATCCGCTGTCTGGCTTTCTCCAAGAGCCGTTGCGTGGACATGCCGGGCAGTTCCGAGTGAAAGTACAAGAGCGACTCCCTCGCCACTACGCAGTTCGAGATAGCCGAGACTCTCGGCCAACAGCTAGGATAAATCCCGCTTCAGCCACGGGCTCTTGCCCGCCGCCATTGGACGGGAACCCAGTGGAACCAAGCTCTGCAGGATGATTCGCGTATCGCGCCACAAATTCGCCCGCCGATTGTAATTCAGATTCAACTCGATCTTCTTCGGCAGGCAGTATTCCACGTAAAGCCGTTCGGTATCGGTGGCACCCCGCAACAGTTCTTCTTCGTGGCGAAACTTGAGACTCGCCAAGTCCGTGATCCCCGGCTTCAGATCCAACACCTGCCGTTGCTCGGGCGTGTATCGCTGCACGTAGCACGGCACCTCGGGACGCGGCCCGACAAAACTCATCTCGCCGCGCAGCACGTTCCAGAGCTGCGGCAGTTCGTCGAGCTTCGTCTTACGGAGAACCCTGCCCACCCGCGTCACTCGACAATCACCGGCCCTGGTGACGCTCAAGCCGTGTTTCTCGGCATCCACAACCATCGTGCGAAACTTCCAGATCCAGAACGGACGTCCATACCGTCCAATCCGTCGCTGCAGGAAGAAGACAGGGCCGCTGTCGCTCAGTTTCACCACAAACGCAATCAGCACGAGCAGCGGACTGAGGATCAACAGACCCAAAACGGCAAACACCACGTCGTAGGTCCGTTTGGCCAATGGATTGGTCATGCTACTTCAGATTCCGCGCCAGGATCTCTTTGACTGCGTCGCACACGTACGCGGTGTCGGCCTCGGTGAGGTCGGCGTAGAGCGGGAGGCTGATCACCTCGGGATACACGGCCGCAGCCTGTGGCAAATCCGCCGGTTGGTAACCGTACGTCTCGCGGTAATAGGGATGCATATGCAACGGCATCCAGTGAACGCTTGTGCCGATCCCCCGCTGCTTCAACTCGGTGATGCATTGGGCCCGATCGATCTTGAGCTTGTCGAGCTTGAGGCGGACGACATAGAGATGCCAGGAGTGGATCCGGTTGGGCTGCTCCTCTGGCAGGATGAGTTCCTCAAGACCTCTCAGGTGCTCCGTGTAGTAGGCAGCCCACTTGGCTCGCTGACGGTGCAAGCGGTCGGCCTTTCGGATTTGATGCAACCCGATGGACGCCGCGATGTCGGTCAGATTGTATTTGAACCCCGGCGCCACGATCTCGTAGTACCACGAGCCATCGGCCGCGAACCGCTTCCAGGCATCCCGTGAAATTCCATGCAATGACATGACTCGCATCCGCTCCGCGTAGGCATCGCTCGACGTGCACGCCATGCCCCCCTCGCCCGTTGTGATAGTCTTGTTCGCGTAAAATGAGTAACAACTGACCGCCGCCTCCGCGCCGACAGATTTCCATGGAGCCGGAGCCTCGTCGCGGTAGTACGCCGGGCAACAGTGGGCGGCGTCCTCGATCACCTGCAGGCCGTAGCGTGAAGCCAATCGCAGCACGCCGGCCAGGTCGCCAATCTGGCCGCCGTAATGCACCGGCAGAATCGCCACCACCCGCTCCTCCCGCGCCAGCGCCGATACAATCTTCATCTCGGCATCCACGGGGTCCAAATTGAAGTCGGAAGTCCGGCAATCGACGAGGATCGGTTTGGCGCCGAAATACCGCACCACCTCGGCGGTGGCCGCGAATGTCATCGTCGGCACTATCACGGATTGTTCTCGCTGCAGCCCGATCGCCTCCAACGCCAGATGCAGGGCCGCCGTGCAGGAATTCAGCGCGACGGCATGCTTTTGCTGGACGTAATGGGCAAATTCCGCCTCGAATTGCTTGGTCTTCGGGCCTGTTGTCAGCCAGCCGTTCCGCAGCGTATCGACGACTTCGTCGATCTCCGGCTGCTCAATACTCGGCCGATAAAACGGAACCGTTCTTGTTCGGGTCGATGTCGCGGTTGTGATCATAGGTCTCCAGGGGACGTTGCCTGCGGCAGTTGGCCCGGCGCGGAGGGCCGTTGTGCTCGAGCCGCGTTCAGGGTCTCCGTCAACTGCAAGGCCAGCCCGCGGGCGCGCGGCTCGCGCACGATCGCCCCGTGATGGCCCGGCGTATCGTAAATTTCCAAGCCGCCCTGCACCAAGGTCCCCCAACCCAACGTCCGGTCTTCATAGATGCCGTGCGGCTGCTCGGTTGCCCGAAATAGGGTTGCTTTCCCGGGGTATGGTCGCGGCGTGTAGATGGTCGTCGCCCGGTAGCCGGTCCGGTGCACGCGGCGAATCGCTTCCGGCCAGAACAGTCGATCCACTTGCAGGAGCAGACGATGTTTCCTCGCTTGCAGCTTCCATCGCGCCTGCTGTTTCCACCGGATTGCCTTCTCGCGAAGGTAGGTCAGCTTTCCTCGACCTCGGCACGCCGCAAAGTTACCCCAATGCAATCGAACGCGATCAGCCCACCAGTTCCATCGCTCCTGCCATACGGTCGTCGTCAGCAACAATCGTGGATACCCCGGCCCATTGGTGTCGAAGAGCGCCAGCAATCCCACCTCCTCACCTCGGGCGAGGAGTTGCTGCGCCATTTCGTACGCCACCAGACCGCCAAAGGAAGAGCCGCCCAAGTGGTACGGTCCGCGCGGCTGAAAGGCCCGAATCTCCTCGATGTAATGCGCTGCCATCTGTTCGATCGTCAGGTCTTGTACGGGCCGTTTGCCATCCAACCCGATCGCCTGCAACCCGTAAAACGGCTGGTCCGCATCTACGTACTTGGCCAGATCCAAGAACTCCAAAATGTTGCCACCGACGCCGTGCACGCAATAGAAGGGCGGCCTGGATCCGCTCGGCTTGATCGGCACCAGCGAGGCCCACGGCGCCTCCCAACTTTCTGCATCCAGAATGGCGGCCAACTTCTCGACGGTCGGCGCCTGAAACAGCGTCACCAGCGGGAGGTCCTTGCCGGTCAGCTTCTTGATCTGCGCGAACAAGCGCACCGCCAACAGCGAATGACCGCCCAGTTCGAAAAAGTTGTCGCGAACTCCAACGCGGTTCACTTTCAGCACTCCGGCCCAAATGTTGGCCAGTGCCTGCTCCGTCCCCGTCCGCGGTCCGACGACGGCGTTGGTGTCAACGGACGCGCTCGACCGCGGCGCGGAACCCGGCTGCGGCCGGCCCACCGAAGTCAGCAGCGGGAGATTGCCGATCCGCTCGCTCGGATCCGCCACAATGCCCTCCAGCAGGTTCTGGTAATGTTTTCCCATGCGGCGAATCGTCTCGTCGTCGAACAAGTCGGTGTTGAAGTCGATGGTAGCGCGGAAATAACTTCGCCCGTCGATAACCGCCAATGCCAGATCGGTCGTCACCGTCTCGCGCGGCAGAGGAAAGCGCGATACGCTCAGGCCCTCCAACGCCACGTAGTCTTCGAATGCCCCCTCATGCACCACAAACGTGTGTTGGAAGAGCGGATTCCGACTCACGTCGCGTGGGGGTTGTACCGTCTCCACGACCCGTTGGAACGGCATCTCGCCGTGGGCGTACGCTTCGATCGCCATGTCGCGCACCCGGCGCAGCAGTTCGATAAAACCCGGGCCGCCGGCAAAGCTCGTCCGCAACGGAATATTGTTCGCAAAACAGCCGATCACCCGGCCACTGTCAGATCGATACCGATTGGCCGCCGCCGTGCCGACCACGATGTCTTCCTGCCCCGAATACCGGTGCAACAACGTCTGAAAGGCTGCCAGCAACGTCATGAACAGCGTGACGCCCTCGCGCCGCGTCAACGCGCGCACTGCCTCCGACACATCGGCCGGCAACTCGAATTCGAGTCGGGCACCGTGGAACGTTTGTCGCGGCGGACGTGGCCGGGCCATGGGCAGATCGAGAGCCGGGGGTGCCCCGACCAGTTGCTTCTCCCAAAAGTCAAGATGCTCGGCGCTCTCCCCATTCTGCATCTGGTCACGTTGCCACTGGATGTACTCGGCGTAACGTAGCGGGTTCGGCGGCAGTTGCGGAGTCCGGCCGGCGTGGAAGTCGCCGTAGAACACCGACAGTTCATCGAACAACGTTTCCAACGAGGGACAGTCGGAAATGATGTGATGCACCGTGACCACCAAGATGTGATCGTCTTGCGCGAGGCGCACCAGCCGGGCGCGAACCAGTGGACCGCGCTCCAAATCGAACGGCACACGGATTTCCTCGATGGCCAATCGCAACGCTTCGGCCTCTCGCTGATCGGCAGCGACCGACAGCAAGTCGGCGATCGGCAGACGGAGTGACAACTGCGCCGCGATGGTTTGGAACGGTTCCCCGTTGTCCCACGCAAACGTCGCCCGCAACGCCTGGTGGCGCCGTACCACCTCATTCAGCGCAGCCTCCAAGGCACCCACGTCGAGCGGACCACGAAGACGGAACCCAAACGGCAGATTGTACGCCACGTTGCCCGGCCCGGACTGTTCGCTGAGCCAAAGACGTTCTTGTCCGAAGGAAAGCGGCAAATGACCGAGATCGACGTCCTGCGGGGCGTCGGCCGACACCCACGCCTCCTGTCGCCGCAGCAGTTCAAACAGCGCCCGTTGCTCCGCGGATAAACCGGCAAATCGTTGGTCAGGACTCATCCGGACTTGGCTTTCGCCAACAGGGCCTTGATTTCTTCTGGCGACATCCGCTTGATCCGCTCAATCAACCTCGCGTCCTCGGTCGACAACGTACCCGCCCCCCGCTGGCTCTCGTCAACCCGGCGCGCCAGCGCCGCAATGGTCGGCGTCCGATAGAGCTCGGATACCTTCGGACGAAACTGCATCTCACGTTCCAGCGCGTTCGTTATGCCGATCATATTGAGCGAGGTGGCGCCCAGATTCAGCCAGTTCGCCTCCGGGTCGATGCGCCCGATGTTCAAGATGCCCTCGACGATTCGCGCGACACGCGCGGTCGTGTCGCCCGAGGCCACCGGTCCAGCCGCCGTCGAGGTTTCCACGACGTCGGGCAACGCCGTGCGGTCCACCTTGCCATTGGAACTGAGCGGCAATCGGTCCAGCACCATGAAGGTCGGCGGCACCATGTACTCCGGCAGTTTGCCGAGGAGAAACTCGCGCAACGCCCGCGGATCGGGAGCGCCGTTGCGCGAGACCACGTATCCGACGAGACGCTTGTCTCCCTGGCGTTCCCCCCGCGCCATCACAACCACGGCGCTCAGACCGGGATGCTGAAGCAACGCCGCCTCGATCTCTTCCAACTCGACGCGGAACCCCTGAATCTTCACCTGAAAATCTTCGCGTCCGAAGAACTCGATGTTCCCATCAGGCAGCCAGCGACCGAGATCGCCGGTGTGATACAACCGTTCGCCGGTCCGTGGGTGCGTGATAAATCGCTCGGCCGTCTTGTCCGGGTCCCGCCAATACCCCTTCGCCAAGCCGATGCCCCCGATGTAGAGCCGACCCGTGACCCACGTTGGACACGGCTCCAAGGCGCCGTCGAGCACGCGGAACGTCTGGTTGACCATCGCCCGGCCATACGGAACGCTGTTCCACGCAGGATCAACCTTTCCGATGGGAAACAGAATCGACCAAATCGACGCCTCGGTCGCCCCACCCAGACTGATGACTTCCGCCTTCGGAGACAGGGCCCGAATTTGATCCGGCAGCGTCAGCGGGATCCAATCGCCGCTCAACCACACCATCCGGAGCTTGTTGTCAGCCATCTCGGGACGCGCCGCCGCGTAGTCGACAAACAGTTTCATGAGCGCCGGTACAGAGTTCCAGATCGTCACACCCTCCCGCCTGACCAATTCCGCCCAGTGCGCCGGGTCGCGCGCATCTTCCGCTGCCGGTATGACAATCGCGCCGCCGGCGGCCAGCATGCCGAAGACGTCGTATACCGACAGATCGAAGCTCAACGATGATACGGCGAGGACGCGGTCGCTGGACGTGACGCGGAACCGGCGGTTCATGTCGACGATCGTGTTCACCGCGCCCCGGTGGTCGATCATCACGCCTTTCGGCAAACCGGTGGACCCGGACGTGTAGATCACGTAGGCGAGATCCGTGCGGGTCTGCCGCGCACCGGGCAACTCGCCCGCCAGTTCGCCGTCCTCGTCAACGCAAATGTGCCGGACACCTTCCGGCCAATTAATCTCGCGCGCGACCTGCGATTGCGTCAGCGCGATCTTCACCTCGCCATGTCGCAGCAGATGCGCCAGACGTTCCGCAGGCAGTTTCGCATCGATCGGCAGATAGGCCGCACCCGAATACAGCGCACCGAGCACCGCGACGATTTGTTCCCAGCCTTTCTCCATCACGATGGCAACCAGCATGTTGGGCTGCGCGCCCCATTCGTGCAGCCGGTGCGCGATCCGGAGCGCCCGTCGATGCAACTCGCCGTAGGTGAGTCGGCGCGACGGCGTAATGACTGCCGGATCGTTGCTCCGCAACGGGACTTGCTTCAGGAACAACGTGTGCAGCATCTCCCCGGTCTCGGCGGACGTCTCGTCAGGGAGCAATCGCTGGGGCAACCGGACAGGCGAATCAACAACCAGCCACACAGGTTCGTCGTCAGCCAGTCGCGTCAGGAGATCGCGAAATGCGTCGAACATCTCCTCGAGCATGTTGCCGATAAACAACTCCGCCACGGCGTCCCACACGACAACCAGCGCGCCATCGGACACGGTGACGATCTGATCGAGCAGGACTTGCGGCGTCTGCGTCAGGGCGAACTCGGTGCGGCCCGCCCAGGGTGATTGGAAACCCTCCTCGATCATGATGTTCGTTGTCACAATCGGCGCGTTCGTCCGACCGGTCGGGCCGCGCAAGCGTGCGATATCCCGGGCGACTTGGACCCCGCTGTAGGCCGAGTGGTCGAGGTCGTCCAACAGTTGCTGCTGCATGGCCCGGGCATGATCAACAAATGAGCCGGGCTCCGTGAGATCCACAGCCAACAATGACAGCGATGTAAAGTAACCGACCACATCGTTAATGCGGGGGTGCAGCGGAGGACGGTTGAAAATCGGCAGGTTGAGTGTGAAGCGCCGGTTCGAACTCCAGCGCGCGATAATTTCTGCATAGGCCGCGACCAACGCCGTGCCCGGCGTAATGCCGTGCCGCGTCGCGTGATGTTTGAATTGCTGCCACCGCTCGCGATCGAGAGTCATCGAGTGCCGCACCACGCGCGGGTGACTGATGACACCCGGCGATTGCGCCAAAGGCAGCGCCGGCGACGGCGGAAGATCCGCGAGGCGGCCCGACCAATATTGCTGGGCCCGGCGATACGCCGCGGATTTGCGCGCGGCGATCTCCGCCAGCACGCAATCCCGGAACGACACCTCCACCCGCGGCAGATCGATCGCCGGGTTGGCGTACAACGCGGCAAACTCGCGCGCGAGCCGATACGCACTCCACGCATCGAGCATCACCGCATCGTAACTGACGAACAGGCGGAACCGGTCGTCGTCCAGCCGGACGGCTCGGATCTCGAACCACGGCCACGTGCTCACGTCGAAAGCCTGATGCGACAGGCGCTCGCGCAGCGCCGTGAGAGTCGCCGTGACGTCTTCCAGCGGGCCCTTCCGCAAATCGACCAACTCAATCTCGTAGTCGGGCACCCGCTCAAGAACCTGCTGCGTCCCATCGTCACGCATTACGGCGCGCAACATCGGCTGACGGGCAATCAGCGCCCGCAGCGTCGCGCTGCCGCGGGCCACGTCGAACTGATCGGGGTCAAATTCAAAATAGATATGCAGCCCGTTGGCGAGATCAAAACCTTCGTTTCGGCCCGCCAGATATGCTTGCTGCAAGTCGGTAAGCGGGAACGGTTCGTTCGCCTGCGCCGGATCGGCGCGCAGCTCCGCCAGCCCCTCGCTCGCTGGCGCGGTGCCTTGCTGGATGACCGGGGCGAGTTGGGCAATCGTCGGCGCCTGGAGCAGCGTCGTCAACGTCACCCGTTTGCCCGTGAGTTTTTCCGACTCCGAGAGCAACCGCACGGCGGTCAACGAGTGCCCTCCCAACTCGAAGAAGTTGTCCTCAATGCCGACCGGTTCAATGCCGAGAACCGTCTCCCACAACGCGGTCAACTGATGTTCCAGCGCATTGCGTGGAGCGACGGCGGTACCGGCTCCAGCCGGCCTATTTGCCCGCGCGGCCGGCGCGATCGCTCGATAAATCGACTCGGCCTCAGACATTTCCGTCGCGATCCAACTCAGTCGCGTGCCGCTGATTCGAATACCGGAAGCCGGTGGAATCGAAGTCGGGCGCGACGCGGACAAGACCGGCGGCAGGGCCTGAACGTTGTCCGCTGTCTTCGGCTGGAACGTCACCGCCCGTAGGTCCGCTGCTGCCAATCGGCAGGTGGCTTCGTCTCCCTCGGCCGGCAAACAAGTCCCGGCGACGCTCGAAATGAAATCGAATGCCGGGCCGTTCTTTGGCGTACGGATCAATTTGACGTCGACCCGTTCACAACCGCGGGCGGTCGCCAGCTCGCCAAGATGCGCCAGCATCCGATGCTCAACACCCTTGCCCAACGCCCGGCAGCTCAGCAAAAAGGTGTCCACTTCAATGGCGGCGTCTCGCACCCGGAGAATCATCAGCCCCACCAGTCCGTAATCGCCAAACCGATCTTTGACTTCGACTGTCAGGACTTCAACGCCCGCTTCATCGGTTAGCTTCTGGATTTCAGCTTCCGTGCGGCGAATCGTCGTGAAATTCAACTGGTTGGTGCGCTGGGTAAGCTGGGCGACGCGTGCCAACTGGTCGGTACGAAGTCCAGAGATATCAATCTGCAGACCCAGTCCCGCCAGGAACTTCTCGAAGCTCGGGGCTTCCTGATGAAAGCGTTCGCGACGAACGTTTTCCTGGTAGAGGAGCGTCCGCCGCCGATCCTCTTCGGTCAACCGCAGATGGTCAAATGCCCAGACGTGCCGGAGAAACCGGGGAATCTCGTCCGCCACGGATGGCGGCCGGACGACCAACACCTCGGGACAACCGTCTTCCACCTCGGCGCATTCGGCCGGATTGTCATCAACGAAAATAAAGCTATCCAAGCCCAATTTCAGTTCCGCTGCCAACGCTCTGAGGTTTTCCGACTTGGGTCGCCAGTTGATCCGCGAGGAAACGAGGTGATCGCGCTTGAGTGGCATCCCAGCGTGGCACCGGAAGACGTCCCACACGTCCGGCTCGCTGTTCTTGCTGCACAAACACAGCAGCATGCCGGCATCGTGCTGGCTCACCATGAACTCCTGCAGCGCTTTTCGCGGTGGATCGATTTCCACGCCCCCCGGCCCGTCTTCACCGCAGACGCCGCGCCACAGCGTTTGGTCGCAGTCCAACACGATCACCTTCCGCGGCGCAGCGTTCAGCGCGTAAATGCGTCGCGCCACCATAGTCCCCAAGGCAGCGAAAAACACCGACGTGTAAGGAATGTGGCCGAGTCGGTCGGCGGCGCCGTCGTAATAATCCGCCACAGGATAGGTCCCGGTCAGTTCTTCCGACGTGATCACATACACACCGGTTGCGTCTGCTAATTCTCGGGCGAACGCTTGTTCCAGTTGCCGGAAGGCATCCGTGGAGCCGGCCTCTGCCTGCGCCGCGGGTGAATCCGGACACAAACAAATCAAATGCGTGGTGGCGTGCCGGCTGGAGTTCTCCCGCAACGTGCCGGCCAAATCATGAAGATTGCGCTCGACCGTTTTCCGTCTCCCGACCGGGTCACCGGTCTCCTGCCACCAATCTTCCATCCGAATCAAATGGACGCTGATGCCGTCCCGGTTCCTCGACACCGGACTGTCCACAGCGAGCAACTGCTGAAAGACCTGGTTATACGGCGCGAAGCGGATCGTGGCCGGGACCCCCAGTTGATGCATCCACCACGCGATGGATTCCTCAACCGGTTCCGAGGTAAACGTGGCTGTAATAGTGATCAACATGGTGACGTGCGTCCGCGCCTCAGCGCTAGGATGCAGCGCTCAGAATGACAGGTGACTTCCGGCCGATCAGAGTCTCGGACCCATTTCCAGCAGCAATGTCCCGTTCAAATAGCGCCTGGTCGCCCGCTTCAGTTTGCGAACCCTGAACCGTGGCTTGGGTGCGCGCCTTGTCCAACGCGTCGGTCAATTGCTCAGCCAAGACTCGGGAGCGCGGCTCACGCACAATCGCCCCGTGGTGACCCGGCGTGTCGTAGATCTTAAGGCCGCCCACCACGAGCGTTCCCCAGCCCAAGGTGCGGTCGGGATAGATTCCGTGCGGCTGCTCGGTCGCCCGAAACAGCGTCGCTTGCCCGGCGTACGGCTTCGGCGCATAGGAAGTCCCCGCGCGGTACCCGATCACCCGGGCTTGCTTGATCGCCTCCGGCCAGAACACGCGTCCCACTTTCTCCCGGATTCCATCCCACAGGTGCTGACGCTTCCACCGCATTTGTCTTTCCCACCGCAGCGCCTTCTCACGGACGTAGGTCAATTTCTCCCGTCCCGAACTCGCCTGCAGGTTGCCCCAGTGCAACGCCACGCGGTCGACCCACCAATCCAATTTCCGCTTCCAAGCCGTTGTGGTTGGCAGGTAGCGCGGATAACCGGGGGCGTTGGTGTCGAAGAACGCCAGCAGCCCGATCTCCTCACCCGCCGCGCGCAACTGCTGAGCCATTTCGAATGCCACCAGACCGCCAAACGATGAGCCGCCCAAATAGTACGGCCCGCGCGGCTGAAGCGCCCGGACCTCCTCAATGTAACGGGTGGCCATTTGTTCGACTGTCAGGTTTTCCATTGGTCGCTTGCCATCCAACCCGATTGCCTGCAACCCGTAGAACGGCTGGTCGTCATCCATGTACTTCGCCAAATCCAGATACTCGAGAATGTTACCCCCCACGCCGTGTATGCAGTAGAACGGCGGCTTCGATTTACCGGGCTTGATCGGCACCAGCGATGCCCACGGCGACTCCCAACCCTGGTGGCGCAGAATCGCCGCCAATTGCTCGATCGTCGGCGCCTGGAACAACGTCACCAAGGGCAAGCTCCGGCCGGTCAGCTTCTCGATTTGCGCGAACAACCGCACGGCCAACAAGGAATGCCCACCCAGCTCAAAGAAATTGTCCCGTATCCCAACCGGTTCGATGCCAAACATCTTCTCCCACATCACCGCCAACTGTCGCTCCAGTGGATCGCGTGCGGCAACCAACGTGCCCGCCAGATCGGGCCGCCCCTGGTCCGGCGCCGGCAACGCCTTCCGATTCACCTTGCCATTCGGTGTCAATGGCAACGACGGCAACGTCACGAATGCGGCCGGCACCATATGCTCCGGCAGCTTTTGCCTGACGTGGGTGCGCAAATCGGCCACGGCCGGCGCCGGCTCCGCCTTGGGAACGACGTACGCCACCAACCGTTTCTCGCCGGGAGTATCCTGACGAGCCATGACAACCGCTTCCCTCAAGGCCGGGTGCTGACGCAACACGACCTCGATTTCACCCAACTCGACACGAAAACCACGAATCTTCACCTGGTGGTCGATCCGTCCCAAGAATTCGAGATTGCCATCCGGTAGGTACTTCGCGAGGTCGCCCGTCCGATACAGCCGTGCACCGGGGTCAGCACGAAACGGATTCGGCACGAACTTTTCCGCCGTCAGCTCGGGCCGGTGGAGATAGCCTCGGGCCAGCCCGTCGCCGCCGATATAGACCTCACCGGGAACCCCAACGGGCACGGGTTGGCCATGGGGATCCACCAGGTAAATCTGTGTGTTCGCAATCGGCCGGCCGATTGTCGCCGGGCCGTCGACCCGTCGGAGCGCACATGTGGAGTACGTGGTGGTCTCCGACGGCCCGTACAGATCGTACACCTTCTGGATGTGCGGTAGTCGATGGATCTGCTGGACCAGCCCCGTCGGCGTCGGCTCGCCCGCCAGGTTGACCACCCGCACCGAGGACGGGACGCCCTCCAAACGAAGCAATTCCTTCATGGCCGACGGCACCGTGTTGACCAGAGTCACTTGCCGGGCGGCCGACAGCGACGGCAGGGCCAACGCGTTCTCGGCCAAAATGACCTTTCCGCCGCTGCTCAACGTCAGGAAGATTTCGAAGATCGAAAGATCAAAACAGATTGAGGTCGAGGCGAGAACTCCGGCGAGTTCTTTCGCCGTGAAGATTTCCTGGGCCCAATGGACGAACGCTACGGGGCTGCGATGTTCAATTGCTACGCCCTTCGGCTTTCCGGTCGAGCCCGACGTGTAAATCACATAGGCGAGATTGTTCGGTCGGGCCCCGCCCGCGGGGTTCTTCGCCGCGTCGGCGCTCCGATCCACCGGCGACGGCTCCGGCCCATCGAGACAAACCGTCTGCGCCCACTTCTCCGGCAGACGGGACAGCAATTTCGATTGGGTCAACAATACGGCGGCCTGCGTATCATCCAGAACGAACGACAGCCACTCGGCCGGATACGCCGGGTCCAACGGAACGTAAGCGCCGCCCGCCTTCAGAATCCCCAGCATCGCGGCGATCATGTTCGCCGAACGCTCGATACATAGCCCGACGAGCACGTCCGGGCCGACGCCCATCGATTTCAGCCGGTGCGCCAGTTGGTTGGCCCGCTGGTTGAGTTCCGCGTAGGTCAACGACCGGTTCCCGACCACCAACGCCACGGCGTCCGGGGTTCGCTCGACCTGCGCTTCGAACAGTTCATGCAAACACTTGTCCTTGGGGAACGCGCGTTCGGTCGCGTTCCAGTCGACGAGCAACTGCTGGCGTTCCGCGGCCGGGAGTGGCGAGAAGGCCTCATACCGCGCGGCCGGCTCCGCGGCCATGGCCGCAAGCGTCTTCACGTAATACCCACAGATGGCTTCGATCTGCCCCAGGCACAATTCCTCGGGGTCGTAATCCATGTGCATCTGGAGTTGCGTCGTGGTCACATCCATCATGAAGGTGGTGAACAGGATGAAGCTGTTTGCCTCGAAGTAGTGCCCCTCCATGAACCCCATGTCTTTGTATCCCTGCAAATCGCGGTAGACATGGAAGTGCACGAAATCGAACGCCGTCTCGAACAGCGATTGCCCGCCAGCGATCTTCTGGATTTCCGCCAATGGATATCGGCGGTGCGGAATCATCTCGCGTTCTTCACTGAACACCTGTTGGCAAAGCTCCATCCAGGTTCCACCCGCCAACCGCAGGCGCAACGGGACCGTGTTGAGAAACAGGCCGATCATGCGTTCCCCGTCGATTTCCTCCGGCCGCCCATTGGTGATCAACCCGCTGATCACATCCGGTGTGCCATGGAGAAAGCTCATCACCCGGTAGTGCGCGGCCATCAGAACGGACTTCAGTGGGACCCGGGCGCTTTGCGCCAGCTTTTTCAATCCCTCGAAGACGTCGCTGGGAATCTGAATCTCCGGCCCGCGCTTCTGTTCCGTCCCGCCCGCCCGCTGCGACTTCGGCCAGCGGGGCAACACTTGAACATCGGGGTCCGCCAACTTCTCGGCCCAAAACCGTCGATCGGCTTCGGAGTGCTCCGCCTGACGCTCCAGGGCCACGTATTCGCGGTACGCAATCGCCGCCGGCGCCACCGGCGCCCCCGTTCCCTTGATCAACGCCGAGTAGTCCTGGAGAATCTCGGTGAGCATCGCCGCCAAACTCCAGCCGTCCAATACCGCGTGATGGAAACTGACGATCATTTGGAATTCGTCATCGCTGTGCCGATGAACCCGGGTCCGCACCAACGGCGCCTTGGTGTGATCGAACGGCCGGCGTTTCTCGGCCTCGATCCAGGCCACCAGTGACCGGATCTGTTCTTCCGCCGGCAACTGACGATAATCCGCCACCTCGAAGGGCACGCCCACCGATTTGTGTACCAGTTGCAACGGCTGGCTGAAACCCGCCACGTCAAACGAGGTCCGCATGCTGGCGTGGCGGGCGGCAAACTGGTCGACCGCCATCACCAACTTCTCCCGAACAAACGGGAACTGGATCCGGAACGAGAAGATATCGTGAAACACCGCCGAAGCCGGATTCAGCGAGTTGTGGTAGAACATCCCCTCCTGCAGCTTGGTCATCGGATAGGCGTCTTCCAAACCCGCCGGCAAGCGACGGCGATCTTCCGTCGACACCAGGGAGAATGGCTCCGTGCGGGCCGTCGGCGCGGCTGCTGGCTGACCGGGGTGTAACTTGTCCACCAACTGGTGGATCGTCTGCCGCTCGAACAACTGCTCCAAGGTGATGTGCAGGCCTTTCTTCTGCGCTCGGGCAAGGAGTTGGATCGCCCGAATTGAGTCGCCGCCCAACTCGAAAAAGTTGTCATGGATCCCAATCTGTTTGACCTCCAACACTTCCGACCAGATTTCCGCCAGAATGTTTTCCGTCTCGGTGCGGGGCGCGACAAACGCCTCTGCCAACTCCGGCCGGTTTTGGTCCGGAGCCGGCAGGGCTTTGCGATCCGCCTTGCCATTCGGCGACAGCGGCATCGCCTTCAGGAAGACAAACGCCGACGGCACCATGTACTCAGGTAACTTCTGCTTCAGATGAGTACGCAGGTCGGAGACTGTGGGGACCACATCCCCCCTGCAAACCAGGTACGCGACGATGCGCTTGTCGCCGGGCGTGTCTTCGCGGGCGACGACTGCGGTCTCCTGCACGGCCGGATGTTCACCCAGCACGGCTTCGATTTCACCCAGTTCAATGCGAAATCCGCGGATCTTTACCTGGTGATCCAGGCGCCCGAGATACTCGATGTTTCCGTCGGCCAAATAGCGCGCGAGGTCGCCGGTCTTGTACAGGCGCGCCCCCGGTTCCGTGGAGAACGGATTCTGGATGAATTTCTCGGCCGTCAACTCGGGCCGGTTATGATACCCCCGGGCCAGCCCGACGCCGCCGATGTGCAATTCGCCGGCGGCCCCCACCGGCACCGGCCGGAGATGAGAATCCAGGATGTACATCTGGATGTTGGCGATGGGACGGCCGATCGGCACGAACCGCAACTTGCCGTCCGGCTGGCACGCCCAGTACGTAACGTCGACTGCCGCTTCGGTGGGACCATACAAATTATGCAGCTCGACGGACGGCAGCCGACTGAAGAACAACTCCTGCAACTCATAGGACAGGGCTTCTCCGCTGCAGATCACCCGTCGCAGGCTCCGGCAGCTTTCCACCGCCGGCTCCCGCAGAAACACCTGAAGCATCGACGGCACAAAATGCAGCGTGGTGATCTGGCGAGCGTTGATCAATTCCACCAGATACGCGCCGTCGCGATGTCCTTCGGGCCGGGCCACGATCAGTCGAGCGCCGGCCAACAACGGCCAGAAGAATTCCCACACGGAAACGTCGAAGCTGAACGGCGTCTTCTGCATCACGCGGTCCTCAGCCGTCAGCCTGTACGCATCCTGCATCCACAGCAGCCGGTTGCAGATGCCGCGGTGCGTGTTCATCGCCCCCTTGGGTTTGCCCGTCGAACCCGAGGTGTAGATCATGTACGCCAGATTGTTGGCCGCGACGTCGGTTCGGGGAAGCTCGGTGCTCTGGTGGCTGATCGCCGGCCACTCGCTGTCCAAGCACACCACGCGCGCCTGATGAGGCGGCAGTTTCGCGCGCAGTTTCTCTTGCGTCAACAACACCGGGACATTCGCGTCTTGGAGCATGAACAGCAATCGATCCGGCGGATAGGCCGGGTCGATCGGCACATACGCGGCACCGGCTTTCATCGTGCCGTAGATTCCCACCACCATTTCCAGGGAACGTTCCAGACAGATCCCAACGAACGTCTCGGTGCCCACGCCCAGCGACCGTAGATGGTGCGCCAGTTGATTCGCGCGCGCGTTCAATTCCCGGTAGGTCAATTGCTGGTCCTCAAACATCACGGCTATAGCGTCCGGAGTCTTCGCCACCTGGGCTTCGAACAATTGGTGCAGGCAAACATCCTTCGGGTAATCAACAACCGTGTCGTTCCAATCCAGCAACAGATGCTGGCGCTCTTCGCGCGTCAGGATCGGCAGGATCGTGATCCGCTCGTCCGGGTTGGCCACGACACCCTCGAGCAAGGTGTGATAATGGCCGAGCATCCGGAGGACCGAGGGGCGGTCGAACCTGTTCGCGCAATACTGCACGCGGACGGCCAGTCCGCGTTGTGATTCGCTGAGCCGCACGCTCAAGCCGGGCCCGGCTCCGTCGACACCGCCCGCCGCCGGCGCCGTCGTCGCCCGGGTCAGCACCGCCGAAACCGCTGCGACATCCGGAACTGTGAAGGCGATACCAAGGGGTCGACCGCGATGGATCCCTGTCGCAGATGCTGTTTCCCGGACCCGGGCCAATACCGTCCGGAACGTGGGATCGCCGGAAAGATCGCCGTCCACCGAGATCACGTCGGCGTGCGAATCAATCGGATGCTTCGACTTGCCACGAATCCGGTCGACCGGCCCTGTCTCGACAGTGACGTGCTCCTGTTGCGTGTAGTGATGCAGGAGGACCTGGAATGCGGCCAGCAGCGTCGTGAATAAACTGACTCCTTCGCGCCGGCTCAATTCGTTCAGTTCGCGCCAGAGCGCCCGAGGAAGGGCGGCAACGACGGCATCCTCTGACTGCCGGGTCTTGCCGCGACCTCGTTTCGACCTTGTGCGGACATTCATGCGAGTCTTTTCCCTTCCCTGCCGCTGCTGGATGACAGCGGTCTCTTGGTTCGTCCCCTCGATCAATCGACGACTGAAGCGTCGGTGGCCTGGCAGCAGTTCTCCCTACAACGGTGTGGGAATATACGTGCAACCGAGAGTTGAAATCGTCGCTGGCGCGTTCTCGGTCGAGGACTGCGCCGAACTACTGCTGGTCGGAACTCGCGCAGCACTCTGCTGACTCCTCTGCTCAGGACTCAGTTTTGCCCAAGCCTGGGCTCTTGCCAAAGCGTCGTTCAGTTGATCCGCCAACGCTCGGGCCCGCGGTTCTCGGACAATCGCCCCGTGATGCCCCGGTGTGTCAACGATCACCAGCCTGCCCAACACCAGCGATCCCCAACCCAAGGTCCGGTCCTTATAAATCCCTCGGGGCTGTTCTGTTGCCCGAAACAGCGTCACCTGGCCGGAGTAGGGCTGCGGCTCATACGACGTCGCCGCCCGGTACCCCTTCACCTGCGCCTGACGGATGGCCCCCGGCCAAAACACCCGATCCACACGACGCCGCAGCCGGTGTTTGAGCGCCTGCAACTTCCACCGCGTTTGCTTGTTCCAGCGCTGCATCTTTTCGCGAATGTAGGCCGGTCTCTTCCGTCCCTCCGTGGCCAGCAGGTTCTCCCAGTGCAGCGCGATTCGGTCCCGCCACCAGTCGACCTTCTGGCGCCATACCGTCATGGTCGGCAAGTAGTGTGGATAACCCGGCCCATTCGTATCGAAGAACGCCAATAACGCGACCTCCTCACCGGCCGCGCACAACTGCTGCGCCATCTCATACGCCACGAGCCCGCCAAACGAAGAGCCGCCCAGATAGTACGGGCCACACGGCTGGAACGCCCGGATTTCCGCAATGTACTGAGCCGCCATTTGCTCGACTGTCAGGTCCTGAGTCGGCCCTTTGCCGTCCAACCCGATCGCCTGCAACCCGTAAAACGGTTGGTCGGCATCCATGTACTTGGCCAGATCAAGATATTCCAAGATGTTGCCCCCGATGCCGTGGACGCAGTAAAAGGGCGGCTTCGTGCCGTCGGCTTTGATGGGCACGAGCGACGCCCACGGACTCTCCCAGCCTTCCTGACGGAGGATCGCCGCCAATCGTTCGATCGTCGGAGCCTGGAAGAGTGTCACCAACGGCAAATCCTTGCCCGTGAGCTTGGCGATTTGACTGAACAAACGCACCGCCAGCAGCGAGTGGCCACCTAGTTCGAAGAAATCGTCGTGAATACCAACCCGTTTCACCTTGAGGACCTCGGCCCAGATGTTCGCGAGGGCCTGCTCGACCGGACCGCGCGGTGCCACGTAGTTTCTCGTCACGCTGGCCTCCACCCTTTCTGGAGCCGGCAATGCCTGGCGATCGACCTTTCCATTTGGCGTGAGGGGGAGCCGATCAAGTCCGACGAACGACGACGGAATCATGTAATCCGGCAGTCGCTCCGCAAGAAACGCGCGCAGTTCGTTGGTGGGAATTGTAGCGGAACCGGTCACGATGTAGGCCACGAGCGCCTTTTCGCCGGGCACGTCTTCGCGCGCCACCACGGCGGATTGGCGAATAGCCGGATGTTCGTTCAGACGAGCCTCGATTTCCCCGGCTTCGATGCGGAAACCGCGAATCTTGATCTGATGATCCAAGCGCCCCAGCACTTCGATCGTGCCGTCGGGCGCGCGGCGCGCCAGGTCGCCCGTGGCGTAGAGCCGCGCCGTGGGATCGTTGCTAAACGGGTCAGGAATGAATTTCTCCCGCGTGAGTTCCAGCCGGTTGTGGTATCCCCGCGCCAGGCCCGCGCCGCCGATGTATAACTCGCCCACTACATCCACCGGTCGGGGCTGCCGATCATTTCCGAGCACGTGGACCGTGGTGTTCGCAATCGGCCGGCCAATGGAAACCACGCCGTCCACGTTCTTGACCCTGTGGCAGGTCGACCAGATCGTTGTCTCAGTCGGGCCGTACATATTCCACAACTCGCCGCCACGTGCCAGCAGATCGCGGGCAAGCTCGGGTGGCAGCGCCTCGCCCCCACAGAGGATCTTCAGCTTCGAGTTTCCCCGCCAGCCGGATTGCACCAGCATCCGCCAGGTCGCAGGCGTCGCCTGCATGACCGTGACCCCTTCCAGCCGGCGGGCGAGCCGCCGCGCATCAAGCGCGACGCCCCGACTTGCCAGCCACAACTGGGCGCCGGTCGTGAGCGGGAGGAAAACCTCCAGCGCCGCGATGTCAAAGGAAATCGTCGTCACACCCAGCAACACATCGTCGGCACCCAGGCCGGGCTCCCGGCGCATCGACCCGAGAAAATTGACCACCGAGCGATGTTCGATCGCGATGCCTTTCGGCTGGCCCGTGGAGCCCGACGTGTAGATGACGTACGCCAGACTGTTCGAGGGGATCGCCAACGCCAGGTCGTCACGACTCTCCCGCGCAATCTCCGGCCCGTCCGCATCGAGGCGCAGGACACTGCCGGACAAATCGGCCGCTAGCGTTTGCTGCGTGATGACCAGCGCCGCGCCGGAGTCCCGAAGCATATACGCGATCCGGGCCCGAGGGAATGCAGGATCCAACGGCACGTACGCCGCACCCGCTTTCAGAATCCCGAGCAAAGCGACGACCATGTCGCACGAGCGCTCGACATACAGACCCACGAGGCCGCCGGCCATGACGCCCCGGGCCTGCAGGCATCGCGCCAGCTGATTGGCACGCGCGTTCAACTCACCGTAACTCAGAGACCCGTCCTCGAATACGACAGCGACCCGCTCGGGAGTCTGTTTTGCGCGCGCTTCGACAAGTTCGTGGATACACTGGGCGCCGCAACCATCACGCCCCGTGTCATTCCACCGGGCCCGCTGTTCCCGCTCGGCGGACGTGAGCATCGGTAACTCCCCGATGGGGCGATTACAATGTTCGGGCATCGCCTCGAGCAACGTCGCGAAATGGCCGAGCATCCGGACCGCCGCCGCCGGCTCGCAGCCCGCCTCCGCGGTAATTCTGAACGACAACTGCGGGCTGCCGTAGGCGTGGAGCGTAAGCGTGTACCCGCTGCGCCCACGAGAATCGAAACTGCGCGACGTCGTCCCGACAGGCGAGTCGTTGAGATGCGCCTTCTCAAACACGACGATGGTGCGGAAGAGCGGCGCGACCCCCGTCCATCGCTGAATCTCGGAGAGCGGCGTCTGCTCGTGATCGCGGAGCGCCACCTGCTGCGCCCTCAAGTCTTTCAGCAACGCCAGCAGCGGCCGATCCGGCGCTGCGTTCACACGCATCGGCAGGGTGTTGATGAACAGCCCGAGCATGTTCTCCGCCCCGGGCACGGAATGCCGACAGGCCCGCGTGGCTCCGAAGACGATGTCCTCCTCACGGCTGTACCGCGCCAACAACACGGCCCACGCCGCCTGGACGAAGGTATTCAGCGTGAGGCCGTGACGGGCGGCACAGGCTTGAAGGGCAGCGGTCGCCTCACCGGAGAGCGACGTCCCCTGCTTGTGGTACGTCGGACTACGGGGATCACGCTTCGGCAGGTCGATCGACAAGGCTGCCCCGACGCCTTGGAGCGTTTCGCGCCAATACTTCTCCGACGCTGAGTGATCCTGTTTCTCGAGCCACTCGATGAAGTCGCGATACTGCGGCGCGGGTGGCAACGCGAGATCCTCGCCCCGAAGAATGGCGTCGTAGATCGCAAAGACCTCGCGCAGTGCCAGCGTGAACGACCGGCCATCAAGCACGGAATGATGAAGCGTCCAGACAAACCGGTGTTCTTGCTCGCCAAACTGGAACAGGGCGAGCCGCAGCACCGGCGCGACGCTGAGGTCGAAACCGCGCTCGCGATCGCGCGCGAGAAAGTCGGCGAGCTTGCGCTCCTGTTCCGGAGCGCTCATCCCGCGCCAGTCTTCGAATTGGAACGGCAGCTCGACAGAGGCGAAGACGCGCTGCATCAAAACGGGCTGATCCTTCCACCAAAACGCCGTGCGCAAGGCGTCGTGCCGCGCGACCACGCGTCGCCATGCCCGGGTGAACGCCTCGACGCGCAGCACTTCATGGAGCGTGCCGATGACCTGCGTGAGGTCGATGCCGTCCCGTGGCGAGTAAAGCGCGTGGAACAGCATGCCGCGCTGCAGCGGGGACAGAGGATAGAGACTGGACGTGTCGTCGTTCATCCGCGGGAGTCGGTTCAATTCGGAAGTACTTCAGTCGGCCAGCAATCGTTGGCGTTCGTCATTGGCGCGCCACCGGACGGAAGGAGCCCAATGACAGAACTTTCCGCCCCCGGCTGCTGAATTCGGGCACGGGCTTGGAAGTTGCTTTGAGCAATATTGTGCGAATAAGAACCGGCCCCATTCTCCTGGCACAACTGTGTACGCTGTTGACCGTGCAGGCCGCCGACTTCTTTGTTACCCCACAAGGAAGCCCGTTCGGCAGCGGCAGCGTGGCCCGACCGTGGGACCTGCAAACGGCGTTGAAGCAGCCGGCCTCCGTCAGGCCGGGCGACACGATCTGGGTGCGCGGCGGGGTATACAGCCCCCGCTCTCCCTACGCTTCGGGGTTCCACAGTTATCTGATGGGCGATCGTGCCGCGCCGATCGTGGTCCGGCAGTATCCAGGCGAACGCGCCACCTTGATTGAACGCGTCGGCTACCAAGGCACCGACCAGCAAACCGTACTTTCTGTTTACGGCAATCACGCGTGGTTCTGGGGGCTCGAAATCACCAACACCAATGCCACACGAAGAATCAACGTACCCGGTCCGAGTCCAGCCCCGGCACAATTGCCAATGGCCTCGGGCGTCGAGGTCGTGGGTGCCGACGACAAGCTCATCAATCTCATCGTCCACGATACACGCGGCGGGTTGGCCCTCTGGGCGAGCGCCACGAACTCTGAAGCCTACGGCTGCATCGTCTACAACAATGGATGGGCCGGGCCGGAAGGCGCCCACGGGCCGGGCATCTACTGCCAAAATCGAAGCGGTGAACGACGGCTTCGGGACAACATCGTGTTCAACCAATTCTCGCCCGGCATTCTCGGTTACACGGTGAACAGTTACCTCAGCAACATCACGTTTGAACGAAACGTCGTGTTCGACAACGCGCACATGGCAGCCGATTCCACCAAAGACACCGGCGAACAGGCGTTGTTCGGCGGAGGAATCCAAATCGAGCGCCTGCGAATCGCCGACAACTGCTTTTACCACGACCTCGATCTGCATGGGCCCACTGTGAGAGCCGATTTCGGAACCGTGTCCAACATCGACGTCGTCTTCGTCGGCAATTACCTCGCCGGCGGATCCGGCGGCGGCAATTATCTCGCGTCCGCCATGCGGTATGAATCGGTCGTCTTTTCCAACAACACGCTGTACAGCACCAACGGGTTTCTCGTGAACCTGGAGCCCCGGCCCGGATTCACCGTCGACCACAACACGTACTACGGAAATGGGAACAACAACTTTGGCCTCGTCACGACCACAAATATGACCCAACTCGGATTTGCCGAGTGGCAAACTGCGACCGGGTTCGACTTGCACAGCCATTACTTTCAAAACGTCACGCCTCCGAACGATGTCGTTGTCAACCCCAACGCGTACGAGCCCAAGCGGGCGACGATCGTCGTGTACAATTGGAGCGATTCCGACGAAGTCAGCGTGGACGTGGGGCACGTTCTCAGCCACGGCGACGCGTTCGTGGTCCGCAACGCCCAGGACTTCTTTGCGCCTCCCGTTCTCACGGGTACGTTCACCGGCCAGCCGCTTGTTCTCCCAACCACCAACCTGACCGCGGCCATCCCCAACGGACTGGCCAACACCAATGCAGTCCCCAGAACCGGCAAACAGTTCAATGTCTTCGTCCTCATCGGCACTTCGAGTTCTCCCCGCTCGGGCACGAAATAATCACCGGGTACTGCGTTCAAAGACCCGGTCCGTCGGCAACGCTCCAACCAACCAGCGCAACCAGCCGAGCAGAAAACCGGTTCCGTATCCGAGGTGCATGATGGGGATCGCCACGGAAATCCCGGGCCACAGCCGCCAGTCGGTCCGCATCGCTTCGCGCAGTCCCGCCAGACCCATCGCCGCCGCGTATCCGCCAGCGGCGAGCACCAGCGTCCACCGGCCGATTGTGAAGAAGGGCGCGAGTGCAGCGCTGGTTAGCAAGGTCAGGACAAACAGCGACGGGACAACGTGTCGGACGCTCGATTGCCGGGGGTGCTTCTGCAAGACTCTGACTTTCCAGTACCCGTATTGCGCGAATTGCATGAACAACTTGCGATAACTGTCCCGGACCCAGTACTTCACCCGAATCGCCGAACTCCGCACGATGCGGCCCCCCATCTTCCGCAGTCGGAAACTCAGTTCGTCGTCTTGATTGCGCACCAGCTCTTCATCGAATCCACCGAGTTCCACCAACCGTTCGCGGTCCCAGCACCCGCCATGCACCGTGTCCACCTCGCAGACCTCGGTGGAGTCAGCGTGTCCCCGCAACGCATGGCCAATTCCCACAGGCGAATAATACGCCGCCGCCACGGCCCGCGACGCGTAACTCCCGTTCCCCAACGGCACCAACACCCCGCCCGCATCGTCGGCGCCGGCTTGTTCCCGCAATTCGACGACGCTCCTGACGTAATCCTGCGGATACTCGCAGTGACCATCCAGCCGAACGACAATCGCGCCGTGCGCACATTCCAGCGCCCGATTGAGTCCCGTGGAAACGATTCGCCCGGGGTTGTCAACCAACCGCACATTCGGGTGGCTCGCTTGAACCGACCGCACGATGTCCCGCGTCCGGTCGGTGGACCGGCCGTCGGCCACGATCACTTCCAGATGATCCGGAGGATAATCCTGCTCCAGCACCGCATTGAGACTGTGGGCAATGAAACGCTCCTCGTTGAATACCGGCATGAGCACGCTGACGGTCGGAAGCGAGTTCATGACCCTGCGTACTCCAAGGAACCGACGCGCCGGCCCCGGTTCTTCTCCTCGGGCGAGAGGTTGCAGATGACCGCCCGAAACTTTCCCCGCTCCGTCCGCGGGATCGTCGCCACCGTTTCAATCACCACGTTCACCGCCCCCAATCGTTCGGCAAACCGCCGGCGGATCAATCTCTCGTCCTCGGACCCGAAGCCCTCCTGAGGAACCACTTTGACCCTGAATTGAGTCAGCGTTTCCTGAACGACCTGTCCCTCCAGCGCGTGCGGGAGGCCGATGAAAATTCCGTGGAACCGTACCATCTCGCGACCATCGGGACCGACGACGACGTCTTCGAGCCGGCCCACAATCTCCTGCAGGACGGGCAGATGGTTTCGCCCGCAAGGACAGGGGTGCCGCGACCAGATCCCCACGTCGCCGACTTCGTAGCGGATCAGGGGCTGCGCGTCATTGAGCAAGGACGTACACAGGACTCTTCCTTCGACTCCCGGAGGTACCGGCCGGCCATCGCCATCCACCAACTCCAACACCCCGAAGTCCGGATTCACGTGCAGACGGCCGTGTTCGCACTCGGTCGCCAACATGCAGTTCTCCACCGCCCCGTACTCCTCGTAAGCCCGCGCGTGAAACGCCTGTTGGATCACCTGCTTCATCTCCTCGGTCAGTTTTTCACTGCTGAGTACGATTGCTTCCGGTTCGTAGTCCAGTGAGACCGACTGTTCGCACATCATCCGCGCCAGCAAGTAGTGGGAGTACGCGTAGCCCGTAAGCAACTCCGGCCGATGACGATTGAAGGCGCGGACGTAATCCGGAACGTGGCTTGGGGCGATGTGGTACGCCGAAAAATACACCTGGCGCTCCGCCCAGTTGTACCGATGAAACGGAGGACGCGCGTTTCCCTTGGGAACCACCAGCCGCCCGCCGATCATCGAACGCGGCCGCCGCACGCTGGAGCCCGCCCAACCGAATGAGCGCGCTTCTCGGGCCGCGATGAACTTTCGGTGTCCGTCCGACGTGCAGATCGCGGTGACCGGCGTGCCCGTGCTGCCGCTGCTGTGGTACCGGTGCAGCTTCTGCCGGCCGGCCACGTCCCGCGAGACGAACGCATCCGGCACGCTCCGCAAATCGTGCTTGGGCGTTACGGGCAGCGCCGGCAAGCCGTCGACCGTCATCTGCGCCAGGTCCGTCCGCGTCGCCCCAACCTTGCCCCACGTCTTCTGATAGTACGGCACCTGGTCAAACGCCTGCGTCAGAACGTTCCGCAATTGCTGGTGGACGTATTCCTGCATCTGCTCGGGCGACCAACGGTCCCGCTCCCGAAAACCGGCAACGTATTGTTCGAAATCGCCGCCCAGCCGTTCCCGACGGTACGACAAACCGTACGCGGAAATGCCCAGGTTCTGGGCCCAAGCCGGCACGTACGGATAGAAGCGTTCCAACAGATGAGCCATGGGTCCCGTCAATTCACGGACGCGTGTTGTCCATGGGGAAGAATCGACTCCAGCCAGTCCGCCTGCTTTCGAACCGCGCCGCGCTGCTCAAATCGCGAGAGAAATCCCGCGCGCGCATTGGCCCGCAGTTGTTGGAGTAAGCCGGCGTTCGTCACAATCAGACTCAGTTTCGTGGCCAGGGCGTGTGGATCGTCCGGCGGAACAAGAAAACCATCGATTCCGTCCCGCACGACCTCCGGGATGCCACCCACCCGCGATCCAACGACCGGCGTGCCCACGGCCAACGACTCGATGGTCACCAGCGGACAATTGTCACTTCGACTGGGCAAGACCGTTGCCGTCGCCGCCTGCATTCGGCGCTGCACTTCGTCGTGGGCGAGACTTCCCGTGAACACGCATCGGGTGGTCACACCGAGATCGCGCGCCAACTGCGTGTACGAATCCCTAGCCGGGCCGTCGCCAATGAACTCGACTCCCAACTCCGGATGTTCGTCTTGCAGAAGCGCCATGGCCCGAATCAGGACGTCCTGCCCCTTCGAGGGGGAAAGCCGCGCAATGCAAACCAGCGGATTCAGCCCGCGCCCGGTGCCGTTGCCACGGGCCGACGCCGGGGCATCGGCTACCGCGTTGTGGAACACGCGCAACTTTCGCCCGGGCTCGCCGTACACGTGCTGGAGGTCTTCACTGGCGGCCTGAGAAACCGGCACAATGTACGTGCTCAAGCGATACACGAGCTTCTTGCGGAGTCGAAGCAGCTTCAACCGCCATCCCGGCCCCCGCCCGTCCAGGTTGATCTGACTGCTCAAGGTGTGGTACCAGGCGATCCGCTGGGGAACCCGCGCCAACCAACCGACCAGAATCATGATGTTCACCGCCGCATAACTCCCGACGACGCAGTCGGGCCGGAATTGGCGAACGAGCTTGTAAAAGAACCAGGCGTCACGCCACTTGGTCGGGCGCTCGCTTGGCCAGATGACGACGGCCGGGTTGTCATGGGGCCTGGCCAACTCGACCTTGCGGTGAGGAACCAGCACGACCACTTTGTGCCCCCGCGCCGCCAGTTCATGCGCCAAGGCCTCAAATTGCTTCATGATCGACAGGTCCCCCAAGGGCGTCCCAATAAAATAACAGCGGCAGCTCATATCGACCGGGTCGCGGGCTCGAATACCTTCACCGGGCACAGACTGCACAGAAGCTCCTCCCACTGCGGCAGCACCATGGTCCAATCATGAAGCGTCGCCTTCGCGCGAGCGTTGCGCGACAGACGCTCCGCCAGCCTGCGTTCGGTGAACAAACGTCGCACAGCGGCCGCCATCGCCTCCGCAGAATTGGGCGGGACCAACAGGGCATCCTCCCCGTCGCGCAGCAAGTACGGCAACCCACCGACGTTGGTGCTGACCACGCAAAGCCCGCACGCCATCGCTTCCAAAACGCTCACCGGCGTATTGTCCACGTTTGCGGTGTTCAGGAAGATGTCGCCTCCGTCCAGCCACGCCGGCGTCTCCTCTTTCAGCACCGCGCCCGGGAGCGACAACCGATCGAGCACTCCCAACTTCGCAGCCAGTTGCCGCGTCCGGTCCAAACTGCCATCCGCCTTGTTCGGGCCGATCATCGTCATCTGCAAATCAGGATAATCCCGAGCCAGAAGCCGCAACACTTGTGGAACCAGAATCGGGTTGTAGATTTCATGAAAGGCCCGCAGCCAGATCATTGACCGCCGTGGACGACGCCGCAGCCGGTAACGATAAGCGCTCAGATCCAACGCGTTGGGCAGAAGCTGCAGGTCCGCCCGATAGGCGGCCATCTGCTCGCGCAGATACTCTGACGGCGTCGTGACGACATTCGCCGATCGCAGCAACCGCTCGACGCGCCGCGGCCGCTGGTGCGCGAACCGGGGCAGGTTCCCCCCATGCAAAACCAATACGTAGGGCTTCCGGAACCTCCTCAGCGCGGCACAGGTCGCTTCCGCCCACAGAAACGCCGGCCCGCTGTATACATCGACTTGAGCCACCTGGAAGTCGTTCCGCCGGCACCAGATGGTCGTCAGCATGTCCGACAGCCGGAGAATTCGCTGCGGTTTGTCCGACGTCGTCAGGACTCGCAGCCGATCCAGTTCCCCCAGATGCAAGGCCAGTTCCTCACACGCGCCGCGCGTGCCGACGGAGCCCGACAGGAAATTCCCCACGAGCAACACGCCAATCTTGCAGTCGTTGGTCAAAACCTGATCGTGCATCTTACAGGCACCTTTTCCGTGGTCTGCGTTGATCAGCGGGCGCGCTGCCGTAGGCGGCGGTCCGCCAAGGTCGAATTCGTTAACGAGAAGGACATCACGCCTACGCCCGGTGCGGCGGCCCATCGAGAGCCCGCACTATCCTGTTCGGTCGCGCCAATCTCACGGGGCCTGAAACATGGCCCCGCCTTGCCGGGCGCTGGTCCGGCACCAAGGTGACGGCAGCCAACCCAAACACAAATGCGGGCAATACCATTCTCATGCCGTTGCCCGTCATGAAGCAGAAACTGTAGGTCACCAACGACGCCGCCACGGCCCGGCCCCGGTTCGTAACGGCGGCCAAGACGTTCCGGATGCCCATGACGACGAGCAACAAGGCGGCCACGCATCCCAAGCTGCCGTGCTCCGACAACAACCGCGTGAATTCCGTATGCGCGGCGAATCCCTTGAAAAACCGTGCCCGTTCGTGCATGGCCTGACCGACCCCGATGCCGAAGATCGGATGCTCCTCCATAATCTTCAGATCCGCATCCATGATCTCGGCCCGACCCGTCAGATGTGTGTTTTCAAAGCGCGCGGAAAGCGCGCCGCCGGTGAATTCGTCCAGCCGCGGGTAAACCACGTAGTACGCCAGCAAGAACAACAGCACCAAGGCCACCGAGACTTGAAGCGCGGCGCGCAAGTGTTTCATCAGCAACAGGCAGGCGATCGTGATACTGGTGGCCGCGTAATACACACCCGCCCGCGAAAACGTCAGCGCGCTCTGCATGGCAAACTCCAGCACGAGTCCAAAGAACAACACCTTGAGTTCCCACCGCAACTTGTTATCGAGCACGCATAAGAACGCCGCGACACAACCCATCCCCAACAGCGCCGATACCTGGTTCGCGCCGAACCCACCACTGGCCGCGGCGCTGGATTCGTGGCCGAACGTCACTTCGGTCGTTGCAAACCCCAGCAAAATAATGGCCACCATGCCCACAATCGGCGCGATGAATCCGACCATCAACCGGAGAAATTGTCGGCGGGACAACTTCAATCCCCTGAAAAACACGACGCTCACCGCGAGCGCCAGCGGGCCCGAGAGATTGAAGCTCAGCATGTTCCGGGCTTCAGACAGGCTGACCTGCACTACAGTGATCAGCGCCGCGGGAATCAACAGCAGGAAATACAACGTTGGCAGTGGCGGAAATCTCAGGCGATGACTGCGCACCAACGCCACCACAAAGAGTAGCACCAACGCATACTTTCCATATTCCCAGAACACGGAAGCCCCGACGGCCCGCCAAATGATCTCACTGCCGGTGATGTAGGCCCCGACGTAAGACACCTTCGCCACTTCGCGCCCGCTCCAGGCCCATTTGATCCCGATCGCCAAGGCCGCCAACGCGTGCAACGTGCCCACCGCCGGAACGAATTTCATCAACAGCGCCAGCGGCAGATGCAGACCGATGAACAGCGCCACCGCGACCCACGACATCCGCGAGGTCCTCAGAACGTGCCCCGCACCAGTGGCACCAGTGGGATGAGGATCGCGTCGCGCCACGGCGCCGACCACCGGCACGCCCAAGCCCGGTCTCGTCTCCGCCTGATTCATCGGGAAACACCCGCGCAGAATCTCTCTCGGTCCGCCAACGCCATCTCGTAAACCTCGGTGACCTGCTGGATCACCTTTTCGGAACTGTAGGCGCGCAATACCCGCGCGTTGAGTCTTCTGCCGAGTTCGCGTCGCTTTTCGGCGGACGCCAACAGTGTCGCGATGGCGTCGGCCAACTGTTTGGCGTCCCGCGGGGGAACCAATACTCCACAGCGACCTCCGCTGAGCACCTCTTCGCATTGGCCCACCCGGGTGGCTATCACGGGCAAACGGGCCATGCCGTACTCCAGCAGCGCCAGTGGCAAACCTTCCGACGTGGAACTCAACACCCCCAGATCGCATCCCCGCAACACAGCGTTGACGTCATTGCGGGGACCAAGCACCGAGACGTTGCCCATGAGACCATTCTTTCCGATCTCGCCTTGAATCTGTTGAAAACAGGCCGTCTTCGTCCCGTGACCCAACAGAATCAAATGAGCGTCGGGCATTCGTCGGAGCACCAACCTCATCGCCTCCAGCAAATTCATGTGATCCTTCTGGGGACGGAAATTGGCGACGCACACGATTCTGAAACCACTCTGTCCCGGCAACACCGCCGGCTCCTCGCCGTCGGCTGGCACACAGACGAAATTCGGAATGTAACTCACGCGGTCGGCCGGCACGTGCAGCCGCTTCCGCGCCCAGGTCGCCAGCGGGTGGTTCACCGTGATCACCGCAGTCACCCGCTTGGCAGCAAGACGGTAGATCCAAACCGGCCGTTCTTCCGTCGCGTAGCGCCCAAAATGGTCGTGCCAAATCACCAGCGGGTACGGGTCGATCATCGACGCCAAAGCCGACAGGAACAGCGACGTGCCGTGAGCGTGCAGGATCTGGATCTCGTTCTCGCGGATGTAAGTGACCAGCGTGCGCACCGCCGCCGGGCGCAGCCGGCCCGTGCGCCGCAAGCAAATCCGGCCCACGTGCGGAAGAACAAAATCCGCCATCGGACCTTCGACCCGCGTCGCGCACACGTGACTGCGGTAGCCATCCGGCGGGAGTGCATTGGCCAAATTGACCGCCACGCGCTCCATCCCACCGGCTGCCAGCGAGTCACAGACCTGCAGAACACCGATCCCGTTCATAACCAACCCGCACCTTCTGCGGCTGCGTAACCTTCAGCGAAGAAACCGATCCATCCCAATGACGATCCAGAAGCTCGCGCAGGGCTTCCCGCAAACCATCGAGCGAATACTGCCGCGCCCACATCGAAGCTTCCCGCCGCATGTCCTCAAATTCTCCAGGCCGCTCCGCGACGCGCTGGAGAGCATCGGCAATCTCCAGCGGCGTCCCCGTCTTCACGACGATTCCCCTGCCCTCAAGCATGCGGGGCACTTGGCCGTGCTCCACGCCGAGGCAAACCAGCCCGTAGCACATGCCCTCCGCAATCGCTTTCGGCCATCCTTCGGAATTCGCCGAGGGCAGCACGAGGCAGTGCGCCCACTCATACCACCGAAGGCTCGCCTCGAACGGCACTGACCCGACGAACTCCACCAAATCGTGAAGCCCCAAATCTTCCGCCTGTTTCCGCAGAGCCGATTCCTCGGTGCCGCCGCCGACGAGCGCCAGTTCCACGACAATGCCGCGCTCTACCAGAATTGCTGCCGCCTCAAGAAGCGCCCCGACGCGTTTCTCTTTTGCCAGGCGACCCGAGAACAGCACGCGGAGCGGCCGTCCGATCGTCTTTCTCTTCGCCACCTCGGTGGCGCGCTTGACCATTTGACTCGTCATCATCGACGTGAAAAACGCAATCACGTGCCGGGGTTCATTCGGCCAGTCGCCATAGACCGTCACCGGGCCACGCCACCAGCGGGAACGCAACACGCCTCGCTGCAGGCGGAGGGCGAACCGCTCGCCGGGGTACCCGTTCCATTGGCCCGCATATTTCGCCACGAGTCGGTGCGAAAACAGCGGCGCCAAGAGCACGCCCAGCAGGCCAAGGTTGCCGGGACAACGGACGTGGATGGCATCGGCGGCCCGCATGGCGCGGCTCAGATCACGGACCAGCAGTGGCAGAATCAAGATCTGTCTCATTTTCGCCGACCAATGGTCCCCCCCGGCTTCCCGCTGCGGCGCGATCGAGATATTGGCCCGCGTGAACGCCACCCAATCTCCCGGCGGCTGTTCATCGCGGCACGGCGCGGCAATCACCAACTCCGGGAACAGTTCTGCCCATACGTCGATCTCGCGAGCATACGGACCGTAGGCATACAATTTCCCGCCGTGCCGGTAGTGCAACACGTGCGAGACAACCAGGAGCCGACGCAAACTACGCATGCTCGTTTCCTTCCAGGCAGCGCCGGTAAAATGCTTCGTTGCGCTGGGCAACCTTCTCCAGGGAAAACAATTCAACGGCCCGCGTCCGCGCCCGAGCCCCCATCTGGCGACGCAGCTGCGGGTCCTTGAGCAGCGAGATCACAGCCTCCGCGATGGACGCCGGCGAGAACGGATCGCACAACAGGCCCGAGACGCCGTGCTCCACGACTTCTTTCGCCGGTCCCGTGTTGCCGATGACCAACCCTTTGCCCATCGCCAGACCTTCGATCAAAGCGATCCCGATGGCCTCCATGTGGGACGGATAAACCAGGACTTCGGCCCGGGCCAGCATCTCCGGGAGAGAAGCATGTTCCACCGGCCCCCGGAACTTGATGTGATCCTTTATGGTGACGGGAATCAATGAGCGAAGCTGGTCGATAAACGAGGCCCCCGTTTGCGGATCCAGTGAGTCGCGACCCACCAACCAGAGTTGTGCCTCGGGAACCGACTCCACGATTCGCGGCATGGCCTGCACCAACTGGCGAACCCCTTTCTTTTCGCACAGAGTGCCGACGAAGATGATCAACCCCCGCTGTTCGGGTATGTCCGAGCGAGGACGGAATTGCATGACGTTCACCGCGTTTGGCAGCACTTCGACGGGCCGCTGACCCAGGCCCAACAGCTTCCGCGTCGTTTCCGCAACGAACTCGCTCACTCCACACAGGTGGTCCGCCCGGCGAAAGGACCGCTTCTCCAGCCAACTCCGCCATAGCCGGGGCTGTTTCCCCAGCGTGGTGTAGAAGAAATGATGACCGCCGTGCATCCGAATGATCTTCACCGCCAACGGGAACCCCCGGAGCAATGCCAGGCTGTTCTCCGGTCCCTCGATGATGTCGATCGGCGACTGGGCGTCGACGTTTCCCAGTTCCCGCGTGAGGCGCCGGCCATTGATGACCAGTCCCATTCCCCGGATGCGTGCATGGGCCAGTCGGACCACGCTGACACCGTGGTCGTCTTCCCGCACATCTTCGCGCTGCTGGTGGAAACCGACGACCGTCACCTTGTGGCCGCGGGCGGCCAGCGTACGGGCCATCGTCTGCGTGAAACTACCGATTCCGCCGTGCGGCACGGGTGGGTATTCGTTGCACAAAAAGACGATGTGCATCGGGGCGGTCCTGCCGGGCGACGCGTCACGGCCGGCGGCCGTCGCAGTTGTCAAACTGCTAACCATGGCTCACCGTCCGAGCCGGTCGCACCAATGCCAAGCCCTCAGCCCCTCCACGGGCGGCTTCACGATCCCCCGCCGGTGGCCAACTGAACTTCGGGCCGTCCTTGACCCGGCTCAGGGCTTCGTGGTACGCGCGAAATACACTCAGCCATCTTCCCCCGATGAGACGCGGGGTCAACCAGTGCCGCGACGGGCGACAATAGTCCCACAACGTCCGCCACAACAACAGTCGGCGGTACCGCAACCAACGATGCGTGAACTGGAAGTAAAACAGATTGGTCGTCGACCACGCGAGCCCCAGTTCCGGCGATCGCGAACCATTCCCGCGCACCATCAAATGGAGAACCTGAGGTCCATTGTGGTGGACGACACGAAAGCCTTTCCGCACCATGCGGAGCGCCAAATCAACGTCGTCGCGCGTTCCATAAAGCTGTTCGTCAAAACCGCCCACATCCACCAGCGCCGACCGGGTCGCCGCGAAATTGGCGCTACAGATGACGTGGGTCTCGATGATTCCGTCGTAGGCCTGGTAATTTGGCCCGCCCGGTCGCTGAATCGGAATCGGGTGCAGGAGTTTGGGTGCCTGGCTCAGTTTCTCCCCCGGTATGAGCACGACCCCGTTAACCCCATCCGCCGCGCTGTCCCGAAAGGCAGCGACATATTTCTCGAGCAGGCTCGGACCGAACTCGACGTCGTCGTCCAGAAACAGCACAATGTCGCCACTGCATCGCATCAGCGCCTCGTTCCGCTGGCGCGACGCGTTCCCCCGTCCCACGTACCGCAAGTAATACAACCAATCTGGATAACCGGCGACCTGCGAATCCGTAAGCTGCTCGACCAACGGCGACGCGTCGACGACGAATACTTCGTGCGGTTGGTAAACTTGGGGCACCAACTGATCCAGCACCTTCAGCAGATGACTGCGACGGCGGTAGCTGGCAATGACGACTGATACCGTGGGAGCCTCAGGCAACATGGGGATTTGTCTCGTTCCCGTGGATCTGGTTTCCGAAATCGTGGCCCGCTACACCCCGCTGGCCCCGCCGGCCAGGTACGTCCAATTCTCGCGGTCGCATCCGTGGAGCAAGAGTTTGTCGACCAGATCCGGTCGGCCACGCATCAATACCGGCGCGTCTGGATACCGCCACGCGCCGTACGTGGCCAACACCTTGTCCAATCTCCTGCTGGTCGTGAACGACTCGATGTACACGCAATTCGCCTTCCGACTTTCTTCGATGAATGCCTTCCACGCCTCTACTGAGAATTGCCGACGCCCCGCCGTGAACAGAATCCGCCGTCGGCACCCACTGCCGGGAAACCAGTCGTCGACATAGATAATTTCCAAACCGTCCACCTGCCACGACCCGCCCGTCCGGGAAACGTCCGGCCGGATCGGCTGGCTCAGAACCCATCGACATTGCTCCCGGGCGTTAACGAAATGAGCGACGCGGCGTCGCCCACCGCCGTTGGTACCGATCTGACTGGAAGACGACATCGCTTGGACTTTCGTGTACGCGCTCCGCTGAAGTCCGAGCAGGACGTTCGCCGTCGCTTTGACGAAATACCTTGTGCGCGACCGCTCGTAATCAAACCGCCGCAACACGAGGCGGCGACGCGATTGGAAGCCAACCGGCTGATAACCACCCGCCAGACAAATCGCCCGGGCTTTCTCGGGTCCCGGGTGGCCCAAGATCAGCGGGAAACTGTCCGACAGCGCGTGCAGCATCCGCGTTCCCAGTCCACTGGTCCGGACACGGGCCGTCACATACCAGTCCGCGAACCAACCACACCGGGCGGTTTGACAATCGGGCAACACCAGGTCGCGAACGACGAGACCGAAGCATCCGGCGGGTTCCCCGCGAAGCGTGGCCACTACGCCCCGAAAAGAGCCGTTGCTGAAGCTCGGGGCGTACTTCCACTGCGTATAGGACGGTAGCGTGTCGTTGCGCTCCTGCAACAGCCGCACGACAATGTCCAGGTTGGCCGGGCCAATCGGTTCGATCGTGATCTCGTCCATCCTAGGAAGTCACATTGAGAATTGGTTGTCGGCCCGGAGTCGCTCGCGTGTTGACCAGATTGATCACCCTATCGGCAATCCGTTGGGCTGCATTCCCGTCCACGCGACCGCACACGCGCGCCACCAAGCAGGCCCGTTCCTTCCGCAACGCGCCGCGGTCGGCCACCGCGCGGCCCAATTGATCCATCAGCTCCGACATGCTCGTGGCCAGCGGGGCCGCCTTGCTCTCCATAATCGGCCGGTAGTGATGAGAAAAATGCGATTCGCGATAGAATCGGTCTTCGGCCGAGCCCGCGCGGGGATGAAACCCGACGCAGATGATCGGGGTGTCCACGACGGCACTGTCCAAGGCCGTGCTCGACCCCATGGTGAGGGTCGCGTCGGCATAACGCAGCGTGTTGGCCAGCAGCGCCAGCTCATCGCAAGAAGGCGTCCCCCAAAACGCGGCGTGGCGCCCCTGCGACCACGGACGGCTGAGCCGGACGGCGTCGAATTGCTTTTGGAGCGGTTCCCACCGTTGATAGTCGTCGAGCGGATGCAGGCGCAGAATCCACTGGTGACGTCGAAACCGGGGATCGGCGGACGCCTCGCGCAGCACGGCCGCGATCAATTCTGGTTCGCCGGGCGTCATCGCGTGGTGGTTGGCACAATGGAGGAAATACGGGCGTTGGGAATCGATTCCCAGCACTTGCGCCGTGCGCTTCCGCGTCCAGCGAAAATCCTCGCGGACGTGAAAATCGAATTGGGGCGTGCCGGTCACCGTGATCTGGTTTTCGGAGATACCGTAAAATCTTCGCAACTCGTCGGCCATCGCCTCCTGCCAGACGAGAAAATGGCCGAAATGCTTCGTCGGGATGTAGCCGCGCGTGGTCAGATTGTCGAACGACAAGATGTGCGTCGCGATGGGGATGTGCAGCGCATGCATGGCGCGGAACAAGGCCCACTCCCAGTTCACCACGTGGCTGGTGGACAGCCCAAAGATCGGCTTGGTTTTCTGCAGCACGTCCCAGGTGCGACGCGGAATCATTCGCTGGTAGGCTGCGTCCTCGTTTCGCTCCAGCCAACTGAACAAGCGCGGGTTGGAAGCGAGTAGTCCGATCCCCTGGTAGACGGCTTCGCTGATTCGATGGCGCGCGTTCCCATTTTTCCCGTTCACCGTTCGTTTGGTCCAGTCGCCGAAAATCTGGTCTGAGGGCGTTGGGTGCCGCCGCGCGTGCGCGGCCTTGAGCGCTTTCATGAGCCGACTGTGCGGCGCGGTCTCCCGGGGATGATCGAGGATCCAGAGATCGTCCCGATCAATCCCCTCGCGCAGTAAATCTGCCTGTCCGTCTTCAGGCGCGGCAAGAATGACCCGGAAATCGCGGGACAGTTCGTCGTAAAGTCCCGAGCGCAGCACGTTGCGAACGCCCCACACCAAGGGGAGCGAAACGACGATTGTCGGTTTTGACTTCATGGCCTCGGAGGAACCACGCCCGCCCGGGTCGATTGCGGCATCAGCGAGTCGTGCCTGATCGCACGTGCTTGCGGAGACGACGCAACTCCAGAACCCGGCCCCAATTCTTCGCCATATCGATTTCCGCGCGCAGCCAGATCTCCGGTGGTCTCGTCCAACGAAAGACGGCGTACTGAAGCGCGTGCTTCACGAGCTTGGCCCAAAAATACCGGGGGACACCAAACCAAGGGCTGCCGGCCAGATGAGTGCGATTGAGTCGCACCTCTGTTTTCCCCGCGCCCCTGTAATAGCAAAAGACGTATCGCTCGGTGGCGTGAGCGGGGGGGTTCCAGTGATAGACGATCGCCGTGCCGACATAGAGCGCCTTGTGTCCCAAGTCGAACAGCCTTTGAATCAATTCGGTCTCGCTTCCGCGGACATGCACGTTGCTTCGGCCCGTGCGGCCAAATTCCTCACTAAAGCGGAACTGGTCGCCAAGAAGCGATCGGCGAAACGCCATGTTCGGGCCCCAAGGGCCCCTGTCGATTGTGGTCACGATCTGTTCTTCGTCCCCGAGATCGAGGTGTGTGCTGACGAGCCGCAGCATGGACCGGGCAGTCTTCCTCAACCACGATGGCGGAGGATTCTCCCACTTGCCAATAATTCGGCCGCCGAAGATGCTGATTTCCGGGTGTCGTCTCGCCGCCGTCCACAGATTCACCAGCCAGTCCCGGTCCATCGTGACGTCGTCATCGCTGAAGAGCAGAAGCGGCGCATCAGAATTCTCGATGGCGCGGTTTCTGGCGCGGCTCACCCCCTGCTGCGGCTCGAACAAGTACCGCAGCGGTAATCGGTCAGCGAAGGATTCACATACTTGGCGGGTGGCATCACTGGAGTTGTTGTCCACCACCAGAACTTCCCAAGCCACAGGGGCCGGGATTTCGATGTCACAGATGCTCTGCAACGTCTTGTGCAGACTTTCACACCGGTTGTAGGTACAGATGATGATTGAAACGTCCACGTTTCCTCAGGCCGGCTGCGGGCTCGAAGTCCGACTGTCCGTCGCGACCGTGCGGACCCCTCTGGGCAGGCGCGTTCCCACGGCTCCGCCCCGGTTGGTCAGCCGGCGCAATTCGATGATCCGTCCCCAGTTTGTTGCCAGATCAATCTCAGCGCGCAACCAGATCTGGGACGGCCTCGTTGGACGAAAGATCACGTACTGGAAGAAGTGCTTGATCACTTTGAGCCAGAGATATCGCGGCACGCCAAACCAAAGCCGCCCAACCGAAAAGGGCCCTCGGAGGCGCATCTCCGTCATCCCTGCGCCCTTATAATAGGCAAAGACATATCGCTCGGTGGCGCGCTCGGGAGTGTTTCGGTGATAAACCATCGCTTCGGGCACGTAAAGTCCCTGGTGCCCGCCTTTGAGCAATCGGCAGATCAGGTCCGTCTCTTCGCCACGCACATTGTCCCGTCCCGTGATGCCGAGATCCACAAGGAACCGGAACTGATCCGTAAGAACCGACCTGCGAAATGCCATGTTGGCGCCCCATGGACCGGCATTGCAGTCGACAAAAACCCGTTCCTCATCACCGAGATCAAAATGGGTGCAAATGAGCCGCAGCATCGATGTCGCATTCTCCGCGAGCCACGACGGCGGTGTCCTCTCCCACAGGGGCAATATTCTTCCACCGAAAATGTCGATCTCGGGATGCAATCGGGCCGCTTGCCACAGGCTCGCCAGCCAGTTTTTGTCCGCCTTCACATCGTCGTCGGTGAACACCAGCAGCGGAGAGCTGGCCTCTGCGGCTCCGCGGTTCCGGGCGCGGCTTTGCCCTTGGATCGGCTCAAAACTGTAACGCATCGGCAACTTGCTCGCGAAGAATTCACAGACTTCACGGGTGGCATCGTCGGAATTGTTGTCCACGACCAAGAGTTCCCAGGTCATGCCCCGGGGAATTTCCAGGTCGCAAAAGGATTGCAGCGTCTGCTGCAGGCTACGACACCGGTTGTACGTGCAAATGATGACCGTGACGTCCATATTCCCTCACGCAGGACAGGCAGCGGGCCGCGATCGCTCGCCGACTACGAGGGATCGGCCGGTTCCGGCTGACGACATTTTCAGAATCTGTTCATCAATAAGATCCAGCACCTTCGCATCCACCTGAGAATCGAACTTGCGGGCGAACAGCTTCGGTGAATCGCGAAGATTGCCGAGATCACCCTCACGCAGCAATTTCGGATGACAGTCTTCGGTCGACCAGTCGACGTACCGCAAATCGTCATTGATAATCCAGTCCTTGAACGGCGAATTGAGGAGAATCGTCTGGAAACAGATTTCATCGGCGGACTTCACGAACCGGAAGAACCGGACAAATGACGGGTGCAGTTTGATGAAATTGTGGATGTAATTCACATGCTGCCGAGTGAGGCACCAGTACGCCCAGCCGCCATAGGGTTTGAAAGAGTTGGGGAACCGCCGACGTTTCGGGACGAACAGATTCACGGTGCGGCTCAACAGCGCATTACTTCGCAATGGCAACCGCACATAGCGATCAAACAAATGCATGTGCCAACATTCGATTCGCGTTGCGTTCTGGATGATCCGGGCGCCGTTGGGATGGGTCCCCTCGTACGGCAGAGGCCAATAGCTCAGATACGAACGCCCATTCGCGTTCTCCAAGACTGCCTTGATCTGATCCTTCGTTTTGATGGGGTAATCCTGCCCCGACAGGTAAATGAGATAGTCGAACAGGATTTGTCTCTGAAAAAGCTCGTTCATGCCCTCAATGACCGCCTGTACGGCACTGAACAACGTCATGTAATGGCATTTGAATCTCTTCTCCAGGAAGCAGACGTTCCGCAGAGGCCGTAAGCCATCTACCATGCGGCCGTACGTCCGAGCGTCGGTTCTCTTATCCACATGCACAAAGAACGATGTGCCCTCTCCATCGAGCCGCTCGATCAGCCGCACGAGTTGGTCCGGGTTCTTATGGGCCGTGATGATGTACGCCAGATTCATGCGATGGTCGGGAGCGTAACGGCTGTCGAATTGGCCCCGTGTTGCCTCTCGGGGATGGTTGACCGCCATGCCAATTCAACCAGATCGCGCTCCCAATCCGGCCGGTGCCGGTACCGCTTGCGATACCGGAACCGATAGGCCGCCGCCGCAAGTGCTCCCCCGTAACTGCGCCGCTGCATCCGGCGCGCCTCTTGTCTGAAATCGCCTTCGCGCTCGAGTTCGGCAATGGCGCGGCGCATTGATGCCGTGTCCCCTGCCAGCAACTCCAACAACACAATCAGACCCCAGAAATTGCCGGGGTTGGTCTGCGGGGGAAATGCCGCCGGCATCACCTCGGGCGCGTACTTCCGTCGCGCCTTTTGGCATTCCTCGATAAAGATCCGCTCCTTGCTCATCGATCGCGGACTCATCCGGTACACATGCAACGCTTGACCGAGTTGCCACCCCGTCCCCCGCCCCAGGAGCCGAAACCACAACGGCACATCGCCCATCGTAAACTCCGGATCGACGCCGCCAACTGCCAGCGCGGCCCGACGGCTGAAGATCGTGCAGGGATCGCCGAACCGTCCCCGACCGATCCCTAGAAAGGCGCGGTCTACCTCCCGAGTTTCGATCGCCGGCAACCGCTCAAAGATGTGCCCGAAGGGAGTCAGCAACGCGAAGGCCGAGCCGACAAACACCGCTTCCGGATGCTTGGCGAGAAAGTCCATCTGCACCTGAAGCCGTTCGGGAAGCATCACGTCGTCGGCGTCCATCCGCGCCAGCCAATCAGATTCCGCGTTCTCGATGGCATACTGCAATGCGCCCTGAAAACCGACCGGGCCGAGGTCGAACACTTTGACTCTCGGACCCGCAAACCTCTTGGCCGTTTCCAGCGTTTCATCCGTCGAACCGTTCTCCAGCACCCACAATTCCCAGTCCGAGTAGGCCTGGCGCAGCACGCTGGCAATTGCCGTCCCAATCCACGGCTCCGCGTTGTGCGCCGGCAGGATGACTGTGACTCTCGGTGTCATCATGAACCTCAGAGTTTCTCCACCAATTCCGTTCGCCATTGCAGATTGGGGCGAACGGCCCCCGGCCACCGGCCGTACCAGGCGTTCCTCATCTCGGGCGCGTCCAGCACGGTGAACGCCAGGAGGTCCCCATGCTTGTAAACGGCCTGCGCCTGATCCGATGAGACCAGCAGGTTCAACTTGTACTCCCCATCGTTCATGAGATCTCCCGGCACGAAGCAAGTGGAACGGAACAGTCCCTTGGGACGCGGCCGCCCATGCCACGTCGGCTCCAGATAGGTGTTGTGGTTGAAAACCATGATCCCCTGCTCGTTGTACAGATGGAAGCTCAAGTCGAGCCGCGCCTCCGGAACCAGATTCCAATAATCAAACTCGATCACATAGGGCGTCCGAATGTTGATGGACCCCGAAGCCGGGCCCTCGGCGGGCCGGACGCACACGCGGTGCAAACGCACCTTGTCGTTGCCGGGTGCGGTGTTCGGATCGTCCCACACCTGCTCGGTCACCGTCTGCAGGCTGGTGCGCAAATACTGCGGCACAATTTCCGCCGCATCCCCGATCTTGTGGATTCTTCCATGCTCGAGCCAGACCACCCTCTGACACAGGCTCTCCACCGCCGCCATGTTGTGGCTGACGAAGAGCACCGTTCGGCCCGCCTTCGCTACGTCCTCCATCTTGCCGAGGCACTTCTTCTGGAACGAGGCGTCGCCCACCGCCAGCACCTCGTCCACCAGCAGGATTTCCGGCTCCAAATGTGCGGCTACGGAAAAGGCCAGACGCAGAAACATCCCGGTCGAATAATGTTTGGCCGCTGTGTCGATGAACTTCTCGACTTCAGCAAATGAAACGATTTCGTCGAACTTGCGCTCAATCTGCGATCCCTTCATTCCCAGGATCGCCGCGTTGAGATAGATGTTCTCGCGCCCGGTCAACTCGGGATGGAACCCCGTGCCCACTTCCAACAACGAACTCAACCGCCCCAGAATGTCAGCGTACCCGACCGTCGGTTCCGTGATGCGTGACAGGATCTTAAGGAGCGTGCTCTTCCCCGCCCCATTCGCGCCGATGATCCCCACGGCTTCGCCGCGCTTCACGTCGAACGACACGTCCTGCAATGCCCAAAACAGCTCGGACTTTTTGTGGTTCTTCGAGAACGGCGCGCGGACCAAACGTCGGGCGGCCGCCGTCAGCCGTTCGTGAAGCATCGGACGATGGCCGAACGCCCCCGCCCTGCCCTGACTCGCTCCGATGCGGAATTGCTTCCCCAACCCGACTACCTGGATAGCAAAATCATTCATGTCCGACGCCATGACTCCGAATTCACCCGCAAACCGACGCGACCTGGTCGGCGCCCCGGTTCTGCAAAATCAATCCGAGGTTGAGCCATTGCCATAAAAAGAAACTGTTGTCGCCGCCCTGTTCCTGATACCGCTCCCACCGCTTCCGGACCGGTGTCGCGTCGAACCACACGCCTCCCAACTCGCCCAGAACAATCTCCAGTTCCGCTTCGACCCAATCCCGGAGCGGCCCTCGCAACCATTCTCGCTGTGGCGTCTGCACCGGCCGCTTCGGCGCCTCGCGCACGCCGCCGGGCACCAGTTGTCCCGCGATTTGCCGCGGCAACCACTTGCCCTGCCGGCCGCGAATTTTTCGGTTTGCAGGCTGCCGCAATCCCAACTCCACAATCCGATGGTCCAAAAATGGTTCGCGGAGTTCACGGCTGTACATCATCGAAACGCGGTCGGCAAACCGCATGGCCCGGGGAATCTTCGCGTACCGAATGTCACGGTATTGCAGGTCCAATAACGGATTACAAAAGGGACGCGGAGAAACAAAGGGCAACGCCAAGCCTGCGAATTCCTTCATCAGACAATTGGCACGATCTCCCGGGCGGCTCGCCCCCTGGACTGGCCCGATGCCTCCATCGATCTCGCCGGCTCGGGAGTAATATTCGTATCCGCCCCAGCCTTCATCCAAACCGTTGCCGTCCAACAGCACTGTCACGCCTTCGGAATACGCGCGCTCGTGGACTTTCGCCATCCCCAACGTGGGCAGTCCACCGAAAGGTTCATCCTGTATGGCCTGCACCCGGGCCGCCAACTCCGGCACTTCATCAGCCGTCAACCGACAGAAGCTTGCTGGATGGCGCGTCTCCGCCAACATCTGTTCTACCCAAGGCGTCTCGTCGTAGGCGGGATCGCCACAGAAGAACGTAAACGTCTTGACCGTCGATTCTTTCCCTTGAACGCGATGCACGAGCCCGAGCAGCAGCGACGAATCGAGTCCGCCGGATAGGCAGATGCCGACTGGCACATCGGCCCGGAATCGAAGTCGGACGCTCTCCTCCAGCAAGCCCAGTAATTCCTCACCTGTTTCCGTCTCGCTCCGGAGATCGGGGCCGAGCGCCAATGCCGCTTGCGCCGGATCGTACCACTGCCGCTCTCGGACACCCTCACCCGCATTCCATGTCAGACAACCGCCCGGAGGCACGCGCCGAATATCACGCCAAAACGTCCGCGGACCGTGGTCGTACATTCCCGAGACCAGATACGTCGCCCACGTCGCGGTGTCCGGCTCGGCCGGGACTCCGGCTGCGTGAAGCGCCTTAATCTCACTCGCCAGCCACAATTCACCGGAACGCGGCTCATGTACGTGCAGGGGTTTCACTCCGAACCGATCGCGTGCCGCGAACAGGCGTTGTTCCCGTTCATCCCAAATCGCAAACGCAAACATCCCGATCAGACGGTCGAGGCAGGCTTGGCCCCAGTGCTGATAAGCCGCCAGCAGGACTTCCGTGTCCGTCCGGGTGCGGAAGTCGTACCGCGGGGCCAATTCCTCGCGAAGCTCCACGTAATTGTAGATCTCGCCATTGAACGCGATCCAGTAGCGGCCGCCCGGATCCGACATGGGCTGACGACCGGCGTCGGAGAGATCGATGATACTGAGACGATTGTGCCCCAGCGCCGCCCTTCCGCCCGGCGAGACATAGGTGCCGGTCGCGTCGGGACCACGATGGCGCTGCAGGCCAACCATCATCCCGAGTTGGGCCCGGCCAACATCCGCGCCAAATACTCCAACGATGCCGCACATGGTTATCTTTCGGAGGCCGCGGGGACTGCCACCTGCTTCGGCTGGATCTTCTTCAACACGTCGTTGGTATCCACCCGTCGAAGCGTGAACGGATCCTCTCCCGCGCCGATGGCGCCCGGCACCGTGGTGAAACTGCACATGAAACCCAAGGCGCGCAGATGTTGAATGGTCACGGCATCGAACGAATAGCTGTGACCGTAGGGATAGCAGAACGGCCAGAACGCCTGCGGCGCCAGTCGCTCATGCAGCACCTGCGCACAGGTCGCCAGATCCATTTCTTGTTCCTCGGGGCTGAGGCTCGACAGCGCCACGTGATTGTTCGAGTGACCGCCGATAACCATGCCCTGCGACTGCATCTGCCGCGCTTCCTCCCAATCCAAATACAGCTCCCGGGCGAACTTTGACTCGTCACCCAAAAACTCCTCGAACAACGCGTCCAGGACCCGCACGCGCAGGTGTTCCGAAATCCGATAATTCAGGAAGAACTTGAACGCGGCCACATCGGGATTGTCCCACGGGTAAGCCCGCTTGGCCTCTTCAAGGTCGGCCGGGTCCGGCGTCTCGTTACTCAACGTCGCCAAGTGCTCCAAAAATGCACTTCGGTACTTGCCGAATTCCAATTCGGCCATCAGAAAATGGTTCTTATGGACCGGCAGCACGCGATGTTGCTCCAGGCAAACCGTGCTGATGAAAAACAGTCCCTGAATCCGCCGCCGCGCCAGAATGGGCAGCACATTCGTGTAATGATCTTTCAACCCGTCGTCGAACGTCAGCAGGCACAAGTCGCGGGCCGGCTCGTACTCACCCGCCAGAAACGCGAGCGCCGATTGCAGCGTCGCCATTTCACATCGTTCGCTCAACCAGGCCGCCTGCTCATCGAGTTCGCTGACCAGGCGTCCTTTGATGCGCGGAAACCGCGTCCGCGGCAAATCCCGCACGTAGTGATAGGTGACAACCCACAGCGCGGTCGAGGGCTTGCTCATACCGTCCTCGTCTCGCCACTGGCACGGCGCGGGATTTTGACCATCGCGGAACCGGTCAAAACGACGACCCCGGAGTCCGTGTTGCGAACCTCGGTCCGGAGCTTGACGATCCCGGCCGCGAGCGAAATCTGCTCGACGGTGACCTGCGCCGTAAGCCGGTCGCCGACCAGCACCGCCGCAGGGAATTTGAGTTCCTGAGAGACCCACAGGGAACCCGGCCCGGGCAACTGCGTGCCGATGAGCCGCGAAATGGCGCTGAGCGCCAGAATCCCGTGAGCGACCCGCTGCGGGAATCCGAGCGCGCGCGCGGCTTGCTCGTCCATGTGGAGCGGATTATCGTCCTGCGACAGTTCGGCAAACGTCGCGACGTTTCCTTCGCTCGCAACAAAATCACAGGCGGCGGTATCGCCAACCTTGAGGCGGTTGATGTCGGCCCATTGCATCGTGTCCATCGCTGCCTTCCTCAATTCGGCCGGTCCTGGTCGCCATCGCTCTTCGTGACATACCAGTCCCGTACCGCAGCGGCTTCGGGAACGCTCCCGAGATGCGCCATGAACCGGATCCCCGAACGGCGCCGATCCACCGGCTGAAACAGCATCGGGATTCGCGACGCCGGCTCGCGCTCGCCGGGCAGGAAACCGTGACGGGTCATGACCTCCGACAATCGGCCGCTCGCGCAGAAAAAGTCCATCATGACGACGCCCTGAGATCGCGCGTCATCGAGCACCGCCCCGAGCAAAGCAGCGTCTACGTCGGACGAGTGATTCACGTCCAAGATCAACTCGACCAGTCGGCCAACGCGGAGGGGCTGGTTGCGCACTTGTTCGACGTGATAAACCGCGATGCCGCTCACCTGCCCGTTCTGCCGCGCTTCGAAAAGCCGATACTGGAAGACCGGGTGAATCGTGTACCGCCAATTGAGAAACTCGGCGGAGCGGCGCGTGCCGCCAGCGAGCGAGCCCTTTGCTCCCCAGGTTGAATCCCAGAATCGCGTGGCGCCGTCACCGAATCGATCCACCGACCTGACGGTGGTTGGTCCGCCCGTCCGAATCCCTTGCGGCGGCGTTACCGCCGGCCACTCCAGTTGGCCGTTTTCGGTTAACGCCGCCGCACCCGTGCAATCCAAAACGCACACGTACCGGGGCAGATCGCCCATGTCGTTCCACCCCATGCGCGACAGCAGACTGTGCGCGTCCACATTGGCACCCAGATCCAGGCCGACTTCAAATTGTCGCGTGACCTCGCACATCAGGAACGGACCCAGCCCCAGCCTTCGCTGATGTTCTTCCACCATCCAGTTGGCCACCCAGGTGCCGTTCACCACCCGACCATTCAGGCTCACCTCGAGCGGCATGTAGCCGAGACATCCCGCCAGCACGCCATCCAGCCACGCCAGCTTGAGATGGCACGGTTTGTCGGGACTCGCCGGAGTGGGCCCGTACTGCCAGCGCAACAGCGCATCGTCAGTCGCCAGCCGGTAATCGGGCCGGTACGTTCGCGCGAAGAACGCGCGGACTTCCGCCAACTGGCTCTCCTGACAATCGATAAACACGGGCTTCGGCCCGACCTCGACCCCGTTATTCCCGAGAACGGCGCGGATCGATCCGACCGTGCGCATCTCCATCGCGTCTTCCGGCGTCAGGCTGATCCCAAACTCACCTTCCAATGCCATCACGAGGTTCAGATGATTGAGCGAGTCCCAGGCGGGAAGCGTTTCCGGCGACGAGTCGTCGGACAACTCCGCCGCTGGCACCCCGAGTACGCTGGCCACCGTCCGGTAAATCCGGTCTTCGGCGTTCGCCGGCACGGCCAATCCGTCAGCATTCATGACGTTCGTCTCGTCGATTCCGCCGTGCCGTTGCGCCCGATGTACGCCGGCCACTGAAACGCGACCTTTGCCAAATCCAATCGCCAACGACTCCCACGGTTGGCCTCACCGATTGGAGTGAACCCGTGGCGGCGATAGAAATCAGCCGCCGGCGCGTTCTTCGCGGTGGGCACAAACTCGCCTTCCAACGCGCTGGCACCCCACTCCTTTGCACGGTCGGCAAGGAACGAGAGAAACGCGGTCTCGACCGTCCGCCCGATGACCCGGCAACTCATCAAGAACGACTCGATGAACGCCACTTCGTCCAGTCGTTGCACAATGGCTACGCCCACGATGCCGTTGTCGCCGAATCGGTCCGCCACCCGCAACCAGAAGACGCCGCAGGTCGGATCATCGAGCATGGCTTTGAGCTGGCCACCCGTGTGCCGCCGCGTCGTGAGGTTGAACTGGTTGGTCTTTTGCAGCAAATCCACCACGCGCGGGAACGCAAAGTCGTCCACCCGTCCAATACTGACCGTCATCTGCAGGTCGCGCAAAAACTCTTCGACCGAAGTAGCCGACTGCTCGAGTTGACGCCGCGCGGCCTGCTCGCGGTACATGTCGCCCCGGCGGCGGTCTTCCGCCGTGACTGACAACCGGTCGAACGCGCGGCTATCCCGCAACACGTTCACATACTTGATCGGCTCCGGCGGCACCGGCACGGTGAGCACCTGCGGCAACGCCTGGCGCATCAACGCTTGCTCGGCCGGGTTATCGTCGAAAAACACCAGGCTCTCCAACCCGATGTTCAACTCTCGGGCTATCTCACGCATGTTCTGCGGTTTGTCCTGCCAGTTGATCCGCGTGCAGGCAAAATCGTCCAGCTTCAAGACCATGTCGGGATGCGAGCGGAACACTTCCTCCACGTCCGCGGGGTTGTTCTTGCTATTGATGGCCAGCAACACGCCCCGTCGCTGAAGCTCCATCACGGCTTCTTGAAAGTCTCGAAAAACGGCGCCCGGATACGTCTGACCAAGCTTGATGTTGGCCAGGCCGGCCTCGCCCACGATACCGCCCCAGAGGACGTTGTCCAGATCGAGCACCAAACACTTGCGTTGCGGCCCCCGCACCGCGCGAATGAACGCCGCCTGTTCTTGCGCCAACGCCCGCCACGCCGCCGGCGAAAACGGCGACCGGCCCAGGTACCACATCTTGTCGTCGTAGCAGTTGTCGTAACCCACATTGGCGCACACCCGTTCCAGATCGAGAACGTATCCGCCCGCGATCGCACCCACCGCCTTCGCCAGCCGCGCGTTCAGCCGGCCGATCACGTCGGATTGCGAGCCCGACGCCAGCGGCTCGCCGAGCCCGAGAGCGGGACGCCGCGGGCGCGCGATGTTGTGCAGCACGAGGTCCGCTCCCGAGCGCTTGCGGAATTCCTTCAACGGCGCGACAACGTCGGCCACCAGCGCTTCGATCTGCTCGTCGATCGCACCCGGCAACACGTCGCGAGTCAACCCCGGGCCAATGTCTGCCAGCAGATTGGCGACGAATACAACGTCCGCCTGGTGACGAGCACAGCCGCTCTCGGGGTCGAGCAATTCCTGCTTCGTGGAATTGAACGGCGCCACGTACACCTCCGCGGCAAATCCCAGCCGGGCCGCCTCGACCACCAGAAATGGCACCGCAGCGTCGATCGTGAACGAAGCCAGTAGCCCCACCCGCACCGGCGTGAGTTCCTCCTTGAATGACGACAGCTGCCGCGCCGCCTGCATGTACGCCGCGACGCTGGGACGTTCGTCAACCGAGGCCAGAACCTGATCCGAACTGTCGTTCATGGACGGCTGCTTTGAAGGGTCGCCCGGGACACGGGCGCGGGCCGACGTTCAAACTCCGGCAAGCTGCCCGCCTTGGCGGCCCGGCGCGCTTGCCACGGAATGGTCACCAAGTGGGTGTTCCAGATGAGCTTGCCGACGGCGTGCCGGAACGCGATCGATGGCGCGGTCAGCAATGCCCGCGCGCTCTCGACGAAGAACCTCGGCCAACTCATCGGTGGGCGGCCGGTCATTCGATAGAAGGCCAATTGTTCGCGATTGTCCTTGCGCCAACGGTCGCGGGGGCTGTAGTTGCGCATATAGACCCACATCGCTTCCGCGCAGGACCGCATCTTGTAGCCGCGGGCTAACACCTGCGAAGCCCAGTACTTGTCCTCGTTGGCCTCCAACGTTTCGTCGTACTTGACCTGTTCCCAGACCGAGCGACGCAGCACGCAACATCCAGCCGTGGGATACTGGCTCAACCACTTCGTCCCCGATTCTGCCGCCTGTTGCTCCGCGTGCGACTTGTACTGGATGTCGTTCGGTTTGTGCCACTGGCCCAGGACGTCCTTGGTGCTTCCCAGCCACAGGCAGCGCGCCGCGGCCATTTCCGGATCGCGGAAGGGCGCGACCGCGCTTTCGAAGAAATGGGAGCCAATCGGAAGGGCGTGGGCACTGATCAACAGAATCAGCTCGCCGCGGGCGTGTTCGATCCCGACGTTCGTCGCGCGTCCATAAGTGAACTCCGACCGGGGCAGAGTCACCACCCGCGCGCCGTATTCCCGGCAAACCGCTGGCGTGTTGTCTTCCGACTCGTTGTCCACGACCACAATTTCCCAGGCGAATCCGCATTGCTGGGCCTTCAGGGCCTCGAACACCTGCCGCAGGCTCTTCGCCTCATTCCGGCAGCGGATGACCACGGACAACTTGATGTGTTCCCCGACCTGAGTCATGCCGGATGCACCTCGCTGGCGGGCAACGGGGACAGCACGACCTGCTTCGTCGAGAACAGGTCGTACAGTTTCCGGGCCATATGCAATTCCGTCTTCTCCATGGATTCCGACGTGCACCCGCCAATGTGCGGGCTGAGCAACAGGTTGTCGTGTTCGCGCGCGTAGCGCACCAGCGGGTGATTCCCCATGCCCGTCGAGTGTTCGTCGGTGAGAACGTCCAGAGCCGCGCCGTTAAGTTGACCCGATTGCAGTGCTTCCAGCAGCGCTCCCTCGTCCACCAACTCCCCGCGCGAGGTATTCACGAACCACGCGCCCCGCTTCATCTGCGCAAAATGTTCCCGGCCGAAGAACCCTGTCGTCTCCGCATACAGATTCACATGCATACTGACGATGTCCGCCTGCTGCAACAGTTCCGTCAACGGGACCACCTGCACCCCGGGATCCACGTCCGTCGTCCAGACATGCGGGTCGCTGGCCAACACCCGCGTCTCGAACGCCAACAACAGCCGCGAAACAATCCTTCCCAATCGTCCATAGCCGATGATTCCCACGGTTTTCCCGGACAACTCGGTCCCCCGGAACCGGTCCCGACTCCAACCGCCACCGATGACGTGAGACTTGGCCTCGGGTATGTGACGGATCAACGCCAGGATCAATCCGACGGTGTGCTCGGCCGTCGCGCGAACGTTTTTCAGGAACTCGGTTTCGCCCCGCAACGAAAGGACCCGGATCCCTCGTCGCGCCGCCTCTTCCAGGTCGATGTGGTTCAAACCCGTCGTAGGCGTGACGATCACCTTGAGCCGGGGCGCGCATTCCATCAACTCCTCGTCGATTTGGTGGCGCAACCGCACCCACAGCACGTCGACCGGCGCCACGGTGTGCAACAACTCCGACCGATCGAGATCGCCGAGCACAACCCGGCCGAGCCGACGCAACAGGGCGGCGGCATCCTTGGAGAACCCGGTCGACTCCGAAACGAGAATGAGAGGTTTAGACACGGCCATGGAACTTCAGCAATTGCTCCGCAAGAAACAGGTCGAACGGCCCATCAATGTTGCACGCGCGACCGGGCGGAATGATCCAAGCCCGGCAATCGCACCCCTTGACGGAATTGCCCTTCATGAGGACATCCCGGCGGGTCAGGTAGATCGAACCCTCCCGGAGATAGAGCGGCGGCAAGTCCTGACGCCGCTGACCTTCCGACTTCTCGGCGAAGGGTGGATCGACGACCCGTCCGTCCGCACCAATGAATTTCATCCGGGCCGGATGTTTTTCCCCTACCGCCACGAACGAAATCACCGAATCGGCGCCCGTTTCTTCGAGCAATTGGATGGCGCCGTCAATATCGGACGGTAGCCGCAACGGGTTCGTCGGCTGCAGGGTGAGGATGGCATCATAGATGGATCTCGCCTGTTCCAATTTTCGAACCACGTCCTGAAGCACCGGTACGTGCGGTGTGTCGTCCCGGGCCAATTCCGCGGGACGCATGAACGGCACTTCCAGCCCGCAGCGGCGACCGACTTCGGCAATCTCTGGGTCCTCGGTGCTGAGGACGACACGCGTCAGGCGTTTCGCGCGCAGCGCGGCCTCAGCGGTGTATTGCAGCAGCGGTTTGCCGCCGAGCAGTTGAATGTTCTTGCGCGGGAGCCCCTTGGAGCCACCCCGCGCCGTTACGATGCCAAGGACTTGCATGGAACCCCGTTGCGATCCAAGATGATCCCGCCGTTCCCGTTGGTCTCCCCGTTGGCGGAACCGTTTCCGTTCGATTGATAAATGTAATGCAAACGCTTTTGAATGTACGGGTTGAGATGGGCCAGCGCATCCGCAATGCGTTCGGACACATAGCCGTCACCGTACAATGAACTGGGCGGATACCGGCCATGTTGGAGTTGGGCGCGGACGGCGGCCGTGATCGCGCCGCTGTCGGGCACGACGGGCATGACGTGGACGTCGGTTTCGCGCCCTTCCTGGCGATTCCCGACCAGCACCACCGGCGTGCCGAAATAGCTGGCGTCACGCACGAAGCTGCTCGAATTTCCCACCGCGCACGCCGTCGTGGCGAGAACCCGTTGATAGTCCTCGGGCGCCACGTTGATCAGGGTGCGCAGCCAGTTCGGCTTGACTTCCGTCCGGAACACGCGAATCGCCTTCGAGACGTGGTCTGAACCCGCATCGATGTTCGGCCAGAGCAGAAGCGTTTGCTCCTTCAGTTCGGCCAACGCCCTGAGGAGTTCTTCAATCTGCGTCACCTCCCCGCCGTATTGAGTCGTGGTCGGATGAAACACCACCAGCAGGAAGGGACGCGTGAGATCGAGTCGGGCGCCGCTGCCGCGTCCGTTAATGACCTCATCGCGGAGCGTGCGGTCCAAGGTCCGGGCAATATCGCTGCTGGGACATCCGACGGAGAGAATGGTGTCGGGATGCTCGCCCATGCGCAGCAGGTACTCGGCGGAGCGCTGCGTACTCGGGAAATGAAACTGCGCGAACTTGGTGATGGCGTGACGCGCGCTTTCATCGATCGACCCGGACACCTCGCCACCCTGAATGTGCCCGATGCAAATGTTCATGTACCCGGCCGCAACGGCGGCGGCCAACGCTTCGTACCGATCTCCAATCAGGAGCACCACGTCGGGCCGCAACCGTTGATATGCGCTGGCAAACTCCACCACACCGAAGCCGACCGACTTGGCCATCGTGGCCGGGGTCGAGCCTTCCAGTTCGATGTAGATTTCACCATCCACGGGGAACCCGTCCTGTTTGACGATGCGCACGGGCAGATCGAACCGTTCGAGAACCATGGTGCCACTGGCCAGAACCTGCAATTGCAGGTCGGGATGCGCCGCAATCGAGTGCATCACGGGCTTCATCCGACCGTAATTGGCCCGGTCAACCAGGACGACGCACACTTTCCGGGGTTCTTTCTTACTCAAGGTGCTCCTCCAAAATCAGCGCGTCCGCCGCGCGCGCCACGCGAAGTCTTCGGTTGATAACCAAGCCCAGCTTCTCCTCCGAAAGGCCGTAACCCGGCTTCTTCACCGTCAGGTGCTCCTCCTGCAACACGGTGCCCGCCGGCAAATCCATGCGCGCGACAATGCTCCTGCCGAACTGGCGGCGCAACGGCTGCAATTCCGCGGCCAGGGAATCCTTGTCGACGGGGTTGGCTTTCATGCGCTCGATGAACCGCACCCCATCAACCAATTGCTTCAGTTCGGCCGTCGTGACCGAGGCGGGCACATCCGGGCCGTGCATTTCGCGACTCAGAGTTACGTGCACCTCCAGTACCGATATACCCATGGCGACCGCGGCCAGCCCCGGGTAAATCACGCCCGAGTGATCGGATAGTCCGACGGCGGCCTGGTATCGCTCGCGGAAAACCGGTATCAGATTCAGCCCCACCTTTTCGGGCGGGCACGGATACGCCGTCGTGCATTGCATCACGACCAGGGGCAACTGGCGGGACTTGATCTGCGCCACCGCGCGGTCAATCTCATCGAGCGCGCTCATCCCCGTGGAGAGAAACACGGGCAACTTCGTATCGGCCATCCGCTCGAACATCACGGACCCGCCGACCTCACCCGAGGCCACCTTCCACGCCACGGTGCCAACTCGCTTGAGGAGTTCCACGGCTTCCACCGAAAACGGCGAACTGAGAAACAGCAGTCCGCGTTCGTCGGCGTGGCGCTTCAATTCAATCCACTGATTCTCGGTGAATTCCATTCGCTTCCAGTAGGCGTACCGATTCTCGTCTTGCGGACTGAACTTCACCCGCCACGGTTCGGCGGGCGTGCTCTCCGCCGCCGCGATGTGGGTCTGAAACTTGACGACGTCGGCCCCCGCGCTGGCAATCGCATCGATGAACGCGTGCGCGAGTCCCAAGCTCCCGTCGTGGGCCTGGGCGATTTCACCGACGATCAGACAGCGGTTGTTATCGAAGTTGAGCCCGGATTTATTGGGGCCAAACGGCATAGCTGGTTGCGGGTTCACTGGTAACTGCAGGAGCGTGAGCTGATTTACGTCACACGACGTCGGCAAACGTCCGTTCCATGCGGCGGAAGTACAGGGCGCCGCTGACCAGCAGCGCCAGCGCGGTGGCCGAAGACGCGATCAGAATTGTTCCTGGATGGGTCTTTGTGCCCAGCAACCCCCACCGGAAGCCTTCCACCACACCGGCGATGGGATTCAGCCCGTACAACGTGCGCCAGGGCTGATGTAGCAGACTGCTGGGATACGCAATCGGCGTGGCGAACATCCAAAACTGCGTCAGAAACGGCACCACGTACTTCACGTCGCGGTACTCAACATTCAGCGCCGAAAGCCACAGACCGACGCCCAGAGAGGTCACCAACGTGAGCAGGACAAAAAACGGAACCCAAACGACGTTGATCGTCGGCACGATTCGGAAATACAACATCATCGCCAACATGATGGCGAAGGCGATCAGGAAATCCACCACGCCCGAAAACAGGCTGGAGATCGGGATGACGAGCCGCGGGAAATAGACCTTCTTGATCAGGTTGGAGCTGCCCACCAAACTGTTTGACGACTGCGTCAGTCCGTACACGAACAGCGTCCATGGTACCAAGGCCGTGAAGCTGAAGATCGGATAGGGAACTCCATCGGAAGGAATCCGGGCCAGGTGACCAAAGAAAATGCTGAAAATCACCATCGTGAAGACGGGCTGAATGATCGCCCACGCCGCCCCCAAGGCCGTCTGCTTGTACCGAATCTTGATGTCGCGCCAGGTCAGAAAGTAGAGCAACTCGCGATACTCCCACAGTTCGTACAACTTGAGCGACACCCAACCTTTGGACGGTTGGAGACGCACGAAATGCCCGGTTGTCGCCGGAATCGCGCCTCCGCCTTGGACTACGGAATCCGCCATGTTCTGAATCGTAAGGAGATTGGTCGAATCAATGGACGGACAGGCCGCGGCTGATTTCGATTCCGGGCAAGCTGCCGCCATTGACGGTCACATCCTGTAAAATGCGACCGCCTTCAGATCCGCCTTCGCGGCTTTCTGTTTGGATACAGCGCTCCACTCCTGTCCGTACGTGGGACTGATGGAGTACATCCTTCTGCTCCTCGCCCTGAGGCACCAGACGGCGTCCCGATTGCCTCTGGGCGCGGCTCGTGATGCGACTGCCCTGCGCTTGAATCAGGCGGGAGAGCGGCACGCTATCAACGGGCCGCTACCAGGTCCTGCCAGCTCACCTTTTTGTTCTATAGGTAACCACACCGCTCTGATTCGCGTCGATAGTTAGCGCCCTGTATGCCAATAAACGTAAGGGTTGTAGGTCGACCACCCCCCGGCGAGCTAACTCGCACGCGCATCATGAGTTAGTGAGGAAATCGAAAAGCGGAACCAGGCGTTTCTCTCTAAAATGCGACGCTCCCTGACCCGACTTGTGTCCCGCGCGCGTTACATCCTGAACATGAGTGTGCGACGCGGTGAACACTGGTTACCGACACTGATTCCTACTTTCCTGGTCCGGCGGCGTTCCGGGTTACCACAATTACATGTCTGGTTCGTTGTAGAACTGCGAGTCGCGACAGCGCCTGACATGTTCATCGTGACAATTTTCGACGAAAATGCCGCCGCCGTTTGCAATCGCCGTGAAGACTCGCTATTGTACTGGGCTGCAGCCATCATCTATGTTTGACGACGACTACCAACAGCCGGAAGAAACGGGTCTATCTTCCTTTGATTGGCGGAATGTCTTCTACATTCTTCTCGAACATTCCAAGCTGATCGCCCTGTGCCTGATCGTCTCGACCGGGCTCGCGGTGGTCTATCTCAGCCGCGCGCCGGTGATTTATGCCGCTTCCGCCGTCCTGAAGTTCGAGACCGGAAAGCCGAAGATACTGGATATCGAAGGCGTGGTGGCAGACGACTACGACAGCGAGGACGCGGTCAACGAGAAGGTGAACGAGATCGGGCAACTGCTGAAGAACCGGACCATCCTGGCGCGCGTCATCGCCACGAACAATTTGGCCACCGACCCGCGGTTCGTCGATCGTCCGGTCAGAAATCCGACCGCACTGGCCGCGCTCGCGGGAAGATTATCGGGGATGGTCCACGTGCAATTGCGCAAGGGAACCCATCTGATCGATATCACCGTCGAGCACACCGACCCGCGGTTGACAGCGCAGTTGGCCAACTCTTTTGTCGACGAGTTGCTCCGGCAGAATGCGGAGTCCTACAAGACCGCTTCCCAACTCGCAGCCACTTTCCTCGCTGAGGAGGCGCAGCAACTCCAGCACAAGTTGAATGATGCCGAGGCCAAATTGCAAACGTACAAGGACCAATCGCTGTCCCTCGAGCAACAGCAGGCTATCGTGGCTGAAAACCTCAAGAGCGTGAACGAGAAGGTGGAATCCGCCAAAGCGGAACGCGTCCGGCTCGAAACCGAATATCGGTCGGTCAAAGACACGGGAGACGACGTCTCGAAACTGCTCGAACTGCCGGAGATTGCCGCGGATCCAAGCGTGTCGGCCGCCCGCGCCGGCATCGCGCATCAAACAGTCGAGTTCGCCAACATCAAGCAGGTGTTCTTGCCGAAACACCCCACGTACATCCAAGCACAAGGCAAACTCGATGAACTCGAGCAGGTACTGTCAAACGCCGCCCTCCGAGCGGCCCAGATGGCGCGCGCGACGTACGAGAACGCCCGGTCGCATGAATTGGCGCTCACCAAGGAATTGGACAAGCAGGAAGCCGAAGCCCAGCAGCTGAACAAACAGTTCGTTCCCTACAACGTGCTCCTCCGCGACATCGAGCAATACCGCGCGCTGTACGATTCCGTGGTGAAACGGATGGGAGAAACCACCATCGCCGGCAACCTGGACACGCAACGGATTCAGGTCTTTCAAACGGCGGAAGTGCCGAAGACGCCGATCAAACCCAACAAGGTTCGCGTGCTGGCGCTGGGGTTGATGGCCGGACTGGGATGCGGACTGATGCTGGCGTTGGGGCGCGGCATGTTCGATGATTCGCTCAAGACCCTGACCGAAGCCGAACAGGTTCTGAAGATGCCCGTGCTCAGCACCATCCCGCAAATCCCAACGGTCGAGACGGGCGAAAAGAGAGTGGTGGTGGACGACGAGGGCCCGACATCCGGTGCGGAATCGTTCCGATTCTTGCGCACGTCGCTGTCACTGCAGAATCCGGAGAAACCACTGCGGACAGCCTTGTTCACGAGCTCCATGCCCGGCGAAGGCAAGACCTTCTGCGCCGTCAATTATGCCGTCAGCCTGGCCCAGCAGGGTCTGAGTACCGTGTTGATCGATTGCGACCTGCGCCGTCCGATGGTGGACGAGTTCTTCTGGGGTGAGAAGTCCGACCACTGGGGCGTCACGCAGTTCCTCAATCGAAAGCAGAAGTTCGACGATATCGTGCAGGCCACCACCGTCGAAAATCTCTGGCTCGTGACCGCCGGCCCCTATTCGTCGAACGCGTCCGAGTTATTGGCCAAGTACCCGTTCAACCTCCTGTTGGAAGAGGCGCTCCGGCGGTTCGACCGCGTCGTGGTGGACTCGGCGCCGGTCTTTGGCGTGAGTGACACGTTGCTGCTGGTCGGCCATACCGATGTTGTTTGTCTGGTGGTCCGTGCCCGGCGCACGTCCAAGGCAACCGTCAGGCGGGCGGCCCAAGTACTCGAGCGGGCGGGCGCTCCCGCCTCGGGCGTAATCCTCAACGCGGTTCCGCGGACTCGCCGGGCCGCGTACGGCGATCCCTACTACGATTACGGGTATTATCCAAAGAGAGAGCGCGCCAGCGCCGAAAAGGCCTGACCCGTTCAGGATTCCACAACCAACCCGGCAACCAAAGATTCGCCGGGCCTCAACGTCGAACAAAGCCACTTCGAACCGTCCGTATCCGTGAACTCGCTTTGTCGTTCCCGGACCAGCGGAGTGAAGTCAAACTCAACCAGCGGCCGCTGCAAGCCCACGCCGTGCGCCTTGACGAAAGCTTCTTTCAGCGTCCAATAGGTAAAGAACACCTCCACGCGGTCTGACTCCGTCGATTCCCCAATGCAGCTTGCTTCCCGTGGATGAAAGAACCGATTGGCAATCTCTTCCCCGCCGAAGTCCGGTCGAATCTTCTCGATGTCGATCCCCGTCCTCCGTCGCCCCGTGAAGCTGTACATCGCCCATTCTCCCGTGGTGGATAGATTGAACTGAAAGGTGCCGGCCCCGGGGCGGCGCGCCAGTTCCGGCTTTCCGAACGGGTTCTCGGCAAACTCGATTTCGCGCGGGTCCTCCGAGAGATAGCTGCCGACGATTTCGCGCAAAATCACGCGCCGGGCGATGTAGCGGCTGCGATCACGCTCAAAGTGAAACCGCGCCGCGCGGGTTTTCTCGGCCTCCTGCAGCACCTGCGGCCCTTGGTTTTCCTGATCCAGATTTGCCAACCAAAGATGGACATCGTCGTCGCGCAGAACGGGGTCGCCCGGGCATTCCCGCCACGGGCATCGGATCGGAGCACCGCGACGAAGGTCGCTCAACGTCATCCGGTTGAATCTCAATCCCGGCAAGTTCATTTGTGATATGAGGTGGTTTCGGATGGTCCCATCGGGAGCTTCGGGGTGGGGCGCCGGCCGATGAGAACGAAAACGTTAAACTCGGGCCCGGTTCTCGGCACGGCACTCGTGTCGGTCCAGCCATGGGGTATGGCCACGGTCAAGTTGATCATCGGCAGCCGGAGCAGTTCCCCCTTGTACGTCCCGGTGACGACCGGCGGGGCAAAATAATCCTGCGCGTTCCGCACTTCGTAGATGTCGCCATCGGACAACACGCGACTCACGTTCACCCTCACGCGGCTGGCGAGGCTCCAGTTATAGACGATAATGTTCGCCCGCTTCGGCTCGTAAGCATTCACGTTCACGAAGACCTTGTTGGGCGGTCTCGTGCCCCGAAAAAAGCGGCTGTGTGCGTCGAGCCCGGTCGCTGTCTGCCATTCTGCAAAGTCATAGCGGCCCCGGCCGTTACGGAAGCCCTCATCGACAGTTCCATAATATGTGTTATGGTCCACGGTGTAGCCGGGTCCGGCGCGCAACTGCACCAGATCACCATTCGTACTGTAGAGCGTGTTATCGGTGAACACCAGTGAATCATAGGATCTCGCGGATACGAGGCAATTTCCCCCGCCTGAACCTCCCGCGATATAGTTCCCGGTGACCGTCGCATCGACGTTGGCTGCATCGCCGTAATCCGGCGTCAGCATCGACCCATGCAAATTGAGCGGCTGATAGAGATCGTTGTTCAGGATTCTCAAGTTCTTGATCCTGGTCCCGCCGCCAAACAGGATTTGTTCGCCGGCGTCAACGTCGGGATACGACGCGAAATGCGCGTTATCAAAGACGACATTCCTCTCGATCAGGTAATTCTGGAGAAAACTGTGCACCGTGTACCCGTGGATCCCGAGCCCGAAATGGTTGAACACAATGTTGTCGGACAATCGTTTCGTCCCATTCAGATTCTGCGTGTAGATGCCGTGGCCATGGCCGCGATCAGGGGCGGCCCAGCCGTTGTTGTACACGATGCACCCCGACACCTCGCAATTTACCGCTGCCGCCCATAACCCCAGCCCACCACGCGCATCGTGCACAGTCAAATTGATCAACTTGATGTTCGTCCCCACCACTTCCACGCCCGACGGCAACGGCAGTTCCGCAAGCGTGGGGTCCGGGCCCGGGACCCGGACGACTCTCGTCCCGCCAGAGCCGGCCACGTCGAAGCCCCAAAACCAGGTATTGCTCCCAAACACATACAGGATCGTCTGCCGGGCCGCCTTCGGGCCGGTGAAGCCCGTCGCCTCGCGCAGGATGGCTCGTTCACCGGGGTATTGACGGACAACAATCGGCGCGGTGTCGCCGCCCCCCAACTGGCTCGTGAAACCGGGCAATGACGACGAAGCCGGGCGGTACTCACCACCCCGGAGCCAAATCGTGTCACCGGGACGAACGGCGGATGGTTGATTCAGGGCGGTCTGCAAATCCCACGGCCTGCTTGGGCTGCCATTTCCCCGATGATCCCCCGCAGGCGAGACGTAAAAGTTCGCGGCGCGAACCGACGCCCCGAAGAAACAGGCGAACACCCAACAAATCACCCGGACATTTTGCAAAGCCACGGGGAACGACACTAACACTGCCCCGTTCTCCGTCAAGCACTCCCGTGTCGAAGACAGCAGAACGCTTGATCGGTCGAGGCTCGGTACAAACCCGGGATTGACGCTGCCGCAGGATCGGGCAGTTCACCGAGTTGCCCGCAGTCGCGCCACCCGATCCCGTGCCTCGGCGTAGTCGGGTTTGAGCCGCAGCGCCTGCTCGTAATGTCTTATGGCCTCTGGCACCCGGCCCTCCCGCTCCATGGCGACCCCCAAGTTGTAATGCGCCTCTGGGGAATCCGGGTTGATTTGCAGCGCTTGCTCCCAATGTCCGATCGCCTCTTGGAGCTTGCCAACTTGTGCCAGGGCATTGCCCAGGTTGTATTGTCCCTCGGCAGAACCCGGCTTGAGTCGCTCGACTTCCTCGTAGCATCTGAGCGCCTCCTGGAATCGACCCGCCCGCCGCAAGGCGGCCCCCAAGCTGTCGTACACCTCAAGGTAGTCCGGCCTGATCTGCAACGCCCGCTGGTAATGCTTTATCGCCTCCGCCTCTTGGCCCTCCTGCTCCAATGCGACCGCCAGATTGTAGTGCGCCTCAGCGAGGTCGGGTTTAAGCTGTACCGCCTTCTCCCAATCGTCAATCGCTGCCTGTATCTTGCCCCCCTGCCACAACGCTTGCCCCAAATTGTAGTAGGTGGTTGCATTGTCGGGCTGGAGGCGCACGGCTTGCCGATAATGCTCAATCGCCTGCTCGAGTTCACCGCGCTGCATCAAAACGACTCCCAAGTTGTTATGTGCGTCGGCGAGGTCAGGTCGTACCCGCAGCGCTTGCTCGTAGTGCCGGATCGCGTCGTCGATTTTGCCTTCCTCCCGGAGAGCCGTTCCCAGATTATTGTGCGCGTCTGCGTAGTCGGGCTCCAGCCGCAAGGCCCGCTCGTACTGGGCAATCGCTTCGCGCACTCGCCCCGCTTTCGCGAGGGTGACTCCGAGGTTGTTGTCTGCCACGGCGTAATGCTCAACGCTCGCCAACAAGTTGAACGCCACCGACAAGCCCAGCAGCAGGATCCATCCCCCCCGTGCCCCCCGCCGCCAGACCGCCTGGCCAGCCACTGCCCGTTCCAAGCCAAGAATGCCCACCACGGCCAGCAGCACCAGCGCGGGCAGAAAGTCCACCTCGAAGCGGCAACAAATGCAGTAATAAAACGCCAGAGTCAGAGCGCTGATCCCGAACAGCAGGGCCACGGCGACGACAAACCAGCTCAAGGTCGCGGCCGCCTCGGCTGACCGACGTCGCCAGACCAGCGGAACCCCCAGCGTCGCCCACACGATTGGGACGTCGGTGAGTATGCCGAAAGGCTTCACCAAACCGCCGTGGCCCGGCGGCAGGGGCGGCGCCACCATGTTTTGTACAAAAGGGAAATGGCGGCTCCAACCGACCGACTTCAGGAAATAGACCCGGAGGTTAACCAGGAAATAGCGCAGACTAAAGTGTTGCACCGAGTCCAACCGGTCCGGGGTCAACTCGTAACGCAGGCCAAACTCGAACGGATTGCCAAACCGCAGCGCGTTGTAGAGCATCAGACCCAACCCGATCAGCACAATCGGAACGGCCGCTGCCGTCAGCCGAGCCACAATCGGGCGGCGTTCACGCCAAGCCTGAGCCACCGGCACCAACAGGATCAATGCGCCGAAGAGCAACGACGGTCGGGCTCCCAACGCCAACCCGTAAGCCGCGCTCGCCGCCATCAGCCACCAAACCCTCCGCCCCGGCTCGTGTAACGCACGCCAGATCGCTCCCAACGCCAGCATCATCAACATATACGCGCAACTGATCGGCACTTGGTAAACATCGGAAGTCGCCAGGATCACCGGCACGCCTGTCGCCAAGCCGAGCGCCACCGCGCAGGCCGCCACCACTCCGACGCTCACATCGGCGAAGTAGCGCCGCCACAAGGCGCGCAACAATCCGACACTGGCCAGAAAGCCGACCGTGCAAAAGACCACCATGGCCTGCCTCTGAAAGAGATAATGGCCGGTCAGGGCTGCAAACGGCCAAAACAATATCAGCGCGGGTGTCACTCCGAAGTACAGGTAGAGCCGTCCCCGGTAGTAACTCAGGTCGTACATCCCGTAGAGCTCAGACCGATAGATCGCGTTGGCCACCGGATCGTAGGGGTCAGCGAGACGTGCGAACCCAAGCGGCACGTCCTTCTTCAAGCTGAGCTGGCCGGCGCGGAAACCTTGTACCAGCAAGTTGTAATATGCGTCAGCCGGATTCAGACTCAACAATTCCAACCCGCCCGAGTGGGCCGTGAACCCGTAAACGCCGACGACCAGTGCGCAGACCGCCGCCAAGCCTCCAAACTGCACCCAGCGAGACCTCCCCGACACCTTTGCCTCCCCGCCCTCTGGCTGGCTATCGATCATCGTTGTGTTGAAGCGCGGCGCGACTGCTGGGCGCGATCCCGTCCAATCCATCTCGCCGCGCGCGGAGTGTATCTCGCCGCAAAGTTGAAGACAAGAACGCGGTGGGCGCCGCGCTTGAGTTGCGAGGGGGAAGCGGCACTTCCACATTTCCGGAAACCGTAAACAGATACCCGGCACGAACCCGTGACAGCGATCGCCGGGTACTCCCCTGGCGTCCTTCCACGTGCATGTCAGCCGTCCGTCACCGGGGCCGGAATCGCCGGGAATTGCGTTTGCAAACTGCCGGATGGTTCGGTACCGTTGCCCCCGCATGATCGGGACAACGTTCGCCGACTTCAACGTCCTCGAGAAAATCAATCAAGGCGGCATGGCCGATGTCTATCTGGTCACCAATCGGCTCGGGGAACGGTTCATCCTGCGCGTGCTGCTGCCGGTGTATCGCCTCCACTGGGCCCGGGTCCGCCAATTCAACTGGGGCTGCAAGGTCATGCAGCAACTGGACCATCCCAACATCGTGCACTTCTACGGGAGCGGGAACTTTCGCGGCCTCCGCTACGCCGTTATCGAGTACGTCGACGGCCCGAACCTGAAGGAAGCCATCCTCCGCAACGATCCCAATCTCCGGGCGCACCAACTCAAATTGATCATCGGCATGGCGTCCGGACTCGCCCACGTTCACGAACGCGGCTTCCTGCATCTCGACTTCAAACCGGAAAACATCCTCGTCCCCCGCGCCACCTACGAGCCGAAGATCCTCGATTTCGACCTCGCCATTCGGCGTCCCGCGAAGCCCAAGCGCGCCGCGAAACTCTCGGGCACGCCGTTCTACCTCGCGCCCGAGCAACTGGCCCGTCAACCCGTTGACGAACGGGCCGACATTTTTTCGTTTGGCATCACCGCCTACGAACTGTTGACGGGACGGAAACCGATTACCGGTGAGACGCGCGAAGAGATCCTGGGCAAGTACGCCGACTTTAACGAGCATTTGCGGCCGCCCCGGGCGCTGGTCCCCGACATTCCTCACGCCATCGAGCGCGTCGTCCTCAAATGTCTTGAAAAAGACCCTGCGCGTCGTTACCCTGCGATGAGTTTGGTTGTTCGCGACTTGCAAAAATGAAATCTTCGCTCAGTCTGGTCCTGCTGACATGCTGGCTTGCGGGTTGTGATCGACACCCGAATTCGTCCCCTGCCCCGTCCCAACGACCGCCAGCAACCGCCGCCGCGCCTGCGGCCGCGCCCACGCCCGCTGACGTCGTTGCCAGCCGTCCGCCTGCGCCGGCCGAGTCCAGCAGTACGCTCTACCAGCACGCGCTGGCCCTCGAAGGAGAAGGCAAATTAGCGGAAGCCCGCGCGCTGTTGGAGCCGATTGCCGACGGTCCCGATGCATCCGACAAGGTGCTGAATTTGCTCGGCGAGATCGACATCAAGATTCTGTTCACGGCGTCGCCGGCGCCGGAAAAGGTCGATTACACCCTCGTGGCGGGTGATTCCCTCGGCAAACTCGCGCGGAAATTCGGGACCACCGTGGAACTCATCAAGAAATCCAGCAACCTCACGGGCGACCTGGTCCGCATCGGCGACCGATTGCGCATCTATCAGGGCCACTTTGCCGTCGTCATCAACAAGGCCACGAACGAACTGCGGCTGACCGACAACGGCAAGTTCTTCAAACGATACCGCGTCGGCACCGGCGAATATAGCAAGACACCTGTGGGCGAGTTCCAAATCACCAGCCGCGTCGCCAACCCGCCGTGGTGGCGCTCCGACGGCAAGACCATTCCCTACGGCGATCCGGCGAACATACTCGGCACACACTGGCTCGGCATCAACGTGCCCGGTTATGGCATCCACGGCACGTGGGACACCAACTCCATCGGCAAACAGGCCACCGCCGGTTGCATTCGCCTGCTGAACGACGATATTGCGGAGTTATACACGATTCTGTCGATTGGCACGGTCGTCGTCATCCGCGACTGATCGCCAGCGAGGTCACTATGAAAATCTATACGCTCGAATTTGAGAAGCCGATTGCCGAACTGGAGCAAACCCTGGAGTCGCTCCAGAAACAGGCAGCGGAACAGAAGATCGATCTGTCCGCGCAGATCCATGCCATCGAGGAAAAACTCGAATCGACGAAGAAAGAGGTTTTTACCAACCTCACTCCGTGGCAACGCGTCCAACTGGCCCGCCACCCGAAGCGGCCGTACATGCTGGATTACCTTCAACGGATCGCGACCAACGTAATCGAACTGCACGGGGACCGGCGTTTTTCCGACGACCACGCGATTGTGGGGGGACTGGCCACCATCGACGACCACCGCGTGCTGGTGATCGGCCAACAAAAAGGCCGCGATACCAAAGAGAATCTGATGCGCAACTTCGGCAGTCCGCACCCCGAAGGCTATCGCAAGGCGCTTCGCCTGATGCAGTTGGCCGAGAAATTCGAACTGCCCGTCGTCAGCTTTATCGACACACCGGGTGCTTACCCCGGCGTCGGGGCCGAGGAACGTCACATTGCCGAAGCGATTGCGGTGAACCTGCGCGAAATGATGGTGCTGAGAACGCCGCTGCTGGCAGTCGTAATCGGTGAAGGCGGGTCGGGCGGCGCCTTGGGCATCGGCGTATGCGACCGCGTGTTGATCCTCGAGAACGCCTATTATTCGGTGATCTCACCCGAAGGCTGCGCCGCAATCCTGTGGAAAGACCGGGCCAACGCCGCGCAGGCCGCGGCCGCCCTCAAATTGACCGCGAAAGATTTGTTCGAACTCGGCGTCGTCGACGAAATCATTCCCGAGCCGCTCGGCGGGGCGCACCGGGACTACGACACCACCGCCGCGACGCTGAAAAAGGCCATTCTCAAGCATCTCGACAAACTGGCCGAGATGAAGACCACCGAGTTGTTGGAGGCGCGCTACAAGAAGTATCGCAAGATCGGCGAGTTCACCCGGGCCGAACCGAAGAAACGCCGGCGCGCCCGCGCGCAGAAAGAACCGCAGCCCGTTCCAGCGCCCAGCGAAGCCTGACGTAACCGCGGGGACCGGCCTTGTACCCCGACGACCGCGCGAGGCGAGACGTTTGCGGCGGCGGCACGCGGCCCCGAATTCCCCGAGATTCTGGTGGACGGTTACCAGTCTGCGGTCGCCAGTCACCAGTCATCAATCACTTTGAACACAGTGGCAGCCCCCCGTGTCTTAAGTTGTGTTTTCTGGCTCTTTGAGATGCGGCGGGCGGGATAGCGGGATGAGTGTCCCGGTGGTCGAACCCATAAACTGTCAACCCCGTCGTTTTCGGGGCTCAAACGGAAGAAACTGAGGGCGGCGCATTCAGGTGAATGCGCCGCTTTCATTTGCCGGGAGCCCGACCGACCACGAGGAAAAGCCGGTGTCCCTCCCAGCCAGTCGCGGGCTGATCACCGGTCAGGTTCAACATGACGCGCGGGGGCGACGTCCGTGGCGCATGGGTATCGCCAATCGGTCGGCCCATCTCGCGAATGCTCTTGCGAGTGACGACCCGTTTCCGCTATGGGTTGCGCATGAAGATCGGCATCATCGGCGGCAGCGGGTTATATGAAATGGACGGACTGGAACGCAAGCGATGGATTCGGGTCAGCACCCCGTTCGGTCAACCCTCTGACCAGTTTCTAACGGGCCGCCTCGGCGCACGGGAGTTGGTCTTCCTGCCCCGACACGGTCGGGGACACAAAATCCTGCCCAGCGAATTGAATCATCGCGCCAACATCTACGGGATGAAGAAGCTTGGCGTGAGCACGATCATCAGCGTCAGCGCGGTCGGTTCGCTCAAGGAAGAATATCAACCGACCGATATCGTGGTGGTCGACCAGTTTTTCGATCGCACCAAGCGCAGTAAGGAGCTTACGTTTTTTGGCGACGGCGTGGTCGCCCATATCGCGTTTGCCGACCCCATCTGCAAGCGGTTGCAGCAGGTATTGGCCGACTCCGCGCGGCGCGCCGGCGCGACGGTGCACGTCGGCGGCACGTACGTGAACATGGAGGGGCCAGCCTTCTCGACCCGGGCGGAGTCGAATTTCCACCGGCAGATGGGCTGGGACGTGATCGGGATGACCAACTACGGCGAGGCCCGGTGCGCACGCGAGGCGGAGATCTGCTACGCAACGCTGGCGATGGTGACGGACTACGATTGCTGGCACGCAGGTCACGAGGCGGTAAGCGTCGAGATGGTCGTTGCGAACTTGATGAAGAACTCGAAGACGGCACAGGAAACCATCCGATTGGCCACCGCCACACTTGATCCCGAAACCGACTGTACGTGTCGGCACGCCCTGGCCACTGCGATCATGACCCAGCCGAAAGCGATGCGTCCCGCCACGCGCAAGAAGCTCGGCCTGCTGCTCAAGAAGTACGTGTTGGCCGGGAGACGGACGGTGAAGCGGAGCTGAGATCGCCGACGGCTCTGAACGCCGATGCGCGTCAGCCATACTCGCCAGAGAGGCCGTGAATTATGGCGGCGAGGTGTCACCGGGCAAATCGATGCACTATCCCGCCCTCTCTTCGCTGGGGCTGGTCCGTCTGGGGACTGGTTCCCGTTCTGACTGCCGAACGGGCGGACGCCGCCGTTCCGCCCGGGCCCGACGATGAGAAGCGTGGTTGTGGTAACCACCCCGTTTCGCTTCATTTTCGGCCTCATCGGGCTTCCAAACGTGAGCCGGATTCGGCGGAATTGACTTGTCCTTGTAACAGGGCGCGGTCGGCCTCCCGGGGGTGAATCAGGTCGCCCGCGCGTGGGTATTTGTGGCACGGTGGATGTGGACCGTTTTTCCGTTGACGCTGTTGCGAAACGGGGCATAATTTTGTATACTTGCTTCTCGGCAGAGGCTTGTATTGTCGGGTCTAGAGCCTTGTGAGGCAGGAGGCAACTCCTCGCAACACAAACTGATTGGGCGATGGTCGCGATTCTCGCGACTGGTGAGTTGTGCATTGCACTGGAGGTTGGTGTCGGATAAATGGTGGTTAAGGGTCGGACATACATCGGACGGTCTAAACCCACGCTTGCGGGGGTGACCTATTTGTCACTAGGGTTGTGCCTAGCTCTTGTGTCGTGCGCCGGACCATCGGCGCCGGGCCAGCGCAAGATCAGCGACTTGGTGCCGCCGAGCGCACCGCAAACACTCGCAACCGCCACGGCCGCCCAGGCGATACGCGCGCCCTCCTCCCCGAGCGATTATCGGATCCACCCGCTGGATACGATTGAGATCAACGTTTTCAACGAAACCAACTTGTCGGTTAAGGAGCACGTTTCGGCTCAGGGCACGATCAACTACCCATTACTCGGGACCGTCCGGGTTGCCGGGTTGACCGTCACTGAAACCGAGAACCTGCTGAAAGAGCGGCTGGGTCACGATTACCTGGTGAATCCGCAAGTCTCGGTGCTTGTCGACCAGACGAACCGTCGTGTGTTCCTCCTCGGTCAGGTCAGATCGCCCGGGGCCATCGAATTCCCCCCGGATCAGTCACTGACGCTGCTGCAGGCGATCGCCCGCGCCGGCGGCTTTACCCCGATCGCCGCGGCCGACCGCGTGAGCATCATCCGTTCAGAGAGCGGCTCGGAGATGAAGATAACCGTTAACGTCGCCGCCATCATCAAGAGTGGCGACAAGAGCAAGGATGTCGAATTAAGGCCCGACGACGTGGTGTCGGTACCAGAAAGCGTGTTTTAGCCGGTCATGCAACCCACATACTCGCCTAGTTCCAACGCCCCGCGGCTTGCGGGGGGACACCGCCGCGCGCATCGCTTCCCGTGGCGGGAGCATCTCGTCGTTCTCATCGAGCACAAGCGGCTCGGGTTGGCGGCGTTTCTGGCGGTGGTGGTGGCCACGGTCTTTTGGACGTACCTGCAAACACCCATTTACCGCGCCACGGCAACCATCCAGATGGACTCGGAGCCGATGAAAGTCCTGAACATCGAGGATGTGCTCAACCCCGACTTGCGCGACGAGGCATACATCAACACGCAGGTCAAACTCCTCCAGAGCAGGACGTTGTGCGAACAGGTGGTGGGGGCGCTGCAGTTGGATAAGAACTCCGATTTCATGGCGACCGCCGGGGGCGACCCTGTGGGCGCGGTGCAGGCGTGCCTCAGCGTGGAGCCCGTGCGGGACAGCCGGTTGGTCGAGGTCCACGTGGACCATCCGAACCCGAAGCTCGCGGCCATGCTGGCCGACGGCGTCGCGCAGCAGTTCATCAAGCAGAACCTGGATCGCAAGTTGACGGCGACGATGAACGCGGTGCACTGGCTCCGGGAACAAGCCGAGGAGACCAGGGCCAAGCTGGAGAAATCTGAGGCGGCGCTCGCACAGTATCGTCAGCGCGCCCAGACCGTTTCGCTGGAAGAGCGGCAGAACATCGTTGTCGACAAGCTCAAGGAACTCAGCGATGCCGTCACCCAAGCCCAAAAGGTCCGCCTGGCCGCCGAATCCGACTGGCTCTCCGTGAAGCGGTTGCTCGATGCGGGGACCAACGTCACCGAGATTGCCGCCATCAACGCGGATCCAAAAGTCGCCGCGCTCCGCCAGCAATTGAACGAGAAACAGATTGCGCTGGCGGTCCTGCGCAAGCGTTACCGGGAACACCACCCGTCGATGGTGGCCGTGGAAACCGAATTGAAGGCCATTACCGACAAGCTCACGGCAGCCTGCAATGATGCGGTGGCCACGCTCCAATCCAATTACTCGATGGCCAAGGCCAAGGAGGACGCTCTGCAGCAGGCGCTCAAGCAACAGGAACAGGAAGCGCTGGAGATGGACCGCAAGCAGCCCGATTACAACACGCTGAAACGCGACGCCGAGGCGGACCGCCAGATTTACGATGCCATCCTCACGCGCATCAAGGAGACCAGCGTGACGGGCAAACTTGAGGCCAGCAACGCCCGGCTGGTCGATCCCGTACAAGTACCGGGTCAGCCGTTCAAGCCCAGAAAAACACGCAATTTTGCCGTGGGCATCATCGTCGGTTTGGGAGCGGCAGTCGGGCTGAGTTTCCTGGTGAATTCCTTCGAGGATCGGGTCAAGAGCTACGAGGACATCGAGGCCCTCGGCCTGCCGTTGCTGTCGGGCGTGCCGCACATGCAACTCATGAGCAGGTCGCAGAGTGGCCGCGTCCTACAACTCGACCCGCAGTCCGTGTGCGCCGAGGCGTTCCGCAACCTGCGCGCCAGCATCAGCTTGAGACCCGAGGTCAATGCCGCGAAACCCCTGTTGGTTACCAGCACGGCCCGGGGCGAAGGGAAATCAGTCGTCTCCGCCAACCTTGCCATTGCGTTCGCGGCCAACAACCAACGCACCCTGTTGATCGACTGCGACATGCACCACCCCGCGCAACACCAGGTCTTTCCGACCGCGTCCAACAAAGGCCTTTCCGTTTACCTGATCGACCACCTGAAGCTGGAAGATGTCGTGCAGTCGACGGATATTCCGAATCTCGATGTCCTTCAGGCGGGCGAGGCACTGGCGAACACGCCAGAACTGTTGGCGTCGGACCGCGTGCACGAACTGATCGGGGAAGCGTGCCGCGACTACGACCGCGTCATCATCGACAGTCCACCGGTGACGGGAGTGAGCGATCCGCTCGTTCTACTGCCCCACGTGCAAGGTGTCATTTACGTCATTGGCTTCAGCAAAATTGGCCGCGAGATCGTCGCGCGCTCGATGCAGAAGCTGCGCGAGTGTGGCGCCCCGCTGGTCGGCGTGGTGATGAACAACATCGATCAACAACTGCACGGGTATTACTACTACCCGTACAAGTACTCCTACTATCACAAGAAAGGAAAGCGCAACGGCGCTGAATGAAGGCGCTCCCGTGGGCCGGAGAAACCACCTCGAAGGATTTCGGGGCCGGCAGACGGGCGAGCACGAACCAACCGGCATGCCTGTCCGAACGACAGGCTGCACCGGAATGGCGGCAGCTTGCCGGGGCGCACCAACTACTGTAGCGTGGAGATGATTTTCAGCCAGTGAACAACGAGCCTACATCGCGGTCGCAAGCGGATCCAGTCGCGCCGCAGGGCGATCCTCTCCCCAACGCCACGCACTGGCTTTGCGTTCACACCCGGCCCCGAAAGGAAACCGGCGCGGAACAGTACTGCCGGGAATCACTGCGCCTCGAGACGTACTATCCGCGACTCAAGCGTCTCAAGACCATCCGCCGCGTCAAGCGCTGGGTCATCGGCCCGTTGTTTCCCCGTTACTTCTTTTGCCGTCTGAATCTGGCCCAAAGTTTCCGGGCCGTCCAATACGCCCCGCAGGTGGTGGGCGTCGTCGGTTTTGGCGGAAAGCCGACCATTGTCGACAACGCGATTATCGAGCAACTCAAGCAATGGGCTGGTGAGGCGGTCGACGTTCTGACCGTGCGCCCGGGCTTTCGACCCGGGGATCTTGTTGAGATTGCCGACGGCCCGCTGCGGGGATTACAGGCGGTCGTTCTCCAGGAGATGAGCGACCGCGATCGAGTGGCCGTCCTGCTGTCAACCTTGGGCTGTCAGGCCCGACTGATCGTCAGTCGCTCACAGCTTGTGGACGCTTCCTGACGCAGCGGGAACGCCGCAAGTTCACGAACCGAGCGACTGGGTCGCAAGCTCCCGTTCGGCTTGACTGGAAGTTTGCCCGTGATGCATACGCGCCCGGACGGGGCGACGCTGGCCGTGGGCGGTTCGCCACGACTCCGCCGACGTGAATGCACAACCGCGCATTAACTTTGATTGAGGGCACGTTATGAAAGCAATCATCCTGGCTGGCGGGTTCGGCTCGCGGCTGGCGGAAGAAACGCTGCTGAAACCAAAACCCATGGTGGAGATCGGCGGCAAACCAATCCTCTGGCACATCATGAACATTTTCGGCGCGCACGGCATTGACGAATTCATCATCGCGCTCGGCTATCGCGGGGAGATCATCAAGCAATACTTCCTGGATTTCTATGCGGTGAACAACGATATCTCGATCGACGTCGGCACGGGGAAGACCGTCGTTCACGACGGGAAGCAGCCCGGTTGGAAGGTGCATCTCATCGATACCGGCCTGCACACGAACACGGGTGGCCGCCTGAAACGGTTGGGGAAATGGCTCAGCAAGGATGAGACGTTCATGTTCACCTATGGCGACGGCGTCGCCGATTTGGACATCACCCGCCTGTTGAAGTTCCACCGCGCGCACGGCAAGCTTGCCACGGTGACCACCGTGCACTCGCCATCGCGCTTCGGGCGCATCGGGTTCAACGGGGATTCGGTGACCGAGTTCTACGAGAAACCCGAAGCCAGCGAGGGCTGGGTCAATGGCGGCTATTTTGTGCTGCAGGGGGCGGCGCTGGACTACATCGACGGCGACGAGACCATTTGGGAGCGCCAACCCGTGGAGCGGCTGGCCCACGATGGAGAACTCATGGGGTACCGTCATCAAGGCTTCTGGTCGTGCATGGACACGCTGAAAGAGAAAAACATGCTCGAGGCCATGTGGGAATCCGGCAACGTGCCATGGAAAATCTGGAAGTAGCCGGCCCGAAGTGGCGCGCGAGCAACGGGGTTCGTCAACGATGAAGATATTGGTTACGGGGACCGACGGCTACATCGGCGTGTTGCTGGCTGGGGTCTTGCTGAAGCGCGGGCACGATGTGGCGGGGCTGGACACGGGGTTTTACCGTGATGGGCTGCTGTACGACGGGCTGGAACTCCCGCGCCGATTGGTCCGCAAGGACGTCCGCGAGGTCGCCGACGAGGACGTAGCGGGCCTGGACGCCGTGGTCCATCTGGCTGAATTGTCGAACGACCCGCTCGGCCAGCACAATCCCCAATTGACCTACGCCATCAACCACCGGGGCAGCGTCGCCCTCGCCGAGCGCAGCAAGCGGGCCGGCGTCCGACGCTTCGTATACAGTTCGTCGTGCAGCGTCTACGGCGTCGCCTCCGGGAACGCGGTGGCCGAGGAATCGCCGACCAACCCGCAAACCGCCTATGCAACGTGCAAAGCCCTCGTCGAACGCGACGTTTCCGCGATGGCCGATGATGGTTTCTCGCCAACATTTTTGCGCAATGCCACTGCGTTTGGCGCTTCGCCGCGCATGCGCTTCGACATCGTGTTGAACAACCTGGCGGGGTTGGCGTTTACGACTCGAGAAATCAAGATGGTCAGCGACGGCACGCCGTGGCGTCCGTTGGTCCATGTGCTCGACATCTGTGAGGCGATCGGCTGTGCCCTAGAGGCACCCCGTGAAATGGTTCACAACCAGGTTCTCAATGTCGGCGACAACGGACAAAACTACCGCGTCAAAGAAATCGCGGAATGCGTCGCCGAAGCCTTTCCGGGATGCGCCCTGAGTTTTGGCCGCAACGACGGGGACAACCGCAGTTATCGAGTATCGTTTGACAAGATCCACCAGGTGCTTCCCGGGTTCCGCTGCCGTCGGGACGCGCGGACGGGAGCGCACGAATTGCGCGAAGTCTTTGAGCGAATCAAGCTGACGCGTGAGATGTTTGAGTTCCGGGGTTTCACGCGTCTGAAGCAACTCGAGCATCTGCTGCACACGCAGCAGATCGACGAACAGTTTTTTTGGAAGAACCGCCCGTGACGAGGCCGACCTGCCGGTTCTGCGGGGCGGCGCTGGAGCACACCTTTGTTGATCTGGGAGTGTTGCCGTTGTGTGAAAGCTACGTCGACCCCGCCCGGGCGAACGAGAGGGAGTTGTTTTACCCGCTCCATGCCTACGTGTGCGCCAACTGCTTCCTGGTGCAGGTGGAGGAACTCGAAAAGGCCACGAACATTTACAGCGACTACGCCTATTTCTCCTCCTACTCCGATTCGTGGTTGCAGCACGCCCAATCCTACGTCGAGATGGCGACGAAGCGTTTTGGGCTCGACCGCAACCATCAGGTCATTGAGATCGCCAGCAACGACGGCTATCTGCTTCAGTACTTTGTGGCGAAAGGGATTCCGGCTCTCGGGGTCGAACCGGCGGCCAATATCGCCGCCGTCGCCACGAAGAAGGGGATCCCGACAGTCGTGGAGTTCTTCGGCGAAGCCACCGCCAAGAAGCTGGTTGCCAAGGGAATTCAGGCTGATCTCCTGGTCGGCAACAACGTGCTCGCGCACGTGCCGGGGCTGAACGACTTTGTCGAGGGACTCAGGGTGGTCCTCAAACCCCACGGCGTGCTGACGATGGAGTTTGCGCATCTGATGCGACTGATCGCGGAAAACCAGTTCGACACGATTTATCACGAGCATTTCTCGTATCTCTCCCTGATCACAGTGGAGAAGGTCTTCACGGCGCACGGGCTGGCCCTGTTCGATGTCGAGGAGCTGCCCACCCACGGTGGTTCGCTGCGGATTTACGCCTGCGATACGGCGGACGGTTCCCAGACCCGCAGCCCGCGGGTCGATGAGGTAAAGGCGCGCGAGGTGGCGGCTGGACTCACTCGCGTGGAGACCTATGCCACGTTCACGGAGAAAGTAACGGAGACCAAGCGCCGGCTGCTGGAGTTTCTGATTGCCGCCAAGCGCGCGGGCAAGTCCATCGCCGGCTACGGTGCGCCCGGCAAAGGAAACACCCTGCTGAACTACTGCGGCATTCGCGCCGATTTTCTCGACTACACGGTGGATCGCAGCCCGCACAAACAGGGTCTTCTGCTGCCCGGGACGCGCATCCCGATTTATCATCCCGACAAGATCAAGGAGACCAAGCCCGATTACGTGCTCATCCTGCCCTGGAATTTGAAGAATGAGGTGATGGACCAGATGGCTTATATTCGCGAATGGGGTGGCCAGTTCGTCGTGCCGATTCCGGAACTGAGGGTTTATCCATGAGAGCCGGCAGCGAGACGATTTACGCGGCGGGGCGACCATGAAGGTCGTTCTATTCTGCGGCGGCCAGGGGATGCGGCTGCGGGAGCAATCCGAAAGCATCCCGAAGCCGATGGTCAAGATTGGGCCCATGCCGCTGTTGTGGCACGTGATGAAGTACTATGCCCACTTCGGTCACAAGGAGTTTATCCTCTGCCTGGGCTACCAAGGCGAGGTGATTCGGGATCACTTCCTCCACTACAACGAATGGGGAACCAGCGATCTGGTCGTCTCCCAGGGCGGCCGCAATATCGAGATCCTCAGCCGCGAGTTGCAGGACTGCCAGATCACACTGGTGTCCACAGGAGTCAACTCCAACATCGGCCAGCGCCTCAAAGCCGTTCATAAATACCTCGAAGGCGAAGACGTGTTTCTCGCCAACTACAGCGACGGCCTTACCGACCTGCGCTTGCCGGATATGCTCGACCATTTCCGCAAACACGACAAGATCGCTGACTTCTTGTGCGTGAGGCCGAACTTCAGCGTTCATTTCGTCTCGTTCAAGAACGGGGGCGTGGTCACCGACATTCGCGACGCGACCAAATCCTCGCTCCACATTAACGGCGGCTATTTCATCTTCAAGCGGGAGATTTTCCAGTATATCCACGACGCTGAGGAACTGATCCAGGAACCGTTTCAACGGCTCATCAAAGAGAAGCAACTCGTAGCGTACAAGTACGATGGATTCTGGGCCGCGATGGACACGTTCAAGGACAAGGCCCGATTGGAGGATTTGTACTCCAGCGGGCGCGCCCCGTGGGAAGTATGGAAGCCCAGCGCCTGACATCCAACCGGGAGCCGGCCCCACTTTCAGCCATGAACCAACTCGGACGGGAAATGCACGACTTGGTGGCGGAATTATATCCGATCTGCCGCAGCGTCACGGGCAACGGCGTTCGCGAAACGCTGCGCCGGCTCGGCCGGTTCGTGCCCCTCGAAGTGCACGAAGTACCCACGGGAACGCGCGTGTTTGACTGGACCGTGCCCAAGGAATGGAACATCCGCGACGCCTATGTGAAAAACAGCCGGGGCGAACGGGTGATCGACTTTCAGAAACACAATTTGCACGTGCTCAATTACAGCCTGCCGGTGCACGAGCGGATGCGGCTGGCGAAGCTGCGGGAACATTTGTTCACCTTGCCGCAACATCCCGATTGGATTCCCTATCGCACGAGTTACTACGCCGAGCGGTGGGGGTTTTGCCTGAGCCACAACCAACTGCAACGGATGGAGGATGGCGAGTACGAGGTATGCATTGAGTCGACGCTCGCGGACGGGCAATTGACCTACGGCGAATATTTCGCGGCCGGCGACACCCCGGATGAAATCCTGATCTCGTGCCACGCCTGCCACCCGTCGTTGGCCAACGACAACTTGAGCGGCGTCGCGTTGACCGCTTTTCTGGCGCAACGGGTGAGCCCGCAACGGTATTCGTACCGGTTCTTGTGGATTCCCGGCACGATCGGTTCGATCACGTGGCTGGCGCACAACGAAGACAGACTGCCGAATATCAAGCACGGGCTGGTGGTCTCCTGCGTCGGCGACGCCGGCCCGGCCACGTACAAGAGGAGCCGGCGCGGCACCGCGGAGATCGACCGTGCCGTCGCGCACGTGTTGAAGCATTCCGGCCAGCCCTACGAGATCCTCGATTTTACGCCGTACGGGTACGACGAGCGACAGTACTGCTCGCCGGGATTCAACCTGCCCGTCGGCTGTTTCATGCGTACCCCGAACGGACGATTTCCCGAGTACCACACGTCGGCCGACAATCTGGAGTTTGTGACGCCTGAGGCACTGGCGGATTCGTTGCGCAAGCTGATGGAAGTCCTGTTCGTGCTCGAACACAACCGCGCGTACGCAAACCAGAACCCGAAATGCGAGCCACAGCTTGGCAAGCGCGGACTCTACCAATCCATCGGCGGCCGGCCGGGGGCGAGCGAGTTCGAGTTGGCAGTGCTCTGGGTGCTCAATCTGTCCGATGGCGCGCACACGTTGCTCGACATCGCCGAGCGTTCAGGACTGGCATTCCGGCTCGTCACGGAAGCGGCGGATGCCCTGCGGGGCAACGGATTACTGAAGTGATCGCTCTCGCCACGCGGCAAGTAGCGGTGCCGGCCACGCGATCGTGCCGGGCCGGGCGGTCGAGTGACAGAGATCTCGATTCGGTCGATGCTTGAACCATGACGCGGCTGGTCAACGGAGGCGACTAAAGAATGTTTCCACTCGGTCTGCACCAGAACGGTCAATCCCGGTTCCGGATCCTGTGTTTCGGGGCCCATTGCGACGACATCGAAACCGGCTGCGGGGCCACGCTGCTGAAACTGAAACAAGAGCTGGGGAACAGGATGGAGATCCACTGGGTCGTGTTGAGCGGGACTCCCGAGCGCGAGCGCGAGGCGATTCGGAGTGCGCGGCGCTTTTTGAAGGGGGTCAAGACGAAGACGGTCAGCATCCACCATTTTGCCGACAGTTATTTCCCCTACGACGGCGTCAAGATCAAAGACTGCATCCGAGACCTCGGCCGTAGCCTCAGCCCGGACCTTATTTTCACGCACCAACGCGACGACTTGCACCAAGACCACCGGCTCGTTTCGGAATTGACTTGGAACGTGTTCCGCGACCATTGGATCCTGGAGTACGAGATTCCCAAGTACGATGGAGACATGGGGGCGCCAAACGTGTTCGTACAGCTGTCGCCGTCGTTGTGCCGGCGGAAGATCCAGACCATCCTCGAGAGCTTCCCGACGCAACGAGGCAAGCCGTGGTTCACCGAGGACACGTTTTGGGCCCTGCTGAGGCTGCGTGGGGTTGAGTCCAATGCTCCCAGCCGCTACGCGGAAGCCTTTTATTGCCGGAAGATGCTGCTGGTTTAGCCGACCACGGCTGGAACCGAATACGATCGGGAGAACTGTTCATGACATTCACGGAAACGAAGCTAAAGGGGGCGTTTCTCATCGACCTGAAACGGCTGCAGGATCAGCGGGGCTTTTTCGCCCGAGCCTGGTGTCAGAAGGATTTCGAGAAGCAGGGACTGAATCCGCGGCTCGCGCAGGTCAATCTGTCCTTCAACAACAAGAAGGGCACGCTGCGCGGCATGCACTTCCAACGGGCACCCCACCAGGAGTGCAAGCTCGTGCGCTGCACGCGCGGGGCGCTCTACGACGTCATCATCGATCTCCGGCGTGATTCGCCGACTTACAAGCACTGGATCGGCGTGGAACTGCGGGCGGACAACTACCGCATGCTGTTCGTGCCCGAGGATTTCGCCCACGGGTATCAGACGATCGAGGACAACACCGAGGTCATCTACCAGGTTTCCCGGTTTTACGCGCCGCAATCGGAAGGCGGTGTGCGTTACAACGATCCCGCGTTTGGGATCAAGTGGCCCCTCGCGGTCACCATGATTTCCGACAAAGACAGGGCGTGGCCTGATTACGTGGCCGACGGCGTGAAGACAGCGGCATGATCATCATCGATACCGCCTTGGAGAAACGCGAGCGTGAGGGTCGGCCGATCCGCGTCGGCATGATCGGGGCCGGCTTCATGGGCCGCGGCATCGCGCTGCAACTCTGCACGACCGTGCGCGGGATGAGGTTGGTGGCCATTTCGAACCGGCATCTGGACGGCGCGAAACGCGCCTACACCGAGGCCGGCGTGGGCGATGTGGTCGTGGTCGAGACGACCGGCCAATTAGAGCAGGCGATCGCGCGCGGACAACCAGCGGTGACCGACAACGGGCTGCTGCTGTGCGAGGCCGGAGGAATCGACGCGATCATCGAGGTCACCGGCACCATCGAATTTGCGGCAACCGTCGCGCTGAAGGCCATCGAGCACGGCAAGCACGTCGTCATGATGAACCCGGAGGTCGACGCCACCGTCGGCCCGATTCTCAAGGTCTATGCCGACCGCGCCGGCGTGGTGCTCACGAACGCCGACGGCGACCAGCCCGGTGTGATGGTGAACCTCTATCGGTTCGTGAAAGGCATCGGCGTGCGGCCCGTATTGTGTGGGAACATCAAGGGATTACACGACCCGTACCGCAATCCGACGACCCAGGAAGGCTTCGCGCGCAAGTGGGGCCAAAAGCCGCACATGGTCACATCGTTCGCGGATGGCAGCAAGATCTCCTTCGAGCAGGCCGTGGTGGCCAACGCCACCGGGATGCGCGTCGCCAAACGCGGCATGCACGGCCCAACGGTGCCAACGGGCACACCAATCGCCGAGAGTGTGAACTGGTACCCGATCGCCGACCTCCGGAACGGCCCGGGCGTCGTGGACTACGTCGTCGGCGCGGTGCCGAGTCCCGGTGTGTTCGTCCTCGGAACGACCGACCATCCCGTTCAGCGGCATTATTTGAACCTCTACAAGCTCGGGCCCGGCCCGCTATATTGTTTCTATACGCCCTACCACTTATGCCATTTCGAGGTGCACAACACGGTTGCCCGCGCCGTCTTGTTTGGCGACGCGACGAGTACGCCCCTCGGGGCACCGTGCGTGGAAGTTGTTGCCACCGCCAAGATCGATCTCAAAGCCGGCCAGGTGCTGGACGGCATCGGCTACTACATGACCTACGGCCTGGCTGAGAACGCCGACGTGGCGCGCGAGGAGAATCTGCTGCCGATGGGCGTGGGCGTGGGCTGCCGCCTCAAACGCGACATCCCCAAAGACCAGGTGCTGACGTACGACGATGTGGAAATCCCCCCGGGACGGCTGTGCGACCGGTTGCGGGCGGAGCAGGATTCGTCGTTTGCGACTCAGCGACCGCGGTCCCGATCGACGGGGCAGACCGCGGGTTCGCCGCTCAATTGAGCGACCACACGACGCGCTCCATGAACGGCACCAAAGCGTTGGTGACATTGGCGATTGGCGATTACTATCTCCAGCACTGGAAGCGGGTTTGCGAGCGCAACTGGCGGACGTACGCCGACAGGTATGGATACGATCTGATTTGTTTGGACCGGCTGCTGGATAATTCCCAACGGGCGAAGAATCGCTCGCCAGCCTGGCAGAAGTGTTTGGTTTTATCCCAGCCGTTCGCGGAACGTTACGAGCGGATCGTCTGGGTCGATTCGGATGTGTTGATCAACAACCTGGACGCTCCGTCGATCGTGGAGGGCGTTCCGCCGGAGAAAGTGGGGGCCGTTGAGACGCTCGCCAAAGACCGTTGGCAGACGGGCGACCAACTTCTCGATCGTGTCTACGAGTTTTATGGTTCCTCACTTACCAACTACTCGAACAGACAGTACTACACAAACTACGGGCTGCCCGATGGCTTCGACCGCGTGGTCCAGACGGGGGTCTTGGTGTTGTCTCCGAAGCATCATCGGGAAATGCTCGAGAAGGTGTACTACTCCTACGAGGAGAAAGGCGGACGCGAATGGCATATGGAAATGCGTCCGCTGTCTTATGAGTTGCTGAAGGCGGACGCGGTGTGTTGGCTCGATTACCGGTTCAACTTCATGTGGCCCAGCATGCAGTTCATGTGCTATCCGTTCCTTCTCCGGCCCCGGTTGGGGCTGGGGTACGGCGCGCGTATCAAGCGGAAGTTGGGAATGATGATGGGATTCCCCGGGTTGGACCAGCTCCGAGCCGCTTGCCTCACCGCCGTCTTTCACAACAGCTTCTTTATGCATTTCGGCGGAGACTGCATGGTGGACATGCTGCTGGTGAACCAAGACGCTTCCTCCTGGTTTGACTACAGATTCTGACGCCAACCAAGGCAGTTGCCGCAGGCACGAGACAATTTTTATGGTCATCGCGAAATCTCGGTCGGATCAACTCGTCACACCCGTCGGCTTCATCATTTTCAATCAGCCCGATAACGCCAGCCCGGCTCCACAGGTCATCGCATCGGTTCCAGCCACGGTATGACAAAGACATCGAACGTTCCCAATTGGCTGCTGTGGGCCGCTTGGAGCAAACACCCAGCCTTGGCCCGATGGGCTTGGAAGCGGATCGCACCGCGAAGCGAACCGTTTGTTGTCCCCGACGGTGCGTTTCGTCTGGCGCTGTGCGGCGACCTGAATTTCGACCCGGTGGTCCGTTCTCTATGGTGTCTTGGCTTGCACTCCCTGGAGCCGCGGGCGCCGAAGCGCACGATCATCCGCAGAATTCGCGGTCGCCTGTGGCGTGCGTTCTGCCGCTGGTTTATCTCTCCGCAGTATTTCACCAACGATCTTGCCCCCAGTTTTCGAGAGTATTCCTTCCGCAAACCTGCGGATGAGAGCAAGCTCGAACGCGATGAGTTCCTCCTGCGAAGTTGGGAATTCAACATTGATTACTCGTCGGTGACCGACCGCTACGCGTATCCGTTCGTGCGAATCGCACCGTTCTTGAAGAGCAAGGATTTGGTGCTGGCCAATCTCGAAACGCCGTTGTCCACGCATCCGCGCGTGGCCGGCTTGTTCGAGAGCGACCCGGGATACGCCGTCCCGATGCGCAAGGCGGGCATCTCCGTGGTCAATCTGGCCAACAACCACATTTTCGATGAGGGCGAAGCCGGTTTGTTCGAGACGCTGCGCCACCTGGATGCGGCCGGAGTGCGGCACGTGGGCATCGGGAAGAACTACGAAGACGCCCGGCGCGGAACCTTCATCGAGCAGGACGGGCTGAAGTTCGCTTTCCTCTGCTATACCCAATGGTGCAACGCGCGGTTTTCCTCCATGGCGGCGGGCCACCCCGGCTTGCTGCCGCTGAATCGGGAATTGATGGTGGAGGACGTCGCCCGGGCCAGACCAGCGGCGGATTTTGTGATCGTGTCACTGCACTGGGGACAGGAGAACCAGCCGAACGTGCATCCGGCGCAAATCGAAATCGCCCACCTGCTGATCGATGCCGGAGCCGATTGCATCGCCGGCCACCATCCGCACGTGCCGCAGGGAATCGAAGTTTACAAGGGCCGGCCGATTCTGTACTCGCTCGGCTGTTTGATCTTCGGACAATCGAACGGCAATTGGACCGAGAATTTCGTCGCCGAGATTGTCATCGACGGCAGGCAACTGAGGGGCGTTGTACTCCATCCGATTTCCGCCAAGGACAAGGAGGTATTTCAACCCGAGGTGTTGCGGGGGGAACGGGCTGTCTCGCTGTTGCGCCGGCTGCAATTGATGAGTCTGCCGCTCAACACCGGCATTGCGATTCACCATGACGCCGGGTACATCGACCTGCACCCGAAAGCAGCCGCGCGCGAGCGACCCGCTCGGGCCGTCGAGGCGTTGGCCACATGAAGATTGAGAACCTGCGAGAGGAACGCACGGGGGATCGCGCCCGCATTGCCGCGACCATCAAATGGGAAGATTGCGACCGGCCGACGCGCGACGTGTATTTCGAAACGACCACCGAGTTCGCCGGCGCCCTCTGCTGCAGCGTCGAGCCCTTTGTACTCGCCGGCGTCCTCCCGGCCCTCTGGTACGGCGAACAACGACTCCATGCCGACGGCGAGATCTGCCCCGACATGCGCAATGGGGTGATTACGGCCATGAGCGTGATCCGGCACTGGTACGGTTTGAAGCGCGGCCTGGTGCGCATCGAAGCGCCCTCGCGCAGCCGGCCCCTGGCCGATTCGGTGGTGCCGCGTGCGGGCTTCTTTGCCACCGGCGGCGTGGACTCGCTGGCCACGTTGCGCGGGAATCGGCTCAATTTTCCGCCGAGCCACCCCGGGTCCATTCGCGACGGCGTGGTCATTTTCGGACTGGAGGTGGAGGACGCCGCAGCTTTCGAACTCGTTTTGAAATTGCTGAGGTCGCTGGCCGGTGCCGCCGATTTCACGCTGGTGCCGGTCTACACCAACGAGCGCTATCTGGAGCCGGACTGGGGTTTTTGGATTGACGTGTTCGAGGGCGCCGTGCTGGCCGCGGTCGGCCACGCCCTGCGTCGGCGCCTGACTGAAATCAGCATCGCCTCCAGTTTCGACATTGCCAACCTGCATCATTTGGCGTCGCATCCGATGCTCGATCCGTTTTACAGCGGCCACGAACTGCGCATCCACCATGATAGCGCGGCGCTCTCGCGCCTGGAGAAAACGCGGCTGCTGGCCGACTGGGACGTGGCCCTGCGGCACCTACGCGTGTGCAATGCCGTGGAGCACTACCAGGCGGGCCGCCTGAACTGCGGGCGCTGTGAGAAGTGTCTGCGGACGATGATCGCCCTGCTGATTGCCGGGAAACTCGACCAGACACACGTCTTCCAGCAAACCGAGTTGTCCGAGGAACTCGTCCGCGAGGTCGCCGTGCTGGGGCGCACGAACTTCCGTTTCTGGCCCGAGTTGATCGCGCCCCTGGAGCAAATGGGCCGTCACGACCTCGCCCGCGGGGTCCGCTACGCGCTCGACCGGTACGAGGGCGGACTGGGCTGGAAAGGCGCCCTGCGCCGGTTTGACCGACGGCGTCTCAACGGTGTCTTGTATTCGCTCAGACGTGCGATCCGGAACGGCTCGTAGCAACACCCGACCGGGGTTTCCACAGGAAAATGATTGTGAACCTGAAATGAGCCTGGACACGCCAGTCGCGCTCATCATTTTCAATCGGCCCGAAAAAGTGAAGGGCGCGTTGCAGTCGATTGCGGCGGCGCGACCGCGGCAGTTGTTTGTCATCGCCGATGGGCCGCGCTCGAGTCAGCCCGAGGACGTGGCGAAATGCGCGGCGGCTCGTGCCGTTATCGAGCGCGTGGACTGGCCGTGCGAGGTGGTGAAGGGTTATTCAGACGTGAACCTCGGCTGCGGACGGCGACCGTCGACTGGGATCAGTTGGGTCTTCGAACAAGTCGAGGAAGCGATCATCCTGGAAGATGACTGCGTTCCGGATCCGACATTCTTCCCCTACTGTCTGGAGTTATTGCAGCGGTACCGGCACGATGAGAGGGTAATGATGGTTGCGGGAAGAAATCGTTTCCGAATGGCGACGCCGTACAGTTATTGCTTTTGCCGCAATCATTCGAACTGGGGCTGGGCCTGCTGGCGCCGCGCGTGGCAGCACTTCGATATCGGAATCAAATCGTGGCCAAAACTTCGCGAAACCTCATGGCTTGAAGAAACCCTGGGACGCCCGGGCGCGGTTCAGTTTTGGAGCGATATATTCGACCGCGCCTATGCGGCCGATGGCCAGGGGGACTACTGGGATTATCAGTGGAGCTTCGCCATGTGGGCGAATAACGGCCTCGCGGCCGTACCCAAAGTCAACTTGGTTCGCAACATGGGATTCGACGAGGAAGCCACGCACACAACCGCCGGGGCCGATGAGCGAGCCAGCGTACCGTCCGGCGAAATGCCGTTCCCGCTGCGGCACCCACCGGTGGTGGCTCAGAACAAAGAGTACGACGATTTCGTTTGCGACCGGGTATTTCCGTTGAGAGGGCCCGAGAACCTCTACACCAAGATCCGACGGAAGCTCCTCGCGACCGTCGGGGTTTACTATTGACGCGGGAGATGAGCAACGGTCCAAAGCCTCGTAGGTGACGCGGGGCGATTCGCAGGTCCGAACAGCGGCAAAGTCGCATACCCAGGAAGAATGCCGTGATTATTGATGCTCGTTCTTTGCCGGCCGACGAGACGGTCCAAACGACCGTCTGCATCGTCGGCGGCGGCGTCGCCGGCATCGCTCTGGCCCGGGAATTCGTCGGGCGCCGCGTGCCCGTCTGCATCTTGGAGAACGGCGGGGTCGATCCCGAACCCGAGACGCAGTCGCTGGCGGCGGGAGACAACGTCGGGCTGAAGTATTTCACGTTGGAGACCGCCCGGGCGTTCTGCTTCGGCGGATCGAGCACGCGCTGGGACATCGACATCGGCAACAACGGACTCGGCGTCCGCATCCGGCCGCTCGACGCGATTGATTTCGAGAAGCGGAACGAGGTTCCATTCAGTGGCTGGCCGTTTGACAAATCGCAACTCGACCCGTACTACGAGCGCGCCCAGGCGTTCTGTCGCGTCGAGCCGGCCGATTACAGCACCGCCACCTGGGCCGACCCGCAGTCGGCACGGCTCTTACCGTTGGCCGGCGACCGGTTGCAGACGGTGATCTTCAAATTTGCCCGGCGCGAGACGGTGCTCCGCGAGCGCCGGGATGAAGTTGCGCAGGCGGACAACGTCACCACCTACTTGCACGCGCACGTGCTGGAAATCGAGACCGAAGAGAACGGACGGACGGTACGCCGCCTGCGGGCGGCGAGCTCGGACGGCAAACAGTTTTGGGTTACGGCCCGGGTTTATGTCGTCGCCAACGGCGGCATCGAGGCGCCGCGGCTGTTGTTGCTCTCCAACAAGGTGCGCCGAAATGGTCTCGGCAACGCCCACGACCTCGTCGGCCGATTCTTCATGGAGCACCTCCACTTCTGGGACGGCGTGTTCGTACCGTCGTCACCACGCCTCGCGCGGGCGGCGGGGTTGTATGCCAACGTCCACACCGTCAATTCGGTCGCCGTGATCGGGAAATTGGCGCTCACGGAGAAGGTGCTGCGCCGGGAGAAGTTGCTGAACGGTTGCCTGCAGTTGATCCCGTGCGCCATGGCGAAACCGTATGTGTACCCGTCACGCCAAGCAAAGAGCGTGGCCTCGCTGAAGAAGCTTATGGGCGCACTGTCGCACGGCCAGGTGCCGGAGGAATGCGGCCGCCATTTCCGCACGGCTGTGGGGGGCATTGACGACATCATCGGGTCGGGCTGCCGGCGGGTCCGCCACAGGTTCGGGCCGCGGACCACGGTGTTTCTGCTCGCCCACATGCTCGAACAGGTGCCCAATCCGGACAGCCGCGTGACGCTTTCGAGCGAGCGCGACCGGTTCGGCCAGCCGCGCGCCCGGCTGGACTGGCGTGTGACCGAATTCGACCTGCTCAGCAGTCGGCGCGCCGACCATATTCTCGGCGAGGAACTGCAACGTTCGGGTCTGGGACAGGTTTACAGTGAACGCAACGGGGAGATCCCTTCGGATTTGCACGGCGGCTACCATCACATGGGGACGACCCGGATGCACCTCGACCCGAAACAGGGTGTGGTGGACGCCGACTGTCGCCTGCACGGCGTCGACAATCTCTTCATTGCCGGCCCGTCGGTGTTCCCGACGGGTGGATACGCGAATCCCGTGCTGACCATCGTCGCGCTGTCGATGCGGTTGGCGGACCACTTGAAGCAGGCGGTGGGCACATGACGCGTTGGGCCATGGTGGTTGACCTGCGCAAGTGCATCGGCTGCGAGACGTGCACCGCTGTCTGCAATCAGGTCAATCATCCAACCAGCGCGGCGTGGCGGCGGATCGTTGAGTGTTTCGTTCCCGGGGGGAACGAAACGCGTCGCGTGTTCGTGCCGCTCAGTTGCATGCAATGTCAGCACCCACCCTGCCTCGACGTGTGCCCCACCGGCGCGACCTATCAACGGCCCGACGGCATCGTTGGCATCCACCGCGAACGCTGCGTCGGCTGCGGTTACTGCGTGCTGGCCTGTCCCTACATGGCCCGGTCGATCGCCTCTCCTGGCGGGCCGGCGTACGTGGACGTCAACAAGCTTGGGGACGGCCAGGGCGACGGGGCCGCTGACGTGCTGGGTGTGAGCGAGAAATGCAGCTTCTGCCATACGTTGGTGGAAGACGGGTTGCGGTGCGGATTGAAGCCCGGCCTCGACCCCGAGGCAACTCCCGCGTGCGTGGTATCCTGTGCGGCGGTCGCCTTGCATTTTGGTGATTTGAACCATCCGGCGAGCAACGTGTCGCGGCTGTTGCGGGAGAACAAGACAATTCAACTCCACGAAGACTTGGGGACCGATCCCTCGATCTTCTACGTTGTGGAGTGAGTCCGTGGCGATGCGTCCTTCGGGGGAAATCCAGATACTCGGCCCGGACCGCCAACGGGATTGGCGCTGGCCGGCCGTCATCAATTTCACGCTCGGCGGCGCCGGCGCCGGGTTCTACATCCTGGCTGCGCTCGGGGGCGATGCGCCCCGAGGCTGGCTTGCGCCGCTGCTCGTCGTTGCGGGGCTTGCCGCGGTCGCGTTGGAGGCGGGCCGGCCGCTGCGCGCGCATCATCTGTTGCGCAACCTGGGCCGGTCCTGGATGTCGCGCGAAGTGTTCGCGGCATTGATGTTTGTGGTCGCGGGGTTGCTCGATTCCTATCGACCGAGTCTGGCGCTCAGCGTCGTGGCGGTAACTTCGGCGGCGGCGTTGCTGCTGTGTCAAGGATTCATCGTTTACCGGGCGGGCGCCCTACCGGCGTGGAACGTGCCCGTGATGCCGGTATTGTTCATCAGTTCGGGGCTTGCGGCGGGCGCGGGCGTGGCGTTGCTGGCGTGGCCGCATGCGACGGCTGGCATCGGACTGGCCTGCATCGGGGCGAATCTCGTTGCCTGGCTGGTGTACTTGTGGGGTACGCGTGAGCGGGCGTTCCGGCAAGCAACGCGCGTGTTGCGGAGGCCGGGAGCATTGATTGTGGTGGTGGGTCTCGGACATGTGCTACCAGGTATCCTTTTGGGGCTGGCGCTGGCGAGGACGGGCTCTACGGGTGCGGCGCTGGTAGCGGGTGCCGCGATGATCGTGGGGAGTCTGAGCCAGAAGGCCGGAGTCGTTTTGTGGGCGGGCTATTTGCAGGCCATCGCGTTGCGCCTGCCCGTTGGCGTAAAGCTGGGCGTCAAGGTTGACGCGTTACCGGTAGCTGTAGCGGTGGAGAAAAGTCTGTGAGCACGAATATTCTGGGCATCTCGGCGTTTTATCACGATTCGGCGGCGGCATTGGTGCGCGACGGTGAGATTCTCGCGGCCGCGCAGGAAGAGCGGTTCTCACGTAAGAAAGCCGACGCACGATTCCCGACGAACGCGGTCGCCTATTGCCTCGACGCCGGCGGGATTCGCGGGTCGGAACTGGATTACGTGGTTTTCTACGAGCGGCCCTGGGTGAAATTCGACCGGCTGCTGGAGACCTATCTGGCGTACGCGCCGCGCGGGATCGAATCGTTCCGGCGCGCAATGACGCTGTGGGTGAACCAAAAGCTGCACCTGCCGGAGACGATCCGAGCCGAACTCGGCGACGGGTTTCGCGGCCAATTATGTTTCACGGATCATCATGAATCGCACGCGGCGAGCGCGTTCTTTCCGTCGCCGTTCGAGGAGGCGGCGATTCTGACGCTGGATGCGGTGGGTGAATGGGCCACCAGCACGATTGGCGAAGGCAGCGGCAACCGGGTCAAACTCACGCACGAGATGCGTTTTCCGCATTCGCTTGGGATGTTGTACTCGGCCTTCACGTATTACACCGGCTTCAAGGTCAACTCCGGCGAGTACAAGCTCATGGGGCTCGCGCCGTACGGCCAGCCGAAATACGTGGATGCGATCGTGGAGAAGCTGGCTGACATCCGCGACGACGGCTCGTTATGGCTGGACATGTCCTATTTCAACTATTGCGAAGGCCTGACCATGACCTCGGAGAAGTTCCATCGACTGTTCGGTGGCCCGCCGCGCAAGCCCGAGAGTTTTCTGACGCAGAAGGAAATGGATCTGGCGGCCTCGATCCAGGTGGTGTGCGAGGATGTGGTTTTGCGCGCGGCCCGACATGCGCATCGGCTGACCGGCCGGCGCAACCTGGTGATGGCCGGTGGCGTCGCGCTGAACTGCGTGGCCAACGGCCGCTTGTTGCGCGAGGGGCCATTCGAGCAACTCTGGGTGCAACCGGCCGCCGGCGATGCCGGCGGCGCGCTCGGCGCGGCGCTGCTGGTGTGGCATCACCTGCTGGACAACCCGCGACGGCCGGCCTCCCCCGATGGCCAGAGGGGTTCTCTTCTCGGCACCGCGTTCGGCAACGACGAGATTCGGCTGTTCCTCGACGGGATGGGGGCGAGCTACGAGCACATCGAGGACGAGGACGTGTTGATCGACCGGGTGGCCCGCTTGATGGCTGACGAGAAGGTGGTTGGCTGGTTTCAGGGGCGGATGGAGTATGGACCGCGGGCGTTGGGCTGCCGGAGCATCATCGGCGACGCGCGTTCGCCGCGGATGCAGCAGACCATGAATTTGAAAATCAAGTTCCGTGAGTCGTTCCGTCCGTTTGCGCCCTGTGTCCTGCGAGAGTTTGTTGATACGGTCTTCGAGACGCGGGCGAACGAGGACAGCCCGTACATGCTGCTGGTGGCGCCCGTACGCCAGGAATGGCGGACGAATCTGAGTGCGGAAGATTTGAGGAAGATGCAGGACCCCGACTTGCGGATTCGGGTCTCGGTGCCGCGGTCGACGGTACCGGCGATTACGCACGTGGATTATTCGGCGCGGATTCAGACGGTCGATCCCGAGCGGCATGGCCGCTACTACCGGTTGATGCGGAAATTCCGTGAGATCACGGGTTGCCCCGTGATTGTGAACACCAGTTTCAACATTCGGGGTGAGCCGATCGTCTGCTCGCCGCAGGAAGCCTACCAATGTTTCATGGCGACGGACATGGATTGCCTGGTCCTCGAAAACTGTCTCCTGTTAAAGGACAAACAAGCAGTGGCGTTGCTGCCGAATCTGGACGCCTACCGCAAGCAACATCCACTGGATTAGGGGGTACGACTGATGATCGGTTTGCCAATGCCGCCTCGAGTCGCCTGGCTCAAGGGATTCTGGCTGACGATGAGTTGTGGGGCCGGACTGCTCGTCGGCGTTGTCGCGGTGTTTGCCGTGTCGCCCGCGTGGTTTGCCTTGGGGGCCGTTGTGGCGGCGGCGCTGGCCGGGCCGGGTTTGTACCGACCGGAAATCGCCAATATCCCGTATCGCGCCTGGAATCGCCTCGCCGTATGGCTCGCGCGGCGTGCCCGGGACTGGATGCTGTGGGTGTATTTGAAAGTCCTGTTTGGTTTGGCGGGTCGGGCGGGCCACTCCCTCGGGCTGGAGCGTCCGCCCACGAACGAGTCGTTGTGGCGGCCGCATTCGGCGAGCCCGGTGGCGGGAGACAACTGCAGAAACGGGGTTACGATCGAGCCCCAAGGTGGACGACGCTGGGCGCGAGCGTTTCTGGCGCAGGCGCGCAGGGATGGCAACGGGTGGATGCGCTGGTTGTTGCCCTTGGTCGCAGTCGTACGGGTGTTGGACGACGCCCCGCGAGAGGAAGCGCCGCCGACCGGGATCTACACGCTGTACTGAGTAAGAGAGCGATGAAACAGCTGCGAGCATTTCTGGCGCTGGTGGCCCTGCCAATTGCGGTGTTGTTGACGGCGCCCGTCCTGTTGTTGGTACTGCCGTTCTGGATTGTGGCGAGCGTGACGCGGGCGATTGCCCGAAGGCTTGAACCGCAACACGAACCGTGGAACCGACTCATCGAGTTCCACCGCGGGCTCGGGTGGAAGCCGAAGCCGAACCTCGATGCGCATTATTTTGCGCGTGGGGACGACGTGTTTCGGCTGCGGACGGACTCGGAAGGCTGGATCGGTCTTGGCCGCCTGGAAGACAACGATATCGTCGCGATGGGCGACTCGTTCGTGTTCGGCTACGGGATTGATGGCGAGCGAGCGTTCACGCAACTCGATCCCCGGCTTCGGGTGAAGGCGGTGGGCTGCACGGGCTACAGCATGGTGCAAGGCGTGATGCTGATGCGGGAATTTGGCGAACGACTGCGCGGGAAGTTGGTTGTCTGGTTCATCTGTATCGAAAACGATCTCTACGACAATTTGTTGCCGAACAAGCCGGGCTTTTATCGCACGCCGTTCGTGCGACGCCGCAATGGCAGCGGAGATTGGGAGATTGTGGCCGAGCACGTCAGTCCGAGCCGGTGGGATTATTCGAGCGACGGACGTCCCTATTATCCGATGCTGGCGAAGCTGTGCACGCCCGGCCCGTTGGCGGATCGGGCGTTCTCAGCCTGCGACTATCTCATCCGCGAGGCCAAACAGGTATGCGATCGAGCCGGTGCGACGCTCGTTGTGGTGACAATTCCGAACAAGTACCAACTCAGCCCGGCGGGAGCGAAGTTTCTGCGCTCGCATCTCGACGGCCAGGACAACTTCAACCCGCTCTATCCGGACGAGCGCATCGCCTCGATCTGCCGCGCGCAGGGTGTGCCGTTTGTGGCGGGAGCGGAATACGTCGGCGCGAACGATTACAAGCGGCACGACACCCACTGGACCGCCGCCGGACACCGCCACATGGTCAAACTGCTCCGCGATCTTTGGGAGCACCATCGCGGGGAACGGGCGTCGTCGTCCTCATCAACGTCCTCATGAAGATTGGCTCTGAGATTCGCCGCCATGGCGCCGACGGGCCGAGTCCGTCGAAGTTGGTGGCCGTGGTTGTGCCGCTGTCGGCCCGACCTGAGTTCACTGCGGACGAATTGATTTCGTTGCGGCATCTGACGCATTACCTGGGGCGGCATGACCGGTACATGATCGCCCCGAGGAATGGGACGAGTGAGTACCCGGGCTTCACGGTCCTGCGCTTTCCAAACCGGTTTTTTGGCAGCCCGGCGGCGCACGACCGCCTGATGTTATGGCCGAAATTCTACGAGACGTTCCGGGATTACAAGTACATCCTCTGTTACCACCTCGACAGTCTGGTGTTTTCGGATCAACTCGAGCAATGGTGCGGCATGGATTGGGACTACATTGGCCCGCCGTGGTTGAAGTGTCCCGAGTTGCCGTGGGTGGACGTCGAACGGGTCGGCAACATCGGCTTTGCGTTGTTGAAGGTGGACAGCTTCTTGAAGGTGCTGTATTCGCCACGATACCAGACGGATCCCGACGAGTACTGGCGGAGGCATTACGCGGGAACTCCGCCGCGCGTTCGACTGGTAAACCTGCCCAAGAAGTATTTGAAACGTCTGCCGGTGTTTAACAGCGTGCGCTGGCAAATGCGGCGCTGGTTGCTGGCGGGGCAGCACTCGGACACGTTCTGGTCCGATCAGGCCAAGAAGTACAATCCCGAGTTCAGGATTGCAGACGTCGGGACCAGCTTGCGATTTGCTTTCGAGGCCGCGCCGCGGATCTGTTTCGAGAGGACAAACCGCACCTTGCCGTTCGGCTGTCATGCCTGGGCGCGGTACGACCGTGCGTTTTGGGAACCGTATCTGTTGCCGAAGCGCCTCGCCTGTGCACCCAAGACGGAGAACGCGCTTGCCTGAACTTCCCGTCCGCGGGCCGGCGCGAAGCGCCGCCGCGGGGATTCGTACGAAGCCTGTGGTCTCTGGCGGTACGACTCGGGGTCGGCGCGCCGTGGCGCTCCGTTGCCAGAAGACACTGCCGACTTGATTCTGTTCCATGAACGCAGTCCCACGAGCACCGGTCGCACTGATCATTTTCAACCGGCCTGACCACGCGGCGCAAGTGTTCGCGCAGATCGCGGCCGCCCGGTCGCCCCAGTTGTTTGTGATCGCGGACGGCCCGCGCCCGGACGTGCCCGACGACGCCGAGCGTTGCGCGGCGGCGCGGGCGGTCGTGGAGCACGTGGACTGGGATTGCGACGTGAAGCGCAACTACTCGGACGTCAATCTGGGTTGCGGACTGCGCCCGACGACCGGGTTGGCGTGGGTGTTTCAGCAGGTGGACCGGGCCATTGTGTTGGAAGACGATTGCGTTCCGGACCTCACGTTCTTCCGTTTCTGTGATGAAGTGCTGGAGAGATATCGGGACGACGAGCGGGTGATGCACGTCGCGGGAAACAACGGTCTGCAGGGTCGGCGTTACAACGCGGCCAGCTACTTTTTTTCACGTCACAACCTGTGTTCCGGCGGTTGGGCGACGTGGGCCCGGGCCCGGCGCCATTTTGACATCGAGCTCAAGCAATGGCCGGCGCTGCGGGACACTCCCTGGCTGGAGTACATCGTCGGCGAACCGCGGGGCGCGGCGGTGTGGCGACGGATCTTTGACGAGGCGCATGCGGCGGGCACGCGAGCGTCGTATTCGGACTATCAATGGACATTTATTTGCTGGATGGAAAACGGGTTGTCGGTGATCCCGAACGTGGAGTTGTGCCGCAACATTGGCTTCGGTGAAGGCGCCACGCATACCGTCGGCGCAAGTTCACCCTGGCGCGTGGACCGAACGGAGGCGATGCGGTTTCCGCTCGTACACCCGCCGTGCGTGACGCCGGACGCGGAAGCGGATCTCGCAATCAACCAGGTGGTGCTATCGGCCGAGACACCGGGCCATTATGGTCTGCGCCAGCGGATTTCCCGGGCGTTGTCCGCGTTCAAGTGAATCCTTGAGAACATTCCTACAGGCCGAGGCAAAACTTCTTCAAGAGAGATGAGCATGCAAACCAAATCAACCCAACCGACGGTTTCGGTGTTGGAAGACACGTCAGAGCCGCAGCGGGCCGAGGCGCCCTGTCTGGTGATCGGGCCGCGCAAGAGCTGGCTCGACCTCGACCTGCGGAGCATCTATGTCTATCGGGAGTTGCTGTATTTCCTGGTGTGGCGCGATGTCAAGGTCCGCTACAAGCAGGCGTCGATTGGCGCTACCTGGGCGATTTTGCAGCCGGTGCTGACCATGTTGGTGTTTACGATCATCTTTGGCAAGTTCGCCAAGATGCCGTCCGACGGCTTGCCCTACCCCATTTTCGCCTACACGGCGTTGTTGCCCTGGAACTACTTCGCGCAGGCCATCAGCCAAAGCGGTTCGAGCGTCGTGCGGAATTCCAACCTCATCAGCAAGGTTTATTTTCCGCGGCTGATCATGCCGATAGCCTCGACGCTCACGCCGCTGGTGGATTTCGCCATCGCGTTCATCATTTTGGTGGGCATGATGGTCTGGTACGGGATTACGCCGACCTGGGGCGTGCTGGCCCTGCCGTTGTTTCTGTTGCTGGCGATGCTGACGGCGGTGGCGGTGTGCCTGTTCCTGTCAGCGCTGAACGTGCAGTACCGCGACGTGGAACACGCGATTCCGTTTCTGGTGCAGTTCTGGATGTACGCCTCGCCGGTGGTCTACTCGGTTCACATCGTGCCGGAGAAATGGCGGGCACTGTACAGTTTGAACCCGATGGTGGGGGTGATGGAAGGGTTTCGCTGGGCGCTGTTGGGCAGGGTCCACCCCGACTTCGTCGTCATGATCGTCAGCGCGGCGGCAGTCGTGCTGCTTCTGTTTGGGGGCTTGATCTACTTCCGGCGAATGGAGCGAACGTTCGCCGACGTCATCTGATGAACGACATCGCCATTCAAGCCGAGGGCCTGTCCAAGTTGTATCGGATTGGCGCCTTGCAGCGCTGCAACACGTTGCGCGATCAGATCGTGCATGGGATCAAAGGGGTCTTTCAGCGTAAGGCCCAGAGCGACTCAATTTGGGCGCTGAAGGATGTTTCCTTCAACGTGAAGCGCGGCGAGGCGATTGGACTCATCGGACGCAATGGTGCGGGCAAGAGCACGCTCCTGAAAATCCTTTCGCGCATTACCGAACCTACCTCGGGCCAGGTCAAGATTCGCGGCCGCGTGGGCTCGCTGCTGGAAGTTGGAACGGGCTTTCACTCGGAGTTGACGGGACGGGAAAACATCTACATGAGCGGCGCGTTGCTGGGCATGACCAAGCGCGAGACGGATCGCAAGTTTGACGATATTGTATCGTTTGCTGAGGTCGGGAAGTTCATCGACACGCCGGTCAAGCGGTATTCCAGTGGCATGTACACCCGGCTGGCGTTTGCCGTCGCGGCGCATCTCGACACCGAGATCCTGCTGGTGGACGAGGTGTTGGCGGTTGGCGACGCTGCGTTCCAAAAGAAGTGTCTTGGCCAGATGGAAAAAGCGGCCCATAAGCAAGGCCGCACGGTGGTCTTCGTCAGCCATAACATGGCCGCGATTGAGAACCTGTGCACCAGCGCCCTGTTGCTGGACGATGGGCGCATCGTTCGCCGGGGGGCGACGCCGCAGGTGATCGGTCACTACCTGGAGACGGTGCTGCCGGCATTGGTGCAGGGGATGCCGTTGAGCGAACGCGTGGATCGCACGGGCACTGGGACGGTGCAGTTCTCGAGTTTTCACGTCGAGGACGCCCAAGGCAACCGGCTGGCGGCGGTGCGCAGCGGGATGGATGTGGTGTTTGTTTTCGGCTATCAGTGCCGTGATGGTGAGAAACCCAAAGATGTGGACGTGGGGTTTTCGCTCACCTCTGGCAAGGGTCAGATGTTGTGCGTACTGTACAGTTCTTACCTGGGGCAATACTTCAACGGACTCTCCGGGTCCGGCTTCGTTCGCTGTCGGGTGCCGAAATTCCCGTTTCCGCCGGGGCGCTATAGCGTAGGAGCACGGGTGGTCGTCGCGGGAGAAGAGTCGGACTGGCCACGAAACTGGGTGGCGTTTCTCGATGTGGAGGGCGGTGATTTCTACGGGTCCGGCAGCGGGGGGTTTGGAAGCGCGACGCCGTATTTGCTCAGCGGAGAGTGGAGCGCGGATGGATCGTGGAAATGAGCCTGCACAATGTATCTCGGGCCGCCAGGTGGATGGCTCGCAGCCTCCAGGAGACGGCTTGGGAACTCACACCCGCGGCGCGTGAGTTTCGGCGCATTTGGCCGCTGATTGATGGCGTGGAAGGTCTGCTGGTCTCGCCCGGCCAGGAACGGTGGTTGTTCACGACAGCGCGTTGGCTCCCCGATGGCGCGACGATTGTCGAGATCGGCAGTTTCAAAGGCCGCTCGACGTGCTGCTTGGCGTACGGATGTCGCGGCTCGAAGAAGCATGTTTTCGCCATCGACACGTTCGCTGGGAACGACTCCGACTTCAAGGAAGGAGTCACGTTCCGCGGGACGGGGTATTTCGACGTTTTTTGGAGCAACCTGGAGACTCGGGGTCTCTCCTCGTACGTGACGCCGTGGCGGGGCCAGTCGCGGGACGCGGCCAAGGAGTGGATGACGCCCATTGATTTGCTGTTCATCGACGGATCGCACCAGTACGAGGATGTGCTGGCCGATTTCGAAGACTTTTTCCCTCATGTGAAGCCCGGCGGCATCATCGCCTTCCACGACGTTTTGCCCAATTGGCCGGGTCCATCGAGAGTTTGGAACGAGTCGGCTCGTCCTCGCCTCCGCCGACTCGGCTGTTGTGCATCGCTCGCCTATGGGCGAAAGCCCCAGGCCTGAGCGAGCGCCCTTGTGCGGCGGGTTGACCCGTCTTCGACGAACGGAGCGAGCTTTCGCCGACGTCGTCCGATGAACGATATCGCCATCCAGGCCGAACGCCTGTCGAAGTTGTATCGGATTGGGGCGTTGCAGCGCTTCAACACGCTGCGCGATCAGATGATGCATGGGGTCAAAGATCTGTTCCGTCGGAACGGACGGAGCCGATCCGAAAGCAATACGATCTGGGCACTCAAAGATGTCTCGTTCGAGGTGAAGCGGGGCGAAGTCGTCGGCATTATCGGCCGGAACGGGGCGGGCAAGAGCACCCTGCTGAAAATCCTTTCGCGCGTTACGGAACCGACCTCCGGGCAGGCGAAGATCTACGGTCGCGTCGGCTCCCTGTTGGAGGTCGGCACGGGTTTTCATTCCGAGCTGACGGGTCGCGAGAACATCTACATGAACGGCGCGCTGCTGGGGATGACGAAGCGGGAGATCGATGGCCGGTTCGACGACATCGTGTCGTTCGCGGAGGTGGAGAGGTTCATCGACACGCCCGTGAAGCGGTACTCGAGCGGAATGTACATGCGGCTGGCGTTTGCGGTCGCCGCGCATTTGCAGACGGAGCTCCTGTTGGTGGACGAGGTGCTGGCCGTCGGCGACGCCGCGTTTCAGAAAAAGTGCCTCGGCAAGATGGGCGAGGCGGCGCACCAAGGCCGGACGGTTTTGTTCGTCAGCCATAACATGGGCGCCGTCGAGACCTTGTGTACGTCGGCCATGTGGATCGAGCAGGGAATGATTGTCAGGCGCGGATCAGCCGACCGGACCGTCAGGGCATACTTGAAGAGTGCGGAGTCCGGGGTCGCCTCACCGCAGCGGCCCTGGGATCGGAGCGGCAGTGGCCAGGCCCAAATCGCAGCCGTCCGTTTGCTGGACGCGGATGGCAACCCTCGTGACACCTTCAGCATGGGAGAGACGATCGTCGTGGAGTATACGGTGGAGTTTTATCGTCCGTTCGACGTCATCGAACTCTCGCTGGACATCAGTCGGTCAGACATCGGAATGCAAGTCGTCCACATCTCCAACCAAGATTCGGATTTGGCGCTCGAAGACGTCCCCCAAGGCACGCGGAGGTTTCGGGTGGAGATTCCCGATTGTCTGCTGTTCCCGAACGCCTACGACATCTCGCTATGGGTTGGCTGTCACGAGATGAAGCTCGACTACGTGGAGGACCTGTTGCGGTTCTCCATCGTGCAAAGCGCGGCGGCACGACGCACCACGCCGCTGTATCCCGAACTGGGGGTATACTACGTCCCCTCCGTGTGGATGGAGAAGTGACGGTGACAGACGCTCCGAAGATCAGCGTGGTGGTCTGCACCTATAATCGGGCCGCGTTGCTGCGCGACGCGTTGGAGACGTTGTGTGAGCAAACACTCGCAACAGCGTCGTACGAAGTGCTGGTTGTGGACAATAACTCGGCGGACAACACTCGCGCTGTGGTCGAAGGCTTTGCGGCACGCCCACTCAACGTTCGGTATGCGCGGGAGACCCGACAGGGCCTGTCCATGGCTCGCAATCGCGGTTGGCAAGAGGCACGGGGCGAGTACGTCGCTTATATCGACGATGATTGCCGGGCACCAAAGGAATGGCTGGCGTCAGCCGAACACGTGATTTGTCGCCTCCAGCCCGCCGTGTTGTGTGGACCGGTTTTCCCGTTCTACCAAGGTCAGAAGGCCCGGTGGTATGAGGACCGCTACGCCACGCATCTGCCCTGCACCGAGGCGCGGAGGGTCGATGCCGAGACATGCGGCTACGTATACGGCGGGAATTGTTTCTTCCGCCGATCCGTGCTCCAAGCGATGGGCGGGTTCGACCCGCGCCTGGGCATGTCGGGCGGCAAACTTGGCTACAGCGAGGAAACGGTTCTGGTAAGGCGCATCGCCCAGACCATGCCCGATGAGGTCATGTACTACGACCCTCAACTTCCGGTTTCCCACCTTGTTCGCCCGGAGAAAATGACGTTGCGCTGGCTGTTGCGGGCGTCGTTTCCCCTGGGCCGGGCCTCATGTTATTGGCAGCCCCAGACAAAGCCGCTGTCCGCCTATGCTGGACTTGGGTATTACAGGCAAGCCTTGAGTACGATCATGGCCCTGGGCAAGATGTGCATCCGCGGCGTGCTGTTTCGAGAACGGGACCGGTACCCCTACTTTCAGAATTACATTTACGAGCGCTCCCTGGCACTGGTGTCAGAATTGGGCCGGCACTACGAGCTTCACCAGCAGATCAAGCGCGCTCAGCGGCCGGGACTGAGAGAATCGTGAAGCCGGCTGGCTGGGCGAGCCAAGCGACGGCCAGCCGTTCACCATCACGGCACGAAGAACCATGAAAACCGGTGCAGGGATTGTCGAGGCACTAAAGTCTGCCGCAGGCCCGGTAACCAGGAAATCGCGGGGCGTCCGCGACCGTCTGGCGCGGAGTTGGCTCAGGGCGCGGCTGACGAGTCGAGAGGAATTCATCGGTCAGATCAAGGCTGCTCTTCGAACCGGCCGGCCTTACGCCCTGGGGAAGATCGGCGGCTCGGAACAACACTGGTTGTACTACAACATTCTCCTCAAGGAACGGACCCGGCCGGACAAGATCGAGCAGTTCGAACAGAAGCTGGACTTTTGCATGGTGAAACAAGCCGGCGTTTTTCCCGGTGACCCGCAGTTCTGTGTGAAATTCAACGAGTTTTATGTCCGGCACCTGAAGAACCTGGATTGCCTTGGTCTGTTCCTCTACCCGGCCGAGAAGCGGATCGTGCAGCACTACGGGCTCGACCACACCCTGGTCCATTTCGTGGACCAGGAGCCAGACAGATCCCGTCCTGACAATGAGGCCAACTGCTATCTGCCCGAGTTCCGGGACAAGAAGATACTCATCGTGTGCCCATTTGCCTCGCTGCTGAAAGAGCGCGCTCGGAAAGATATTTTTGAACCGGTGTGGTCGAAGACCGGCAAGAAATGGTTCCATCCCCGCAGCGTGGATGCGCTGGAGTTCCCGTACGGATTCGATCCCGAGACGCACCGACGGTTTCCGACCGCGATTGACTTATTCGATCACATCGCGACGGAAATCGCCAAACGAGATTTCGATGTGGCGTTGATAGCTGCCGCCGGCCTGGCCATCCCGATCGCCTCGCAGGTCAAGGGAATGGGCAAAGTGGGGATCAGTTTGGGAGGCCATCTGCAGGCTCTGTTTGGTGTCATCGGAAAGCGGTGGCGCGATTGGGCGGATTGGAAGCGGGATTATTTCAACGAATGGTGGATCGAAATGCCGGCCGCGTATCGTCCGCGCCAGACCGACGTATGTGATCAAGGGGCGTACTGGTAGGCGGGAGAGGAAGTTGATCCAAACGCTGAGAGCCTCGCTGAGAGATTGGGGCTACCGCCTGATCGGGCCGGTAGGGCACTTCGTCACGAGCGGCTCTGAAGTGGCGCTTACGTTCGACGACGGACCCCATGCGGAATACACCCCACGACTTCTGGCAATTCTCGAACGGCACAACGTCCGCGCGACGTTTTTCATGGTGGGCCAGAAAGCGGCGCAGTATCCCGAGCTTGTCCGGCGGGTTGCCGAAGCGGGACACGCCGTGACCAACCACTCGTGGGATCATCCGGCTTTCCCGGAGATCAGCGGGCCACAACGCCGCCACCAAATCCGCGCGTGTGGCGGCGCGCTCGCACCCTACGGCCAGCGTTTTTTCCGTCCGCCTTACGGCAGCGCGAATCTGGCAACGCTTCTGGACGCACTGTTCCTGCGTTATGAACTGATCGGGTGGAACCTGGATGTGGATGACTGGGTGGTGCAGGATCCCGGCTGGATGGCCGACCGGCTGATTCATCACTGCCGCCCGGGCAGTATCATTCTTCTGCACGACGCAGTCATCCCCGCCACGGACGACCGTGATGGGACGAAGATCCATCGGGACCGGGCGGCGATGCTGCAGGCACTGAGCCTGTTCTTGGACCAGAAGGGGCGAGATTTCCGGTTTGTGACCATTCCCGAAGTGTTCCGGCTGCGTTGCCCGGTCCATCGGGGGTAGGATCATCGGTCGTCAATCACGTCGAACTTTATCTGTTCCACAAGGCGGATAACTGATGCGCACACCGCGTTTGAGCGAGCTCCCGTTGCCACCGCCAGGCAAATCCGGCTGGCCGTGGACGGAGGAGTCGCGGCCAGTGCCCGACCGGATGACGGATGGGCGGGAGTGGCCGCGCATCAGCATCGTAACGCCCAGCTACAATCAGGGACGGTTCATTGAAGAGACGATTCGTTCCGTATTGTTACAAGGATATCCCAACCTGGAATACCTGGTCATTGACGGGGGCAGCACGGATGGCAGTGTGGAAATCATCCAAAAGTACTCGCAGTGGTTTACCTATTGGTGCAGCGAAAAAGACCGGGGACAAGCCCATGCCATCAACAAGGGCTTGGACCGGGTGACCGGCCAGATCGGCGCGTACCTGAACAGTGACGACTATTATCTGCCCAACGCGCTCGCCCACGTCGGCCGAACGTACCGCCGTTTCGAGTTTGACGTGTTTGTGGGCCGGCGATGGCGGGGAAGCTACTTCAAGAAAAACAACCGGCGTAATGCGATTCGGCCCTTCGCCACTCCGTTTGTCGCACAAGACGACCAGATGCGCTTTGAAACGCCGCAAGAATGCGTCTTTTGGAACCAACAACGCTCCCATCGACTGCGCTTCGACGAGTCCTTCCATTTCTGCATGGACGTGTGGTGGTTTGCGCGCATTTTTTCCGGCGCGTTCGTCGTGCAGAGTTCGCGGCCGATCGGGGTTTTTCGATCCCACCAACAGTCCAAGTCCGCCACGATGCACGATGTTTCGGTCGTGGAATGGGACCGGCTGTGGGACGAGCTGCGTGACTATCTCCGTGCTGTTCCTGCGGATTTTCGTGAGACGACCCGGCAGGCCCATCGCCGCACGACTCTCAAAACACTGGTCATGCAACTCGTTTGCCCCTGGCGCGATTACTACTTTTCGTACCGTCATCCCAGTTATCTGCCAGCAGCTGTCTCCTGCCAGAATGGAGACGAACTGGTGGAGGATTGCCTGGCGATCGGACGGGCGAATTCCGTCCAGCCACGCAGCCGCTGACCAGAAGGACGCAACCTGCCATCGGTTGAGCGTGCTGAGAACCGGCCGACCGGCCGTTATCAAATGAAGCGCATCGCCTACATTCAGTACACCAACCCGGCGCTTTACCCGCCATTGGAACACAGTTCGCAGATTCTTGCGGACAAAGGATGGCAGGTGTTGTTTCTGGGAATCGGCGGATTGCGCGCGGGTGCCTATGCGCTGCGGTTTGCGGAGTTCCCCGGCGTCCGCGTTCGCCAATTGGGATATTGTCCGCCGGGCTGGCGACAGAAGCTACATTACTTCTGGTATGCGGTCTGGGCCACTGGTTGGGTGCTGGCCTGGCGACCTGCTTGGATCTACGTGTCCGATCTGCTGGCCTGCCCCATTGGACTGTTCCTAAGCTACCTTCCCTTCCGGCAAGTGATCTACCACGAGCACGATGCGCCGGTCGTAACGGATCGACGGTCGGCGTTCCTGCGGATCGCGTTCTGGGCTCGGCGCCGCGTGGCGCGACGAGCGGCACTGTGTATCCTCCCCCATGCCGACCGCGCCAACCGGTTCGCCAGCGAGACCGGCACGACAGCACCCGTGATTTGCGTGTGGAATTGCCCGGATCGCGACGAGGCCTTGTCGCAACCGCGTCCCCCGCTGAATGGATCTGACTTATGGGTGCACTATCATGGCAACCTCGGCCCGCCGCTGTTGCCGGTCGCCGTCGTCGCCGCGCTGGCGAGGCTTCCGGAGCGCGTGAAGCTTTGTGTGATCGGGTACGAAACGACGGAAGGCTACGTGCGACAACTCCAACAGGCCGCCAGGCAGTTTGGCGTGGCGCAACGGGTGGAATTTGTCGGGCCGTTGTCCCGGGCAAAACTGCTGGAGCGCTGCCGCAGTTCGCACGTCGGGCTGGCGCTGATGCCCGTGCGCGGGGCGAATTGCAACGAGCAGGCGATGGCGGGCGCCTCCAACAAGGCGTTTGAGTATCTGGCTTGCGGGCTGGCTTTGTTGGTTTCCAACGTACCGGAGTGGCAGGCGATGTACGTGGATGCTGGTGTCGGGTTGGCGTGTGACCCCGATGCCCCGGCGAGCATTGCCGCGGCGTTGCAGTGGTTTCTCGATCATCCCGACGCGATGCGAGACATGGGAGAGCGCGGTCGTCGGCGGATTCTCGAGGAATGGAATTATGAGCGTGAATTCGAGCCCGTTATCGAAGTGCTGACCGGTACGGAACCTTAAGGTTGCATGAACCGGGGCCCACTGGTCGTCATCGAGTCTCACCCGATCCCCTATCACGCTCCCATTTACCGGGTGCTACAAGATAAGTTCGGCATTGCCGTGACGGCGATTTATGGGTCGGATTTTAGCGTTGCGGGGTACCAAGACGACGAGTCTGGAGCGACGTTCTCCTGGGACGCCGACCTGCTTTCCGGCTACACTTCGACGTTCCTCTCGCGCGTAGCCGAAGGCGGTGCGCGGTCCGGCGTGGACGTGACGACGCGCGGTTTGCGGGCGACGCTGCGCGCGGCCGTGCCCGAGGTGGTGATGCTGGTCGGCCACAATCTGCGCTTCGATCGCCGGGCATTCTTGATGGCCCATCGGGCTGGTCATCCGATTCTGTTTCGCGGTGAAATGCTTGATCGGGCGCCTCAAGGCAATGGCCTGAAAGACTGGGCGCGTGACAAGGCGTTCTGCTGGTTCTATGACCGGTGCGACCGGCTCCTCTACACCGGCCAACGCGCTCATGAGCATTTCCGGCGGTTGGGATGCCCCGAGGACAAGTTGGTGTTTTCGCCCGCCTGCGTCGATACGGCCCCGTTCCAGTGCGACGAACGCGCCCGGGACCGGCTGCGTGGCACAACCCGTGCGGCGCTCAAGATCGACCCTGACAAGACTGTGATCTTGGTTTCGGGCAAGCTGAGCAAACACAAGGGGCCGGACGTTTTGTTGCGGGCGATCAAGCAACTCCCCGCTGGAGGGCACGACCGAGTCGTCGCGCTCTTTCTTGGAAGCGGTGAACTGCAGGGCGAATTGCAGGTGCTGGCGCAGCAGCCGCCGGCGGTCGTCGCCCACTTCCTCGGTTCTCAAGACCAAAACCAATTGAGCAAGTACTACCACGCGGCTGATCTGCTGGTGCTGCCGAGTCTGGAGCGGGAAGATTGGGGACTGGTGGTCAACATCGCACTGCATCACGGGTTACCCTGCGTGGTCTCGGCAGAGGTCGGCTGCTCGCCGGACCTGATTGAGCCGGGTGTGACCGGGGAGATCTTCCAACCATGGTCCGTGCACGACCTGACGTCCGTGCTTCAACAGTCGATGAAGCTGACCGGTCAAATGCCCGTCCGCCAAGCATGCCGTCGCAAAGCGAGTGGCTATGGACCGGGCCAGGCCGCTGAAGGAATCGCGACGGCGTATGACGCGCTGAGGGGGCGAAATCGGCCCACCGAGAAGCCGCAATGAACCGCGAGCTTGTGTTGGTCGGAAATCCCGGCGAAGTCCATGTCGGCGCGCACTTGCGTGCCGCGGCGAATGCGCTGGGATTGGAGCCAACGTTCTGTGACATCACGCAGGCGTTCAATGGGGCGACTTTGCGCCAGAAGATAGACTGGTGGGTGCGCGGACGGCGTCCGACGCACTTGCGCAAGTTCAGCCACCGGGTGGTACAGGTATGCCTGGAGGTGCGGCCGACGTGGTTGATATGCACGGGCGTCGCGCCGGTCGAGGGCTGGGCGCTGCGAAAGATCGGGGAACTGGGGACGCGGCGTTTGAACTACCTGACTGACGACCCGTGGAGTTCGGCTCATCGCGCCGCCTGGTTCCTGGAAGCACTGTCCGCGTACGACCAGGTGTTTTCGACGAAGCGTAGCCTCCTCGATGAACTGCGGCGGAGCGGTTGCCCCGGCGTGGCCTACCTGCCATTCGCCTACGCCCCGGAGGCGCACTTTCCCGAACAGCCGCCTCCCGGCCGAGGCGGGAACGGGTTGGCGGCCGACGTGGTGTTCGTGGGTGGAGCGGATCGCGACCGCGTCCCGTACATGGCAACCCTGCTGCGTGCGGGCTTTCAACTCGCCCTCTACGGCGGGTATTGGGAACGTTACCGCGCGACGGCGGGGGCCGCCCGCGGTCAGGCGGACTTGCGGACGTCGCGCCAAGCCGTTCAGGCCGCCAAGGTAGCGCTGTGCCTGGTTCGACGGACGAATCGGGACGGACATTGTATGCGCAGTTTCGAAGTGCCGGCCATCGGCGCGTGCATGCTCACCGAGGACACGACCGAGCACCGCGAAATCTTCGGTGAAAACGGCCAAGCGGTCGTGTACTTCCGGACTCAGGAGGAAATGGTCGAACGACTCCGCTGGCTGCTGGCTCACGACGAGGACCGGCACCGGCTGGCCGATGCCGCGCACCAGCTGATCACCGGGGGCAAGCACACGTACCGCGACCGCTTGGAAACCATGTTGCAGGAAGCCAACCGATGATCGGTAATCGCGATCTGTTTTACCTTTCGGTATGGGTTCTCGTGGGCCTTGTTGCATTCTGTACTGCCAAGAGCAACCGGTGGGCTGGGGCCGGGATCCCCTTGGCGTTCTTTGTCAACATGGCCCTGAACCATTGGTTTGGTGCCGTGGTGTCGTTCCTGCCGTGGTACACGCCGGTCGGCGGGTTTCGAGTCGTTGAAGAGGGATTCGAGATAAGCACGCTGGGCTTGATTGGTTTCGCCATCGGTTGTTTCGCGATTGCGCCCTGGCTGACGCGAGTTCATGTGGAAGCCGACCGACCCCACGTTCCCTTGCCATCGCGTCATGTATTTCACGTCTTCATGACGGTGGGCATCGCGTGTTACCTGGGAATGGCCCTGGGGTTGGGAGCAATTCCGTCGGCCACGGCCGTGTTGTACACGGGATCGAACCTGGTATTGGTTTCGATTTGCATCGGATTGTGGCACTCGCGGCTGGAAGGGGACCGCGGACGATTTGTTCTGTTGTTGGCATCGGCGGCTCTGCTGCCGCTCTTCACGATTGTGACCCAAGGGTTCCTCGGGTACGGGGTCAGCTATGCGATGGTGATCGTATGTTTTGTGGTGGCGGCGACCCGGTTGCGGTGGCGGTGGGTGGTGGTGGGATTGGCCTTGGGGTTTGCGGCGTTGTCGTTTTTCGTGACGTACATGCGCTACCGCGGTGAGATTCGCAGCGCGGTATGGGGCGGCCGCGATTACGGTACCAGGCTTGAGAGCGTGCAGCGCATCTGGCAAGACTTCGAATGGTTCGATCCGTACGATAAGGATCACTTACTGGCCATCGATTGGCGGCTCAATCTGAACTGGTTCGTCGGCGCCGCAGCCTCGCATCTCGAAACGACCAAGAGCTTCGCCAACGGCGAGACGATTTGGATGGCTGCCCTGGCGCTCGTCCCGCGAGCGATTTGGCCGAGCAAACCCGTCGAGGCGGGCAGCATGGGTCTCGTGTCCACATACACGGGCCTCAAGCTGGACGAAAGCACCAGTTGGGGAATGGGTCTGATCTTTGAGTTTTACATCAATTTCCGACGGTACGGGGTGTTCGTGGGACTGCTGTTGATCGGGGCCTTGGTGGGCGTGGCTGACCGCCGGGCTGGCGCCGCGTTGCGCTTTGGCGAGCCGTGTGATTTTGCCATGTGGTTCATGGTCGGGATCGTCATGCTAGACGTTGCGGGGTCGCTGGTCGAAATCATGCCGGGGCTCGTGGCCTCCGTGCTCATTGGTCTGGGGCTGAGGCGCTTCGTCGGACCACAATCCAGCGGTGACACCGTGGTGGCTATGGAAGAACAGCCGGTGGAACCCGCGAACCGATGAAGATACTTCACGTCATTCCTGCGGTTGCACCGCGATATGGGGGGCCCAGTCAGGCGATTGTCGGATTATGCCGCGCGCTGCGGGACCAGGGGTTGGACGTCGAAATGTGCACAACGGATGCGGACGGCGACGGCCGGCTGCCGGTTGAACTGGGGAAACGGATCGTTTACCAGGGCATACCCAGCTACTTTTTCCGGCGCGACTGGACCGAGGCGTTCAAGTACTCCCGCTCCCTGAAGCGGTGGGTCGGCCAACACGTCGATCAGTACGATATGGTGCACATCCACGGGGGATTTTCCCATGCCACCTACGCGGCCGCCCGCGCGTGTCACCGTCGGGGGATTCCTTACATTGTGCGTCCGTTCGGGACGCTGGAGCCCTGGAGCATGCATCACAAGCGCCCCCGCAAGTTCATCGCCTGGCACGCCGGGTTTCGCCGCGTGATACAGGCGGCCATCGCGATCCACTACACGACCGAGCAGGAACGCATGCTGACCGAGAACTCGCTCAACCTGAGAAACGGCATCGTGGTTCCAAACGGCGTAGACGAGTCCGTGTTGGAGCGTGGGTCGAGCCATCGTTTCCGACAAGAACTCGGGCTGTCTGACCGCGATTCGTTCCTGTTGACGCTTTCCCGGGTTCATCCTCAAAAGGGGATCGAATTCATCTTGCAGGCGTTTGTGGACTTGAAGGTCCAGGGTCATCTGGCCGGTTGGCATTTGGTCATCGCGGGAAGTGGAGAACCCGATTACGTCAGGCGACTTCAAGGGCTGGCCCACCAAACTTCTGCCGAATCGTTTGTTCATTGGGTTGGATGGCTCCAGGGGGAGTCGAAGCAGGCGGCGTTAAGCGAAAGCAACCTGTTTGTGCTCAGTTCTTTTCAGGAGAGTTTCGGCATCGGCGTGCTGGAAGCGATGGCCTGCGCCACGCCCGTGCTGATCAGCCGTCACGTGGGCCTTGCTTCAACGATTGAAGCGCACCGCGCAGGATGGGTGGTGAACCTGAACTCCGACGAATTGCGCACTGCGTTGCTGGAAGCCACCCAACACCCGGCGATCTTACAGGCCCGGGGCGAGGCGGCCCGACAGCTCGTCGCCGAAGAATTCGTATGGTCGAAGATCGCGGTCCGATGGACCGTTCTGTACGACAGGCTTTTGACCGGCTACAAACGGGGCGCGACCAGCGAATCAAGCGTTCCCTTGGGACAGACAGTGAGCGGGGACAAGTGGGGATGAAAGAGGTCGTCATGGTGATCAAGCCGGGCAACGTGGGCGACCATTTGTGCGCCCTGCCGTTTTATCTGGCGTTGGCGCACCGGCACGGGCCTCTTGTTCTGGTCACTCAGAAAGGACGGGCGGGGAATCCCGGCGCCAAAGATCTATTCCGGTCTTGGTCCCCATTCGACGCGATTGTTGACCTGGCTACACCCGTGTGGTCCGGGGAGAACAAGTCCATCCTGAAGGGCCTCAAGTCACACTACCGGCCCAAGCGGGTGATCCATGTCCCCGTCGAAGATTACTCGACGTTACGGACGATCGGTCTACACGGTTTCTGGTCCGGCGTCTTCGGGCCCGACGTCGTCGGCTTTCTGCCCGTGGCCGAGCGCCGCAAACGCAGAGAGTTGGCGCAGAACGGTCGGCTGCGCACCGAGGCCACGCGCCTTTTGGAATGGGGAACGACCAAATTGGGTTTGGAGCCTGTGGACCCGGAACCGGTGGTGGCGGAGTGGCTGACTCTTATCCGGACGAGTTGCCGTCGCGACGTGATTGACGGACCGTTCGTGCTGATCGCCGCGGGTTCGAACGACTCCATCAAGCGCTGGCCGCTGGATCGTTACGTCCAGATCGCCGAGCACATTGAAAGCGACCTTCATTTGACACCCGTATGGGTCGGCAGCCTTTCCGATCGGGCCACCCTTGAAGGTGCTGGACACCAGATTCCCGGGATCTCGCTGATCGGCAAGACCACATTGGAAGAAATGCTGCTGCTGACGAGCGAGGCGCAGCTCGTTGTCAGCAACGACTCGATGGCCGGGCACATGGCTGCGTTGACCAAGACGCCCTGCATCTCGGTTTTCTCAGGCAGAACTTTGCCCGGACTTTGGTGGCCGCACAATGCCGAAGGCACGGTAATCCAGAAGCGGGTCCCCTGTGAGGGGTGCGAGCTTCGGGTCATCAGTGATTGCGCCAAGGGGCACGTTTGCATGGAGACGATCACGACGCGCGAAGTGGCCGCCTTGGTGGAGGCGAAATTGCGCTGGGTCGCGAGCGATCGGCCGATTGCCGCCTCATGACGGCGCCGCTCCCCGCGCGGATGTTCCGCTGCAGGAGTCGCCCAACGACGCACCGAACCGATTAGGAAAGCTCAAGAATGTGTGGAATAGCAGGAATCTGTTTGCCCCGGCCGGGTTCAGCTCCTGAGATCAGGACGACGTTGGAGCGGATGGTCGTCGCGCTGCGACATCGCGGGCCGGACGATCAGGGGTGGCAACTGATGGCGACCCACGACCCGGCCAGTGGTGCCGTCGGAATGGCCAACGCCCGTCTGGCAATCCAAGACTTGAGCCCCGCGGGCCACCAGCCGATGACCGATCCCGAAACCGGTAACTGGATCGTGTTCAACGGCGAAATCTACAATCATCCGGAGCTCCGCCGCGAAATCGGTGACCGGGCTGGCCGTTGGCGATCCACCAGTGATACGGAAACCGTGCTCCGTGCCTATCGGCTGTGGCGATACAACTGCGTGGAACACTTCCGGGGCATGTTCGCCTTGGCGATTTGGGATGCGGCCAACGGAACGCTCTGGTGCGCCCGCGACCGGTTGGGTATCAAGCCGTTTTACTATTCGACGCAATCCGGAGCGTTGCTGTTTGCCTCGGAAGTGCGTGCCTTGCTGGCCAGCGGTTGGGTGCGGATGGAACTCGACCCCGAGGGGCTGGCAGGCTACGTGCGGTTCGGCGCGGTCCCGGAGCCGTTTACCCTGGTGGCGCAGGTGCGTTCTCTCCCGGCAGGCCACTGGATGCGGGTGCGGGGGGCGAAAATTGAAGAGATGCGCGCCTACTGGACTCCACAACTCGCGCGCGTCCACGAGCCATCAGCAGTCGCCGCCCAGACGATCCGTGCGGAGTTGGAGCGCGCGGTGCAGGAGCATCTGCTTTCCGACGTGCCCGTTGCCTGTTTTCTGAGCGGCGGAATTGATTCCTCGGTGGTGACCGGGCTCGCGGCGCGGCAAATGGACAATCGGCTGCAGACGTTCACGCTCGGGTTTGATGGAGAGAAATTCGACGAGTCGTCGTACGCCCAATCCGTGGCCACGAAATTCAGCACGAGCCACCATTTGGTTCGTTTGTCACACGAGGAAGTCGCGGCCCAGGTGCCCGACGCCGTGAACGCAATGGATTTGCCGTCCATGGACGGGCTGAACACGTACATCATTTCCAAGGCCGTGGCCGGCCACGGGTACAAGGTCGTGTTGTCGGGCCTGGGCGGGGACGAGTTGTTTGGGGGCTATCCCAGCTTCGCGCGCGCGGCGTGGGCGGAACGGTGGTCGAAATGGTTGGGCAACGTGCCGGCCGGGGTCCGTGCGTTGGTCGCGGGTGGCGGCAACAAGGGCCATCGCGCCGCCGAACTTACGGACAAGGCCAACTCGCTTCGGTCGCGCTATTCGTGCTTGCGTGCGCTGTGGTCCAAAAGCGAGTTGCAGCAGATGGGGATTTCCGATCCTCCCGAGTTGACGAGCGATGCCGCGACCGCAGATGAAGACGGATTGCTAGCCTCGCGCGTGAGCGTCATGGAACTGACGGGGTACATGCGCAGTGTGTTGCTGCGGGACTGCGACGTGTTGAGCATGGCGCACGGCCTCGAACTGCGCGTCCCGCTGCTCGATCACCGGCTGGTCGAGACCTGCCTGGCGTCGGGGGCGGCGCAGGCGAATGGGGCGCGCCTGCCAAAACACTGGCTTCTGAAGGCAGCCGGTGATCTGCTGCCGCCGGCGGTCGCCGACCGCCCCAAGCAGGGGTTCAACCTCCCCATGGCGCGCTGGATGCAACAGCCGTTGCGCGGATTTGTGAAGGCGGGGCTGACTGTCGTGACGGACTCGGGCGCGGTGCCGAGGCTCGATGCGGCCCGGCTGGAGAAAGACTTCACCTGCGGCCGGTTGCACTGGTCACGCGTCTGGCAGTTTGTGGCGCTGGGTCACTGGCTGACAAACACGCGCTCCGGAGAATCCATGAACCGGACAACTCGCGAGACACAAGGGAGTCGAAAAGCGTGATTATTCTTGGCATAAATGCTTATCATCCTGACGCGGCGGCCTGTCTTCTCCAGGACGGTCGGTTGATCGCCGCCATCACTGAGGAGCGGCTCGGACCGCGGGTCAAACACATGGCGGGATTTCCGTCGTTGGCCATTCGGAAGGTATTGGAGATTGCCGGCGCCGACCTCAAAGACGTGGATTACCTCGCGGTCGGCCACGACAACAACGCCAACCTGCCCGCCAAAGTGCGGCACGTGGTGTCCAATCCCGTCAAATCGCTGTCATCGGTGACGGGTCACCTGGCCCGACGGCGAGGCATGTCGTCGTTGAAAGAACGAATCGCCCAGGAGTGCGATGTCGACCCCGCCCGGTGCCGGTTCGAGGTCGTGGAAATCGAACATCACCTGGCACACCTGGCCAGCAGCTTTTTCGTCAGCCCGTTTGATAAAGCGGCGGGGTTCTCGTACGACGGCTCCGGCGATTTCGTCTCGGGGATGTACGCTCGCTGCCAAGGGAACGAGATCAAGATTCTCAAGCGCGTCTATGTGCCTCACTCGCTGGGGTTCTTCTACACGGCCCTGTGCCAATACATCGGGTTTGACCATTTCGGTGAGGAATACAAGGTCATGGGGCTCTCGGCATATGGCGAGCCCCGGTATCTCGAGAGCTTTCGCGGCATGTTGAGCAGCAATGGCCGGGGCGAGTACAAGTTGAACGGCGAATTCGTGCAACCGATCGGCGGGAAATCCTTCGAGCAATGCATCAATGCCAAGGGCGAAATCATATTGCCTCCGATGTACACCCAGAAACTGGCGGACCAGTTCGGGGCGCCCCGGCGACGCGGCACGGAACTCAGCAGCCGCGACCGCGACCTCGCCGCCTCGTGCCAAAAACACTTCGAAGAGGTGGTGATGGCGTGCGTGCAATGGTTGCACTCCAAGGTTCCCGTCCAAAACATTGTTACCGCAGGCGGTTGCGCGCTCAACGGAGTTGCCAATGCCCGTCTCTTACGGGAATCGCCATTCCGCAATTCGTACATTCAATGCGCCGCCTCGGACGACGGAACAGCGCTGGGGGCAGCGTTGTATGCTTGGTGCTCGGTCCTCAGCCGACCGCGTCCGTCGGTCATGGAACACGCTTACTGGGGCCCGGAATACACGGAATCTCAGATCGAAGCCGCGCTCAAAGCCAAAGGCATTGGCTACGAGCGACTGGCCGAGCCGGCGGTCCTGGACCGCGTTGCGCGCCATCTCAACGGCGGCCACGTCGTGGGTTGGTATCAGGGGCGCTCGGAGTGGGGCCCGCGGGCCCTGGGAAATCGTTCGATCTTGGCGCACCCGGGCTGGCCCGGGATGAAGGACCTGATTAACCAGAAGATCAAACGCCGGGAAGCCTTCCGGCCGTTCGCGCCGACGATTCTCGCCGAGGAAGTGCCCAACTATTTCGAGCAGGACGTGAAGAGTCCGTTCATGATGCATGTGGTCAAGATTCGGCCTGACAAACGCAAGGAACTGGCCGCCGTGTATCACGAGGACGGCACCGGCCGCCTGCACACCGTCAAACGGACCCAGAACCGGCTGTACTACGACCTGATCAAAACGTTTGCCGGTCTTAGCGGCGTACCCGTGGTGCTGAACACCAGTTTCAACGAGAACGAGCCTATCGTCGATACACCCGAACAGGCCATCAACTGCTACCTGCGAAGCGACATCGACGTGCTGTGCATGGGGCCATTCGTCGCACACAAGCCCGGCCGGGACGCGTCCGGCTGCCACCCATGAAGGTATTGCTGCTCAACCAGTGCTTCTACCCCGACGTAGCGTCCACCGCGCAGCACTTGACGGATCTGGCGGTGGGACTCACCGGGCGCGGACACTCAGTCTCCGTCGTGGCCAGCCAGCGCGGTTACGACGACCCGACGGCGCGCTTTCCCAAACGCCAATCGTGGAACGGCATCAACATTCTCCGGATCCCCAGCCTGGGCTTGGGAAAGACGGCGAAATGGCGCCGCGCAGCTGATTTTGGGAGTTACGCGCTCAGCTGCGCGACACGGTTGGCGACCTTGCCCCGATTCGATGTGGTGGTGGCGTTAACGTCACCGCCGCTCATCTCTTTTCTAGGTGCGTTATTCGTCCGACTCAAGGGCGGGCGGTTGATCTTCTGGGGCATGGACCTGAATCCGGACGAGGCGATTGCTGCCGGATGGCTCCGCGAGAATTCATCATTCACCAGGACCCTTGAGAGGATGCTGAAATACAGTCTTCGCCATACCGACCGGATCGTTGTGCTGGACCGGTTCATGAAGGACCGCGTCGCGCAAAAAGGGATCGCGGCGGGCAAAATCGAGATCATTCGCCCGTGGTCGCACGATGACGTCGTCCGCTTTGACGTGGCCGGGCGACAGTCGTTTCGCGAGCGCCACGGGTTGACGGAGAAATTCGTGGTGATGTACTCGGGCAATCACAGTCCATGTCATCCACTGGACACGTTGCTGCAGGCGGCTGAACGGCTCCAAGCGCATCCGCGCATCATGTTTTGCTTTGTGGGTGGGGGAAGTGAGTTCAAGAAGGTGCAGGCGTTTGCCAGGGAGCAGCGCCTCAACAACGTCAAGTGTTTACCGTATCAACCGTTGAACCAGCTCGCTGCCTCGCTCTCCAGCGCCGACCTGCATGTGGTGGTCATGGGCGACGCATTCACGGGGATCGTTCATCCCTGCAAGATATACAACGTTTTGATGATCGGCCTGCCGGTGTTGGCGATCGGCCCCGAGGAAAGCCACATTGCGGACGTTCTGCGGGACACAAGCCGGACCGGTCAGGCGCGGTCTGTCCGCCACGGGGATGTTGATGGAGTCATGAACTACCTGATCCAAGAAGCGGACAGCGGCCGGCCGGTGGGCCGCTGGCGGGCGGAGCCGGGAGTGGACCGGTTTTCCAAGTCGACCTTGCTGCCGCGGATGATCGAGTTGATCGAGACCATGAGACCGCGGGGCGACAGCGCAATGTCCCGGGCGGGTGATTCCGCGGGCCGGCCCCGCGGACCGATCGCACAACGGGAGGTGCCGCCCGACCCCACTGCCGCCCTGAATCGGCGCGATGGCTCGAGTCAAATCGTTTGGGAAGGAACGGAATGAAACGCGCATTGATTACCGGGCTCACCGGACAGGACGGATCGTATCTGGCTGAGTTGCTCCTTCAAAAAGGCTACGAGGTCCACGGGATCATTCGGCGGGCCAGCACGTTCAACAGCGGCCGGATCGATCACCTCTACCAAGATCCGCACACGCGGGGAGTCAAACTGTTTCTGCACTACGGCGACCTCAGCGATTCCGTGAATTTGGTGAAGCTCCTCTACGACCTGAAACCGGACGAGATTTATCATCTCGGCGCGCAGAGCCACGTCCGCGTGAGCTTTGACATTCCCGAGTACACGGCCGACATCACGGCGGTGGGAACGATCCGGATTCTCGAAGCAATTCGTGAGACGGGAACCAATCCCCGGTTCTACCAGGCATCGTCGAGCGAGATGTACGGCAAGGTTGCCGAAATCCCGCAGCGCGAAACGACGCCCTTTCATCCGCGCAGTCCGTACGGTGTGTCAAAGGTGTTCGCCTACTGGGCGACGGTGAATTATCGCGAGAGTTACAAACTGTTCACCTGTAACGGCATCCTGTTCAACCACGAGTCGCCCCGGCGCGGCGAAACGTTCGTCACCCGCAAGATTACGCGTGCGGTCGCGCACATCAAGCTTGGTTTGCAGAACAAACTCTACCTGGGCAACCTCGACGCCAAACGCGATTGGGGTTACGCACCGGAGTACGTTGAAGCGATGTGGATGATGCTGCAGCAGGACCGGCCGGACGACTACGTCATCGCGACGGGCGAAACGCATTCGGTGAAGGAGTTCTGCTGTACGGCATTTGCCCGGGCGGACCTGGACTGGAGCCAGTACGTTGAGATCGACAAACGATACTACCGGCCGGCTGAAGTCGATGTCTTGATGGGCAATGCGTCCAAGGCAAAAAAGTTGCTCGGCTGGTCACCAAAGACGACGTTCCAAGATCTGGTGAAGCTGATGGTGGACGCCGACATCGAGATGCTTCAAGACCAACTGGCCGGCAAGGTGCCGCAAGTCGATGCGGGACAACACTGACGTCGTAGTCAATCTTCCGAGAAGGCCATGCAATTTTGGC
>DATJBF010000028.1:0-9224 GCA_035515475.1 Verrucomicrobiia bacterium
CGTGGCCTCCAGCGCGAACCCGCGCCTCCGGCCTTCACGGATCAACTCTTTCAAGGTCATGCGCTTTTCCGGCCGGAACGCGTTGTACGCCTCCCCGTTCTCGATCTTGATCTCGTAAACCAGTTCCTTGAGATGCGCCGCGGCGATGTCCTGCAACTGTTTTTTCAGTTCCGACGCGGCAAGCTGGACGGCCGAGCCGGTGAAATACGTCTGGCGTGTCGCGGACGTGCTGCCCGACTCGGGCGTGAGAAGCGTATCGGCGAGGATGGGTCGTATCTTCTCCAGCGGCACGCCGATCTCCTCGGCGGCAATCTGCGCCACCATGTTCGTCAGACCCTGCCCGACATCGATGCCGCTCGAACACACTTCCACAATGCCGTCGTCGGTCAGCCGGCACTGCGCGCGCGACGCGTCGGGGAACCCGTCGCCGTAGCCGAGTCCGAAGCACATGACGCTGACGCCGTAGCCGCGTTTCAGGTGCGGGGCCGGCGTTTCGTAGCTGCGGTTCTTCCAGTCGATCCGTTTCAGCACCGCCTCGAAACATTCCACCCCGGTCGCCAGCGGCACGACCTGCCCGGTCGTGACCGCGTCGCCGGACCGGATCAGGTTCTTCATCCGCAAGTCGACCTTGTCCATGCCGAGTCGGGCCGCCAGCCGATCCATCAACCCTTCGTAGGCGATCGCCGTCTGCGTCGCGCCGAACCCGCGCATCGCCCCGCACGGATTGTTGTTGGTGAACACGCCGATGACATCGACCCACACGTTCGGCACTTTGTACGGCCCGGTGGCATGGCTGGACGCCTTGCGCATTACGGCGATGCCGGTCGAGGCGTACGCGCCCTTATCGACGTAAAATGTCACCTGCGCCGCGACCAACGTGCCGTCCTGTTTCGCGCCGAGTTTGTAGTGGATGCGGACCGGATGGCGTTTGTGACGGGCGATCATCGATTCCGCGCGCGGATACCGCAGGCACACCGTCTGGCCTTTCAGTTTCAACGCCGCCAGTCCGAGGTAGATCTGAATGGAAATGTCCTCGCGTCCGCCAAATGCACCGCCCGTGGCGGGCTGGATCAGGCGCAACTTCTCCAGCGGCAACCCGAGCGCGAGCGCAATCAGCCGCCGTTCCTCGTGCAGCCATTGACCCGAGACTTCGATGGTCAACATTTTGCCGTCGTACCGCGCCCGGCCGGCTTCGAGATCGAGAAACGCGTGGTCCACCGTCTGCGTCTGAATCACGTCCTCGACCACCACGTCAGCTTCGCGCAGCGCCTTGGGGGCGTCGCCTTTGCGAAGATGTTTTTCGCCGAGCACGTTGCCCTCGGCGTGGATCTTCGGGGCATCGGGCCGGAGCGCGTCCTCGATGGTGAGTACCGCCGGCAACGGTTTGTAGACCACCTTGATCTTTGCCAACGCGGCGGTGGCGACCTCTTCGGTCCGGGCGACGACGACGGCGATGGCGTCGCCGAGGTACCGCACTTTGTGGCTGCACAGAACTTCCTGGTCGCGCCGGATCAATCCGTGGAGATTCGTGCCGGTCACGTCCTTGTGCGTGAGTACCGCCAGGACGCCGGGCACCTTCTTGGCCGCGCGCACGTCGATGCCCCGGATCTCAGCATGCGGATACGCGGCCCGCAGCACCTTGGCGAACCGGTATTTTTTGTCGAACAAATCCTGGCCGTACTTGATCCGGCCGGTGGCCTTGTCGACCGCGTCGAGACGCAGCGCGCCCTTGCCGACGACTTTCATCGGCCCGGTTTCGTACGCCGACGAGCTTTTGCTCGTCGCGTGCAGTTGGGCGATCGCCCTGTCCAGCGCGTCGGTCGATTGGCTCATTTCTTCTTCAATCCCATCTCGTCGGCGGCCAGTTCGCAGGCGCGGAGGACGGTGTTGTAGCCCGTGCACCGGCAGATGTTGCCTTCCATGCCGACGAGAAACTCTTCGCGGGTCGGGTGCCGATTGGTCGCCAGCAGCGCTTTTGCCGCCAGGATCAGTCCGGGCGTGCAGTAACCGCACTGCACGGCGCCGCATTCGACGAACTTTTGTTGGACGATGTCGAGGTGGCCGCCTTTGGCGAGGCCCTCGATCGTGATCACCTTGCGGTCTTGCACCTGCGGCACGAGCATCATGCACGAGTTCATCGGTTTGCCGTCGACGAGCACGTAACAGCTGCCGCATTCGCCTTCGAGGCAGGCGCCTTTCGTGCCGGTCAGACCCAGTTCGAGCCGCAGGAAATCGAGCAACGTCTGATTCGGCTGTACCCGGCGGGAGATCTTCTTGCCGTTGATCGTGCACCGCAGCGGCCAGAGCCCGCCGCCGTTTTTCGTTTTCCGTGCGCTCATGCGTTCACCAGGTTCTCCAACAATCGCCGCACCATGACACCCGCCAGATGCGTCTTGTAGTCGGCGCTCGCCCGATGGTCGGTGATCGGTTTGATCTCGCCCCGAAGAATCTCGATGGCCTTCCGAATCGAGTCCGCGCCGAGGCCGGCCTCCGCGAGAAATCGTTCGGCTTGGTAGCAGCGGGTTGGAGTCGGTGCGACGGACGCCAGGGCGATCCGCACGTCTTTCTTCGGGGTGATCGCCACCGCCGCCGCGACGACGGAGATGTTCACCGCGCCGCGCTTGCCGTTCTTGGCCCAGTCGGTTTGGTAGGTGGTCGGAATGGACACCCGGGTGATCATCTCGTCGGGTGCCAGCGCGGTTTTGCGGTAGCTCACAAAGAACTTGTCGAGCGGGAGGCGCCGCGTGCCGCGCACGCTGCTCAGTTCCACTTCGGCGTCGAGCGCCAACAGGGCCGTCGAGCCGTCGCCGGCGGGCGAGGCCGTGGCCAGATTGCCGGCGATCGTGCCGAGTTCGCGGATCCCGGGTCCGCCGACGCTGAGCGACGCCTGGGCGAGGCAGCGGACCGGCAGCCGGCCGCATTGGGCGTGGGTGACGTTGCCCGCCAGATCGAGGGTGCCGTTGTGACGGTGGATCGCGTTGAGACCTTTGACGTGGGTGAGGTCGATGAAGGTTTCGGGCGCAGCTTTCCCCGCGTTCATCAGCACGACGAGGTCGGTCCCGCCCGCGATGAACGAGCCACGGTCCTTCAGTTGGGCCTTGCGCTCGAGTGCTTCCTGAACCGTCTTGGGCTGATAAAACACGTGTTTATTATCCTCGTGACTGCCTTGACGGGCAAGACACAATGCGCACTTCCGGACTCCCGAAGCGACGCGACCCCCGACGTCTGGTCTCTGGCCGGTGATTACTCCATCGCGCCGAGGACGAGCGCCAGCAAAGCCATACGCATCACGACCCCGTTGAAGGCCTCCTGCCAGTAGCGTGCGTGGCGCGTGGCATCGACATCCGGAGGGAGTTCGTCCATGCGCGGCAACGAGTGCAGAATGATCGAATCCGACTTGGCCTTCTTCGCCAGGAGGTCACGGGTCACTTTGTAGTTGGCGGGAGTCAGCCCGTACTTTTGCTCTTTCTCCACGCGCGACTTGGTGTAGTCGGCCTGGACGACCGGCTCCATGTAGATCACGTCGGCGTCGCCAATCACGTCCTTCACGTGGGACGCTTCGCGGAAGCGGAGGTTTTTCTCGTGCAACTCGGCTTTGAACTCCTTGGTGAGGGACAACTCGGGCGGCGCGACATAGATCGCCTGGCAATCGAACTGGGTCAACGCGTACGAGATCGAGTGCATCGTCCGCATCCGCATGTCGCCGATGCAGAGGAACGTCAGCCCGTCGATGCGGCCTTTCTCGCGTAGAACGGTGTACAGATCGGTGAGCACCTGCGTGGGGTGCTCGCCCCAGCCGTCGCCGGCGTTGATCACCGGAATACTGGCCCAGCGGGCCGCTTCGGCCGGCGCACCCTGCTGGAAATGGCGCATGACCAGTGCGTCGCCGTAGAACTCCAGCATGTGGACGGTATCTTTGATTGATTCCTGGTAGAAGTCGCCGGCGCGAGTCATCTTGGCGTCGGAAAATCCCGTGACGTGGCCGCCGAGGCGGTGCATCGCGGCTTCGTGCGCCAGGCGCGTGCGCGTGCTCGGCTGGTAAAACGCCGTCACGAGCATTTTCTCCTTCAGCATGTCGGAATTGCGGCGGCTCTTGGCGATGGGTTCCAATTTCTCCGCCACTTCGAACACATGAAGGAACTCCTCGCGTTCGAAATCCTTGAGCGACAGAATATCACGTCCCATGAAACTGCGCATACTGACCGATCTCCTTTCCCTGGTCCGCGAGTCCTCGCGACGGCCCGCGGACGATTCAAACGTCGTTGTTAGCTGATTTGCTTTGGTAACAGCGCGTACCACTCGGTCGCGCGCACCACTTCGTCGATACTGACGTGTTCTTCCATCGTGTGGGCCCACTCTTCGTCGCCGGGCCCGAACCCGATGGAAGGAATTTTGGCCTTGCCCGCCCAATACGTGCCATTGGTTGAGAATCCCCATTTACCCGTCGGCCGCGCGTCGCCCCAGAGCGCCTGAACGGTCTGTTGGCCGGCTTCCACCAGCGGGTGCCGTTCATCCAGCGCCCACGGCGGATAATACTTGTTCACCGGGTACACAAAACCGGTGTAGCTCGGCGTGTCGTAGTGCAGTTCCTCGACCGAAACCTCTTCGAACACGTGGTCCGGTATAAGCGAAAGCACTTGGGCGATGGCGCTGGCGCGGGTTTCGCCGAACGTGATGCGCCGATCGATGTAGATGGCGAACTGCTCGGGCACCGCGTTGATGGACGGCGTGTGGACTTCCGCATCCGTGACGGCGATGGTGGCTTTGCCGAGGAACGGATCGCTGGGCAAACGCGCGTCCAGTTGGCGGATGCCATTGATGATGTCCACGAGTTTATACACGGCGTTGTCGCCCAGATGATGGTGGGCCGCGTGCGCCGAGCGGCCGCTGGCGGTCACCTTCAATTCGACCCGGCCCTTGTGTCCGCGATAAACGCACATCTTTGTCGGCTCGCCGATGACGACGAAATCCGGCCGCACTTTGGGGTCGACGGCGACGAACGCATTCGGCGCGATCCCATCGCACGACTCCTCCATATTGCCAAAGTAATAGGCGGTGAATCCGTTGAGCAACCCCAGATCGCGCGCCAGCGCCAACCCATAGACCATGCCGGGCGTCGAACCTTTCTCGTCGCAACTCCCGCGCGCGTACAGTTTGCCGCCGTCGATCTTGCCCTTGAACGGATCCCATTTCCACGCGCTCGGTTCGCCGATGCCGACCGTGTCCACGTGCGAGTCGTACACCAGCACGCGCTTGCCGTTGCCGATCCGCCCGAGGATGTTGCCCATCTTGTCGAACCGCACCTCGTCGAACTTGAGCTTGGTCATCTCGTCGCCGATGCGGTCGCCGACTTCCTTGATTTGCGAGCACGCCGATGGAATGGCGACAATATCGCGGAGGAAACTGATGATGTCCTCGCGCTGATCCTTGACGCGGTTCTTGATGGCTTCGATCACCTGGGTCATCGTCGTTCCATTCTTCCGCTCCACCAGATTGTGTCAAGATAAAAGCCGCCGGACGCGCCGCACGGTGACGACGACCAATCCCCTCGGGGCCGGCGCCACGGCTAATTCACGGTTCCGACCACTACCGCGTGTAGCGGGGGTCGTGTCATAGCACTCCGGATAGGGCACCGGCCGAATTAAGGACCAGCGACCACGGGAAGCGCGCGACAATCTCTTTGCACACGACCTCGGGATGCCCGAGTCGCCGATAAAGCTCGACTTTCATGTGGCTTTGTGCTTAACTCCCCGCCGGAGAAACACGCGATCGAAGTGCTCGGGTCAACTGTCTTCGATGGATACCAATGCGGCCGTGCCGTGTCCACAGTCGGAAACGCCGGTTCTGCCCGGATTGGTGACGACCGGGAGCGCCCAAACGATCATTCGTCGCGCGGTTTGATATTGGCGTTGATGGTGTTGGTTGTGTGTTGGCCTCTCGGAGTGAACGCGCAGGCCATGCCGGATCCGCCGACTAATCTGCTGGCCAGCGTCATTTCGTCGGCGCAGGTCAACCTTTCCTGGTTGGACGGCTCCACGAATGAGAGCGGCTTCAAGGTTGAGCGTTCCTTGGACGGAATCCATTTCAGCCAGATCGCCCAGGTACTGCCCAATGTCACGATCTATCGAAACGCGGGACTGTTCCCCGGCACGACATATTTCTATCGAGTCCGCGCCTATAACGCGGCGGGCGATTCGGCTTACTCCAATGTGGCGATCGGCGGCACGCCGGCTTTGTGCCCCACCGCCGTGATCGGTTGGGGCAACGACAGCGACGGTGAGTTGGAGGTGCCGACGGGACTGACGAATGTCGTCGCCATCTCCGGTTTTGATTATCACAACCTCGCGTTGAAGAGCGACGGCACGGTCGTCGGTTGGGGCGGTAATTGTTGCGGCGAAACGATGCCGCCGGCGGGGCTGACCGGTGTGGTGGCTGTCGCGGCCGGTGGTTTCCACAGTTTGGCCTTGAAGAGTAACGGGACGGTGGTCGGCTGGGGTTGGAATGGGTACGGCCAAGCCTCGCCGCCCGCGGGGCTGACCGGGGTGGTGGCCATCGCCGGCGGCGACTACCACAGTTTGGCACTCAAGAGCGACGGGACCGTTGTTGGCTGGGGCGACAATTCCTCGGACGAAACCAACGTCCCCGCTGGCCTGACGGGCGTGGTGGCCATCGCTGCCGGCTACAAGTACAGCATGGCCTTGAAAAGCGACGGCACGGTCGTTGCGTGGGGGTACAACTACTACGGCGAAGGCAGCTCGCCGGTGGGCTTGACGAACGCGGTCGCGATTGCCGCTGGTCTTTTCCACGCCTTGGCGCTCCGGAGCGACGGGACGGTTCTGGGTTGGGGGGACAGCTACACGGGGGCCACGAGCCCGCCGCTCGACCTCACCAATGCCGTCGCTATTGGCGGTGGTTACTTGCACAGCATTGCGGCACGAAGCGATGGGACGGTCGTGGCGTGGGGTGACGACACAGATAACGATTTGGTGCCTCCCGCGGGACTCACTGGCGTCAGTGCCGTCGCTGCCGGCGTCGAGTATAGCCTGGCATTGACGACCGCGCTTCTCGCCCCGTCGGGATTGACCGCGAACGCCCAGTCGTCGAATGAAGTCGACTTGGCGTGGGGCTATGTTCTCGGCAACGAAGACGGGTTTCAAGTCGAGAGGGCACCAGACAGCGGCGGCAGTCCCGGGACATGGGCGCAAGTGGCCACGGTCGGGAACAACACCACGGTTTACCCGGATGCGTCACTGACGACGAATACAACGTACTGGTACCGCGTGCGGGCCTACAATGGATGCGTCGATTCGCCCTACAGCACTGAGGTCCGGGTGGTCACGGCGCCGCCACCCGCGCCGCTGGATTTGACGGCCTCGGTGGCCAATACGAATCAGATCAACCTGTCGTGGTCCAGCAGTTACCCCGACGAAACCGGCTTCAAGATCGAGCGGGCACCAGATAACAACGGCGGTCCCGGAACGTGGGCTCAGGTCGCGACCGTTGCGTCCAACGTCACGGTCTATGCGGACACGGGACTCTCTCTCAACACGATCTTTTGGTACCGGGTCCGGGCCTACAACGCCCTCGGCGATTCGCCGTACAGCAACGAAATCAGCGGGTTCGTGTGCGACGGCCAACTCGTCCGGGTGATGCAGTGGAACGTGGAAGGCCACATCGGCAACATTTCCAGCAACAACACCGCTGAAGCGCAGGCGATCGCCCGCATCGTCAACTACAATCAACCGGATATTCTCCTGTTTTGCGAACTGGAAGACCACGGGAAGGCCGGTGACACGGCCGGTCTGATCGACTGGGTCACCAACAATGTCCCGTACCTCGGCTCGCAAACGGGTTCGACCTTCTATGTGTCCGTCGCTGACATTGGTGACGGCTATGAGCGCAACGGCGCCATCAGCCGGTTCCCCGTCACCAATGACATCACCTACGGCGACGGGCTACGCGGGCTCCACGCGTTTCAGGTCCAGTTAAACGGAGTTCCTCCGCTGCAAGTCTACCATGCCCATCTTAAGTGCTGTAGCGACGGCGACAGCTGCAGTCGAAAGCAGTTCGAGGCACAGTCCGATGCCGACAACATCAGTACGTGGGCGTCCACGAATGCCACTCCTTACATCTTCGGGGGCGACTGGAACGAGGACGAGAGCAATCCCGAATGCACGCTCACGGCCGATTATCATCCGATCACCACCATCCGCGAGGACGGCCATCTGGTGGAGTTCAAGCCGACCACGCTGGACGGGGAATACCGGACGTGGGACACCTCGTATTGGACGACACCCTCGATTCGGTTCGATTACATACTGGCGGCGACCAACCGGCTGGCGCCGGTATCGGGATACGTCTTCGACAGCCGGGTCTGGTCGAACCACGGTCTGTACGGTGGCTACTACGACAGCTACGACGCGTCCGATCATTACTGCATATTCGCCGACTACTTTTTCCCCGAGCTGCATTTCGGTGTGACGCCGACCAATACCTTCGCCAGCATCGGATTCCCGGGTGGACCGTTCGGACCCGCCAGCCAGGTTTACACCATCAGCAATACCAACTCAGCGGCTCTGTATTGGGGCGTGAGCCACGATGGGAATTGGTTCGACCTGTCGGCGACCAACGGGGTTCTTGCAGCCGGCGCCAGCACCAACATCATCGCTCTCCTCAATACTGCGGCCACGGCTTTGCCCGTGGGCGACTACACCGACGAGATCAAGTTCTCCGATACACTCGCTGGGGCCTCGATCACACGCGCTGTCGACCTAACGGTCCAGGACGTGAACAACTTGTCGCCGTTCCAACTCTGGCAGATGCAGTATTTCGGCAGTATCTCCGACCCGGCAGCGCAACCGACTGCCGACGCCGACGGGACGGGTCAGGACAACCTGTTCAAGTTCGAAGCCGGACTGGACCCGACCAACTCGGCCTCGGTGTTCCGAATCACGTCGTTATCAGAGCAGGGCAATGACCTGTGGGTGACGTGGTCGTGCGTGGCGGGCCACAGCTACGTTCTGCAGGGCAGCATTCGGACGGCCGCGCCTGGCTACACGAACGTGTTCTTCGACATCAGCCCGCCGATCACGGCGGGCGGCTCGGGGGAATCGACCACCAACTTCCTCGTGCCCGGAGCGTTGACGCGTCCGGGACCGGCCGATTCGGGCCCGATCACGCTTCCCAGTGGGGGCGGTCAATCCTCGTCGACGCAGTTGACCGTT
>DATJBF010000029.1:0-44715 GCA_035515475.1 Verrucomicrobiia bacterium
TGGCGGAGAGGGAGGGATTCGAACCCTCGATGGACCATAAGCCCATACCGGTTTTCGAGACCGGCCTATTCAACCACTCTAGCACCTCTCCGGCTGCCTCAACCGAGGCTGATGCGAAGATCTTCTTATGACACATGTTCCCGGTTGGCACCCCGGCTTTGTCACGTCATACTTAAAGCCATGCAAAACGCAGTCGAAATTCTTTACAAGCTCAACAACCTTCCCAAGAACCTGTGCCGCAACGGTCGTCGTACATATTCTGCCATCATTCAGGTCGGCGGCAAGCAGATATGTGGTCTTGGCGGTCTGGCGACGGTTTTTGTGGCTGCATCGTTGCTCGGGTGCCAACGGTGCGAGGACAGGGGGCAAATAGCCATGCAGGCGGTGCTCCCGCAGCTCAATCGGGTTGTCGTGAGTAATCTCGTTCGTGAGGTGTCGCTGTGCATCTCAAATGCCGCGGCGCAACCTGTGGTCGAACACTACTACATGCCTTCTTCGGCGGAGGCCCCGGTCGCCTACGGCTTGAGGCCCGTATCATCCTCGGAAGTTGAGTATGACTTGGGGGGTAATGTCGTGGTTCATACACGTGGGGCCAGTGCTCCCTACATGTCGGTTCGCGTTCCCGTTCACGCCGGGGCTGGACTCTGCCTGTGGGGCGTATACATCTGCATCAAGCCCGGAGGGGGCTTCGCCAAGGACAACAACCACTGGATTCTTGAAGACCGCGGTGCAACTGCAACCCCGGTCGTCAAACTGAGTGACGAGGTGCTGGTGTACGCGGAAAGGCGGAACCGGTAGTTTGCGCCATCCCAAGTGTAGGCGAGCTGATGGTTGACTAGCCCAGCCGCCGAGTTTGGCGAAGTCGAATCTTGCGCGTCCGTCTGAAGCAACGGCATTATCGGTGTGACCTCGCATGAATCCCGAATCACTTTGGACCTTGCCTCTGCTGTTCGTCGTCGGCGCGGCGGCGGGTTGGATGGATTCCATCGCCGGCGGCGGCGGGTTGATCACCCTGCCCGTGTTGCTCAATCTCGGTTTGCCTCCCGCGGACGCGATTGGGACGAACAAACTGCAGGCAGTGTTCGGTTCCGGCAGCGCCGCATGGCACTACGGTCGGGCCGGGCTGATCAACCTGCGCGAGGCAACTGTCGGCGTCCTGTTCACTGCGGTCGGCGCCATCGCCGGGGCGCTGGTCGTGCAGCATCTGCACCCAGACTTCCTGCGAACAATCATTCCGTTCCTGCTCATCGCCATCGCGCTGTATTTTCTGGTTCGTCCACAACTGGGCGATGCCGACGCGCAACCGCGCCTCTCGTCCGGCCTGTTTCATCTCGTCTTCGGTCTGACGATCGGGTTCTATGACGGGTTCTTCGGCCCCGGCACCGGTTCGTTTTGGGCAATGGCGTACGTGCTCGTTCTCGGTTTCAATCTCACCAAAGCCACGGCGCACACGAAGGCGATGAATTTCACCAGCAACGCCGCGTCGCTGGCCGTGTTCGCGTTCGGCGGCCAAGCGCATCTGCTGGCCGGGTTGACGATGGGAGCCGGTCAACTCATCGGCGCGCGGGTCGGTGCGAAGATGGTGATCCGACGCGGCGCGCGGTTCATCCGTCCGATCTTCATTGCGGTCGCCATCACGATCAGCGCGCGGCTGTTGTGGCAGAATTTTGCACGACCGTGAGTCGTCAAAGGCGCGGCGCGGTTCTCACCGCCACCGCTGGCGCAAGCCGTCGCTGAGAAGATTGAAGGCCAACACGGTCCAGGTGATCGCCAGTCCAGGCGCGATGCAGAGCCACGGCGCGATGCGCAACGTGCTCCGCTCCTCCCGCAACATCATGCCCCACTCGGGCACGTCCGGTTGGCCCGACAACCCGAGAAACGCCAGCCCGGCGGATTCGAGCACCGCGCTCCCGAGGGTCAGCGTCGTCAGCACCAGAATCAACGCCATGCAATTCGGCAGGATCTCCACCGCAGCGATCCGCCAGCGACTGGCGCCGGCGGCGCGCGCCGCCAGAACGTATTCTTTCGCGCCCTCCGACACGAATGCCGCGCGGACTTGGCGCACCACGGTTGGCAAACTGGCGATGCCGACGGCGATGGCCACACTCGTCGGCGACGGAGCGAGGACCGTCAACGCGACCAGCCCGAGCAGGATCGACGGGAAGGCCAGAAGAAAATCCGTCACGTGGCTGACGAACGCGTCGAACCACCCGCGCAACACGCCCGCTGCGGCTCCGAGCACTGTTCCCCCCAACACGGCAATCGCCGTCGCACCCAGTGCGATGCCGAGCGTGGCGCGCGCGCCGTACAACAGGCGGGTCATCGCATCGCGCCCCACACCGTCGACGCCGAGCCAGTGCTTGAGGGAGGGCGCAGCCAGTGCCTGATCCCGATAGCGTTGTTCCGTTGGCCCGTGCCTGGCAAGGACGCCTGCCAGTGCGGCGGCGGCAATTACGACGGCGAGCATCGCCGCGCCAAATCGCAGCAGGACGGGCGTCTCGTCCGTCTTGTCGAGGGGACTTGCGGGCGGGACGTCCGCGCTACTTTTGTAATTTCGGATCCAATGCATAATGCGCCACGTCCACCGCCAAATTCACGGCCATCACCATCGCCACGAGCACGAGCAACGCCCCTTGAACTGCCGGATAATCGCGCGCCAGCACCGCCGTCGCGATGTAGCGGCCGATACCCGGCCACGCAAACACGGTCTCCGTGAGCACCGCGCCTCCGAGCAAATACGCAAACTCGACGCCGATCATGGTTACGATTGGGACGAGCGCGGCGCGCAATGCGTGGCGATAAAGCACCACCCGTTCGGGGGCGCCCTTGGCCCGTGCCGTGCGAATGAAATCCGTGCCGAGGGTTTCCAGCACGGCGGTCCGCGTGACGCGCGCGACGAACGCGGCCGGAATCGTCGCCAGCACCAGCGCGGGCATCACGAGGTGGTCAAGGCCGCCGCGTTCGCCTGCAGGCAACCAGCCGAGCTTCAGCGAAAACAGCAACATCGCCAGCAATCCAAGCCAAAACACCGGCACGCTCAACCCCACCAGACTGACCGTCGTGCCGAGCGCGTCCTTCCAGGTTCCGGCGTGGCGCGCTCCCAAGACGCCGAGCCAGACGCCGCTTGCCGTGGCGACGGCGAGGGCGACGATGGCGAGTTCGACCGTTGCGGGCCAGGTTCGCGCCAAATCCTCCTTGACGTCGCGCCCGGTGACGATCGACTCGCCGAAGCTACCGTGTCCGAGCACGTTCTCCAGCCAGATTGCGTATTGCATTGGCAACGGTCGATCCAGGGCGAACCGTTTTCGGATCGCCGCGAGCCGGTCTGGCGTCGGGTTCTTCAGCAGCAGCCGCGCGGGGTCGCCGGGCACAGCGCGGACCAGCAGGAAGACGGCGATGCTGGCGGCCAACAACGCCAAGGCCAGCGACGCCATCCGCCGCAACAAGAATGCGCCCATGGTGGGAATCTTATGTTGCTCTGCCGGTGAGCCGCAAGCCCTTAGCGGGACCAATGCAAACGAACGCCCCTTCATCCTGACCTTCTCCCCATCGGATGGGGCGAAGGGATCGACTTTGGTCTGCTCATGGCGTCATACCGCTTGGGCCACGGTTCCCATAGAGAGGGTCAGGGTGGAGGGTTGGCGCAGCGGATCGACCGTTCTACCCTCACGCATGTTGGATTGACTCGGCGTGCGAAATCGGCTATACACGGCCCAAGTCTGCGGTTCTCACCCCGCCCGCCAGACGGACGGAGGCACAATTATGTCAACCGCGACCACGGCAGAAGTCCCAGCCGTTTTGAGCACACTTCCCGGCGATGACGTGCGCCAGATCATGTGGCGGTTCGCCGACCGTTTCGACCTCCAGATGCTCGTACAATCGGCCCGGCGCGTCGCGCGGGGTCCCGTGGCGCGGATGGTGGCAGACGGCGCGCGCAATTCGCACGAGTGGACCGAGCAGAAGGCCAAATTGTTGGGGGTGTTTGACGAGGCGGGACTCACCGCCGTTTTCACGGATCCCGAGCAGGGCGGTTTTATCGAGGGGCCGAAGAACCTCGCGCTGGCGTTGCTTGCCTTCGAATTATCGTGGGTGGATGGCGGCGCTGCGACCTGCAGCATGGCCGGCAACCTCGCACTGGCGCCGATTTACGGGCGGGGCACGCCCGAGCAACGGGACAAGTACATGCGGTTGGCCTGTCCTCCCAAGCCCGGCGAGGACCGCAAGATCACGCGCGGCGCGTTCGCGTTGACCGAGCCGCTGCCCTACGTCGGCGTCGAGACGGGATTGCTCAGCGGCAAAGTGCGCATCGCGGAGTGGAAGAAGGGCCAGGAACCGGTCCTCCAGGTGGAGAAACGCGGCCGGTTCATCACCAACATGGGCTTTGCCAATTTCGTGGCGGCGGCCGTCGACACCGGCGACGACCGCATCAAGGGCAGTTGCATGGTCATTCTCGAGGAAACCGACCCCGGGGTTTTCGACCGGGGCGTGCCGACGCGCAAACTCGTGCACCAACTTTCCTCGACCTGCGATCCCGTGCTCAGCCTGCGCGTACCCGCCCACCGCATCATCGGCGGCTACAAAATCAAAGATGGCGCGATCGTCCCGAATTTCACCCACGGCGAAATCATCGAAGCGGTGTTCCGCCGGACGCGCGTGACGGTGGGGCTGATGACCGCCGCGAAGTTGCTGTCGGCGGTCGAGCCGGTGATTCGCTACCAGCGCGGGCGGTTCCGCGGCGGCGATGCGGCCGCACCGGGCTCGCCGCGCTACGAACTCGGTCTGCAGATGAAAGAAGACGTGCTCCATCGGCTGGTGGACGTGTGGGCCACGGGCGAGGCGGCGTCGTCGCTCGGGTTCGCCGCCGCGCGGTTGTTCGACGAACTCGACCCGCTGGAGATCAAGAGGGACGGTGTGTTTGCGGCGCGCAAGATCGAAGGGGGACGGGCGCAATTTCGGGCCATGATGGCACTGGAGAAAGAGGCGTTGGAATTTATCCGGCTCGCGGCACAGCCCGAAGAGAAACGTGACGCAAAACGATTTGCGGCGCTGAAGTCCGATACCTTGATACGGTTTGCCGTGCTCGATTCCCTGGCCAACGTGCTGTGTCCGGCCTGCAAACTTTGGAACACCGGCCACGGCGCGAACATGATGCGCGAGGCCGTCAGTCTGATGGGCGGGTACGGCATCACGGAAGACTGCCCGGGATTCCTCGGCCACAAGTGGATGGACGCGCAGTTGGAAGCCACGTATGAAGGCCCTGAGGCCGTCCAGCGCCGGCAGCTCTCGATCACGATGACAAGCAAGCTGTTCCTCGCCCAATACCGCAACTGGATCGGCGAGATGCGCGAGATTGCCGGACGTCGACCCGGCACGGGTGCGTGTACGCTGGCCACCGCGATGCAGCTGTGGTTGTGGACACTGGAGCACCTGCAGAACACTCCGGATGCCAACGGCCACGAGTTGTATCACGGGAGTCGACAGGGGGTGACGTTCCCGTTGGCCGACGCGCTTTGCTGGCTGCTGGCGGCGCGCTGTTTCATTCTCGACGTGCTCGAACTCGAGGCCCGGGGCGCGGAGAACCCCACCGTTGCCGAGGGTTTCGGCGGCCTGCTCAATTTTATGTCCGACCTTTGTCACGTTCAATGTGCGCGCGCCGCGGGTGAAGTCGGCCGGATTTGTGCCGAACTGGTTTTCGGGTACAACCGTCACCCCGCGTGGGACAACCAGGCGTGCGCGGCCTGTTTCGTCTCCGAGGACCTGGACGCCTTGGAGAGCGTCATGCCCGGCATTGCCAGTTCGGCCCGCGTTTACACGGACGTGATCGAGGAAGGCCAATCGCATCCCGCCAAAGCCGGCCCTTGCGTTCGGTTCGACGGCATGGAAGCATTCACCAGCCTGCGCGTGAAGCTCGACGGGTGCCTGACCGGAGCGCGCCTCGCCAAGGACCGCGCCGCCGAAGCGGTGACCAAAGTCATGATTCCTGAAGCCTTGGATTATCCGGCGTGAACGGTTATAAGCTGCCGATGCGGGTGACGGGACTGAGCAATCGATACGAAAGGTAAACAAGTGAGCACGAACACAAGATTCATACTGACGCAAACGGATATTCCAACCCACTGGTACAACGTGTTGGCGGATGTGCCGAAACCGTTGCCGCCGCCGTTGCATCCGGGCACCAAGGAACCCATCACGCCGGACATGATGATGGCCCTGTTCCCGGAGAACCTTGTGATGCAGGAAATGACGCCCGAGCGGTGGATCGAAATCCCCGAGCCGATTCGCGACATTTACGCCTTGTGGCGGCCCACGCCGCTGCTGCGGGCGGTGCGGCTCGAGAAGGAGCTGCAAACGCCGGCGCACATTTACTACAAGTACGAGGGCGCGAGTCCCGCCGGCAGCCATAAACCCAACACGGCGGTGGCGCAGGCCTACTACAACAAACAGGCCGGTACCAAACGGATCGCGACCGAGACGGGCGCGGGCCAATGGGGCTCGGCGCTGGCGCTCGGCTGCCGGCTGTTCGGGCTGGAATGCCGGGTGTACATGGTGCGCGTCAGCTTCGATCAGAAGCCGTACCGGAAGCTGATGATGCACACGTGGGGCGCGACGGTGTACCCCAGTCCGAGCGACCAGACCGAGTATGGGCGGAAACTGTTGAAGGAGCAACCCACTCACCCCGGCAGCCTCGGCATCGCCATCAGCGAGGCCATCGAGGACACGGTCAAACATCCCGGCACCAAGTACTCGCTTGGCAGTGTGCTCAACCACGTGTGCATGCACCAGACGGTCGTCGGTCAGGAGGCCATCAAACAGATGGAACTGGCTGGCGAGGAACCAGATGTGGTCGTCGGTTGCATCGGCGGCGGGAGCAATTTTGCCGGATTGGCCTTCCCGTTCGTGCGGCGGAAGATCGTCGAGAAGAAGACGTACCGGATCGTGGCGGTGGAACCATCGGTGTGCGCGTCGCTCACCAAGGGCGAGTTGAGGTACGACTTCGGCGACACGGCGCAGACGACGCCGTTGCTGTGGATGTACACGCTGGGACACGACTTCATTCCGCCGAAGATCCACGCGGGCGGGCTGCGGTACCACGGGATGGCGCCGACGGTCAGCCATTTGTTCGATCTCGATCTGATTGAGGCGGTGGCGTATGCGCAGTCGAAGGTGTTCGAGGCGGCGGTGACCTTTGCCCGGACCGAGGGCATCATACCGGCGCCGGAGACCGCGCACGCCATTCGGGCGGTGATCGACGAGGCCTTGAAAGCCCGGCAGGACGGCCGGAAGAAGGTGATCCTGTTCAACCTGAGCGGTCACGGCCTGCTCGATCTCGCGTCGTACGAGGCATATCTGTCCGGCAATTTGCGTGACGAATAACCAACGTAAAGGAGACCATGCAATGAAACGGCTGTTTCCGGTTGTTGTCGTTGTGTGTTGTGTGATCGCAGGCTTGGCCTTGCCCGCCAGAGCGTACGACCTGCCGTCGGTCAACCTTGGATTCACCAGTTTCCTGGACGGCGGCCCGCCGGCGGGACCGGGAGTCTATTTCACGGAGTATCTGCAGTGGTACACGTCGGACCGGTTCACGGACCAGGGTGGCCACAAGACTCCGTTGCCGATCGATCGACTCCAGGCGTGGGTCAGCCTGAACCAGTTGATCTATCAATCCAACAAGTCAGTCCTTCTCGGCGGCAAATGGGGCCTCGATCTGATTCAACCGCTCGTGGCCTTCGACGCCAGACCACAGGGCACGACCTCGCTGACCGAGAGCGGTCCCGGCGACCTGCTGGTCGGCCCCTTCATCCAGTGGGACCCGATCATGGGCCAGCACGGGCCGGTGTTCATGCACCGAATCGAGCTCCAAATGCTGGTGCCCACGGGCCGGTATGACTCCGACGCGTTGCTCAATGCCGGCAGCAATTTCTTCTCGATCGATCCCTACTGGGCGGCAACGGTGTTCCTCCTCCCGCAGTGGACCATCTCGTGGCGTGTCCACTATTTGTGGAACGACGAGAACCGCAACCCGTCGGTTCCGTTCAACACATCCACCACGACGCAAGCCGGTCAGGCCGTTCATTTGAACTTCGCCTCCGGGTACGAAATATTGCCCAAGCGGTTGCGGATTGGGGTGAACGGTTACTACCTGAAACAATTCACCGACATGAGGGTGAACGGCGACAACGTTCCTGACACCCGCGAGCAAGTGCTGGGGATTGGCCCGGGCCTGGTCTGGCACATCTCGCCGAACGATCACGTTTTTGCCGGTGTCTACTTTGAGATGGCCTCGGAGAACCGGCCAGAAGGCGAGCGGTGCAACCTGCGTTGGGTGCACCACTTCTAGCCGCTCCGATGGTTGAGCCAAACGCGGGTCACTTGGAATCATCGGTTCAACGCGCAACAATGGATGTGGACATCGTCTGCGTCGGGTTCGGCCCGGCAACGGGCGGGTTTTTGTCGACGTTATCGCGCGGCCTGTTAAACGGTGATGGAACGCCGAAGGTGGAAAGCGCCGTCGTGCCCGGTGCGCCGCCGCAAGTGATGTGCTACGAGCGTGCCGATGACATAGGCTTTGGCGTTTCGGGCGTGGTGACGCGGGCGCGCGGGATCCGCCAGACGTTTCCGGATCTCGATCCCACGCAAATCCCCCTGTGCGCTCGCGTGAAGCACGAGAAGGTCTTGTACCTGCTCGATCCCATCGGCGCCAGCCGTCGGTCGGTGACGTTGAAGGTGGCCGACGAGGTCATTCGGGCATTCCGGAAACTGCTGCCGGTCGAATGCGAAGCGCTGGAGTTGCCGTACATCCCCCCGTATTTGCGCAAGGACGGCGGGTTGGTGCTGTCGATCGGTCAATTCAATCAGTGGGTCGGGGCGCAGTTGATGAGTGCGGGCACCGTGCAAATCTGGCCGGGCACGCCCGTCGCTGGGCCGTTGATTGACGACGACCGGGTGGTCGGCGTGCGCTTGGTTGATCAGGGCACGGACAAGCAAGGCAAGCCAGCCGACGGTTTCACGCCGGGGATGGAGGTCCGGGCGGCGCTGACGGTCGTTGGCGACGGCCCGATTGGTCCGATCGGACGACGGATTGACGAGCATTTCGGGATGCCAGCCGATCATCGCCGGCGCGACTGGGCGGTTGGCATGAAGTTCGTGGTGAACCTGCCCGAGAACTGTCCGCTGGAGGCGGGTACGGTGCTCCACACGCTGGGTTATCCCGAGCCGGGCATTTTCGGGTTCCTGTACGTTCATCCCGACCGCATCGCGTCACTCGGCATCTTCGTGCCGTCGTGGTTCGAGAGCCCGGTCCGCACGGCCTACCGATATTTGCAGCATTGGATGCTGCACCCATACTTGTGGCGGTATCTCAACGGTGGCACGCTGCGTTCGTGGGGCGCGAAGACTCTCGGCGAATCGGGTCGCAGCGGGGAGCCCTATCTGGCTGGCAACGGGTACGCGCGCATCGGTGAAGGATCCGGCAGCACCAACGTCCTCACCGGGAGCGGCGTCGATGAAGCGTGGACCACGGGCATCCAACTCGCCGAGGCCGTGCTGGAATTGTTGCAGCAGCAGAAGCCGTTCACGAAGGAAAACCTCGAAGCCACCTATGTCGCTCGCCGCCGCGCCAGTTGGGTCGAGACCGAAGCGCGCGTCGCCGAACATGCACGCGACGGTTTTCACCGGGGAATTGTGACGGGCTTGATCGGCATGGCGCTGGCCGGCGGGACGCGGGGCAAATTGTTCGCCCCCGTGGAGCCGCGGTATCCCCGAGAACACACGCCGCGCCTGGAGCACTACTACAAGAACCGCATCCCGGTGTTCGAGATCGACCGGATCCGTCAGGAATGCGTGGCGAAAGGCATCAGCATCCACGGCGCGCTGATGGATCGCGTGGGCTGGCCCGCGATTCCCTTCGACGGCAAACTGCTGGTTTCACATCAGGACGCGCTGTTGTTGGGGGGCAAGGTGCAAGCCCCGGCTGGCCACCCCGACCACGTCGTCTTCCTCTACCCTAGTTTCTGCGAGCAGTGCGAAACCAAAATTTGCGTCGAGGTTTGTAGCGGCCAGGCAATCACGCCCGGCGGAAACGGCGTCCCGGTCTTCGACCGCGAGAAATGCGTTCACTGCGGCGCCTGCATTTGGAATTGCCCCACGCCGCATCCCGAACACCCCGAGCGGGGCATCCTCGAATTCCGCGCCGCTCCCGGCGGCCTGCACTCGGCGGAGAATTGACAAAGAGAAATTTGAAGTTTGAATACCGAAATCCGAAACAATGGCGGCACATCCGAACATGTAAGACGCATGTAAGTTAACAGGTCCCAGCTTTCGAGCTTCGGGCTTGTCTCGGATTTCGGATTTCGAGATTCGGATTTAGCGCCTCAAGAGGAGGAGGGCATGAGCACAGCGTATCAAATCGTCGTTTGCGGGAGCATTGTTCCTGATCCATTGCAGACGCTGGAGCCGGTGACTGGGCCGACCGGGCCGGCACTGAAGAATGAAATGATGCTGCCGGCGGTGCTGGATCCATGGGCGGGACATGCGTTGTTTGAAGCCGCGCACCTCGCCAGGAACGCGCCGGGCAGCAAAGTGTGGCTGGTCAGCCTCGCGCCGAAAGCCAAGCTGCAACAGGTCATGATGGCCGTCGGCCAGAAAGCGCCGTTCGAGTTGGTGGCGATCGACGGTCCAGCCAGCGGGTTCACCGAGGCGGCGGAGGTCGCGGCGTTCCTGGCTGATGCGATCAAGGCGATTCCGGGGCTGGACATGACGAAATTGCTCGTGTTCGGCGGTTGGGAATCGGCGTCGCGCGGGGCCGGTGCGACAATGCAGATCGTCGGCGAATTGCTCGGCATCGTGAATCAGTTCCAGGGCGTGGATAAACTCACGGTTGGTGCGGACGGCTCATTCGAAATCTTGGAGCGGATCGAGGGCGGCAAGCATCAGGTGTCGAAGTGTGCGGGCGCACCGGCAGTGTTTGGTTGGGCGACCGGCAACCTGCCCGAGCCGCCGAACAATCCGCAGGTCGGCATGACGAACATGCGCGCCATCATGCCGGCGTTGCAGAAGGCCAAGCCGGCCAAAGTCGGCGCGGTCGGCGTGAAATTTGCCAGCGTGGCGCTGCCCAAGCAGCAACGCCAGACGAAGATCGTCAAGGACGTGCCCGCCGACGAGATCGCGAGAGAGATTGTGGCGTGGATTACGAACGACTGAAGCCACGGATGCACACGGATTTCCACGGATAACTGAGGAGCATAACCAACATGGAAACGATTTTGGTTTTTGCACACACGGAAGCGGACGGTTCGCTGGCGAAGAACGCGCTGGAAGCAATCGGGGCCGCGAAGTCATTGGACGGCACGCTTGTCGTCGGCTTGATCGGTGCTGACGTGCCAGCTGCCGCCAACCAGATTGCCGGCTGCGGGGCGACGAAATTCTTCGGCGTCAGCGGCGCCGAGTTTTCGCAAGCCCGGTACGGTAGCGATGCTGCGGCGGCAGAGGCGATCGTCAAAGCGGCGAAAGCAACGGTCGTGATTGCCCCGGCGACTTCGCGTTGGAATCGCGTGTTGGCGGGCGTGGCGCACCGGTTCGGCGGACGCGTCGACACGCATGTGACAGGCATTTCCTCGGTGGGTGGCGGATTGTCGGTGACGCGCTGGTATTACCGGCAACGGATGGAAGCCGTGTTGCAGCGGACCCAGCGGCCGTGGTTCATCGCGTTGGAATCAGGCTGCGGTGAAGCGTGGAACGGCGCGGCGGGCAAGGCGACGGTCGATAACGTGGCCGTAACTCTCGGCGATGCCGCGAAACGCACAACCGTCACGGGCGTGAAAGCGCCAGCGGCAGACCAACAGACGATTCGACCCGATGCGAAAGTGTTGTTCGTGGCCGGCGCGGGTTGGACGAAGAAGCAGTCGGATGGACAGACACACGTCCCGGAGGCCGAGAAACTGATTCTGGAGTTCCTCGGTTTGACGAAAGCGTCGCTTGGCAGCAGCAAGTCGCTGGTGGATTTGAGCGGCGAAGGACAGGCGGTGTTGCCGTTTATGAGCCACCTGAACCAAATCGGCCAGACCGGTGCGACGCCCCGGCATCCGAAAGGGCTTTCCACGTGTTGTCATGGCGAGGAACCGCATGCGGTCGGCTGGCGTTTCATCAGCGAGCGGCGGGCGGTCAATCTCGATCCGAACTGTGGCTGGGCCCGGGGCAAGACCGACGTGCTCTACGTGGCCGACGCCTTCGAGGTCATGCGCAAGGTCAACGCTTTGTTGGCGGCGAAGAAATAGTTAACCGCAAACAGGCGCATAGAGCGCAAGAAGCCTTCCGGCGGCTCTTGCGCTTTTTTGCGGGTTGAACGACAATGGCGACCTCAGTTGGAGGTGTGCCATGTTGATCGTCCACGTCCATGTCCACGTGAAACCGGAATGCGTCGAGGCGTTCCGGGTGGCGACGGTTGAGAACGCCCGCCAGAGCGTGAAAGAACCCGGCATCGCCCGCTTTGATGCCGTTCAGCAACAAGATGACCCAACGCGCTTCGTGCTGGTCGAGGTTTATCGCACTGCCGACGCGCCTGCCCAACACAAGGGAACGGCGCACTACGCGAAATGGCGCGACACGGTGGCGCCGATGATGGCCGAGCCAAGAACCAGCGTGAAGTACGGGAATGTGTTCGGATTGGAGTGACGGAGGGGCGGAGTTGGAGCTTGCCGCCACGAGCGCCACGCGACCTCCCCGGATCTGAATGTTCTGCGCTTCGGAGAAGCGCAGCTACAACTATTGCACGCCGGCTTTCAAGTTGAGCACGAGGACGCCCACGATGATGGCCATAATGCCGATGACTCGGTAGGCATTCATCGGTTCCTGGAACAGGATGACACCGCACGCGGCGACGCCGGCGACGCTGACTCCCGCCCAGATGGCATAGGCCAGGCCCAAATCCAACGTCTTGGCGGCCAGTGTGAGAAAGACGAACGTCGCGATGTAGAGCACGATCATTCCGACGGTCGGCCATAGGCGGGCGAAACCTTGGGACCATTTCAGACACAGCGTCCCCACAACCTCGGCCAGGATGGACAGGGTCAACAGAATCCAGTGCATGTGATGCCTCTTGAGTTAAACGGTGGTGGCTTTTTGTACAACGTCGGATGCTGCGTTCGTCACCTTCGACAAAGGCATAGTGCCCTTCGCCAGCCGCAGGTGTCAATCGTGGAGAAGGCGTGATTGCCCCATCTGGTTTCTCTGTAGCCGAAGCGTGAGCTTCGGTCCCATTCCGCGGCTTACGCCGCGGCTACAGTGCGACCAAACATTCTGCGCTTCGCAGAAGCACAGCTACAACGACGGGCAGGAATACCACACGCTGTTCATTCCGCTGGACAAACGGGCGGGACGCCCGTTCTACTGGACGCGTGAACTTCGAATTTGCCACGGCCAGGCGGATCATCTTTGGCGCCGGCAAGCTGGGGGAGATCGGTGCGATTGCGAAGCCGCTCGGGCGGCGCGCGCTCGTGGTCATCGGCAAATCCGCGACAGCCGTCCAGCGTGTCGAGCCGTTGTTGAGCGTACTGACCGGCGCCGGGATCGAGTACGTGACGTTCTCCATATCGGCCGAGCCGACCGTCGATGTCGTGCGCGCCGGAACGCGGCGCGCCCGCGACGAGCGTTGTGGCCTGGTCATCAGTTTCGGCGGCGGGAGTGTGATTGACACGGGCAAGGCCGTCGCGGCGCTGTTGACGAACGGCGGCGACCCGCTCGATTACGTGGAGATCGTTGGCAAAGGTCAGCCGTTGACAAAACCCTCGGCGCCATTCATGGCGATTCCGACGACTGCGGGTACAGGCTCGGAGGCGACACGCAATGCGGTGTTGGGGGCGCCCGAGCAGCGGCTGAAAGTCAGCATGCGCAGCGCGGAAATGCTGCCCCGCGTGGCGCTGGTCGATCCCGAACTCACGTACGATCTGCCGCCGCACATCACGGCGACCAGCGGACTGGATGCGCTGACGCAGTTGATCGAGCCGTTCGTTTCGGTGAAGGCGAATCCGATGATCGATGGAATTTGCCGGGAGGGGATGCAGCGTGTAGCGCGGTCATTGAGGCGCGCGTTCGAGCACGGAGACGACCCGTCGGCACGCGAGGACATGGCGCTGGCGGCGTTGTTCAGCGGGATGGCGCTGGCCAATGCGGGACTCGGTGCGGTGCATGGATTAGCGGGGCCGCTGGGCGGGATGTTTGATGCGCCGCACGGCGCGTTGTGCGCGGCGCTGCTGCCGCATGTGATGGAAGTGAACCGGGGCATGATCCGCGGGCCCGCCGGCCGCGGCGCGGTGTCCGCTCCGACAGAAATCGTCCGTCGTTTTGATGAAGTGCGGCGGATCGTGGGGGACATCGGCGAATTGGTTCGGGCGCTGAAAATTCCGCCGTTGCGGCAGTATGGCGTGAACCGCGAGGAGTTCTCGGCAATCATCGAGAAGGCCAACGCGTCCAGCAGCATGAAGGGGAATCCGGTGCGCTTGCGCGACGAAGAACTGCGCGAGATACTGGAACGGGCGTTGTAGTCGCAGACCGCGGCCTGTGGATTGCGCAGCCGTAACGGCTGCGGCTACAGGATCTGGGATGCCATGATTCCCGGCTTGAGCGGGAAGTGGGGGAAAGCGTCTAATCCAGCGTATGAAGCCTGCAACTGAGAGCCCGACATCGACGAACGACGATCGACCGCCGCGCGTCCATGCCTCAGACGTGGCGATGGTGATTGTGATCGGTCTGCTGATCGCGGTGCTGTACGTGCCGCTGTTGCATTGGCTGGTGTGGATGACGTTGCGCACGCAGCAGTTGGCGAACGGGGCGTTGTTGGTTGTGATTGCGTTGGCGATCTGTGTGCGTGATGCGGTGGGCAAACTGCGGCTCCAGCCGCAGTTCGACAGTCTGGGGATCAGCTTGCTGGCGTTGGGATTTCTCTACTTGTGGCTGGCGGGCCGATCGCGCGTTTGGCTGCTGCCGTTGGTGCTGCTGTCGTATTGCTTTGCGTTCGCGGCTGTCATGTGCTTTCTGTTCGGCAAAGAGGGGGCCAAACAGTTTGTGCCCGCTCTTGGGGCATTCTTCGTGTTTGGGATTTTGGTGGGGCTGTTCCCCAGGTTGGACTGGCCGCTGCGGGCGATGGCTGGGCGGTATGCGGGTGGATTGCTCGCGACGATGGGCGTGCCCGTGAAACTGGGGTTGACGGAGGGGCAGCCGCCCTCGTTGCTTCTCGCGGTAAAGGGGCAGGTTTACGAGGTGGCGACCGAGTGCAACGGTTTCGGACTGCTGACGTCGTCGCTGATCGTGGCGACTGTTTTGGCCTTCCAGTACCGATTGCCGGGGCTGAGCAAACTCGGGTTATTGGCGCTGGCGGTGCCCATCGCCATCATCTGCAATTTCCTGCGGATCGTAAGTATTTGTCTGGTGGCCCCACGGGTGCCATTGGCATACGGCTTCGTGCACGAGACGCTGGGATTGATCTTCTATTTCCTCGGGCTCGGATTGATTTGGAAGATTGCCGGAGCGCACGAACCGAGGGCTGGCGTTCGGCGGGACCGGAGTCCGGCCGAGCCGCCCAGGGTGGATTCAATTCAACGCTGGCGCAACCCGTGATTTGATGTACAGTGAGGGCCGTGGTGGCGATTCGAAAGGTCTGGTTGGCTGGCGTCGACTTCTACCTGGCCGTGGCGCTCGTGGCTTGCGGGCAGGCGTCGTCCGTGCGCGTCGAGGACGTGCGCGTGACGCCCGTGACTGCGGCCGACATCCGCCGCGCTGTCAGCCATGCGGGCGCGAAAGCGGTGTTGGTGAACATGTGGGCGACGTGGTGTGGCCCGTGCCGGGAGGAGTTTCCCGGTCTCGTCCGCGTGGCGCACAAATACCAAGACCAAGGTCTCAAAGTCATGCTTGTATCGGCCGACGACAGCGCGGAACTGGCGGCGGTGAAGAAGTTTCTGGCGAAGCAGGGCGTTGACTTCCCCGCGTACCTCAAGGCGGAGAAGGACGAGCCATTCATCGATGGATTGGACAAGCGGTGGACCGGCGCGCTGCCGGCGACGTTCATTTACGATGGCACGGGCAAGCTGCGCGAGTTTTGGGAAGGGAGCGTTCCTTTCAACGTTTTCGAACAGAAGGTGGTCGAAGTGTTGGGCAGGCAGGCAACATCAACAGGAGGCAGTTCATGAACAGGAATTCGTTTGTGGCGGCGGTGGCGTCGATGTCCATGGTGGCCAGCGCATTGGGACTGAACATAGGTGACAAGGCGCCATCGACGAACGTCAAGATGAAGAACGTGGATGGACGCGAGATCTCGATCGCCGACGTCGCCGGGAAAGAGGGGACGCTCGTCATTTTCTCGTGCAACCATTGCCCGTTTGTGAAGGCGTGGCAGGGCCGCATCGCGTCCATTGGCAACGCCGCCAACGGCAAGGACGTTGGCGTGATCGTCATCAATTCGAATGACCCCGCGAGTTATCCCGAGGACGGTTTCAGCGAGATGCAGCAGCGGGCAAAGCAATTGGGTTTCACGTTCCCGTACGTGGTGGATGCCACATCGGACATGGCTCGGGCCTACGGCGCCACTCGAACACCTGAGGCGTTTCTCTTCGACAAGGACGGCAAGCTGGTTTACCATGGCGCCATCGACGACTCGAAGCAGGCCGACCAGGTGACGAAGCACTACCTGCAGGACGCGATCGACGCGTTGATCGCCGGCCGGGAAATCGGGACCAAGGAGACCAAGTTCGTCGGTTGCGGCATCAAGTTCCGCGCCAAAAGCTGATGCGCGCGCCGGGCCCGGCCACAACAGATTTGTATTCGGGGCCCGGAGCGGTTAAGAATCGCTGCCACGATGAACTCGTGGCGGCGATTCGTGTTTTGCCTGGCGGCCGTTTGCGTCCTCTACGTTTTCCACGTTCATCTGAAGACCGCGAAAATCTTCGCCAATCCGACGTGGGACGCACGGGACGAAGTGGGGCAGTTTTGGAGCGAAGCCGCGTTTCAGTACCGGTTTGCCAAGTTCTTCGCGACGCGGCCGGTGAGTGAGTGGGGCCGGCTCGCGCACGACCGGAGCGTGCAGTATCCCGACGCGGTCAACGACTGGGCGGAGTTCACCGTGGCGATGGAGGTGCCGGTCGGCGTGTTGTACCGGTGGATCAAGCCGGCGACGCCGTTTCACGTCTTCGTTGTCTGGTACGACTGCCTGGTGTCGAGCTTGGCGCTGTTCGGCGTTTTTTTCCTGGCGCGGGCGCTGTGGCGCAGCGACGGAGCGGGCGTGTTCGCGAGCGCGCTCTACGTGGCACTGTATCCGAGTTACGGGCGAACGGTGAAGAATCTCTTTTTGCGCGAAGACTTCGCCATCCCGCTCGTCATTTTCGCCCTGTTCTTCGCCCTGCGGGCGTTGCAGGAGCGGGGAGTGCGGGACCAGGTTCTCGCGGCGCTGTTCTGGCTGGCGGCGCTGGCGAGCTGGCACCTTACGCAGTTCGTCATGCTGCCACTGATGGTCGCGGCGGTGCTGGTGTACCTGGGGAAAGGGGCGACGCCGCGTGTGCCGTGGCTCGTGCTGATGCTGGCGGCGGGCGCCGTCTCAATTCCCGTGTTGCGTGCCAAGCAGTTCTATCTTTCGCCAACGATGTGCTTGCTGTGCGCGTTGTCGCTGGCGGTCTGGATCAACGGTGGTCGGAAGCGGGCGAGCCTACTGTTTGCCGGCTGGCTGACGGTGTTTCTCGTCGGCGGTTCGGTGTTAGGTGGATCGTACGGCGCGTACGCCCACGTCTACGAACTCTTCTTCTGCAAACTGCGCTTTCTCGGTGTGAAGCCGGCTGATCCGGTGCGGTTGCCATGGGAGGCGCGGTCGTTGTGGGAGGGCGCATTTGACACGGCGAGTTGGTCCGAGTGGTGGCGCAGTTTGCAGTGGTGCCTGCCGCTGGCGGTGATCGCGATGGGGTCGGCGTGGCAGCGCAAGGAGGTGGCGTTGCGGGTCATGGTGGTGTTCACGTTGTTGTTGTTTCCGCTGGCGTGGATGGTGGTGCGGTACTTCACATTTCTCGGGTTTGCCGTGGCGATATTGGCGGCAGGGCTGGTGGCGGGACGCAGTTGGTGGAAGCTGGTCGTGTTTGGTGCCGTCGTGTGGCAGTTGGCGATGCTCAACTTCCAGCCGCTGGCGCGCCAGCAGCCGGCCCCGGATGAATATCGGCCGATCGTCAAATGGCTGCAGGAGAACACGGCATCGAACGCCGTGGTGCTGGCGACGATTTCGGAGTCGCCGGTGTTCCTCGCAGAGACCGGGCGGCCGATCATCCTGCACTCAAAGTTTGAGAACCAACCGGTCCGCGAGCGCTATCGCGAGATGTTGGAGGCAGTTTACGGAAGCGAGGGACGGTTTTACGAGTTCGCGCGCAAGTACGGGGCCGATTATTTCGTGTACGATGCGGACTTCCTTTACGACGGGCTAGATTCACGACGATACAAGGCGGACAAGCTGGGGCCGCTCGACCCGAATTGTGCGGCGCTGCTGTTTGCGGATCGGCCGGAGCGACTGCGGCACTTCAAGCTGGAGATCGCGGATTCCCGGTTTGCCGTTTTCCGCGTGCTCAATTCATCCTAGCATCTTGAAACAGGATGTCGCCGTTGGGTTCGAAGTGGATACCGTCCACATTTGCGCGGCACGCCATCAGTGACTCCGCGTGGGCGAGGGGGACCATCGGTATCTCTTTGAAGATGATCTCCTGCGCTTTGCGGTAGAGGGCGGCGCGCTTTTCGGGGTCGAGTTCGCGGCGGGCCGCGAGCATGAGGTCGTGGTAGGCATCGTTCGTCCAGAAGCAGATGTTGAGTGCGGAGCCCAGGGTGGCAGTGTCCTTGTCGAGCAGCACGTACAGGAAGTTGTCCGCATCCCCGGTGTCGCCGACCCAGCCCATCAACGCCATTTCGTGTTCGCCGTGGCTGGTGCGGCTGAGGTGCGCGCCCCATTCGTTCGGAACGATCTCGACAGGAATGCCGGCCTGGGCGAGGTCGGCCTTGATCATCTCGGCCGCGCGCAGCGGGTTCGGCAGATACGGGCGGGGGTTGGTCATGACGTAGAGCTGGAGCGGCTGGGACAACGGAGTCATGGGGTGCTGAAGTGTTGGCGTCTCAGGGATGGCATTGTTGTAGCCGGCAACGAAGGGCGGGAGCGGGTTCTTCGCGACGACGGCGGCGCCACGGTACACGTCCTCAATGATGTCCTTCTTGTGGATGGCGGCGGCGATGGCGCGTCGCAGGTTGCGGTCGTCGAGCGGCGGTTTCCGGCAGTTGAACGCCAGATAGCAGACGTTAAGGCCCGGCGCGGTAATGAGTTTCAGTGTTTCGTCGCGCCGAATAATGGGCAGGTCGTTCGGATCGATGCCGTCCATCGCTTGAATCTGGTCGGTTTGCAGTTGAATGAGGCGCGTGGCGGAGTCGGGGACGACCTTGAAGATGAGCCGCTGGATTTTGGGCGGGCCCTCCCAATAATCGGGATTCACTTCCAGGACGATGCGTTCATTGGGGATCCATTCGACGAAACGGAACGGGCCGGTGCCGACGGGGTGGCGTTGGTCGATGAACTTGGGGCTGATGAGGTGCGCGGCGGGAATGCAGAGGCTGGCCAGCAGGGGCGCATGCGGTTCGCGGAGGCGGAGGCGCAGGGTCATGGGATCGACGACTTCGACGGCGGCGATCATGTTGAACATGGCCGACCAGTAGGCGAACGTTGCGTCGGGCGGACGGCCCGGATGCGACTTGTCCATCTGGCGGCGAAAGCTGAACGCGGCCGCTTCGGCATCGAGCGGTGTGCCGTCGTGGAAGTGCACGCCTGGGCGGATCCTGAATGTGTACGTCAGCCCATCCGGACTGATCGTCCACGATGTGGCGAGGCACGGTTCAACCTCGGTGGTCCCGTGTTTGAAGCGGACGAGGCCCTGGCAAATGTTGACGAGGACCTTGATCGACTCGCCGTCATCGACATCGGCAGGGTCGAGCTTTTGAGAATCTGCGCCCCGGGCAAAGATGAGTGTATCTCGCGGCGAGCGAGGGGGATGCTGGCAACCCGTAAGCAGAAGGCCGCAGACCAGCCCCCATCGGAGAAGCTTTCTCATTGGCGCGATAGTAGCTGACCTGGAATATCTGAACAAGCGGGGGGTTTGACATTGCGAAAGAGCACAATTAGACTGATGAGGATTTTCGAGAGACTGTGTCCCCCGATACATGAATAACCAGGATTCAACCGTCGTCGGCAAGGTCCCCTTCGGCACCATTGACTGGGTGAAGATGGCGCTGGTCGTCGTATTGACGGCACTGGTTTACTACGCCTATTGGGTTCAGCCGGTCGACCATACCATGACCTGCTATGTGTGGCTGGTGGGACATTGGGCAAGCGTTTCGAATTACTCGCACGGTCCATTGATTCCGGTGATTGCGGCGCTGTTGGTGTGGTGGAAACGAAAGGAATTGTTGGCTGCGCCGATCGCGCCCACACGATGGGGGATCGCGGTAGTGGCCCTGGCGGTTGGCTCTTACTACGTGGGCGTGAAGGCAGTGCAACCTCGCGTCGTCGTCTTTTCGTTTGTGGTGCTGTTGTATGGCTTGGCGTTGTCACTCGGAGGACGGGAGGTCTACCGGGTGTTGTTCTTTCCGATCACCTTCTTGCTTCTGATGATCCCGCTAAACTTTCTCGACGAACAGGTCGGCTTTCCTCTGCGGCAGATGGTCGCGTCGACCGCGACAGCCTTGCTGAACTTTCTGGGCATCGAGACGGTGCGGGTGGGTACGGGGATCTATTCCAGGGTCTTTCGATTTGATGTGGCGGATCCGTGCAGCGGGATCCGCTCACTCATGGCACTGACCACGGTGACGGCGGCGTACGGGTATGTCACGCAGCACGTGCAGTGGAAGCGGTGGGTCTTGTTTCTGAGCGCGATGCCCCTGGCGGTATTAGGAAACCTGGCGCGCGTAACGTCCATCGCCTTGGTGGCGCAAGTGTACGGGCAGGAAATCGCCAGCAAGGCGTACCACGAGTACTCGGGATATATCGTGTTTGGCGTGGCGCTGTCGGCGATGGTGGTCATTGGACTGCTGTTGAATTTCCCCTACCGTCGAGTATTCGGGGCTTGGACGAAGCCACTGCCTCCGGTTGAGCATGACGAGAGCTTGTTGCCACCGGTCGCACCGAGGCAATCACATGAGTGAGTCACCGGCCACCAGCATTCCTGTCGTACCGGAGCGTTCGCCAACGCAGGCACCGTCAGGGCGCGCCCGGGCGCCCAGCACGCTCTTGCTTGCGGCGGTCGTGGTAATTTTCGGGGGCGGCGTCTTGCTGACGGGGTTGACGTCGGACGTGACCAAGGAGTCCGAGCCCGGGGTGAAACTGGTGGACGGGCATCCGTTCCTGACCGATAAGGTTGGCGACTGGACCGGCGGAGAATTGCAGGGCCTGGGCGAGGAGGAAAGACGGCTCCTGCCTGCGGATACGGAGGGCGCGCGGCGTCTCTACACCGACGCGAATCATGACGAATTGTTCTGTTCGGTTGTGCTCGCGGGACGCGACGTGGCGAGCATTCATCGACCCGAGCTGTGTTTGCCCGGGCAAGGTTGGAAGATTGAAAACGAGTACACGGAGCCGATTCGAACGGCGGCTGCGCCGGGTGGGGTGTTGCATGTCATGCGGATGAACGCCACGCGCTCTGTCGTGCTGGAGAACGGGCAGACCGATCGGATCCGCACGATCTTCTTGTACTGGTTCGTGGGCAAGAATCGCGTGACGCCGTACCACTGGCAGCGCATCTTTTGGACGGCGTGCGACCGTGTGTTTCACAACACGAACCATCGCTGGGCTTACATCATGATTACCGCGGTTGTGGGGGACGAAACGGCTCAGGGTGGCCTTGGCAAGTCGTCGGAGCAAGAGATGGCAATCGCCAGCAGATTTGTGCAGGATATCTATCCTACGTTGATCGAACCGGGAGGCGGTTGACGCACGCCAGCCGCCGTCACGGGGGGAGTCGGTTCCGGAGAGCGTTGAAGCACAGCAATGCCCAGTAAGCGACGAGAGTTCATCATTCAGGCCAATCAGATTGGTGATGCGCTGCTGATCGCCCTGATCTTTTGGTGCGCACATGCCGTGCGCGAACAGTTGGCGTACCTGTTCCCCTTCAAATACCGATTCCTGGGTTACCCGATAGAGTTTGGCGTCATTGCTCCGTTCCGTTACTACAAGTGGCTGTACTTGATCATCCTGCCGTTGTATCCGCTGTTGCTCGACATCAATGGTTTTTACAGCCGCGCACATGGTCTGCAGCGCCGCAACACGGTATGGATCCTGGCCAAAAGCTGCGCCGTTTGCGCGCTGTCGGTGATGGCCGCGATTTACTTCTTCAAGCTGTCGGCGTTGAGCCGCGGCGTGGTGATCCTGTTTGCCTTGTTCAGCCTGGTCGCGCTTCTTGCCAAGGACCAGATTTTTCAGGTGCACATGCACCGTCGCGCTCGCAAGGGCAAAGATGTCACGGAGATCATTCTCGTCGGCTCGGGGGAGCGGAATGCCGAGTTCGTGGCCTTACTGGAGGAGCATCCCGAGTGGAGCCTGCGCGTCGCTGCTGAACTCAACCCCGACGGGAACCTGCTTCAGGAACTGCCATTGATGCTGCACCGCCTTCCAGTGGGCTGTGTGATCTTCAACGTCACCCAGACCGCGTTCAGCGAAATCGAAAAGGCAATCCTGGCCTGCGAAGTCGAAGGCGTCGAAGCCTGGCTGGTCGCCGATTTTGTGAAGACCTCGATCGCCCGCGCGACGGTCGACGATTTCTTTGGCAAACCGCTGCTCATCTTTCGCACGACGCCCGAGATTTCCTGGCAGTTGGTCTGCAAGCGGCTCATCGACGTCGCCGGAGCGGCGATCGGCCTGCTGATCCTGGGACCGCTGGTGATGCTGCCGGTTGCGGTCATTATCAAGCTCACCTCGCCCGGCCCAATTCTCTTCGGGCAGAAGCGCAGTGGATTACACGGACGGCTGTTCACGATGTACAAATTCCGGTCGATGGTCAACAACGCCGAAATGTTGCGGGCCGAACTGGAAGCGTACAACGAGATGACGGGCCCCGTGTTCAAGATGAAGCACGACCCGCGGATCACGCCGTTCGGGCGTCTCCTGCGCAAGACAAGCCTGGACGAGTTTCCTCAACTCTGGAATGTTCTCAGGGGCGACATGAGCCTCGTGGGGCCGCGCCCTCCGATCCCGAGCGAGGTGCAACACTACGACCCGTGGCATCGCCGCCGTCTTTCCATGAAACCGGGCCTCACCTGCCTCTGGCAAATCAGTGGACGCAACAAGGTCGGCTTCGATCAATGGATGAAGCTGGATCTCCAGTACATCGACAGTTGGTCGCTGTGGCTCGACTTCAAAATTCTCGCCCGGACCGTACCCGTCGTGTTGTCGGGCCTGGGTGCCCGCTAACCGCCCCGGGGGCGGCTGGCGCGCTTTTTTGTTGCTCGGCGGCGGGAATTCTGCCAATCACACACTACCATGACAATAACTTCACCCCCCACTGGTCCCATTTCGGTCGTCACCGGCGGTGCGGGCTTTCTCGGCTCGCATCTTTCCGACCGCCTTCTCGCCGAGGGCCACCGCGTCATCGCGATCGACAACCTGATTACGGGCAACATTGACAACATCGCCCACCTCGCCGGCAACCCGAACTTCAAATTCATCCGTCACGACGTCACCCAGTACATCTATCTTGCGGGCGCGGCGGATTACGTGTTCCATTTCGCGTCACCTGCCAGCCCGATTGACTATCTGCAACTGCCCATTCAAACGCTCAAAGTCGGCTCGCTCGGCACCCACAACGCCCTCGGCCTCGCCAAGGCCAAGGGGGCCAGGTTCTTGCTGGCCTCCACTTCCGAATGTTACGGGGACCCACTCGAGCACCCCCAGTCTGAAAGCTATTGGGGCAACGTCAACCCCATCGGCCCGCGCGGTGTTTACGACGAAGCCAAACGCTTCGCCGAAGCCATGACCATGGCGTATCATCGCTATCACAAGGTCGACACGAGAATCGTTCGCATCTTCAATACCTACGGCCCGCGCATGAGATTGCGCGATGGACGCGTCGTACCCGCCTTCATCAGCCAGGCGTTACGCGGCGAACCGCTCACGGTTTTCGGCGAAGGGAAACAGACCCGCAGTTTCTGCTACGTCGCCGACCTGATCGACGGCATCTACCGCCTCGTGCAATCCGACTTTCACGAGCCCGTCAACATTGGCAATCCGACGGAATTCACCATTCTCGAGTTCGCCAAGCTGATTCTCAAGCTGACCGGCAGCAACAGCCAGATTGCCTACGAACCATTGCCAGTGGACGATCCCAAGCAGCGTCGCCCGGATATCGCTCGTGCCAAGAAACTGCTTGGCTGGGAGCCCAAAGTGGATTTGGAGACCGGCCTGCAGCGGACCATCGGGTACTTCCGGAACAAGGTTTGAGTCATCGATGGGCGTATCAGGCGCGACGGCGATCCGGCGTCCCGTCACGTTCACATCGGCGTCTTGATTCCCAGCGCGCGCAGGGCGCACCAGCCGCGCGCGCCCTCGAAGATCATGAACGATCCCGCAAGGCACAAGACGATTCCGCCGACGAGCATCCCCCGTGAGCCGCTGCGCACGCCGGCGACGATCAGGGCGACACCGCACACATCGATGATCACGCCTCCAACCAGGCGCGTTTTCCTGCCCTGCCTATCGATGTTGCAGGTCAATCTCATTTGAGGCACCGGCGGGCTCCGGTCCATTATCATGATCGCAACCGGATCGATTTGTCGCGGTCGATCCAATGCCGGTGGCGTTCAGAGCTGGTTCAATTCCTCGCGCACACGGGCCAAGAAGTCTTCGACGTAGAACGGCTTCTGGATGTAGCCGCGCAGACCTTCCTCGAACATGCGCTTGGCGACGTTGTCATCGCAGCCCGTCAGCAGAATCACGTGGACGTCGGGATTGGTCCTCTGGAGACACTCGAAGACGAGGTCGCCAGTCATGTCGGGCATCAGGTAATCCAACAACACCAACCCGATCTGCCCACGGTGTTTTTCGTACAGTTCCAACCCTTGTTTGGGACGGGACGCCGTGAGGACTTGAACGCCATCGAGTTCCAGGCAGCGCTTGATGACGTCGAGAACTTCGGGTTCGTCGTCGATGGCGAGAACCTGCTTTTGTGGGCTAACGGAGCCAGTACTCATGTCTCACAACAATTGCCAATTCAGTACTCCGGCATGTAACATAGTTCCACATTACCGAGAAGTGAAATCGAACTCGATATGACCTCGCGTTTTAGGGAACGGGTCGTCGTCGTCACCGGCGGCTCCAGCGGTATTGGACGCGAGACTGCGTTGGCCTTCGCGCGGGTGGGAGCTCGCGTCGTGCTGGCCTCACGCGACGTTGCCAGGCTGGGCGGGCTCGTCGACGCCCACCCTGATTTGCGAGACCGCCTCCTGGCCGTTCCGGCCGACGTCACGAAGCAGGAGGACGTCGAACGGCTGTTCGGCACGGTGACCGCCCGATTCGGTCGGGTGGACATCTTGGTGAACAACGCCGGCATCGGCCTGCGCGCCGCCGTAGCGGAAACCCGCTTTGAGGACGCCCGGCGCGTGATGGAAGTGAATTTCTTTGGGGTACTGCGCTGCATCCAGGCGGCTTTGCCCACCATGAAACACCAGCCGCCAGCCTCGCCGCGCGGCCCGCGGGCGCAGATTGTCAACGTCGGCAGCGTCCTCAGCGCGTTGGCGACGCCGTTCAACGGCCTTTACTCCGCCAGCAAGTTTGCCCTGCGCGCGCTCAGTGATTCTCTGCGAATCGAATTGAAGCGCGACGCGATCGACGTGATCTTGATCATGCCCGGCTACACCGACACGCCGTTCTTCGACAATCTTATTCGCTACGCCGGGCCACCGCGCACCACGTCGATTAAAGGCCAACACCCCAGCCGGGTTGCCCGGGCCATCTTGGACGCCTGCGACCGACGGAAGCGCGAAGTCGTACTCACTGCGCCGGGAATGTTAGGAGTGTGGATGAAGCGCTGGCTACCAGGCGTCCTCGACCGGGCGTTGGCGCGGACCCGTCATAATCCCTGAAGCGCACGGTCGAAAACGCGATACGACCTCTCGTCGTACAGACAAAACACGAGACGCTCCAGGCTCGTTTTCCCGCGGACGCAATCGGCGGCTTCCTGGAGCATCAGCGGGGCGGCGCGCTCGATGGGGAAACCGTAAACCCCGGTGCTGATTGCGGGGAATGCGATCGATTTCAATGCTTTCTCCTCGGCGAGCGCGAGGCAATTCCGGACCGCCTGGCGGAGGAGTCTGTCGGACTCCGCCTCGCTCTGCTCTCCCCAGATTGGCCCCACGGTGTGGATGACGAACCGGGCGGGCAGTTTCCCGGCCGAGGTGATGACTGCGTCACCCACCTCCAAGGGTCCACGCTTCGCCATGAGTGCCGTGGACTCCGTCTGTATAGACTGTCCGCCCTTCCGCACGATCGCCAGAGCCACGCCACCACCATGGGCCAGAAACTTGTTCGCTGCGTTAACGATTGCGTCCACTTTCAGCGCCGTGATGTCTCCCAGCGCCAGTTCCAGTGTCGGTTTACCGACGTTGCTCGTCATGCGCGCCAGCATAGCATGGTTGCCGACCCCGGTGCCACCACGAGTAAGCACGATGAGTGGAGAGGTAACAAGGACGGCGGTTACGCCTTGTGCTTGGAATCGACTGGGAATGGACTCAGTGCGGGGTGGACGGCGCCGGGCGTTTGCCCATCACATGGCGGATGATATGCAGGGCCTCTTGAAGGCGGAACGGTTTGCGAATGTAGCCGTCGATGGGGTGTTGGGCAAGGATTTGGCGGAGACGCAATTCTTCGGCCCCGGATACGATGATGACTTTGACGGAGGAATTGAGTTTCTTGAGCCACTCGAACGTCTTGGCTCCATCGAGTTGCGGCATGTAATAGTCGAGGAACACAAGCTGAAACTTGTCTTTTTCACGGGTGAACTGCTCCAGGGCTTTGACGGGATTGCCAACGCCGTGCACTTCGAAGCCGTGGGGTTCGAGCAGTTCCTTGATCAGGTTGCGGAACTCTTCATTGTCGTCGATGGCCAGGACGTGGATGCGATCGCCATCTGCAACCGGCCCAGACGGCAGGCTCTTATCCGCCGTGCCAACCGTGTCCGCTCTCCCGATGTTTTCGACTGTCAGTGGCATCTGTGAAAGTCCTCCTCGGTCATGCTCTCCATGCTAAACTGGGCCGAATCACGCCCAAAAAAGAGCAGGCTTGGTGCCAAACCTTGACCCTCGTAAAACCGGGCATTATCATCGAGAAAACTTATTCAAAAATGGGCCGAAAAGGTAAGTTCATCACGTTCGAAGGGGGTGAAGGCTGCGGAAAGTCCACCCATATTGAGCGTTTGGCAGCCCGCCTGCGGCGGGACGGTTACCAAGTGCTCGTGGCCCGCGAGCCCGGCGGTACCGAGGTGGGCGAACAAATTCGTCACATTCTCCAGTACAGCAAAGCATCTGCCGCCATGATGCCCGAGACCGAACTGCTTCTCTTCTGTGCCAGCCGTGCCCAACTGGTTCGCGAGGTCATCCGTCCGGCGCTCGACGGCGGGCGCGTGGTCATCTGCGACCGGTTCTTCGATTCGACCACTGTCTATCAGGGCGTCGGCCGCAAACTCGGCCGGAAGGCCGTAGCGGCCATCAACAGTTTTGCCATTGGCACCTGTCTGCCCGATCTCACGCTCGTGATTGACTTGGATCCACGCCTGGGACTGGAGCGCGCTCGGGGCCGCGAGCTGTTTGACCGGATGGAAAACCAGTCGCTCGAGTTCTACGACCGTGTGCGGCGGGGTTATCGTGATCTGGCCCAACGCGAGCCGGAACGGGTGAAGATCGTGGACGGCGGTCAAAGCCTTGAGGTTGTCGGGCAGCAGGTCTGGACGCTGGTGAAACGTGTCCTTTAGCGAACTGAAAAAACAGAAAACGGTGGCTGGACAATTGCACCGCAGTTTGGAACGCGGCCGCCTCGCGCACTCCTATCTGTTCGCCGGACCGCGCGGGAGCGGCAAGGAGGCAATGGCGCGGACTCTGGCCAAGGCGCTCAATTGCCAGGAAGGGAATCACGACTGTTGCGTGGAAGGCGCCCGGAGTTGCGACTCGTGTCGGCGGGTGGATGAAGGCGCCCATCCCGATGTGTATTGGGTGCGACCCGAGTCCAAGAGCCGCCGGATCCAGGTGGACCAGATGCGGGAATTCATGAAGGCCGTGAGCCTGCGCTCCTCGATGGGCGGTGTGAAAGTGGGGATCATTGTGGACGCCGACTGCATGAGCGAGGAAGCGAGCAATGCGTTCCTCAAGACCCTCGAAGAGCCGCCGGCGCAAACGGTGGTTATTCTTCTCTGTTCGGAGCCGCAGCGCCTGTTGCCGACGATCCGTTCGCGGTGCTTGAAGATTTCGTTTGGCTCGATCCCGGAGTCGGGCCAGTCTCCCTACCGCGCGAAGCTTCGGCCGTTACTGGCCGGGTTTTCGGCAGGAGCCAAGCAGCGAATCACGAAGAGCTACCAATTGTTTGTCGAACTGACCGCGCTGCTTCAGGAGATCCGCACGGAGACGCGCAACCGGATCGAGGCGGAAGTCGACCTGGGGCGTTACGAAGAACTGGAGGCGAACGTTCGTGGGCGACTCGAAGATCAGATGGAGGCGCGCATCGAAGGCGAGTACCGTGCGGAGCGTGAGCGGGTGCTGGAGGAAGTATACAGTTGGTTTGGTGACGTGCTGCTTTGCGCCGAAGGCGCGGACAAGGCGTTGTTGGCGCATCCAGACGAGATGGCCGCCATCGAGCGCGTGGCAGTAGGATTGACCTGGCAGCAGGCGTGTCATAACCTCGATGCGATCGACCGGATCCGTGATTCGCTGTCCCGCAACATTTCCGAGGCGCTGCCCCTGGAGGTCGATCTGCTACGGTTGACGCAGTAACGTAGTACTTGGCGATCGACAGGATGAAACGTTCCAAGAACGCGTTTGTTTTTGGTGTGGCGACGGTCGCGTTTCTGGCCCCGCTGAAATTCGGCACGCCCGTGATGCTGCAGTCGCTCGTCGAGCTGCCGCGGGACGGTTACGAGTGGCTGTTCTACTCGTGGCCGAACGAGTTGATCGTCATACTCGTGTTTGCGGGTCTCGTTTGGCTCGTGCTCGATCCGCAGCGGATGTTGGCCCGGATCGATCTGCTGTTCGCATTGCCACTGCTGTTCCTGCTGACGCAGGCGCTGGCCGCGCCCACCACAATCTGTCCTCAGACCACGATCGACACCCTGATGCTGTTCGCGACGTGCGTGCTCCTGTTCTATGTCGGTGCGTGGAATGTGCGGGATGGAGCGGCGACGTCACAGGTCTTCGGCGGGCTGGCGCTGGCAATGTTGGTGGTATGCCTGCTGGCGCTCGATCAGCATTTGGGGGGATTGGAAGAAACGCGAGAGTATTTGGCGCTGTATGGTGGGGCGGGCAACGCGCCGAAGGATTTTCTGCTGCGGATGTCGAGCAACCGCGTGTTTGCCACGTTCGTTTACCCCAACGCGCTGGCGGGGTTCTTGGTGATTGCGTTCGCGCCCGTGCTGGCTTGGATTCTCGCCGCACCGAGAACGTTTTGGAACAAGTGGCTGAGCTTGGTAGTCATTAGCACGACGCTCGTCGGCTCCGTGTTGGCACGTTCCATGGCCGGCGTGATCGTCGCCTCGACGTCGGTGCTCACAGGGTTGGCTTTCTGGGATGAAGCGTTTCGTCGTCCACAGCTGGTGCGGTGGATCGCCGCGATTTCGGCCGGGGCGCTGATGGTGTTTTGTTTGCTCCTGACGGGGTCGCGCGGGGGCTTTGTGGCATTTTGTGTGGTGGCGTTGACGACGTTGTGGTGCCGGCTCCCAAAGAGGAATCGGCGGTCGGTAATTGCCGCCGGTGGGCTGGTGGTGGCTTTGCTGGTGGTGTTTGTACTGGGGCAACGCGGCGGGCTCATGCGCTTCGGTACCAAGAGCTTGGAGGCGCGGATGGACTACTGGCGGGGGGCCGTGGCCATCGCCAAGGATCATCCCTGGGTCGGAACGGGTCCGGGCACGTTTGGGTCGATTTATCCAAAATACAAGACCGCATCCACGGAGGAGCCGAGGGCGGTTCACAATAATTTCTTGGAAATGTGGTCGGACTCGGGCGTGGCGGCGTTTGTTGTGTTTGCGTTGCTGTGGGCGGTGGGCGTGCGCGATGCGTTCCGGTTGACGCAGCGAAGGAGGGCAGACGCCGCATCCGTTGCGATATGCGCATCTCTGGCTGGATGGACGGTGCATGGGCTGGTGGATTTTGACTTATACGTACCCGGGCTTGCGTTGCCGGCCTTCATCCTACTCGGGGCTGTACAGGGGCTGAAAGAATTACCCCGAACTGACACGGTTCCAGTTCGCCGGCAAGCGAACCGGGTGGTGGGCTTGGGGTGTACAATCATGCTGCTGGCGGTGCTGTGGGTTGAGGGGCGGTCGCTGGCGGCGGGTCTTGCCCATTCGCGGGCGGAGGATCTGGAGAAAGTGGCCCCGCGGACGGCGTTGGAGGAAGCGAGGCGGGCGACCGAGTTGGCGCCTTGGAATTCGTATTATCGGTTGAGCGTCGGGAATGTTGCGTTCTTGGCTGGCAGGCCGGATGAGGCGATTGCCGCGTATTGTGAGGCAGTGGAAGGCGACCCCTATCGCTCTTCCTACTGGTGGCAGCTGGCAGGGGCGCAAATGGCGACGCATGGCGTTGATGGGAAGGCGCTTCAGCTCCTGGAAAGGGCAGTGGAGCTGAATCCGACGAATCCTCGGTATCGTCAAGCGTTGGCCGCTGCCAAGGAAAGCGTTAGACATTCCCCTCGCGGTTTGCTAGAGTCCAGTCCCACCAAGGAAGAGCGATTCTCAGAGTGACCCATGAGCCTTGGCGGGCTGCACGTGGTGCCGGGGCACCGCCTTGAGGTAACAGATTGAGCCGTGCATCAGTAAATGCCGTTCCGTTTCAAAAGGATGGAACCATGGAACTGGAGCAAATAAAGGCGATTATCGCCATGATGAAGGAAAACGACCTTTCCGAGTTCTCCATGGAACAGGACGGGTTGAAAATCCGCATCAAACGCGGTCCCGAAGGTTTTCAGCAGGCGGTCACACTTCCACCGGCTGTCCCAGCCCAGCCGGTCAATGTACCCGTTACAGCCGCAGCGCCCGCAGTTGCCCCCACGCCGCCGGCACCCGTAGCCGGCGCACATATTACGTCGCCGATGGTGGGCACGTTCTACCGTGCGCCGTCTCCCGACGCGCCGCCGTATGTCGAAGTCGGTCAACAAGTCGATCCTGAGACCGTGGTGTGCATCATCGAAGCCATGAAGGTGATGAACGAGATCAAAGCCGAAATGACGGGCGTCATTACCGAGATTCTGGCGGAAAACGCCAAACCCGTGGAATTTGGACAGAAACTGTTCGCGGTCCGCGTCAAATAGCGCGATCCCGCCCTACAGTTTCAGCCGCTGAGTTCATGTCGTCATGTTTGACAAAATCCTGATAGCCAACCGCGGCGAGATTGCCGTCCGCATCATCCGCGCCTGCAAAGAGCTGGGCATCCGGACGCTGGCGGTGTACTCGAAGACGGACGCGGACTCATTGCACGTGCAGTTGGCTGACGAGGCGATCTGCGTCGGTGAGGCTCCGAGCCAAGAGAGTTACCTCAAGATCGACCGGATCATCAGTGCGGCCGAGGTTGGCGACATCGAGGCCATCCATCCCGGTTACGGATTTCTTTCCGAGAACGCGCACTTCGCCGAAGTCTGTGAAAACTGCAACATCAAGTTCATCGGCCCGCCCAGTGCGGCGATTCGCGCGATGGGCGACAAGGTCGCCGCCCGCGAGACGATGCGCAAAGCGGGTGTGCCCGTGGTGCCGGGCAGCGATGGCCCTGTCGACGACGAGCAGAACGCCCTCAAGATCGCCCGCCGAATCGGCTACCCCGTCATCGTCAAGGCCGCCGGGGGTGGGGGTGGTCGCGGGATGCGGGTGGCGCACAACGACCCGAGCCTTGTCAAAGGTTATCACACCGCCCGCTCCGAAGCGGAACGCGCCTTTGGCAACTCGGTTGTTTACATTGAGAAGTACATCGAGAACCCGCGTCACATTGAATTCCAGATTCTGGCGGACCGCAAGGGCAAGACGATTCACCTGGGGGAACGCGATTGCAGCCTGCAGCGTCGCCACCAGAAGCTCCTCGAAGAATCGCCCTCACCCGCGCTGACGAACGATCTTCGCAAGAAGATGGGCAAGGCCGCGGTCAAGGCCGCCGAGGCTGTTCGCTACGCCAACGCCGGCACCGTGGAGTTTCTGCTCGACGGGAAAGGCGACTTTTACTTCATCGAGATGAATACGCGGGTCCAGGTCGAGCACCCCGTCACCGAAGAAGTCACGGGCATCGACATCGTCAAAGAACAAATTCGCATCGCGGCGGGTGAAGAACTCGGGTACGACCAGAAGGACATCGAGTTTCAGAAGGCGGCCATCGAGTGTCGCCTCAACGCGGAAGACCCGTTCAACGGTTTTCAACCCAGCCCCGGTCGTATCGAGTTCCTGCACGTGCCGGGCGGCCACGGCGTGCGCGTCGACACCCATGTTTACGCGGGGTACAACATCCCGCCGCATTACGACTCGATGATTGCCAAGCTGATTTGCTATGGTCACGACCGGCGCGTGGCCTTGGACCGCATGGCGCGCGCGCTCGACGAGTTTATGATTCGGGGTGTTAAAACGACGATCCCGTTGCACAAACTCATCCTGAAGGACCCGAACTTCCGGCGGGGTCGGTACTCGACGGGTTTCGTGGAACGGTTGCTGGCGGCCAGTCAGCCCTTGGTCCCGCCGAAGACGGAGGAATGAACACCGTGGCGGGATTGCGGGGAACAATCAGAGGAGTTTGACCAGGAGACCATGAAGAAGATTGCAATGCTCACGGGCGGCGGCGATTGCCCGGGATTGAATGCGGTGATTCGCGCGGTGACCCGCAAAGCGTTGGGCGAAGGCTACGAAGTATTTGGCTTCCGCAACGGTTGGGCCGGGGTGTTGAAAGGGGACTACTTCCCGCTGACCCGCGAACGCGTATCGGGCATCCTGCACCTGGGCGGCACCATTCTCGGCACCTCGCGCACGAACCCGACCGATGAACAGCTCGAAACGATCATCAAGCACATCAAGAGCATGGATCTGTTTGCGCTCGTCGCCGTGGGCGGCGACGACACGCTCAGTGTTGCATCGCGGTTGCACAAGCGCGGCGTGCCCGTCATTGGGGTGCCCAAAACAATCGACAACGACATCGACGGCACCGATCAGACGTTCGGGTTTGACACCGCCATCAACATTGCTGCCGAAGCCCTCGATCGATTGCATACGACCGCTGAAGCGCACAGCCGCGTGCTGGTAGTGGAATTGATGGGGCGTCAGGCGGGATGGATCGCATTGGAGGCGGGCATCGCCGGCGGTGCCGACCTCGTGCTGTTGCCTGAGTTCCCGATATCGTTGGCTGAGATCTGCAAGATCCTCAAGCAACGGCAAGCCGGTGGGAAGAACTTCTCGATCGTGGCGGTCGCCGAGGGATTCAAGCTCGAAGGTGCAGAGGTCCTGCAGACCAAGGAGCTGGACGCGTTTGGTCACGTGCGTCTCGGCGGGATTGGCGAAACGCTGTGCAAGGAGATCGAGAAAATCACCGGCATCGAGAGCCGTGCCGTGGTCCTCGGTCACATCCAGCGCGGCGGCACGCCGAGCGCCTACGACCGTGTCCTGGGGACTCGCTACGGCGTGAAGGCGGTCGATCTGGCGATGAACGGTGAGTTCGGCCGGATGGTTGCCTTGCGCGGACCCGACGTCGTCGGCATCCCCTTTGATTCGGTCATCACCGAGGGGGTGGACAAGAAGACCGGCAGACCGAAGCTGCGCATGAAGAACCGGTTTGTTTCGAAAGAACTCTACGAGGTTGCCAAGGTCTTTTTCGGTTGATGTCAACTGCGCCCATTGTCCGCTGTCGTCTGTATGGCTTCATCGACACGGCGTATCTCCAGGGGCGCGATCCCGGCGAAGTGGCGCGCCAATTGATTGCGGGAGGCGCGGATGTTCTCCAGGTGCGAGCGAAGAAAAGCTCGCACGCCGAACGGGTCGAGATTGCGTTGAAAACCATTGCGTTCGCGTCCGTGCCTGGCGTACCGGTCATCATCAACGACGATATCGACGCGGCGTTTGAGACGGGCGCGGATGGAGTTCACCTCGGGCAGGAGGATTGGGTGGCGCTTGGCAGTCGCGAGGAGCGCCAGCAGCGACTCGCCAACATGCGGATTGTCGGCCTCAGCACCCATTCCCTCGAACAGGCACTGGTTGCCGAGCGAGATGGAGCCGATTACATCGGCGTTGGCCCGGTCTTTCCCACCGGTACCAAGCCCGGCGTGAAGCCGGTGGGCGTTGGACTGGTGCGCGAGGTTGCGGCGCGTGTGGCCGTGCCGTTTTTCGCGATCGGCGGGATCACGCCGGCGAACGTTGGTCAGGTCCTCGAAGCCGGTGCCACGCGTGTGGCGGTTGTATCGGCGATTCTGAAGGCGCCGGATGTGGCACAGGCGGCCCGGGAGTTCAAACGAAGATTGGTGTAGCCGCGCTTCTGCGAAGCGCAGAATGTAGCCCGGGGAAGGCGCTTCACAGAAGGGCCTCGACAACGTAGCATGTGGCTTCATGAGCCTTCTCATCACAGGTTCGGTGGCGCTGGACAGCGTGAAAACGCCGGTCGAGGAGCATCGCGATCTGCTGGGCGGGTCGGCCAGTTACGCGTCGGTGGCAGCGAGCTTCTTTACGTCCGTCAATATGGTCGGCATTGTCGGTACTGATTTTCCGAAGAAATACGTTGAGCTTTACGGCGCGCACGGCATCAACCTCGACGGCCTGCAAACCGCCGAGGGCCAGACGTTCCGCTGGAGCGGCGAATACGAGTGGAATCTCAACAACCGGCGCACCTTGTCGGTGAGTCTCAACGTCTTTGAGACGTTCCGGCCCACTCTTCCCGCGGGCTACCAGAAGACGCCGTACGTGTTTCTGGCCAACATCTCGCCGCAACTGCAGATGCACGTGCTCGCTCAAGTCGACCGGCCGAAACTCGTGGTGGCCGATACGATGAACCTGTGGATCGAGACCCAGCGCGACGCGTTGGCCGAGTTGCTGGGGAAAATCGATTGTCTCGTGCTTAACGAAAGTGAAGCCCGCGAGTTCACCAAGCAGACGAGCCTGATCAAGGCCGGTCGCCAGATTCTCAGGCAGGGCCCGAAATACGTGGTCGTCAAAAAAGGCGAGCACGGCTGTCTGTTGTTTGCCGACAACCTCTTTTTCAGTGCGCCCGCCTATCCATTGGAGGACATTCGCGATCCGACGGGCGCCGGCGATTGCTTTGCGGGTGCGTTCACCGGCTATCTCGCCAAGACGAACCGGGTCGATCACGATTCGCTACGGAAAGCGGTCATTTACGGCAGTGTCGTCGCCTCGTATTGCGTCGAGGCCTTCAGCCTTGGCCGACTCGAAACGCTCACCCCGTCCGAAATCGATCAGCGCTATCAATTCTTCAAGCTGATGAGCCATTTCGAGGGGGGATGATCTGCCATTGGTAGGGACGTGCTGCTGCACGTCCGTGGCCGCGCGGCAGCGCAACCCTACCGCACAGACGCTGTACCGTTCAAAACCCGGCGCGTTCGATTTCGCTTTCGCCGAAGAGGATTTCGTGGGCGCGCTCGTATTCGGCTTCGGGGATGAGGACGCGCGTGTCGCGGGCGAGGTCGTCGAGGTTCGGGTCAGCGGTCTTTTCTTCCATCTGCGGGTGAAGATCCCACTTCTCCAGCATCAGGACGACCATCTCGGATTTGACGGCCTGGCCGTCAAACAGTGTCCGCAGGCTCATCACCAGTCTCCCGTTCCACGAACAAATGCAGCAGATAGCCAAGCAAATGGATGCGAAATGCCGCCACATGTTTCGGGTTCTGCGGATCGAAGTCGGTGACGCTCATGTTCTCTTCGTCGATCTGGTGAATCTCGGCGAGGATCAGGCGCGCCTGATTAAGCGCGGTCATCCAGGCCTTGAGATGTTCGACGGGAAAAGTCATCTCGTAGGTGTCCGGGCTGGATTCGCTGGCGGCCAGACCGGCCAGGTCGCGCGCCACGGTTTCGCCGGCCGAGACGAACAGGTGACGTAGTTCGGGACTGATCATTTGCTGCCACTCCTTGTTGATCTTCTCGTCGGCGGGAGTGGGATTGGGAAAGAGGCGGTCCTGGGCGTCGGGAGAATCACGTTGTTCCAGAATCTCGGGCAGTTCGCGGAGCACGATGGCCAGCACGGGGGCGATGCCGCTGATGCGAATGTGTTTTTCGTCGAGCGGTTGGACGCGCAGTTCGATCATGCCTCGGACTTCTCCATCGTCGCGAGCAGTTGATAGCCGTGCAGTTGGTGGACGTAATGCTCGGCTTGTTCGCGTCCGCCCGACCAGACGAGCGAGCGGCCTTGGTTGTGGACTTCGAGCATGTGCCGCTCGGCTTTCGGGCGCGGATACCCGAACACGCGCATGAACACCATCGTCACGTAGCTCATCAGGTTGATCGGATCGTTGTGGACGATGACGTTCCACGGCGTGGCGAGTTCCTCCTTCGTCTTTGTGTCGTCGATCTGGATGACGCCCGGCTGTCCGGTTTCGAATGGCTGTGCCATATCGCCGGTAACATATCAGACGGGGTCGGCTTTACCAACTTTGGCTTGATTTGAACGAAGAACTGGCGAGAATGAGGGAATACGAGGCGGGCGTAGCATAGTGGAAATGCACCGGCTTCCCAAGCCGGCGAGGAGGGTTCGATTCCCTTCGCCCGCTCCAACTTCTCTTGGCTCTGCAATTCGCACAGGCGGCTGGTATGCGGCGGGTTGTGCTGGTTGTTTTGCTCCCGGAACGCTCTGGCTCGGTTTTTCCTACCTCACCCGAAAGGGGCGTTTTATTGCCATCGGGTGAGTGCCGGGGTGAGTGCTGTTGGGGCGAGTGTGGGGGCGAGATTCAGCGGGGAACTGGGCGGGGGAACTGCGGCGGTTGTTCGTTGGACTGATCTGGTTAGCCCACCGGAGGGTGTCAGCGAAATGCTCCGTAAATCGAGTCACAGTCACAACGCCAAAAACACTCGGGATGAGAAAAGCCGCTCGCCTTCAACTCGGCGATATGCCACTCCAATGGCAAACCTTCCTCAACTCCGCCATCCCACCCGCCAATCACACGCTCGGTAATCCGCCGCTGCCCAGAAAGTCCAAGTGCGGTCGTATACGCTTCCCAAAAACCGTCCCAATCCTCACCGTCCTGCTTTGCCTCTACACGTCGCATCTTATCTCGGTTCTGCTCCCAGAACTTCTGAACTTGCGTCTGCTGGCTAGCAACATGGTCTGCGTTTACGAAGAGACCGCCTGAACGCAACAAAGTTGAAAGCTGACGATACAAACCTGCTAACTGAACCTCCGTGAGCCAATGCAATGCTGTCGCAGAGATCACCGCATCCACCGAAGCAGGCAACTGCGCTCGCCAATCCGCCGAGCGCAAATCCGCAAGGATGAGCCGTGCTCGTGCTCCGTATGAATGCAATCGCTGCTGCGCCAGCGGCAAAAGCACCGGGTCAAAATCAACCCCATAAATCTCTGCCTCGGGAAAAGCATCCAAAAACGGATGCATCAAACTGCCGGTGCCGCAGCCTAAATCAAGAACCCGCTTGACTGGATTCACTGTCTCACGAACCAAGCCAACGAGTAACTGAATGCGCTCGGTGCGTCGAACGAGGTATCGCTCCTGCATTTTATCCCAACGCTCAACCCAATGCTGCCACGGGATGTTGCTTGGAAGCTGCAATGGTTTCGTAGTGCTCATGTGATGATTGACCAATCCGTCTACCGTCCCCGCTCAGCGACCGCCGCTGGCGAGCAGGGGGTGGGTCGGTGGTTGGTCAGGGAGTAATCTTCGATTGTTTGTTTGGCACTCCGCTAAGACGCCCTCCTGTGGAATGAACGACGAGCGAAACAATCGCGGCAGAAACGATAAACCACCACACAAGAGCAAATATAACTGCTGCCCGAGAGAACTTAGATCTCGGCTGCCCTCGCCTAGAGCGCACTTGGAAAGTAATCGCCATCGCCATGACGATCACCATCAGGAGGATACTGTAGGCGTCTCCCTTCCAATCCCTGTTGGTCTGCGTAGCGACCACAAGGACTGCGGCAAGGAGATAGAGCACCACCGAAATCACCGAGTAAAACTCGGCTCGCGTTATCCCATCAACAGGTTTTTGTTCATCAGCCATAGTTGCATCCTCCGCTCCCGCTCAACGAGCAAATTCTGCTGCCGATGCTGCTGTTACGCAAGCCAAAGGATGGGGGCGGAATGGGCGGGGGAAATGGCGGCTTACGGGCGGGGACTTTATCTCACACACGTTACTCCTATCAGCGAACCGTTTGTACCAAAACCCATCAAACGTCTGAACTCTGACTCGCTACAGAGCTTCCCCTCAAAGTAGTATCTCATCACCCAACGTCTCTCTATCTCGTCATTCTCTTGCATAGCACCCTTCCACACTTTGCCATCCCGATACTCTGCAAGCCAAGGCTTGAACTCCCAGAAATTGCACAACCCCGACCAAGGCTCTCCATCCCTCCACTCACAGGTGCGTATTAGCTTGCCCTTGGCATCATAGAAGTTTTGAACGCCATGCCTCTTACCATCCTTGTAAGACGACTCAACGATCCTCCTGTCATCGTAATAATCACGCCATACCCCAGAAAAATGCTCGGGCGGCCAGCCAAAGGCATATGGGATGCGAGCATACCGGTGAGTCATGAACGCCCATTGGCCCCACCAAGGAGGAAGGAAACAAACCGTCAGGGTTGCCGAGAGAAAGAATAGGGTCAATGCCACCGCTCTCTTTGCCATCTGCGCCCGCCCACTGACCGAGGCGGCAAGGGAGCCCGCAATAATCGCCGAGAGTATGCAGGCAAGCAAAAGAGAGCCGGGCGAAACCCACTTTGAATAACGTCCCCAATCGCCTAATCTGACAAACGAAACCGAATAAAAGACCAACAAGCCTGTTCCAACTGCTAATGCGTTTCTCAGCATCCTGCATTCTCCTGCGCTCAACGAGCAAATTCTGCTGCTGATGCTGCCATTACGCAAGCCAAAGGAAGGAGGGATAGATTGCGTTCAACGGGCTACGATGAGCGGCGCAATCGGCGAGTGCCGAGGAGAGCGAGGACGCCCAGAGCCAGCAGGCTCCATGTAGCGGGCTCGGGGATTACGGAAACGGTTACGGAAAATAAGCCGCTGTTGTCATTGAACCATCCGGGTATAACCTCATCGTTATATCCCAAAAACAACCTGCCGCTTGTGGAAACCTCTTTGCTGTATGATGTTCCTATAAACCCCACCCCATAACCGGGCAAGCCTTCCGGAACAGGCGTGCCAGTCCCGACATCGGTCGTTCCGCCTATCTTGCCAATAAGACTATGAATCATCGTGTTCGGAATAACTGTGTCCGATAAGAAATTGTTGCCCGTCCAATCTCCTCCGTTGGCATCCGACGAATAGCCAAAGCCGTTGTTTGTATCGTAAACGACAATACCAGTCGCAGTAATGTCCAGTTCGGAACCGGCGGAAATATCGATGCCCGTGTCATACCACGGAGCTGCGCTGGGGACATCGAATGTATAGATGGCTGCGGATGCCCGTGGGGCGAATATTGCGAACATCGAGAGCAGGACAACCGCTCTCACCAACGCATGGTTGAGTCTGTTGCCATCGTTTACGGGGTTTCTTTTCTGTGTTGATGTTGGTTGTTTCATGTTGGTCGTCCCCTTCATGGATCAGCGCAGCGGATCAGGAGGAACGGCGCAGGCGGCGGGTGCCGAGGAGAGCGAGGATGCCCAGAGCCAGTAGAGAAGAAGTGGCGGGTTCGGGGACTTGGATGGCGATAAATCTCGGACGATCCAGACCCGAGACAAATACCGAACTGTTTCCGCTGGAGTCAAACTTTTCGACAGTGCCAAAAACGATATCCGACACGAAGAGGTTCCCATTGCTATCAAATGCCAAGCCGCTATAGTAATGCCCGCCCGGGTTGTCGCCGAAGACCGACCCGTTTCCACTTGGGTCGAATTTCATAATCCTGCCAGCCGACCAGCTTCCCGAAGCAGCATTCGCCACGTACAGATTGCCGCTAGTGTCAAAAGCAAGTCCCGCCGGGCGATTCAAACCCGAATTGACGAAGATCGTGGTGCTGCCGCTTGGGTCGATCTTCGCAATTGAATCCCCGCCCCAATTGGCAACATAAAGGTTGCCGCTGCCATCAAATGCCAGTCCCTTTGGATTATCCAGATTCGAGTCGGCGAAGACGGAACTGTTTCCATTGGGATCCAATTTCACAATTGTATTGCTCCAGTAATTCGCAACATACAGGTTACCGCTGCTGTCAAAGGCAAGGCCAACAGGACTATTTATACCCGAACTGGCGTCTGCGAAGACGGAACTGTTTCCATTGGGATCCAATTTCACAATCGTCGTGTTCCACCAGTCCACTACGAACAGATTACCGCTGCCGTCAAACGCCATGCCGTTTGGACGATCGACGCCGGAACTGGGGCCCGCAAAGATCATCGCGTTCCCGCCCTCATCGTATTTCATTACTGCGTCAACACTGTCTCCGTCATCGGACACGTAAATGTAATCGGCGTATGCGGAGTCCTTGACGAGCAGCGAACAGATCAGCACAAAAAGTCCGAAAGAAAATGCTTTCCCTCGCTTCATAGCCTCTAAAATCCTCGCCTAGCGGGGCGAATTATAGGGCAAGCTGGATCAGGATTTCAAGACCAAAGGGGGCCGGTGCCAGAAGGAATCAGGTTGGAAGCCCTAGATTGGGGGATTATATACTTGCCTCAAAACGGGGGGATGATCTACATTCCACCCAAGGCGGTGGCGAATGAGATGCCTCCGCACAACGGCGAGGCAAGAGGTTGCTGAATGGGAAGCATTGTTCCCTAACGGTGTATTCGTGCATCTGGTTATTTATGCTGACGAGTCGGGGACGCATGACAGAACTGGGGAAGAACGCGGAGCGCGAGAAGCTGTTTTAGGAGGTATAGCTGGACTCCGTGATAACTGGCTCTCGTTCCGTAACGGGTGGGGTGCGGTCTTGGAAAAATACAACGCGACATATTTCCATTACCGTAAATGGCGGGCGGCTGACAGAGTAATAAGGCTAAAAGAGGATGCGGCTTCCGACTTCAATGAGAATCCATATAGAAGTTGGAGCGCTGAAGATTTGCGTGCCTTTATCATTGAGCTGGCTACAGTCGCCGGAAGCGGTGATTATATTCCCGTCGGAAGTCACGTATTCACTCAACGGTTTTATCGAGCAAAGATCAAGGGCGACGTGGCGTTGACTTCTGACCCGTACGAGCGCATGGCTAATGACTTTTTCTCATCGACAATTGACATCATTGGCAAATTGCGCCCTCCTTGGAAGAGGCTGCCGGTCAATTTCATTTTTGATGGGCCGCCAAAAGACCCTCGGTGGAGACATACGATCAGTGATGCTTTTGAAGCTCATAAGCGGCAAAATCCTCGATCAACCTTCTCGTGGGGATGTACAGATAAAACAGACCCAGAAAACTTTCCACTACAGGCCGCTGATCTGGTTGCGTATCGAGGCCGCATCGCGGCGGGTAGTTGGCTTGACCTAAATCCTGATGCTTTCTGGCTCGAAGTCGATGGCCATATTTTCAAATCCGTCTTTGACTGGATGACGGCCCACAAGGAAATAATGCTGCCTTATATATTGTCTGGAGGCCTTTTTGATTATGACGAATACAAAGACAGGTGACCAATCAGAATCGAAGACTAGGTTTGAGAAATTTCGGGAGTTCACGCGCAAGGTTGTCTCAGTCCCGAAGTCTGAGATTGACCGGCGTGAGCGTGAATACAAGAAGATGCGGAAGAAGCAGCGACGTGCCGTTCATTAGTTTCAGAATCCACCGGAAATCAAGACCCACCAACCAAGGAGTCCGACTAGGCTGAGGGCGATAACAGCAACTCCGTGCCCCGGTTGTTTCTTGGCCATCAAATAGATGCCTGCGAAAAAACCGATGAAAGGCACGATGATCGCCAGTATGTATGCGGCAGCAATGTTTCCACCGCTAACGGTCCCGGCCTCGGTTGGCATTGCCTGATGGAAGCTCCTGGCCGCTGCTTTTAACGGTTGAGGAGTGCTTAGTGGTGCGCCGCAATGCGGGCAGGCAGCCGCTCGCTTGGAGACATCTCGCCCACAGTCCGGGCAGCGGATAAGATTCGGAGCAAGACTTGTGGTAGCGACTGGCGGCCCTGCCACGCGGTTCTCACGCTCTGGAGCCGCCAGGTGAATAGTCTGGCCGCAATGAACGCAAGAAAGGTCGGTGGCCCAGACGTCCTTGCCACAATGCGGACAAGTCTGGAATTGGGGGCTAGGAGGCTCACTCACGACAGTCGGAGGAGCTGTAACTGCAGGCACCGTTACATCCTGCCCGCACTTCGGACACTGAACAACTGCACCCGCGCCCGCTTCGTCAATCACGATGCTCTGGCCGCAAGATTCACACGTAAATGTGATGTCCATGATGAACCCTATCTTATGCTTCAAAATAACCCATCTGCATGGTCCTGAATCAATTCTTTTAATCTCTGCCATCTGGTCGGTTCGGAGCACTGGATAGGTGCCTGCCGCTCATTGCTTAAGGCTACTGGTTTGAACCTGTGTTTGGCGTAAGTCCGAATCATCACCGGCATGCTGATGCCCGCATACAAGGCCCCGTGATAGGTAACAGCAGGAAGGGCCAGAGCAGTCGCCCCACCAAGGGAAGCGTAAACCGTACTGACAAGGAAATACCACCATGAGAACTTCACCCGTTTCCAGCGTGCTTCGTAGAGTGAGTAGATTTCTGGCGCGAGTGCTCCTAGGAATCCTAGACAAAATACGAGAGTACAATTCAATGACTGACTCGTCATACGGGATGCCTCTCTTTCTTGAGCGATGGTTCGATAGAATGCGAAAGTACGGCAAAAACCAAGACGAAAGAGAAGGCAAACTGAAATGAAGTCTCAGGCGGACTTGTGCCGCTTGCCGCGCCCCTCACGCCGGAAGTACAACACTGCCGCGTTGCCCGATCAGCCTGGAGTATTGAATGCGCTTGCCGATGACGCCGACAATGCCAAGAAGGAACCGGCCCGCATCGGTGTTCTTGCGCTCGTTGAACCGGAAAGCCTGCTCGTCGAGGTAGCGGAACAAGTGAAAAGGCTCGACACTAACGTATGTCCCGCGAACCGTTCGCTTCAAGAGCGACCAGAAGTTCTCCATCCCGTTGGTGTGGACGTGACCGCGAACGTAGGCAACAGCATGGTCGATCACGTTGTGAACGTAATCAGGAGCAAGGCCATTGTAGGAGCGAAGCGCATCGGTATGAACCTCCGAACCCTTTACCACATTTTTGCGTATGTGCTCTTGAAGTTCTCCGCGACGTACGTTCCTGACGACGTTCAAGATCACGCGAGAGGATTTCTCGGGAGTGTTGCGCTCCAGCAATCCCATGACGGGAGTCATCGCAACGGGGCCAGTGCCCTTGGCCTTCCGTTGTCCCTTGTGCATGTTGCGGGCCTTGCCGCCGATGAAAGTCTCGTCCACTTCCACATTGCCCGCGAACTTGCAGATCGACCCGTCTTGAATCGCCAACCGGATTCGATGCAACATGAACCATGCGGTTTTCTGTGTCACACCGAGCGCGCGGCCAAGCTCGCACGAACTGATTCCGTTCTTGGAATTCAGGATCATCCAGAAGGCGGGCAACCACTTATCCAGCCCGAGGGGACTGTCCTCGAAGATCGTGCCGACCTTGACGGAGAACTGCTTCTGGCAATCGCGGCACCGATACAACCGGCGAGCGGCCATCAGAACCGTATTGGCCGATTGGCACCGAGGACAGCAGACCTTGCCATCGGGCCATCGAACCGCGGTCATGAACTCCAGCGAGCGGTCATCGTCGGCGAAGTATTTGATTGCCTCTGTGAGAGTCTCAGGAAATTCAGTCTTTGTTTTCATGCTTAAAAGGTACCATGAAACGGGTTTTGAGTCAAGTATATAATCCCCCTAGTTTGCGCATTAAGTCCCCCCAATAGCCCCATGATCGAGCACAAACCCTGTTATTTTGCGTTACCGCCATCCCAGTAGGGTCGATGGTAATAAAATCCGCCTGTGGGGCTTTGCGGGGCTTGAGGCTTCTGAGATTGCATGAGAGAGATGCAATGTCAGCCGGGTCTCTACTTCCCAACGTCGGTCGGCTTCCGGACTTTCATGCTCGATTCAGGAATGGCAGAACCAAACGTAAACTCATCCAAACTCAATGTATCCTGCCTATTCCAATTGCTGTGACTTCGCCGGGCACTGCTGTCCAAAATAATCTGATTTTGGACAGATAGCGGCTGTATTTCGGCCTGTTTTCATTGGTCTGAGGCCTGCCTCAGGATGAGGTTGTCTGTCGTTGTGGCTGGATGCTGTCCAACATCAGCCAGGTCTGGAGAGC
>DATJBF010000030.1:0-2974 GCA_035515475.1 Verrucomicrobiia bacterium
GTTGTGGAGCTTGATGCGCTTGGATTGGTAGTACGCCCAGGTGTCGTTGGCTTCGGTCTTGATCAGCACGCCTTCGGTGTGGGCGCGGTGCGACAGAATTGTGACAACAGCCAGCAAGACCGCCAGCACCGCGGCCAGCACTCCGACCTGTTGCCCGCGCGGGTCATGCCCGCCTTCCGATTCGTGGTGGATTTCCAGTTCAGCCATATGGTGAAATGCCCATCCGGGCGAGACAACGCTCGTCCGTAATGCCCGGCCGGTTCACCAGTATACGCTAAGCCGGCTAATCCGCCGGAACCGCGCCTTCGGCTAGCAGGGCGCCTTTCTCCAGATGACGGACTTTGCTCGCGAACCGGGCGGCGTGCGGATCGTGGGTCACCATGATGATGGTCTTGCCGTGCTCCTTGTTGAGGCGCGAGAGCAGCGTCAGGATTTCTACGGCAGAGTTCGCATCGAGGTTGCCGGTCGGCTCGTCGGCGAGAATCAGCGCCGGGTCGGTGACGATGGCGCGCGCAATGGCAACGCGCTGTTCCTGGCCGCCCGAGAGCTGGCGCGGATAGTGGCCCAGCCGGTCGCCCAGGCCCACCAGCTTCAGGGCCGTCGTGGCGTGATCAATGCGCTCCTGTTTCTTGAGGTTCGTCAGCTTGAGCGGCAGTTCGACGTTCTCGAGAGCCGTGAGCACGGGAATCAGGTTGAAGGATTGAAAGATGAATCCGATATTCACGTTGCGCCAGTGTGCGATTTGGCGATCGTTCATGGCGCGCAAATCCTGGCCGAGCACGCGGATCTGCCCGCCCGTCGCCAGGTCCATGGCGGCGATCAGGTGCAGCAGCGTGGATTTACCCGAGCCCGACGGGCCCATGAGCGCTACAAACTCGCCCCCGTGAATGTCGATATCGACATCTTTCAGCGCGACAACGTGAAACTCATCGCGAATGTATTCCTTGGTCAGGTCTCGGGTTTGGATGACGACGTTATCGGTCATGATTCACGCTTGTTTGGGACGCACGCGGTCGCCGTTCTTCAATTCGGGCGGTGGACTCACAATGAGGTCCTCCCCGCCATTCAATCCGCTATCGATGCGCACGCCCTTGCTGTTGGTGGAACCAGTCTTCACTTCCCGGCGAACAGCCTTTCCATCGAACATCACGAACACCGCGTTGTCATGAATGGCCGAAGCGGGGATCACCACGATCGGCCGCGCCACGGTTCCTGCGGCAGCCTGCTTGTCGTCAGAGATGAACGCGACGCTGGCATTCATGTCGGGCCGCAGGTGAGAGTCCGGGTTCAGGACCTTCACTTTGACTTGCACCGTGGCCTTCTGACGATTGGCCTCAGGAGAAATCTCTTTGATGAAGCCGTCGTACTTGAGATCGGGGAACGCGTCGGTGGTGACAATGCCCTTCTGTTTCGGTCCCAGCTTCGCGAAATCGTTCTGGCTGATGTCGAGCTCGACTTCGAGATCGTTCAGATCCGCCACCGCCGCAACGTATCCTTTGGCGCCCTTGTCGCCCACATTCATGTTGGTGACAAACTCACCTTTTTCGACGGCGCGCTCGAGCACGGTGCCCGTCACCGGGGCGGTTATCACCGTGTTGGTCTCTTGCGTCTCCGCATAGGCCAGCGCGCCTTTGGCCTGCTCCACCTGGCCACGCATCGAGTCAATCTCCTCCTGCCGAGGCCCCAAGACAGCAAGATCCAGGGTCTTTTGCAAGGAGTTCACGTGCGCCACCGCACTGTCGTACTTGGCTTGCGCATCATCGAGCGCCTGCTTGGATAGGACTTTGTCGTTCACCAGTCCTCTTGTCCGGTTCAAAGTCACTTGCGCGTTTTCCTGGTCCGCCTTCGCCTGGTTCAGATTGGCGCGAGCCACGGCGATTTCTTCGGGCCGCGAGCCGTGCTCCAGTTCCGCCAGTTTCGCCTGCAGATTCATGAGCGCTCCCTTGGCCTGGGTGACCTGCGCGCGATATTCGTCGTCCTCCAGGCGTACCAGCGGTTGGCCGGCCTTCACCGCGTCGCCCTTTTCGACTCCGATCCAGAGAATCTTCCCGACGACCTTGGACGCTACCTCGATGCGATGCGCCGCCACGATGTAACCCGTAGCATTCAAGATCACTCCCGGGCCGGCCGCGGCGGGGCTTTCCGCCTGCACGCGAACCACGGCGACTTCCGTGGCGGCGTTCAGCCGGTCGTAGCCGAATCGCGCCGCGCCTAACAAAACGAACACCAGGACACCGCCGATGATCCACCGTACAGCCCACCGGGAAGGTTCCGGCGGACTCTTTTTCGTGCGATCGATCTGCAAGGATTTCAATTCTGCTTGCATAGTACTCAGATGCCCCGCAATGCCGCGAGGATCTCTTTCCGTGAAGCCGACGCCGCGGGGAATAACCCGCCCAACGCGCCCAGAAGCATGGCAAATGCCACACCCACGACCATGATCTGCGCCGTCACGCGGAAGTTGAAGTCGATTTCACTAAACGTAACAAAGTTGCCGATGCCCGTGGTGAGACCGTTGAGCGGCAGCACCAGCAGGCAGCCCACCAGTCCCCCGAGCGCGGCCAGCAAGATCGACTCCACCACGAAGCTGAACAGAATGCTGCCGCGCGAAAATCCCAGCACCCGCAGCGTGCCGATTTCCTGCGCTCTGCGCGCCACCGCCGCGTACATGGTATTCATGGCGGCAAAGCTGGAGCCGACGCCCATGATGATGGATACGAAGATTCCGAGCGATTCGATCACGATGCCGGATCCGGTTTGCGCCTGATAATAAGCCTGCTCGGTAAGAGCATCCATGTTGAGCCGGGGATCGCTTTTAATGTCGTTGCTCAGCGCCTGGGCGGCCACGGGATCGGTGGCGCGCAGCAGAACCGAACTGAGGGCGTCGGATCGCTGAAAGTCGGAGCTCACCTGATTCAGATCGCCATAGATTTCGCTGTTGGTAGCGCCGCGTCCCACAGACATGATGCCGACC
>DATJBF010000031.1:0-39563 GCA_035515475.1 Verrucomicrobiia bacterium
CTAAAACGCGCGGCCTGAACCGCGCCGCGCCGCCGCCCCTCTCCCCCCAGGGGCGGCGGGAAGGCACGACAACCAACAACAACCAGAAGCGGACAGATCACTTGTTACAACAAGCGGCCAACTTCACATGTTATTGACACATGACCTCGGACAAATCGCTGCTCACCACTGGATGACGCACGACGCCCACGTCAGCCCGCTTCCAAACACGATCAGCAGAATCAAGTCCCCGTGCTGAAATCGCCCTTCGCGCGCCGCTTCGTCCATGGCAATGGCGACCGACGCCGCGGACACGTTGCCGTAACGGTTCAGATTGATGTACACCTTTTCCATGGGCGCACCAATCCTGTCGGCGATCGCCTCCAAAATGCGGATATTCGCCTGGTGCGGGATCACACATTTGATGTCGCCGATGGTGAGATTGCATCGGCGGAGGGCTTCCTCGGCAGCGGTTTGCATGGCGGTCACGGCGTTCTTGAACACCTCTTTGCCCGCCATCTTCAAGTGATGCATTCCCGCGCTGACCGACTCCTTCGAGGCGGGATGCCGCGCGCCGCCCGCTGGCATGAGCAGAATATCCGCCTGCGCCCCGTCGGCCCCCATGCAAGTCGTCAAAATCCCATGACCGTGTTCCTCTCCACGGCTGCGGAGGATTGCCGCGCCCGCGCCGTCACCGAACAGCACGCACGTGCTGCGGTCTTGCCAGTCTATGATGGTCGACAATTTTTCGGCGCCGATGACGAGCACGGTGTCGTACGTGCCGGAGGTGATAAACTGCTGTCCGATCTCCAGGCCGTAGAGGAATCCGGAGCAGGCAGCCTCCATGTCAAACGCGGCGGCGCGTTTGGCCCCGAGCTTTTCCTGGATGAGACACGCGGTTGCGGGGAACTGCATGTCGGGCGTGATCGTGGCACAGATGATCAAATCGATTTCCTGCTCGCGGACGTTGGCCTGGCTCATTGCGCGGCGGGCGGCTTCGACGCCCAGGTCGGAGGTACACATCCAGTCGGGCGCGATGCGGCGTTCCTTGATTCCCGAGCGCGACGTGATCCATTCATCCGTGGTATCGACCATCTTTTCCAGATCGGCGTTGGTGAGGACCCGGTCGGGCAGGTATGAGCCCGTGCCAACGATGTGCACGGGCCTAAGAAGCCGCTTCGATCTGGGATTGCGCAAATGAGGTTTGCCGGACTTTATCATAGAACTTGCCGATTTCCTCGACGATGTGCTCGTTGAGCTGGCATTCGACGAACTCGGTGGCCACGCGGATCGCGTTTTTAACGGCCTTCGGTGAACTCGCCCCGTGGGCCTTGATGCAGATGCCGTTGATGCCCAGGAGCACGGCGCCACCATACTCGTCGGGGTCGGCTTTGCGTTTGAGCGACTGAAACGCACCCCTCGCCAGCAACCCGCCGAGCATTCGCAGCGGATTCTTCTTTATTTCCTCCTTGAGCCAGCAAGCTACAAGGCGTGCGGTGCTCTCGCAGGCTTTGAGCACGGCGTTGCCGACAAAGGCGTCGGTCACAATCACGTCGGCGATATTGGCGAACAAATCATGGCCGTCGATGTTCCCCACGAAGTTCAAGTCGGTCTCTTTCAGCAGCCGATGGGCTTCGAGGGTCAGTTCGTTACCTTTCATTTCCTCGGTCCCAATAGACAAAACCCCGACCCGCGGCCGCTTGTAGCCAAGGATTTGCCGCGAATAGAGGCTCCCCATAATGGCGTATTGCACGAGATTTGACGGATGCGGTTCGAGGTTGGCGCCGGCGTCCATGAGCACAAAGACGTTCTCCGGCGCGGGAATCAGCACCGCCAAGCCGGGGCGATCCACGCCTTCCAGCGCCCGCAACTTCAGGTGCGAGGCCGTCAGGAGCGCGCCGGTGTTGCCGGCCGAGAGGACGGCATCGGCCTCGCCACGCTTGACGAGGTCAATCGCGCGGCCCATCGAACTGTCCTTCTTCCGTCGCACCGATTGCACCGGGGGATCGTGCATCTCGATGACTTCGCGCGCGTGGACGATTTCAATGCGGTCGTCGGTCGCGCCCAGTTTTTGCAGTTCGGTCTGGACACGGTCGTGGTCGCCGACCAGATAGAGATGGCTGATGTGGTCGTTGTCGCGGAGCGCGTCAACGGCCCCAGCAACGATGTTCTGGGGGGCGAAATCCCCACCCATCGCATCGATGGCCAGTTTCATCGCCGAACATTACGCCGCCGTCACGGAGACGACTTGGCGGCCCTTGTAATAGCCGCAGGACGGACACACGCGGTGGGGGCGCACCCGCGCGCCGCACTGCGAACATACTGATAATTGGGGCGGCGACTGCGGACGATTGGCCGCCTTGCGCGTGCGCAGGCGCATTTTCGATACTCTCCGTTTCGGAACACCCATGAGAGACGTTCTTTCGTTACTTTAGTTTCAGGTTCAAGTTATCCAGGGCATGCCAGCGCAGATCCCCGGCGGACTGCCTGCAGTGACACGGCCCCTGATTCAAGTCCTTGCCACAATGCGAGCACAACCCCTTGCAGTTCTCGTCGCAAAGCGCCCGCTGTGGAAGTTCGAGGATAATATCTTCCCGCATCTGTGCCGTCAAGTCCACGAAGTCTTCGCCGTGCAGTTCCTGGTGGAATACGAACTGTTTCACGTGCAGCGGCTGCTCGAAGACGCGCAGGCACCGACTGCAGCGCAGCGTCGCGGGCGTACTGATCTGGCCTGTGACCAACAGTCCATTGCCTTGGATCTGTGCCAGGAACCTGTATCCGACCTCACGCTCGAAATGCACGTCGGCCTCGTCCAGATCTATGATTGAGGCCGGATCGGTCCCGCTGAGCGTCTCCCCCTCGGGCGGGATGCGTCTGACATTGATTTTCATGGCTCCCGTTTGCCCCGGCGCCGCCCGGGCCTCAACCCGAATGCGCGGACCCGAACTTACGTTTCATCGCACGTTCGACACCGTGCGGAACAAAATCGCTCACCGCGCCGCCCAACTGGCAGATTTCTTTCACCAAGCGCGAGCTGATGAAAGTGTATTCATCTTTCGTCATCAGAAAGATCGTCTCGATCTGCGGATCGAGCTTGCGGTTCATCAGGGAAAGCTGGAATTCAAACTCGAAATCCGAGACCGCCCGCAAACCACGCACAATGACGGCCGCTCCCTTCTTGCGGGCGTACTTTACGAGCAGCCCGTCGAATTCATCCACCGACACGTTTCGCAGCCCCTTGACCGCCTCTCGCGTTAACGCGGTTCGCTCGCTCACATCGAACAGGGGAGCCTTTTCCGCGTTCCGCGCCACCGCGACCACCACCTGGTCAAACATCTGAGCGACCCGACGGATGATGTCGAGGTGACCGTTGGTGATGGGGTCGAAACTGCCGGGGTAGACTGCGGTTGTCGCCATAAACCTCCCTGCGCGTGAACGGAATCGTAATTTTCTGCACGCCATTTTGCAATCTTTTCTTTTCGGCCCGTGCCGACATGGCCGAGCCGCCGGCTGTAAGTCCGCCACGGAAGGTGGCTCGGCGGTTGCTCTAGTTGGCACCAGTTCGAGGTGGAATGTTATGCAACAGATTGCCAATTGGCTCTTAAGGCGCCGCCAGCAGGCGGTGCGGCTCAATCCCGATGCGCCGAAGGCGTGGTCTCAGCTCTATGCCACGTGCACACAGGAGCAAAGAACCGCAGGGTTTGTGCAGTTCTGCGAGGAGATCATCAAGGCGCACCCTGGCAACCGTCACGCCTGGACCTTTCTCCACCTCAACGCGCAGGACGAATCGAACCCGTTCGACCTCCTGGCCTTCACAAAGGAGATCGTGGAACTTCATCCTGACAACGAGAGCGCCTGGGCGCACCTTGACGCGGCCTACGAGAGGCGGGAGGAGGACGATTCCGATCTGATCGGCTTTTGCAGGGAGATAACCAAGCAGCACACAGGGAATCGCCTCGCGTTGACGCATCTGGCGCAGGCCTACAAGAAGCAGGGCAAGTATACTGAACTGATCTCCGTGTGCTTCCAACTCCTGACGGTGAAACCCGACGACGCCCAGACTTGGTGCAATCTCGCCGATGCTTACGCCGCCCGCTGCAAGTACGACGATGCAATCTCCGCCTACGAGAAGGCCATTTCGCTGAAACCCAACTTTGTTGTCGCTTGGAACAACCTCGGCAACGTTCACCACCTCCAAGCCCAGTACGACCAGGCTGTCCACGCGTATCAGAAAGCCATCGCGCTCAACTCGGCGGACGCCACGCCGTGGGTCTGGCTCTGCCTCGCGTACGTCGAAATGGGCAAGCCGAAAGAAGCTCGCGAAGCCGTGGAGAAAGTCGAAAAACGCCTGCCGCTCGTTGCCAGCATGCTCACCGAGGAGTTGGCAGAAAAATTCTCAACCGCCGTCCGTTGACGTTGCGAGGCGGCACCGCAACAGACTTACCCGCGTGTCTCCGTAGACCGCCTCACGAACCAATTGCCACGGCGGACCGACCGATGGCGCGGCGCGCTTTGCTGACTCCAGCACCAGGAGACCATCAGCTGGTAGAAGTCGCGGCAAGCATTCGTCGCGCAGCAACTCCTGTGCGGCTTCGCCGTAGGGCGGGTCGGCAAAGACGAGCGAAAACGACTCGCCGGCGTCGGCCAGTCTGCGGAGTTGCCGGTCAACGTTGTCGCGGATTACGGCGAAGCCGCCCTCCGCCTCGCGGTAGTGCTGGAAGGCATCGAGGTTTCGTTTCAGGCACAACAGGGCCCCCGCTGCGTTTTCTACAAAAGTGACCGAGGCCGCGCCGCGGCTGGCCGCCTCCAAGCCGAGGGCCCCCGTTCCGGCAAACAAATCGAGCACCCGGGCCTCCGCCACGCACCCGCCCAAGATCGAAAAGATCGCCGCCCGCGTGCGGTCGGCCGTCGGCCGCACACCGCGGCGCGGCGCGGCGACTGGCATTCCCTTGGCAAGACCGGCAATAATGCGCATGACTACTTGAGGAACTTTTGGAGTCCCTTCTCGAGGAGTTGCTCCGCGGCGCCTTTGACGAGGCGATTTTGCAGGTCGGTCTTCGGCGCGTTGTACGGTCCCCACACGCGAAAGTCCAACGCCAGCGAGCCGTCCTGTCGTTGGGTGAAGAGATTGCGGATTTCTTTCGGCACGTGGCTGAGCGCGCCCGGGGCGAAGGCAATCGTCAGATTGTGGTTGAGCGAGTAATCATTGAGGGCCACCGCTCCGTTCCCGGTGATCTGTACCTGGGGAGATACGAGACGGATCGCGGGCGTCTCCATCACGTTGTTGGTGACGACAAATTCCACCGAGCACTCGCTGAACTTCAGATTGCGCAACTCGTCGATTTGCAGGAGCGACGCGACCAGGTTGAGCACGGGAAACTGCATGAGTTGACCGTCCGTGATCTTGGCGTGCCCGTGACCGGCGATGGTTGGCAAACCGCCCGTGCCTTCGAGCGACACCGCCATCTCCAGCTTGCCGGTGATGACCTGTTTCCGTCCCGCTTCTGCCAGCAACTTCGCCACGTCGCCACCCGCGACCTGCACGTTCGCTGCATACTTGAAGGCGGGCAGCAGTTCCAGCGTGGCGTCGCCCGTTACCGTGCCATCGGCGATCTTCCCGCTGAGCGGTGCGAGCTTGATCTGGTTCGTCGTGAGCAATACGGGCGCAGCAAGCTTTCGCACGAACAGCGATTCGGCCACCGCGACCTTGTCGAGGCTGGCATGGCCGGTGCCTCCCAGCTTGTTGCCGGTGAAACTTAATGAACTGGCGAAGTCGAGACCGTCGATATTCACGAGCGGCTTGCTGCCTTCACCAACGAGCGAGACCGCGCCGTGCGTGATGGCGAGCTTCGACAGCACGACGTCGAATGGAACGGCCGTCTCCGATTTCACGGCGGGAGCGGTTTCGGCCAGGGGCTTCGCGGCCTGCGGTTTGGGCGCGCTCTCCTTCGCGCCGATTCCCTCGTAATTCCATTGGCCGGTGTCGTTTTGCAGCAGCGTGATGACCGGTTTGTCGAGTGAGAGTCGTTCGATCTCAACGCGTCGGCGCAACAACGGCAGCAGCCGGTACCGGAGGACGAAGCTGTCCGCCGTCACCAAGTTGCCCGGAAAATTCGTTGGGTTGCCGATGGTCACCCCGCGCAGGGTCACGCCGCTGAACAGCGACGGGTGAAACTCGGCGAGGCGCACGTCCGCGCCGAGTTCTTCGCGGGCGGTCGCCAACAGTCGTTCCTCGAACGCCGGCGATTGCACGTACCGGTTGGCAACGTAAAGGCCGGCGCCCGCAAGGACGATCACGACCGCAGCCAGACCGGCAACGATCATCAGGATGAGTTTGAGCGGTTTCATCGATTGGCCCCTCCAGTTCTCGTTTGGCTTGGCACTGGTTGTCGCCTACAATACCGACGCCGTTCAACAATGGACAAGCTATTCGTCATTTTCAATCCCGCCGCGCGCGGCGAGAAGTCCCGGCGGGTCCGCCAGTTCCTTGAGGCCAAGGCCGGCCGTTCGGTCACCTTGGCGCCCACGGAACGCGCTGGCGACGCCCGGGAATTGGCCGCGCGCGCGGTAAACAAAGGGTACCGCCTGATCGTCGCCGCGGGCGGCGACGGCACGATCAACGAAGTCGTCAACGGCATCGGCTCCTCCGGGGCGACGCTCGGCGTGCTGCCGTTGGGCACGGTCAACGTTTTTGCCCGGGAACTCGGCATCCCCGGTCGGCTCGAAGCCGCGTGGGCGGTGATCGAGAGTGGCCGGACGCGTACGATCGATTTGGCGCGGGCGGAAGCGAACGGAGCCACCCGGCATTTCGTTCAACTCGCCGGCGTCGGCTTTGACGCCCGAGCGGTGCGCGCCGCGAGCTGGGAATTGAAGAAAAGGCTCGGCCCGCTCAGCTACGTATGGGCGGGACTGAAGACGATTTCCAGCGGGCCGGTGACGGTGGAGGTTTCCGCCAACGGGAGCGGCACCTGCGGGCGGGGCGTGGCCGCGCTCGTCGGCAACGGACGGTTCTACGGCGGGCGGTTCGCGCTCTTCCCGGAAGCGCGCTTGGACGACGGATTGCTGGATGTCTGTATTTTCGAGACCTGTGGTTATTTCGACGTCCTGCGGTATGGCCAGGGTATCTTGCGCGGGACTCACCCACGGCTGCGAGGCGTGAAGTATTTTCAGACGGAGCGATTGGTGTGCAGCGCGTCCGGGGCGGCGCCGTTCGAAGTGGACGGTGAAGACGCAGGCGACGCGCCGGTGGCGTTTTCGGTCGCCCCGCGCGCCCTGCGGGTGGTGGCGCCCCGCCCGAGCGGAGGAGACGACCATGCTTGACGAATTCATGCAGTCGCCGGCGTACGTCATGGCCTGCCAGCAGTACGACCGCGTCGCGGATATTCTCAACATCGGCCAGAGCGAACGGGTCCGCACCAAGATGCCCAAGCGGGCGATCGTCGTCTCGTTCCCGACGCGGATGGACGACGGTCACACGAAGATGTTCACCGGCTACCGGGTGCAGCATCACCTCTCGGTCGGGCCGACCAAGGGCGGGTTGCGGTATCATCCCGACGTAACGCTTGGCGAAGTGGCGGCGCTGGCGATGTGGATGAGCTGGAAATGTTCGTTGTGCGGGTTGCCGTATGGCGGCGCGAAGGGCGGAATCCCCTGCGATCCGCGCCAGATGAGTCGTGGCGAACTCGAGCGGATGACACGCCGGTTCACGCAGGAAATGATCCCGTTCATCGGGCCGCACGTGGACGTGATGGCCCCCGATCTGGGCACCAACGAACAAATCATGGCGTGGATGATGGACACGTACTCGATGCACGAGGGCAACCCCGTTCCACAGATTGTCACCGGCAAACCCGTCACCCTCGGCGGCTCGGCGGGACGCAAGGAGGCAACCGGCCGAGGCGTCGCTTACCTCGTCAATCGGACGATGGATAACCTGAACATGAAATCCGAAGGCGCGCGGGTCGTCATCCAGGGTTTCGGCAACGTCGGCTCCGTGGCCGCGCAGCAGCTTCATCGGTTTGGCGCGAAGGTGATCGCCGTCAGCGATTACACCGGTGGGCTCTACAACCAGAACGGGTTGGACGTGAACAAACTCATCGACTACATCACCTCCAAGGGAACGTTCGGCGAATACCGGGACGGCGGCGACCGCGTCACCAATGAAGAGTTGTTGCAACTGGAGTGCGATGTGCTCGTTCCCGCCGCGCTCGAGCGCCAAATCACGGAGAAAAACGTGGGCAAACTTCGTTGCCGGGTGCTGGCCGAGGCCGCCAACGGCCCGACCACGGTCGAGGCCGACGCCGTGTTGCGTCAACGCGACGACGTCTTCGTCATCCCCGACGTGCTCTGCAATGCCGGTGGGGTGATCGTCAGCTACTTCGAGTGGGTGCAGGATTTGCAGAGTTTCTTCTGGGGCGAAGCGGAAGTGAACGACAAATTGTACCGGCAACTCGAATTGGCCTACCAGCAGGTTCTGCAAATAGCCAAGAAGCAGAAGCTCTACATGCGCGATGCCGCCCTCGCACTCGGCATCAGCAAGATCGCCCAAGCCAAACAAGTTCGCGGTCTGTTTCCATAAGAGAAGCCGGCATCGGCTGCCGCCTGCTCGTCATCCCTCCGGTGTGTGTGAGGCCAATCAGGCGCGGGAGTGGCAATTCACCTGCATCTCGTGGCAAAGAACTTTCCAGACTCAGGCGCCCGTCCGGGACCGGTTCACGACGAATTCTTCGCCATGCGCGGGTCAGCGATGTAGGCAGGCTCTGTAAGCCGTCGGTTTTCCGAGGATTTCGCCGGTTATCAGGGGTAGTCCAGAGTTCCTGCAATTGGCCACCGTGCGCGGAACGCAGGATGCTCCCCCGTCCCCACCTTTTGGCGGTCGAGGTTCAGGCAAGTCATCATGCGTTGCGCAGTGGGAAAAAGAAGAACGGTCCGTGACCAATCTTGTTGTTGGGGATCCGCGCTCGCAATCTTTCTTGCCGCATCCGTCTCCGTTGGCGCCGCCGATTTCTACATGTCGCCCACCGGCAGCGCGAGCGGTGACGGCAGCGTCGCCAAGCCGTGGGATTTATTGACGGCGTTTGGCCAACCCGCGACCGTTCACCCGGGCGATACGATTTGGGCCCGCGGCGGCATTTACATCCCGGCGAACCCGTCCTGGCCATCGTTGGAGTGTTATCTGCAGGGCGGTTCCAACGCGCCGATTATTGTCCGCGCTTATCCCGGCGAGCGCCCCATTTTTCAGGAGCATCCGCAGTATAACAACACCTACGACCAGACCATTCTGTTTCAACAGAGTGGCGGCTATGTCTGGTTTTGGGGAATCGAAATCCGCAGCACCAACACCACGCGTTACACGAGCACGACCGGCTCGGATCCGACGCCGACGCAATTACCGCTGCCGAACAGCGTGCAGATCGGGGCGCCCGGCGTGAAGTTGATCAACATGATCGTCCACGACACGCGCGGCGGCATGGGCCTGTTTGCAGCGGCGGTCAACGCCGAGGCGTACGGCTGCATCATTTATAACAACGGGTGGAATGCCCCCGACCGCGGCCACGGTCACGGCCTATACGTGCAAAACCTGGACGGCTTGATGCATCTGTCCGATAACATCATCTTCAATCAATTCGGCGTGGGAATTCATGGGTATTCCGAGAGCAGTTCACTCAAACATTTCCTGGTGGAACGCAACATCGTCTTCAACAATGGCCGCATTGCGACTTATCCCGACCCGAACATCAAAGAGCAAATCCTCTTCGGCGGCGGACCACCCGTTCAGGACCTGAGCCTTCTCGACAATTGCGTGTACGTTCCGTTGGATCAGAACAGCACCTTGCTGCGGCTCGATTACGCGGCCGACTCGAACGACGATGTGGTCGTCGCCAACAATTATGTGGCGGGAGGAACCGGTGGCGGCAATTACTCGGTCAGCGCCCTGGATTATCAGTCGGTGACCTTCACGAACAACATCGTGTACAGCAACAACGGATACCTGCTGCGGCTGCAGCCCCATACCGGTTGTGTTGTGGACCGGAACACCTACTACGGGAACGCCAACGCCAATTTCAACAACGCCTCCAGCCAATACAGTTTCGCCGGCTGGCAAGCGGCCACCGCCCTCGATTCGCACAGCAGCGATCTGGTGAGCACGACGCCGGCCAACAAGGTCATCGTCAATCCGAACGCGTACGAACCGAAGCGCGCGAACATCATCGTGTACAACTGGAGCAACGCCGACACCGTGAGCGCGGACGTGAGCGGCGTCCTGAGCGTTGGCGATCCGTACGAAGTGCGCAACGCGCAGGATTATTTTGCGCCGCCGGTTCTGACCGGCACGTACGCCGGCACCCCGCTGGTCTTGCCCATGACCAATTTGACCGTGGCCGTGCCCACGGGTTGGAGCAGTTCCGCCACGCCGACCACGGGCCGACAATTCAACGTGTTCGTCCTCATCGGCTCCGCGACGAACGCCACGCCGCCGCAGATTACCCAACAGCCGGCCAATCAAGCTGTGTTGGCGGGACAACCGGCGACCTTCACGGTCGGTGCCACCGGCACACCGTCACTGAGCTATCAGTGGCAACGCAACGGCAGCAACGTCAGCGGCGCGAATTCCACCAGCTACTCCGTGTCGGACCCGACGGCGGGGGACAACGGTGCCGCGTTCCGTTGTGTGGTCAGCAACGCTTACGGCACGGTGACCAGCAGCGGCGCGACCTTGACCGTGATGGACGCGACCGATGCGCCGGTCATCACCGCGGGACCGATTGTAACGAACGCGCTGTTGCAGGCCGGCAATCTCGCGGTCGTGGACTCCAGCGTGACGGCCTGGCTGAGAGTGGATGCGGCCAGCGGCAGGGCCGGCGCCTTGAGTTATCAGTGGACGTTCGGCGATGGAACCGGCAGCGCCGCGCTGCCGACCAACGTTACCTCTCACATTTACAGCGTTCCGACGGATTGCGGACCGTACGCGGCGAGCGTAACCGTCAGCGATGGCACGGAGTCAACGACCAGCAACTTCGTCGTGGCCATCGCCTATGAATTGACCGTCACCAAGTTCCAGACAAAGTTGAACTTTGCCAAAGCCGGCTCCGATAATTGCAGCCTGACCGGAACCTTTGTTCCGTGTCCGGGCTTCGATCCGGCGGATAAGACGCTGGTTGTGGATATCGGCGGCGCGCAGATCGGGTTTGCTCTGGACGCCAAGGGTCGTGGTCGATACGGTTCGTGCACTTGCCGGATGCGTTATGACAAGAGCGCAGGGGCGTGGAGGTTCACGGCCAAGTTGAAGAACGGGACGTGGCAGGCCCTGTGGGACGTACACGGCTTGCACAATACCACCGTCCCGAAGCCGGGTGTTGGGGCGTCGATGCCCGTGGTTCTGCTGGTGGGCGACGAAGGGTTTGCCGCCGATCTCCCGCTTATCTACAAGGCCAGGGCGGGCAAATCCGGCTCTGCCAGGCTGTTGCCGTCTCGGTGACGACATCGCTCCCGTCGGTCGTCCGGCTTGATTTTTTATGGCCGCGCCTGGCGGCGGTAACGGGGAGGCTCTACCGTGACCTGTTTGGTTTGCTCTTCCGGCACTTGGGGCAGATGCCAAACAATTCCATCGAGTGGGTGACGCTCGTGTAGCCCATCCGCTTCGCCATCCGTTCCAACCCTGCGACGACGCAGAGATCGAGCGTCTCCACTTTAGCACAGACTCGGCAGACGATATGATGATGGTGGTGTTCGTTGGCATACAACTCATAGCGGTATGTTCGATCACCGAAATCACAGCGCCGGACGAGGCCCAGTTCTTCGAGGGTGGCCAGATTGCGGTACACCGTTACGACGTCGCACGACTGTTTCCCTAGCCGCTTATGAATCTCCTCAATAGTGAACGGTCCATGATCCGTTGCGAGGACGGCCAAAATCTCGCGGCGCGGCATCGTGATCCGGTGCTTTCGATCTCGCAGGGCATTCAGCGCGTCCTCGGCTTTCGGTGGTAATGGCGGCATGACGGCTAGATACCGCACCGCGGACACATCTGCAACCCGGAAGAATACACTTGCGTCCCCGCTCATCATTATTGCATACTATTTGCAATACATGAAAACCCAGCGAACTCAGCGTGCCCGGTTGACAACCCGTTCGGTTCGGGGCAAGGTTGGTGGTTCGGTATGAGGTCGCGTCTGTTCACGACATCGGTTTTCCTGCTGTATCTGAGCGTGGCGCTCGTCTTCGGCGTTGTCCACCATCACGAGCACGACAACCCCCTCGGCGATCATCATGATTGTGCGGCCTGCCAGTGGCAGATCGCCGCCGTCACCGATGTCCCGGTGGCCGCGCCCCTTGTGGTCAGTTGGGTCATCGAGATCCCCTGGGTGGTCTTCGATGTCACGCAGCCGTCGGCCCCGTCTTTCGCGTTCTCGCCCAGTCGCGCGCCTCCTGTCACCCCGGCATAGTTTCGTAGGGTTGTTCCTAACTTGAACCAACGGCTCGTGGTATCGGGCCGATTCACCGCATTGCACAGGAGGAATCCAAGGTGAAGAAATGTCTTTGCAGGGTCGCATTGGCGATGACGCTGTTGGCAGCGGCGTCCGCCGTGCGCGCCGACGGGATGGACGCCACCCTCGACGCGCTCAAGCAGCAAGTGCAGCAGATGCAACAACAGATGCAGCAGTTACAGCAGAAAATCCAGGAACTGGAGGCGGGCAAGACGTCGGCTCCGCCCACAGCCGTGACCGCACCGGCCGGGGCGGCGACGCCCGAGCAGGTGAAGCAGTTGAACGAAAAAGTGAATCAGGTGGCGGAAGCCCAAAGGAAGGTTCTGCCGAGCGAGTTCAATCCGTCCATCGGACTGGTCGGTGAGACGATCTTCTCGTACCGGTCGCGCGGTTCGAACGCGACAGGGAGCGACCGGCCCGGCGGATGGGACGTGTTTCAGCGCTCCATCGAGTTGAACGTCGCGGCAGCGGTCGACCCGTTCGCGAAAGGGTACGCGGTGATCAATGCCTCCGCCGACCCGGTTACAGGCGAGGCGAACCTCGGCGTCGAGGAAGCAGCGTTGCAGACGACCTCGTTGCCGTGGAACCTGGAATTGAAAGCCGGCCGGTTCTTCGGTGAGTTTGGCCGGTTGGCGTACATCCACGACCACGAACTGCCGTTTGTGAACCGTCCGTTGGCGCTCGATCAATACATTGGTGGCGAATCACGCTCCGATGGATTGCAGGTCAACTGGCTGGTGCCCGTCGAGCACTACGTCAGTTGGACGGCGGGCGTCGGCGATTCGTTCGGCGGCGATGTTCCTCCCAGCAATCCGGGCGGCTTCCGCAGCGCGGACGAACTGAACTTCTGGACGCGCTTGTCCACCTACTTCGACCTGACGCCGGATTGGCAGGCGGAGACGGGCGTGTCCGGCTTGTTAAATCCCCGGACCAATGACCGCGGCGGGGTCGACGCTCTAACGGGCGCCGGCGGCGTCCCGATGACCGAACGCGAGCGGCGGTTGGGCGGCTTGGACTTCTCGCTGCGCTACGTGCCGCTGCGGGACAATCAATTCCGCAGTGTGACGTGGGGGACCGAATTGCTCTACAGCGACAACCGGTATCTGGTGGATCCCGACGCCACGCCTGGCAACGGCGATGAGTTCGACCGCAACGTGGGTTCCCTCGGGTTGTACTCGTACCTGACGTGGAAGTTCCATCGGCAATGGTCGACCGGGTTCCTGTTCGATTACGTGCAGGACGCGGCGGACGAACACGCCATCACGTATGCCTACTCGCCGTACGTTACCTGGGCGCTCAGCCATTGGAATCAATTGCGGCTGCAATACACGCACACCGACCACAACGCCGTGTCGGGATTGAAGGACGACAATGCCGTATACCTGCAATGGGCGTGGATCATCGGCGCGCACTCGCACGGTTGGCAGCAACGCTGAGCGAAAGGAAATCACGAAATGAGATCAAAATTCTTCCGCATCTTGTTGCTCGCCGCGCTGACAACGGCGCTGCCCGCGTACGCGGCCCAAGTCCGCGTCGTCACCACGCTCACCGATCTGGCGGATTTCGCCCGGGAAGTGGGCGGCGACCACGTTGAGGTCCACAGTCTCGCCACCGGTGTCGAAGACACGCATGGCGTGCCGATGAAACCGAGCTTTGTCCCGTTGATGAACCGGGCCGACCTGGTCATGCTCGTCGGGTTCGATTGCGAGCACGCGTTTTTGCCGGCGCTCTTGGAGGCCAGCAAGAATCCCCGCATCCAGTACGGAAAACCCGGTTACGTGGATTGCTCGCAGGGCATCATCCCGGTGGATGTACCCAAGTCCACCGACCATTCCGAGGGCGACGTTCATCCCTACGGCAACCCGCACTACATGCTCGACCCGGTATTGGCCAAGACGGCGATCCAGAATATCTACAAAGCGCTGGTGGCCACCGCGCCGCAGTACGAAGCGGACTTCACCCGCAATCGCGACGCCTATCTCACGAAGCTGGACGCCAAGATCGCCGAGTGGGAATCTGAAGTTGTGCCGATTAAGGGTGCGGCGTTCGTTTCATATCACGAGCACTGGCCGTACTTCGCGGAGCGCTTCGGCCTGAAGTACGTCGGCACCATCGAACTGAGACCGGGCATCGACCCCACGGCGCGTCACATCGAAGATCTCATCGCGATGATGAAGGCCGATCATGTGCCGATCGTGGTTCGCGAACCGCAGTTCCCGGAGAAAGTGCCGAAGCTGATTGCCGAGCAGACGGGCGCGAAACTGGTGAAGCTGCCGATCATGCCGGGCGGCGTGCCGGGCACCGACACGTACATCAGGATGATGGATTACATCATCCAAACACTGGTGGCAGCCGTGCACGGCTAGCCAATGGAATCGTGGGGCGGCCCCACTCGAACCACCACAACATGACATGAGCGAAGCATTGATCACGTTCGAGAACTTGAGCATCGGCTACAACAACCAGCCGGTGCTCACGGGCATTTCGCTGGCCATCGCCCGCGCCAGTTTCACGTCGATCCTTGGCACCAACGGCTCCGGGAAGTCCACGATGCTCAAAACGCTGCTCGGGTTGATTCCGCCGGTCGCCGGCCGCATCCAGTTTGCGATGGATGCCGACGCGCCCCCCATCTTTGGCTATGTGCCACAATCCATCAACCTCGACCCGTTGTACCCGTTTACCGGGTTTGATGTCGCGCTCATGGGCGCGTTCGGGCGCGTCGGGCCGGGCCGTTTCCTTCCTTCCAGCGAGCGCGCCTTCACGCATCAGTGCTTGGCGGCGGCCGGCGCGGATGAATTCGCGCACCAACGATTTGCCGAACTTTCCGGCGGCCAGAAACAACGCGTGCTCATCGCCCGCGCCCTGGTTACGCGTCCCAACGTGCTGGTGCTCGATGAACCCACGGCGGGCGTCGATGCCAGGGCGACACACGCAGTGCTGGAGTTCATTTCCCGGGTCCACGACGAAAAGCAGATGACGATTCTGCTCGTGACACATGACCTGCCGATTGTCCGCGACCACGCGCAGGAGGTCATCTGGCTGCATCAGGGGCGGGTGTTGCACGGTCCGGTAAGCGAGTTGCTGAGCCCCGAGCGTCTGGCGGAGATCTTCGAGATGGAGGTGGGCTGACATGGAAGCGCTCCGCCAGATTCTTTCGCCGGATTTCCTGCTGCGCAATTCGGTGTACACCAGCGTGCTGGTTGGGTTTGCGTGTCCGTTGGTCGGCGTGTATCTCGTGCTGCGGCGGCTCGTGTTCATGGGCGTGGCGTTGCCGCAGATTTCTTCGACGGGCGTGGCCGTGGCGCTCTCGCTGCCGGTTTGGCTGGGCCTGAGGATGACCGGGTACGGCTCCCACAGCGAGCACGTGCTGGCGTTTGTCGGATCGATCGTGTTCTCGCTGGTGGCCATTTTGATCCTGGCGTTTTTGGAGCGGCGCGCCCGCGGTTTGCCGGAGGGACGGCTGGGCACGGCCTACGTCGTGGCTGCCGCGGCGAGCATCCTGATCCTCTCCCGGAATCGGTACGCCGAGCTTGGCTGGCTCGATTTGCTCAAAGGCGAAGTGATTACCATCTCCAACTTCGATCTCGCCCTGACCGCCATTGCGTTGGCACTGGTCCTGGTGATCTTGGGATTGTTTCACAAAGAGGTGTCGCTCGTCTCGTTCGACCGCGCGCTGGCCATCACGTTGCGCAAGAACGTGGTGTTTTGGGACATTGTGTTGTACGTGCTGATCGGTTTGACGGTCTCGATGGCGGTGCTCAGCGTCGGCCCGCTCATCGCGTTTGGGTTTCTGCTGATACCGGCGCTGACGGCGCGTTTGTTCGCCCGTAACATGCGTCAGTTCACCGTGCTGGCGTCGGTGCTGGGCGGCGCGGCGTCGTTCGTCGGCTTCTGGCTCGCCTACCAATGGGACTTGCCGGTTGGCCCGACGGATGTGGTGTTACTGGGGGTCATCTATGCTATTGTGTTCTTGGGTAAAGCACTGGTAGGTATGGCGTGTGGGGGAATTCCAGTGCGCCACAAATTCATCGCTGACGACGGACAGTCTTGACCATGGAAGCCACTGCCAAGAACAACGCGCCGTCCCCGCCGCTGAAGGCGGGTGGCGCGGTTGAAGATATTGACCGCCTGGCGTTCGCAGCGCTGTGGTTGTTGGGGGTATTTGCCGTGTCGCTGGTCGCCGCGGGCGTCATGGCCTCGCGCCTGGACTCGGGGCTCCTGTGGAACACAGATTGTTTTCTGGGGTGGGGTGCGCTGGTCGCGCTCATTCATTTTTTGTTCCTTCGTTTTCAAGTATCGGACTTACGGGCGGCCGAGACGGCCGATGCGGGAATCGTCGGCACCGAGGCGCGGATTCAGCGCGAGCCGCTGTTGCCGTGGTTTCGGCGCACGGGTCAGGTGGCCTGCTTGATTGTCGGTGGGCTGGCGCTGCTCGGCGTCCTTCAGGGGAGTTTGCGGATGAAGACACCGCTGTCGACGGCGGACTCCGCTGCGATCCGGCTGGCCGGAATCCTCTTCCTGGCAATGTCGTTTGGCTTGTACTTCATCAGCCGCTTCGTGACGTTCGTCCAATCGCAGCATGACAAACGGACGCTCAACGGGCCGCTGTATCTGGCGCGACTGGGATTCTGGATTTGCCTGATCAGCGCGGCCTGTCTCTTTACGTTCCTCTATGCCGGCCGCGACCTCGGCTTGTGGGTGGGACGGTTGATTGGCCTGGTGACGATACTCCTCATGGTCGATGCCTGGATCCGCGCGGGACTCGCGGTGTTTCAGCCGCGCGCTCTGCTGAAGGAGATGGCGCCCCTCGGCGGCAGTTTGGCGCTGGAAACCCTCTTTCGCCGGGGTAACCCGTGGGACGCGCTGATTCATCACATGGAAGCCTCTTTCGGAGTGAAGGTGGGGGAAGGATGGATTCTTCCGTTCCTGCGCCGGACGATCGAGCCGGTCGTCTTGTTGGGGATCATTTTGCTCTGGCTCTCCACCTGTTTTACGGCCGTGCCCCCGCAAAGTCATGGTGTCCGCGTGCGGTGGGGCCGGTACTTGACGCCGGCGTTGGAGCCGGGCCTGTACGTCACCTGGCCGTGGCCGGCGGAAATGATTGAGATCGTGCCCACGGAACGGGTCGAACAAATCGCGTTGGGATTTGAGCACGACCTGGGAGGGCCGATGCTGTGGACCGAGACCCATTATGAAGGCGAGCAGAATCTGCTGGTGGGCAACGGCGAGGAACTGCTGTCCATCAGCGTGCCGGTTTATTACCGCATCAAAGATCCGCTCGCCTACTTGAAGACCACCACGAACGCGCGGGAGGCGTTGATCAATTTCGCCTATCGACAGCTCCTGGCGGTTACGGAGGCGCGGGACAGTTTTCGCGTGATGACCGTCGAGCGCCAGGAGATCAGCCGGGCCCTGAAACAATCTCTGCAACAGGAGGTCGATCGCATGCAACTCGGACTGGAGATTGTGTACGTCGGCTTGAAAGACGTCCATCCACCCGTCGCGGTCGCCCCGGCGTTTCAGGATGTGGTCAGCGCCGAGGAACAAAAACTGGCGGACCTCGATGAAGCCGCCGCCTATCATTTCCAAACACTGGCCGAAGCCGGGCAGCAGGCCAACCGGCTGCGGACCGCCGCCGACGCAGCGTTCAAGCAGCGGACCGCCCAGGCGGAAGGGGAATCCGCCCGATTCGTCATGCTCGCCGCCGCGGACGCGGCGAACACGAACCTGTTTCGCTTGCGCCTCCAGCTGGAAACTTTGGAACAGGCACTGGCCGGACCACAGAAGGTGGTGCTTACCCGTGCCGCGGCTACCAACGAGCAATTCTATCTCGACATGCGCGGTTTGGGAGGACTGCCACTGCCATAACCATTCGTCCATTTTTATGAAGACACAAATCATCGTTCGCGGTCTCATCGGCGCCCTGGTCGGCGCGCTGATGTTGTTTGTGATGCTAACGTTTCAGGTTCGACAGAACGAACGCGTCGTGCTCACCCGCTTCGGCAAACCGGTGCGCGTGCTGGTCGAACCGGGACTGTACGGCAAATGGCCCTGGCCCATCGAAACCGTCAACCGCTTCGACGCGCGGCTGGATTTCTACGACGCCCGCATTTCCGAGGCGCTCACGCGCGACAAACGCAACGTCATCGTCCCCGTGTACGTCGCCTGGCGCATCGACGATCCACTCAAGTTTCTCCAGTCGCTGGGCAGCGCGGAAAACGCGCGGAGCAAGCTGGATGGCCTGGTCACCAGCGCCCGCAACACCGTGCTCGGTGGTTACGACTTCAACCAACTGGTGTCCACGAACCGCGACGAAGTCAAAATCCCCGAAATCGAACGCACGATCACCGATCTGGTGGCCCAGCAAGGAAAACAGTCGTTCGGCATCGCGGTGGAACAGGTTGGCATCAAGCGGCTGACCCTGCCCGAGGCCAACACACAGTTCGTGTTCGAGCGGATGCGCGCCGAGCGGGCACAATTCGCGGCGCAATACCGCGCCGAAGGACAACAACAAGCCGATGAAGTCCGGGCCAGAACCGATGCCGACAAGACCGTGATTCTTGCCGACGCGCGCAAGTATGCCGAGGAGACTCGCGGCAAAGGCGAAGCCGAAGCCGCGCGCATATACAGGACGGCGCACGAGAAAGACCCCTCGTTCTACAAGTTCCTCCGGGAATTGGACGCGCTGAAGCAAATTACCGCCACCAACACAACGGTCGTGCTGGACACGGAGACGCCGCCGTTCGATCTGCTGCGTCCCGCGCTCAAGGGCGAATGATCATGGCGCAACGCACTCCAGAACAAGACCTCGGATTTGGCCCGGCAGCGGTGCTCCAGGCCATGAAATCCAGCGTGAAACTCTTGCGCTGGGGGCTGCTGCTACTCGCGGTGATTTATCTGGCTTCGGGAGTGACCGTCGTCGGGCCGAATGAGACCGCGTTCGTTTTGCGTTTCGGCAAATTGGAGCCCGGCCTGCACGGATCGGGCTTGTTACTGGCCCTACCGCAGCCCATTGACGAGGTGGTCAAAGTGCCCACGCGCAGCGTTCAGGAGATTCAACTCGACGCTTGGGAGTCGCCCGCATCAGCGGCCAACTCCGGGCCGCTGCCCCCCGTGGGAATGAGCGACACCCTGGATCCGGTGCAGGACGGGTACACCTTGACGGGCGACGCCAACATCATTCGGGCCAGATTCTCGGTGCGTTACCAGGTCGCTGATCCCATCGCTTACGCGTTGACCGTGAAAAACCAACCGGTATTGCTCGAAGCGATTCTGTATCAGGCGGCCACAGATGTGATCGCGCAGATGAAAGTCGACGACGTGCTTGCGGCCGGGCTGGAAGTGTTACGCGCCCGGACATTGCGCACCGCCCAAGCGCAGCTTGACCAACTCGGAATGGGCGTGCAGTTGTTGGCGTTTGAAGTGCATGAGATCATTCCCGCGCGGCAGGTGCTGCCGGCGTTTGAAGACGTCGTCAGCGCCCGCGTCGAGTCCCGCACGCTCATCGAGCAAGCCAACAGCTATCGCGCTTCCGAGTTGCCCGGAGCCCAAGCCGATGCCTACCGGATCAAACAGGAGGCGGACGCCTACGCGCAGGATCTGGTGGCGAAGGCGACCGGCGAGGCAGCGGCGTTTGAGGCGATCGACCAACAATATCGGATGGCACCGGAATTGATGCGCACCCGTCTGTATGCCGACGCGATGGAAATCGTTTTGCGCAACCTGCAATCCACCACGATATTCCACCCGTCAAGCGGCGGCCTCAAGCTGTTGCTGCAACCCAGTTACAGCCCGCAATTGCTGCCCACGCCGCAAACGACCCGGGAGCGCGAATGACGACGCTCACACAGACACACGAAGATCCCCACACGCATCTGGCCGATGCAGGTTGCTGTCACCACGGGGATGACAGCAATCTCCGGTTCCGTCTGGGCCTGGTGCTGTTCGGCTCGTTGTGCCTCGGCATCGACGGCTGGATCCGCATCGTCCGTCCCGACCAGCACGACGTGGCCGCCGTTTGGGCGATGATCGGCACGGCCATTATCGCGCTGCCGGTCCTGTGGGACTCCATCATCGGTTTGAAATCCGAAGGCTTTGCCGCGACCAAATTCTACATGGACCAGTTCATCACGCTGGCTGTCGTTGCCTGCTTCGCCATCGGCCAATACGTCACCGGCGGACTGGTGGCGATCATCCTCGTCGTCGGTCAGGTTCTGGAAGAGCGCACCATGCTGGGCGCCCAAGAGGCGCTGGATAGGCTGGCCACGCTCGCAAAAGTCCGGGCGCGACGCCTGCGCAACGGAGCCGAAGAAGAAATCGATTCCGACCAGCTTGCCCCCGGCGACCGCGTGCGCGTGCGCCCGGGGGACACCGTGCCGGCGGATGGACGCGTTATCGACGGCCATTCCACCATCAACCAGGCAACGATTACCGGCGAGTCCATCCCCGTCGAAGCGGAAGCCGGCGACGAGGTGTTCGCCGGCACATCTAATCTGACCGGCTCGATTGAGGTCGAGGTCACCAAGGCCGGCGACCAGACGGTGTTGGGGCGGGTCCGCCAAATCGTTGAGGAAGCGCAAACCTCGCGTGCGCCGATCATGCGGCTGACCGAAGAATACGCGCGGTATTACACGCCGTTGATTCTGATCATCGGCGGGTTCGTGCTGTTCTTCACGCACGACGCGACCCGGGCCATCTCGGTCATCATCGTCAGTATCCCCTGCGCGTTTGTGTTGGCCAGCCCGGCGGCCATGATCGCCGCGCTGGCCTGCTCGTCGCGACTCGGCATCTTGATCAAGAGCGTGCGGTTCCTGGAACAGGCGGCCTCCATCGACACGGTCGTCTTCGATAAGACGGGCACCCTGACTACCGGCCAATTGCTGGTGGAACGGATTCAAACAGGCGGCGCGTTGAGCGAACAGGAACTGCTGGTGCTCGCCGCCAGCGCCGAGAGCCAGTCTTCTCATCCGGTGGCGCGGGCCCTTGTAACAGAAGCGCAGAGCCGCAAGTTGACATTGTTGGAGGCCACGGCTGTTGAGGAAGCGCAGGGTCGCGGCGTGTTCGCCCGTCTCGGCGGACGTGAAGTGCTGCTGGGACGCGCTTCCTGGCTGGCGGCGCGGGGCGTGTCCACCAACCATGGCGAACACGAGGCTCACAACCTCAGTGTCTTACATCTGGCCGTGGATGGCGAACTCGCCGGGGTAATTTATCTGAGTGATCGCGTCCGTGCAGAAGCCGGCAGCATGGCTGCTCAACTCGGTCGTCTCGGCGTGCAACGCCTGATCATGCTCACCGGCGATCGCCAGAACGTGGCCGAGACCGTCGCCGCACGCTTGGGAATCACGGAAGTCCGCGCGGAGTGTCTTCCACAGCATAAACTCGAGATGGTCAATGAATTGAAGGCGCAAGGCCGCCGTGTACTGGTCATCGGCGACGGCATCAATGACGCCCCCGCACTGGCCGCGGGCGACCTCGGCGTGGCGATGGGGGCGCTCGGCAGCGACGTGGCGATCCAGACGGCCGACGCGGCGTTGATGACCGAGGACATCGGGCGGCTGCCGCTGCTGCTGGCGTTGTCGCGGCGCACGCTGCAGGTGATCCATCTGAATCTTCTGGCCGGGTTCATCTTCATCGTACTGGCCATTATCGCCAGCAGCCTGGGCTGGGTCACCCCGATTCTGGCCGCGTTCATCCACGAGTTCGGCGCGTTCTTCGTCCTGTTGAACAGTGCCCGCTTGCTACGGTTTGGGGAGGAGGATCATCCATGAGAATGCATCGGCTCATCGTTCGCATCGTTCTATTGTATGCCTTGTTGGCCGCGCCGGTTTGCCGCGGACAGGAAACCGTCGCCGCGTCTCCCAGGAAGCCCCCGCTGGTTGTCGCGAGTTTCTTTCCATTGTACGACTTCGCGCGGCAGGTGGGCGGCGCGGATTTTCAAGTGGTCTGTCTCGTGCCCCCCGGGGCTGATCCGCATGAGATCGAGGCCACACCCGATGCCGCACGCCAGGTGGCCGACGCCGACCTGGTGCTGCTGTTGGGGCTGGGGATGGACGGTTGGGTGGAAAAGCTGGCGACGGCGGAGCACAAGCCTCACGTCGTACACTTGGGCGAGGGGTTACCGACCCACGCGATGGGCAAGGCCATGCTGAGCGAACTCGCAGACGCATCGACGCGCGTCAACCCCGAAGAGATTGACCCGCATGTCTGGCTCGACCCGGTCTTGGCGCAGGAAATCGTCAAGCGGATCGCGACCGCACTGGTCGGGATCGCGCCCGCCAAGCAAACCGAGATCGAAGCGCGGCGCGACGCCTACCTCGGCGAACTTCACAAGCTGGATCAGGATTACAAAGACGCCGCGGCGCATTTCAAACAGCGTGAAGTTGTGACGTTCCACGGTGCGTTTGCCTACCTCTTCGGCCGGTACGGTTTGAAGGTGGCCGGCGTCATCGAGGAATTTCCCGGCAAGGAACCGTCGGCCGCTTACTTGCGGGCCCTGGTCGACACGATGCGTCGGTTGCATCAGCGGGTCATCTTCGCGGAGCCCGAGTTGTCCGATCGCGCCGCCCGGATCATTGCTCAAGAAGTGGGTGGACGCGTCGAAAAACTCGATCCGTGCGAAACGATTCTTTCCGAAGAGCCGAATGCCACGTATTTGGAGCGCCAACACCGCAACATCCGGGTTCTGCAGGATGCCCTCGGCAGCGCGACCCCGTAAGCCATCATGCACACGCCCGATCGCCAACAATCTTCGGTCGCCGTCGCCGGCTCGCCGTTGTTGTCGGTGAACGGCGTCGGGTTAACTCTTTCACACCGGCGCATTTTGCACGACATCAACCTGGACTTGAAAGCGGGCGAGTTCCTTGGATTGATCGGGCCGAACGGCGGCGGCAAGACTTCGCTGTTGCGGGTGATCCTCGGCATCGTTGCCCCGACCTGTGGACGGGTGAACTGGCACGATCCCGTCACGGCTGGCAAACCGGCCATCGGCTACGTGCCGCAGCGCAGTTGCGCAGATCGTAACTATCCGTTGAGGACGCTGGAGATTGTGAGCCAGGGAAGCGCCGGCGCCGTACCGAGATGGGGTTCGGGAGGCCGGGCGTTGCGTCAGCAAGCCGAGGCATCGCTGCAGCGGGTCGGATTGGAAGCCGAGGTAAACACACCGTTCGCGGTGTTATCCGGCGGTCAACAACGGCGCGCGCTGGTGGCCCGGGCGTTGATGGACGACCCGAGAGTGTTGCTGATCGACGAACCGACGGCCGGCGTCGATGCCCAGGGCCAGGACCAGATCTGTTCCATCCTGCGCGATCTGACGCACCACGGGATTGCCATTTTGCTGGTCAGCCACGACATCCCACTGGTCGCCGAGTATGCCGATCGCATCGCCTGCCTGTGCGTGTCGTTGCATTGGCATGGCGCGGCCCATGAATTGACCGACGAGATCGTTCACGAGGCGTACCGGTGCGAATTGGAGAATTACGGCGCCTCCGTCCACAGAAAGCACGCTTTATGAGGCGTCGCAGGTGCAGCAATTTGATGCGGATGTGCCTGGCCATCGCGATGAGCGGATCGGCGGTCGGCCAAACGACGACACTGCGATCGCATCGGCTGGCGGGGCGGTCCTACGTAACGATCGGTGATCTGGCGGGCTACTATCACCTGGGCCGGGGGATTCGTCACGACGACAAACAGGTGGCGTACCGCACCGCGGCCGCGAGCTTGGCAGTGGAGGCCGACAGCCGCGAAATCCAACTGGACGGCGTCACGCACTGGTTGAGCGCACCGGTGCTGTCGGCGCGCGGCGAGTTTTGGATGACTCCCCTGGATGTGCTGACGACGATCGATCCGATCCTGCGCCACGGGAGGACACAGATCGCGCGGACAACGTACACCGTCGTCATCGATCCCGGTCACGGCGGAGCCGATGAAGGGACCCGCGGGGCGCACAGCCGCGAGAAGGACATGACACTCGACCTGGCCAGGCGTGTGGAACGAGATCTCGCTGGTTGCCGGGGCGTCCGCGTGTTGCTGACGCGCACCAACGACGTGACCACCCCCTTGGATCAACGCGTTGAGTTCTGCCGATCGGAGCACGCCGATTTCTACGTGAGTCTGCATTTCAATTCGGGAGGGACCGCCGACGGTATTGAGACCTACTGCGTTCCCCCGGCCGGCGCGCCGACGACGGCGCATGCACCGTACGAGGGCGAGCGGGAGTCGATTGCCGAACTGGGAGCGGTCCCGAACAATCGCTTTGACGAACAGAACGTCTGGCTGGCGCATTGCGTTCAGAAATCGCTGTTGCAGGCCACGCGCGCCAACGACCGCGGCGTGCGGCGGGCCCGGTTCTACGTGCTGAAGAACGCGGCGTGTCCCGCGATTCTGGTCGAGGCGGGATTTCTCAGCAGCCGCGTCGAGGAAGGGAAAATTCTCACGGCAGAGTACCGCGATGTGTTGGCCCGGGCGATCGCCGAGGGAATCCAAGAGTACGCCGGCCGACAACCCTTGGAGTCCAGACAGTGATGGGAGCGATTCTTTATCTCGATTCGTTTTGGCAATACGGCTTCTTGCAGCGGGCGCTGGTGGCCGGTTTGCTCATGAGCCTGGCGTGCGGCATCCTGTCGCCGTTCGTCGTGCTGCGGCGGTTGTCGTTTTCGACGGACGGGTTGGCGCATGCCTCCATCGGCGGACTGGCCGCGGGGCTGTTGTTGTTCGAATCCGGGCCAACGCCGGGGCTCGCCAGTTACATCGTCAGTTTCGTCTTTACGTGCGGAGTCGGGCTGGCCATCGCTTATTTCTCCTCTGAAGAACGCCTTCACGCGGACACGGCGGTCGGCGCATGTTTTGTCGCCGCGTTTGCCCTGGGCATCGTGATGCTCTCGTGGCGGCAGCGGTACACCGCCCACCTGGAGGATTTCCTGTTCGGCAGCATTCTGGCGGTCAATCTGTTGGAGTGCCGGCTGCTGCTGGGATTGGCGTGTGTGGTCGCATTCAGTTGCTTCGGATGCTGGCGGTGGCTGGGATCGTGGACGTTCGATGAGGAACTGGCCAAAGCGTCGGGTATTCCCACCGGGGCACTGCGGTACGGCCTGCTGCTGGTGATTGCCGCCACGGTCGTGCTTTCCATCGAGGTGGTCGGCGCGTTGCTCGTGACTGCCATGCTGATCTTGCCGGGGGCCATCGGCACGCTCTCCGCCCGAAGTATGAAAATGATCCTGACCCTGTCGATAGCGGCGGCGCTATTCGGCACCGTGGCAGGCATGGTCTTGTCCAACGCCAGCGATGTCCCGCCGGGACCGGGTATTGTCCTGGGTTTATTCCTGTTGTTTGTCGCCGTGTTCTTCCTGCAACGGTTTCGGGTGCGGCATGGGCGCCCCATGCGCCCGGCGCCCGAAGCAAGCCCGCGTTGACGAACGAGATTCCCGAACGGGGCGACTCGCAGTCAGTTCGTCATCCGACCACTGACGGCTCGCTTCAAGTTCTCCGGGCTGCCTATAATGGGCGACGGCTGTGAAGATCGTCATCGCATTCGACAAGTTCAAGGGCAGCCTCTCGGCACCGGAGGCCTGCGGAATCGTGCGCGATGCGTTGCGGACCGTGCGTCCCGATCTGGAGATTGTCGTCAAGCCGATGGCCGATGGCGGCGACGGAACGGCCACGGCGCTACACTCCGTGCTCGACGGAGCTTGGATTTCGCTGCGCGTCACCGGGCCGGTGCACGGCGGCAACGTCGACGCCAGATATCTTTGGATCGACCGCGAACGGTTGGCGGTTGTCGAGATGGCGCAGGCGAGTGGACTGGTGCTCGTACGCCCGGGACGGCGGAATCCGCTGGAAACAACAACATACGGAACCGGGGAGCTGATTCGTGACGCGATCGGGCGCGGAGCCCGGAAAATCCTGCTCGGCGTCGGCGGCAGCGCGACTGTCGACGGCGGTGTCGGCGCCGCCACGGCGCTCGGCTGGCAATTCTTGGATGCTCGAAGAACGCCGATCGGCTTCGGTGGTGGCGAGCTTGAGAGAATCGCACGGATCCTGCCGCCCCCCGTTTCCCGCTCTCCGCTCCCCGTTCTTGAGGTCCTCTGCGACGTCGACAATCCATTTTGCGGCGAGCGTGGCGCGGCGCGCGTATTCGGCCCGCAAAAAGGCGCGACGCCGGAAATGGTTGAGAGGTTGGAGGCAGGATTGCGTCATCTTGTGGAGTTGGTGAAGACGCAACTCGGCAAGGACATCGCGGATGTGCCCGGCGCCGGTGCCGCGGGTGGGCTGGCGGCGGGTGCGCTCGCGTTCATGGATGCGCGGCTCGTCCCGGGCGTCGATGCCATCGCGGAGGCGATTGATTTGGATGGGGCGCTGAACGGAGCGGACTGGGTGATCACGGGCGAAGGCTGCTTTGACGAGCAATCGTTGTGTGGAAAGGTTGTTTCGGGCGTGGTGCAACGGGCGCGCCAACTCGGAGTCAGAACGGCCGTGCTGGCCGGAAGCCTGTCGCTCACCGAGGGAATGTGGCGCGAACAGGGCATTGAGATCGCGCTGGCCACGCGTCGGCAAGGAATCAGCCTCGAGTCAGCGATCGCGGACGCGGCCCCTCTCCTGGCCGAACGGGCGCGCGAGCTGGCGATTCAATTGTAGCCCCGAACGTTGGTTCCGGCGTGAGAAGTGCAGGCGAGTTTCGCAACCACAAGGTCAGACCGGCAATTTCGGCACAGCCGCGAGGAGGGTCTTGGTATATTCGTGTTGCGGGTTGCCGTAGATGGCTTCGGCGGTGGCTTCCTCAACGATCTTGCCGTAGTACATCACCAGCACACGGTCGCTGACGTGTTCCACCACGGCCAGGTCGTGAGCGATGAACAGGTACGTCAACTTGAATTGCTCCTGGAGTTCGCTAAGCAGGTTGATGATCTGCGCCTGCACGCTCACATCCAGCGAGCTGACCGGTTCGTCGCAGACGATGAACTTCGGTTCCACCGCCAGCGCGCGCGCGATGCCGATGCGCTGGCGCTGTCCGCCGCTGAATTCATGTGGGTAACGACGGGCGTGGCCGGGGTCGAGACCCACCGCCCGGAGCAATTCCGCCACGCGCGCCCGCTCCTCGTCGCGGGTGGCACAAAGTTTGTGAATGCGGAGGGCTTCGCCGATGATGTTGCCGACGGTCATACGGGGGTTGAGCGAGCCGTATGGATCCTGAAAAATCATCTGCGCCTTGCGCCGGAACGGTTTCAGAGCCGCGTCGTCCAAACGGGTGATATTCCGGCCTTCGAACCAGATCTCGCCATCCGTCGGCTCGATCAACCGCAGAATCGTGCGGCCGAGCGTCGTCTTGCCGCAGCCGCTCTCACCGACCAACCCGACCGTCTCGCCTTCGTCGATCGCAAAGCTGACGCCGTCGACGGCCCGCACCCAATCGGCCGGCCCGCGCAGCAGGCTGGTCCGGACGGGAAAGTAGGTCTTGAGGTTTTTGACTTCGAGTAGGCTCATGAATCTCCGGTTGTCATGTTGAGCGGAGCGGAGCATCTCCCGGACGGTGGGAGACCCCTCGCCCGCCCCGGAAGCTTTCGGGGCAAGCTCGCGGTGACAAGATTGGCCCCGATGCTCACGGCACGCTCCTCTTCAACTCCGGTTTATCCGAATACGGGCACCGCACACAACGTGTCCCACCCTCGACTTCGACCAACTGCGGATCGGGGTCGCGCGTGCAATCGGCTTGCGCCCGGTCACAGCGCGGATGGAACTTGCAGCCCGCGGGAAGACGGATGGGGTTCGGAACAGTGCCGGGAATGGATTCCAGTCGTCCGCGGTGGGCTCCCAGCGTTGGAATCGAGTGCATCAGTGCTATCGTATACGGGTGCAACGGCTTACGCAGCAACTCAAGCGCGGGGGATTGCTCGACCATGCGTCCCGCGTACATGACCGCCACCTTGTCGGCGAGGTCGCCGACGATGCCGAGGTTGTGGGTGATCAGCAGGATGCTCATGCCATACCGTTGTTTCAATTGCTTCAGCAGATCGAGAATTTGCGCCTGAATCGTCACGTCGAGCGCCGTGGTCGGCTCATCGGCGATAAGCAACTCGGGGTTGGTGATCAGCGCCATCGCGATCATCACACGCTGTCTCATCCCCCCGGAAAACTCGTGCGGGTAACTCCGGATCCGGTTCGCGGCGTCCGGCACCCCAACCTCCTCCAGAGCACGAATCCCCCGCCTCACAGCCTCGACTCGGTCGCACATCCCATGAATCAGCAACGGCTCGATCACTTGGTCTTGGATCCGCATGTACGGGTTCAGCGAAGTCATGGGGTCCTGGAACACCATCGCGATCCGCCGGCCGCGAATCCGGTTCAACTCTTGGACCGGGCATTTGAGCAGGTCGACACCGCCGTCGAACGTGGCCGAGCCGTTCTCGATCTTTCCGGGTGGTTGTGGGACCAATCCCATCAGCGAATAGCAGGTGACAGATTTGCCGGAGCCGGACTCGCCCACAATGGCCAGCGTCTCGCCCTTCTCGATCTGGAACGAGACGCCGTCCACGGCATGGACCACGCCGTTGCGCGTATGGAACTGGATGCGGAGGTTTTTGACGGAGAGCAAGGGCATGGGCGTCAGTCCTTGGAGGCGCGGACGTCGAGAGCGTCGCGCAGTCCGTCGCCGAGGAAGTTCAGGCAGAACAGCGTTATGGCCAGCGTTACACCGGGCGCGATGAGCAGCCAGGGAGATTCCTCCATCCGATCGGCGCCGTCTTTGATCATGAGTCCCCACGAACTCATGGGTGGCTGAACGCCGAGGCCGAGAAAACTCAGGAACGCTTCCAGCAACATGACCGACGGTACGGTCAGCGTGGCATAGACGATGATTGGCCCGAGCACGTTCGGGATCACGTGGACGAAGATGATCCGCCACCGTCCCAACCCCAACGCGTGGGCGGCTTCGATGAACTCCTGTTTCTTGAGCGATTGCACCTGACCGCGGACGATCCGCGCCATCGTCAGCCATTCCACTGCGCCGATGGCGACGAACAACAGCCGGATATCACGTCCGAAGAACACCATCAATAGAATCACGAAGATGGTGAACGGCAGCGCGTAAACGATGTCGACGACGCGCATCATGATCACGTCGGTCTTGCCGCCGACAAATCCGGACGTAGCGCCGTAGGTCACGCCGATGATCAGGGCCACGCCGGTGGCCGCAATCCCCACCATCAACGAAATCCGCCCGCCGTACAGCAGGCGCGTCAACTGGTCGCGGCCCAACGCGTCGGTGCCCAGCCAATGATCCGCGCGCGGCGGCACCGCGCGCAGATCGAGGTTTTGTTCTTCGTACGAATAGGGCGCGATCCAGGGGGCCAGCGCCGAAGCGAGGCTGAGTACGGCCAACACGATGGCGCTGGCGACGGCCATCCGGTTCCTCGCGAGCCGGTGCCAGGCGTCGCGCCAGAGCGAGGTCCCGCCCTCCACGTCCTCGCCAGAGAGGCCGCTCAGGGCTTGGGGTGCGAGTGTTTCCGTCATGTTAGTCAAACCGCAGTCGGGGATTCAGCCACACTTGCACAATGTCGACGACGAGGTTGAGGACAATGATCAGCACGGCGTAAAACAGGACCGTACCGAGCACCATCGTGTAATCCCGGTTAAACGCGGCCGTCACGAAGAAGCGGCCCAGGCCGGGCACTTGGAAGATCGTTTCGACGACAAATGAGCCCGTGATGATCCCCGCGGTCGCCGGTCCGAGGAAGGAAACGACTGGCAACAACCCTCCGCGGAGCGCGTGTTTGAAGATGATGCGCCCCGACCGTGCGCCCTTCGCTTGCGCCGTGCGGATGAAGTCCTGGTTCAGGATTTCCAGCATGCCGCCGCGTCCCAGTCGCGCGATGTAGGCGGCGTAGTAGGCCCCGAGCGTGATCGCGGGCAGCACCCGGTCGCGGGCCGAGTCCCAGCCGGAGGCGTTAAACCAGCCCAGCGCGAGGCCGAAGACGAGAATCAGCAGCGGCCCCAGCACAAACGTCGGCACGCAAATCCCGATCATGGCCAGCGACATCGGCAGGTGATCCGACAGAGTATTGGGACGCAGCGCGGCGATGATGCCGGCGGTCAATCCAAACAGCAGCGCGAGGGCCAATCCGTAACAGCCCAACTCCAGCGAGACCGGAAACGCCGACCAGATGAGTTCGTTGACCGACCACGTTGCGTACTTGAACGAGGGGCCCAGGTCGCCTTTGAGCAGATTGCCCATGTAATCCAGGTATTGCTGGAACAACGGTTTGTTCAGTCCGTAGAACGCCTCGATCCTTTTCTGGATCTCGGGGGGAATCGTCTTTTCGGCGGTGAACGGCCCGCCGGGGGCCAGCCGCACCATGAAAAACGTGAGCGTGGCGATCACGAACAGAACCGGAATCGTCTCAAGAAATCGTTTGGCGATGAACCGGAGCATGATGGAGAAGATTAGCTCGCGGGTGGTTCCAAATACACATATTTGTACGGATGATTGTCGAGAATCGTCGGGTACCAGCCTTTCACCTCGGGTCGGCGGGCGTAGACGTGCGTGTAGAAATAGATCGGAATGATCGGCAGTTCGTCGAGCAAGATGGCTTCGGCCTGTTGAAACACCTCCAACCGCTGCGCCGGGTCGGCCGTGCGCGCCGCCCGGGCAATGAGCCGGTCGTATTCGGGATTGGACCAGCCGGTTTCGTTGTTGCCACCGCCGCTGACCCACATGTCGAGAAACGAATTGGGATCCACGTAATCGCCGATCCACGCGGCCCGGCAGACCTGGTAATTCAACGTCCGCTGCGCATCGAGGTACACCTTCCACTCCTCGTTCACCAGCCGGACCTCGACGCCGAGGTTCTTCTTCCACATTTGCTGAATCGCCTCCGCGATGATGCGGTGGGCCTCGGACGTATTGTATAACAACTCGATGGGCGGCAGCCCTTTCCCGTCCGGATAACCGGCTTCGGCCAGCAACCGTTTCGCTTCGTTTACATCTTCAGGCAAACGCGTCCGGCAGGTGTACCCCGCCGTGCCCGGCGGCGTGAAACAAAGCGCTGGCAACTGCCCGCCCCGCAGGACGTCTTTCACGATGCTCTCGCGGTCGATGGTCAACGCGAGTGCGCGGCGAATCCGCTTGTCGGTGAGCGGCGGCTTGGTGACGTTGATCCGGTAGAAATACGTGCCGAGGTACGGGTCGATCTTCAGCAGGTCGGGGTAATGGGTCTTGTAGAAGTCGATCTTCGAGAGCGCCATCGTGTCGGTGATGTGCAGTTGGCCGGCGCGGAACGCGCGTTCTTCGGTGTCGGCGCTTTCGATCGGGTAAAACCGGATTTCGTTGAGCCGGACCCGGTCCCGGTCCCAGTAGGTGGGGCTCTTGTTGACGACGATGACGTCGTTGACGCGCCATTTCGTCAGCACGAACGGCCCGTTGCCGACGAACCGGCCCGGGCGCGTCCATTTGTTGCCGCGCTGGTACGGGTCGCCGTATTTTCGGATGGTCGGGAGATGCACGGGAAACCACGAATGATGCAGCAGCAGCGACAGGAAATAGGGCGTCGGATTCTCCAGCGTGACCTGAAAGGTGTGGTCGTCCAACGCCTTGTAGCCAACCTGGTTGAAATCAATGATCTTGCCTTCGTTGTAGGCCCGGGCGTTTTTCACGACGAAATGCATGTAGGAATATTCCGACCCCAGCGACGGCGTGAGGATGCGTTTGTACGATTCCAGGAAATCGTGGGCCGTGACGGGATCGCCGTTCGACCACTTCGCATTGCGGCGCAAATGAAACGTGTAAACTTTCCCATCGGGCGAAACGTCCCAGCTCTCGGCCACGCCGGGCACCGGATGCAAATCGTGCGGGTCCTCGCTCACCAACCCTTCGAGCAGGGACATGAGAATATGATATTCGGGCACGCCGGTGACAATGTCTGGGTCGAGTTCTTGCGGCTCGCCTCCGTTGCCCTTGAGCAGAATCTGGTGGCGATCGCCATATTCCACACGTGTCTCGCGCCGGCCGCAACCAACCGCCAGGAAGGCCAACAGCGACAGGCCAATCATCAGAATCAGCGACTCACTGGAAAATCGAGAGCCCCTCACCCTGACCCTCTTCCCTCGGGGGAGGGGGGATTCCTTCTCCCCATCCGATGGGGAGAAGGCCAGGATGAGGGGCCGTTTGTCTGACCGCATCACTTCTCAATGCCAATCTTTTTGAGGAACGGATCGAGCGAGCGCGGCCGGCCGAGGAATTTCTCGATGGAAATGTTGACGTCGCGGGAATCGCCCGGTTCATAGATTTCCCGGCGCAGTCGCATTCCGGCCTGGCGGTCGAAGTAACCATCGGACGATTTCTCGAACACGGTGGCCATGTCCGCCGCGATGGCGTCGGCCCACGCGTATCCGTAGTAGCCGGCGCCGTAGCCGGTGATGTGGCCGAAGTAGGCCACGAACGCCGTGTTGGTCGGTACCGGCAGAAACACGTCGCTGAGAACCTTGTTGGACAGAGGCAACACGTCCTGCGCGTTGTCGTCGTGGATCTGCGTGTGCAACGTCAGGTCCATCAGCCCGAACGAGAGTTGGCGCTCGTAGCGGGTGCCCTCCGTGGCGAGCCGCGCCGCTTTGAGTTGGGCCAGGATCTCCTCGGGGATCTTCTTCGTCGGATCGCGATAGTCCGCCGCGAAACTGTCCAAGACCTTCTTGTCCCACACCCAGTTCTCCAGCATCTGCGACGGGGCTTCGACGAAATCGCGCGGGACGCTCGTGCCGGAGAAGCGATCGTATTTCGCCCGGGTCAGGATCGAGTGCATCGCATGGCCGAACTCGTGAAAGATCGTCTCCACGTCGTCGTGCGACATCAGTGAGGGATGATCGTTCGTCGGCGACGGAAAATTGCAGATGAGCGCAACCGTCGGCCGCTGGTACCGGCCGTCGGGCAGCAGTTTGCCGTCGATGATCCCGAATTCGGCGAAGTGATTGTACTTGCCTTCGCGCGGGAACATGTCGAGGTAGAAGAGACCGAGCGGCTCGCCCGTTTGCGCATCGGACACGGCGTAGAGCTGCAAATCGCCGATCCACTTGTACGGCGGTTCGACCCGCTCGAATTTGAGCCCGAAGATGCGTTGGTAGATCGCGAACATCCCGTCGAGCACGCGTTGATAGGGGAAATACACGCGCAGTTGCTCGGCGTCGACGTCGTATTTCTCCTTCTTGAGCTGGTTGCTGAAGTACCGCCAGTCCCAAACGTTGATCGACGCGTTCGGGTCGCCCGTTTCTTTGACCTTGAGCCGGCGAAACTCGTCCAGTTCGGCGTGGAACTTGGGCTGCAGCCCGTTTTTCAAGTCGTTGAGGAAGTGGATCGCCGTCGCGGCGTTCTTGACCATTCTGACTTCGGTCACGTAATCGGCCCAGGTCTTGTACCCGAGCTTCCGGGCGATGTCGTCGCGCAGGGGAAGGATCTTCTCCAGCAACGGAATGTTTTCCTCCCGGGCTAGGTTACTCTGAGCGATGTAGAGCTGTTTCCGTGTTTCCTCGCGCCGGGCGTTGTCCATCACGGTCAGGTACTGCCACGTGACGTTGGCCTTGACGGTGTATTCGTCGTCGCCGGCCTTGATTTGCTGCAGAAAATCGTCCGGCACGCCGTCGAGTTCGGCTTTGGTAAACCGGAGCGATTTCTCCGCCTTGGTGACGTTGCTATCGAAATCCGTGCACAATCGCGAGAGTTCCTTGCGCATCCGCTCGACTTCGTCCCGGTCCGTCTTCGGCAAATCCAGCCCGGCCCGGCGATAATCACGCATGGTTTCGAACAAGAGTTTGGCGTCTTCGCCCGCCAGCGCGGGCTTGGTGCCGCCGTAGGCCTTGATTGCCCGATAGACGTCTTCGCGGTAGTCGATGCCGACCATCCACTCCTCGAGTTCCTTGACGGCGTCCGTCGCCGCGTCCCGGACCGCGGCGTTCGTGCTGGTTTCCTTGATGAGCGACAGGCGGTTGTCCACCAGACCGAGTTGAAACCCGAGATCGTCCAGCGCGTCGACGGTGTTCGTGAACGTGACCTCGTGCGGGCCCAGCTTGCCGATCCGGTCCAGTGCGGCGTTGCCGGAGGCGATGGCCTGCGTCACCGAGGCGTACACTTCATTCGTCGTCGTCTCGAACGTGGGCACGCTAATGACGCTGTGAAATCTGACGGCGCGTTCTTGGAATTCCTTCAGGGCGTCGGAAGTGGGGGCGGGTGCGCGGTTCACACTGGTGCACGAGGTCAGCAATCCCGCCAACAGCAAAACCGGGATGGCGCTGAAGACATGACGTGCCATGGGGCTGGGGCCCAGCTTATGGAGTCTTCTGGGGTTGCGACGCGGGTGTGCTCGGGGCCGGTGAAGATTGGGCCGGCGCTGTCGGCGCCGCGGCGGGTTTCGCTCCCGGCGTCATCGGCGCCGGCAACGGAGATGGTTGCGCGGAGAATGGAGACTCGGATGGCGAACCCGGTGCCGCCGGTTGCGTTGCCAGGTTGCGCTGCATCAACGAGCGGGGACCTTTGCCCCGGTGCGACTGGAGCACCGCCAAAACCAACGTCGTCAACAGCAGGAGGCAGGCGCACCAAATGGTCATGCGCACGAGAGCCGTCGTCGTGCCCGCGCCGAAGACGGTCTCGGTCATGCCGCCGCCAAAGGCCGCGCCGACGCCTTGTTCGGACGATTTCTGCATCAGCACCAGCACGATGATAAACAACGCCACCAACACGTGGATCGCCGTCAGAATCCCAATTACAATACTCATTTTCGTTTATCCGTCTCTGTGTTCTCTAGGTCTCTGTGGTTCAAGTTTGCCCGTCACCCCGCCGCTTTCACGATCTCCGCAAACCCTTTCGCGTCGAGGCTGGCGCCGCCGACCAGCGCGCCGTCGATGTCGGGCTGGCCCAACAATTCCTTCGCATTCGCCGGCTTGACGCTTCCGCCGTACTGGAGCCGCACCTTGGCGGCCACCTGCGGGTCAAACATCGCCGCGAGCAACTCGCGGATGAACGCATGTACTTCCTGCGCCTGCGCGGGCGAGGCGGTCTTACCCGTCCCGATGGCCCACACGGGCTCGTAGGCGATAACGGTCTCCAGCATAGCATCTTTGGTGAAACCTGCAAGACCACCGGTGACGTGGTCGCGGACAACCGATTCAGTCTGTCCCGCCTCGCGTTGCGCCAGGGTTTCACCGACGCAGACGATCGGGCGGATGCCGTGGGCCAACGCCGCTTTCGCGCGCTTGTTCACGCCCGCGTTCGTCTCGGCGAAATACTGCCGCCGTTCGCTGTGGCCGACGACCGCATAGCTCACGGCCAATTCTTTCAACATCGGCGCCGCGATCTCGCCCGTGAACGCGCCTTCCTTTTCCCAATGCACGTTCTGCGCGCCGAGTTTCACGTTCGAACCCTGCAGGAGCGTGCTCACCGCGTACAACGCGGTGAACGGCGGGCACACGACGATCTCCACGTTCGGCACGTGGGCGACCTCCTGTTGTAACGCTTTGACCAGCGCCAGCGCCTCGGCCGCCGTTTTGTACATCTTCCAGTTGCCGGCAATGATTGGTTTTCGTAATGAGTTCATAAACCGCTGATTACGCGGATGACGCGGATCACATCAGCGTAATCCGCGTTATCCGCGGTTGTTCAATTCATTTGTCCGAAAGTACGGCGACACCCGGTAATTCTCTTCCTTCCAGAAATTCCAGAGAAGCGCCGCCGCCGGTGCTGACGAAGGTGACCTGTTTGTCCACGCCCGCCTTCTTCACGGCTTTGGCGCTATCGCCGCCGCCGATGATCGACGTCGCGCCCTTGTTGGCCGCCACGGCCTTGGCCACCTCGAACGTGCCCTTGGCGAACTCGGGAATCTCGAAGATGCCCATCGGACCGTTCCACACGATGGTTTTGGCGCCGGCGATTTCCTTGTTGTAACGCTCGATGGTTTGCGGACCGATGTCCACGCCGCACCAACCGTCCTCGATACTCGGCCCGTCGGTGATGCGCGTTGTCGCGCCCGCTTCGGGCTTGGTGGCCTGTACGTGATCGACCGGCAACAAGAACTTCTTGCCCTTGGCCTTTGCCAGCAAATCTTTCGCGAGGTTGAGCTTGTCGTTTTCGACGAGGGAGTTCCCCACCCCGTATCCCTGTGTCTTTGAAAATGTGTAGGCCATCGCGCCGCCGATGAGAATCGCGTCGGCGATTGTGAGCAGGTGCTCGATGACGGCGATCTTATCGGACACCTTCGCGCCGCCGAGGATGCACACGAACGGCCGGGACGGATTGGCGAGCGCGCCGCCGAGATATTTCAATTCCTTCTCCATCAGGAAACCGGCGACGGCTTTCCCGCCGCGCTTCTTGATGATTTCTGCCGCGGCATGGGTCGAAGCGTGAGCCCGATGGGCGCTGCCGAAGGCGTCGTTGACGTACAGATCCATGTTCTTGGCCAGCTTCTCGGCGAACGGGGAATCGTCTTTCTCCTCCTCGGCGTAGAAGCGGACGTTCTCCAGCAACACGATGTCGCCCGGCTGCATGATGCCGACCGTTTTCTCCACCTTCTCGCCGATGCAATCGTCCACGAACGCCACGGGACGACCAAGAATCTCCGCCAACCGCGCCGCCACGGGCCGCAAACTCTGTTTCGGATCGCGTTTGCCTTTGGGCCGGCCGAGATGCGAACACAGGATGATCTTGGCGCCGCCTTTGACCAGGTAGTCGAGGGTGGGCACGGTCGCTTTGATGCGTTTGTCGTCGGTGATGGCGCCTGTTGCCTGGCCGCTTTCGGCCTGGGCGAGAGGCACGTTGTAATCGACGCGGACCAGGACGCGTTTACCGCGGAAATCCTTCAAATCGTTGATGGAAAGTTTCGCCATAATTACCGAATCTCCAAAGAATCGACAGCTACGGGGTCAGAGCAGGGTATCGTAACGAGCGTGTGAGTCAAACCAAAAGGGCGGCAGAGCAGAAGTGGCTTTCAGCGGTAAGGCCGCGGTGCTGCGCGGCCACAGCGGACACGCAGCAGCGTGTCCCTACCGACGGCCTCGGGTGCGGAGCACCGCTTCTTTCGAGAGTCGGCAGCGGGCAAACCTGAGACAGAAAAATGAAGGCGGCGCGATGAGGTGGGGCGACGATCGTCCGGTGAAGTCGACGTAGCCGTGGCTTCTCCGAAAGGGAACGGCGAGCGTTGACTCCACTTTTTATGTGTGACCTTCGGACCTTCTTCGTGGTGACCCCGATTATGAAAGTTCTTTCTTTGCCTTCTTGAGTTTCTCGACGACATCAGTCGCGCCGGCGTTCATAGCTGCTTCGTGTGCCTCGTCCAACGGTGCGCGCAATTTGGCCTTCTGCTGTTCCATCTCCTCAGTGGCCCTCGACTCAGCCTTGGCTTTGGCCGCCTCAGTTCTTGCCGCAATCACGTCTCGGTCACTCCCCTGAACTGCGGCGAGGAAGATGTCCGCAATCCACTTGAGCACCTGATAGACGACCTGAGCAGAAAAACCACCCACGAGCGCCAATACCGTTTGACCGTACCCTGGCTTTTCCTTCAGCCTCTCGGTCACCACCGCGGCAGTCCGAATTACGTTTGTCACAGTCTCGCCACTTATGTGTGAGTGATGTAAGCCTCACGCAATGCCTCTCGTGCTCGCTGAAATCGCTCGGCAAATCCAACATCATTCGGCAGACTATCGCCAAAGCCGAGCGCTCTTGTAAAGGCTTCAATCGATTCTTGCGTCCGGTCTGATCGAAACAATGGCAACTACTGCCTTCACCCCGATGTCCGCCTTCTTAATGTTGGGGATGTGTAACCGACGACCAGACACATGGAAACATCATGGCAAATCTTCTGCGCACCATCGAGTTGAGCGTTCCAGAAACCCCACTGCTTCTTCTTAATCTTTACCCGCACGTTTTTCAGCGCGCTTCGATAAGCGAGGCGGCGGGCAAGTCGTCCGGTCAAAACCGGCTCGTTGGATCTATTTCTGTTTGCCTTCGATCTTCGCCCACGCATCCTTCAATGTAATTGTCCGGTTAAACACCAGTTTGCGCTGACTCGGGACCGGTGCTTGGATGTCAGAATCGGGATCTAATGTGAAGTACCCAAGACGTTCAAATTGATAACGGAGGTCGGGCCGCGCATCACACAGGCTGGATTCGCATTTGGCCGTCACGACCTCCAGCGAGTGCGGGTTGATCGCAGACTTGAAATCTCCCGTTGCGTCCGGCTCCGGCACGGTGAACAGGCGGTCGTAGAGGCGGACTTCGGCGTCGATGGCGTGCGCGGCCGAAACCCAGTGGATTGTGCCTTTGATCTTTCGGTTTGAGGTTGCGCCGCCGCTCTTGCTCGTCGGATCGGCGGTGCAGCGGAGTTCCGTGACCTTGCCACTGGCATCCCTGATGACTTCGTCGCACTTGATGATGTAGGCGTACTTCAGCCTGACCTCGCCACCGGGTTTCAATCTGAAGAATTTTGGCGGCGGCGTTTCCATGAAGTCGTCCTGCTCGATCCAGAGTTCGGGTCCGAATGGTATCTTGCGTGTGCCGGCGGACGGATCCTCGGGATTATTGACGGCATCGAGTTCTTCGTAGTGGTTGCCCGGTAAATTCGTAATGACGAGCTTGAGCGGACGCAACACGGCCAGCCGGCGCAGGGCGCGTTTGTTGAGGTCCTCGCGGATGGAGTGTTCGAGCACGGCCACGTCGGTGAGCGAGTTGTATTTGGTGATGCCGATGTTGTAGGCGAAGGCCCTGAGGGCCGCCGCAGTAACTCCGCGACGCCGGAGCCCACTGATCGTGGGCATCCGCGGGTCGTCCCAGCCGGAAACGAGTTTTTCGGTCACGAGTTGCATGAGCTTGCGTTTGCTCATGACGGTGTAACCGACGCTGAGCCGGGCGAACTCGAACTGGTGCGGCAACGGACGCGGCAGGTCGAGGTTTTCCAGTATCCAGTCGTAGAGCGGCCGGTGGACCTCAAACTCCAGCGTGCAGATCGAGTGGGTGATGCCTTCGACGTAGTCGCTCAGGCAATGGGCGAAATCGTACATCGGATAGATGCACCATTTGTCGCCCGTGTGATGATGTTCCGAGTGCCGGATCCGGTACAGCACCGGGTCGCGCATCCAGAT
>DATJBF010000032.1:0-10442 GCA_035515475.1 Verrucomicrobiia bacterium
TAAAGGTCGTCGCCCGGTTTGTGCCGCAGCACCGACGTAGCGGAACCGAAATACCGGGCCCCCTTCCTCCACGTTTACAGATGGGCACGCACAAACAGTAATTCGCTGCATCCTCGAAGAGGGAGTTCTTCAGCGGAATCACCATTATTCATTTTTTAGGAGAACTGACGAAGGCGGCAACATCGGTGGGAATGCTCCTTGAGAAACAAGATGCCCGAGTAACGGCCTGTGGGCCGGTCGCAGGCTTCAACCCAGTTGGCCGAAGTACATCACTGTGACGTAGTCGAACGGCACCCTGCCGTCGACGTGATGTTTGTCGAAGATCGCGCGCAACTCGTCGAGCATCGGCTGGTAGTTGGCCTGACCCGGCTCGGGCGTGTAGGACGACGACAACAACCGTCCTCTGGCTCCGTCGAAATCCACAATCTGCCGGTTCTCGAACTTCTTCAGTGAGAACGGGTGGGGAGCGAAGAAGGCGGCGATGGCGTCGGCGTCCACGTGCCGGTGATCGACGGCCACGTAATCCGTGCCGTACTTCTGCAGCAGTTCTTCATATTCGCGCAGGAAGGCCGAGGTGTCGGTCAACCGCTCGTTCCAGATGAGCACGACCCAACCGTCCGGCTTCAGAGTCCGGGCAAACTCCTGGCGGGCGGGCGCGCGGTCGAACCAGTGAAACGCTTGCCCGGCCGTGACGAAATCGACCGACTGATCCGCCAACGTTGTGGCTTCCGCTGTTCCCGCGACGCTGGTGAAGCCCGGGTATTTCTTTAGCAACCGTTCCCCCGCCGTGCGCATCTCGCGGTTGGGTTCGACGCCGTAGACGCGGTTGCCATTCTTCAGCAACAACTCGCTGAGGATCCCCGTGCCCGAACCGATGTCGGCGACGACCGATTCGCTCGTCAGTCCGCATTCTTTCGCCAGCGTTTGCATCACGCCGCTCGGATAACCGGGCCGGTACTTGACGTAGTTATCGACCCGACTGGAGAAGCGCTGGGTGGGAGATTTCATAAAGCTCGGCGAGTCTACGGCGACTGAAGCCGCTCGACAAGTCCCGCAATGCTGCGGGATCCGGACGAACGTCGGGACTCAGGGCGACAACGAGAAGTGACTGGCTGACTGCTGAAAGCTGAGAGCTTCCTTACAGACTCTTGTAGTAGAACCCGGCGGCTTCGGCGGCCCGGCGGTCGAAGAGGTTCTTGATATCGATGAGCACCGGCGGGTTCATCTTCGACTTGAGTTGGTCGAACGTCAGCGAGCGGAACGCATTGTGTTTGTTGGCGATGAGGACGCAGTCACAGTGCGGCACCCGGTCGAACTCGACGTTCTCGATGCCGAAGTTCTTGCGAACGACTTCGGGCGGTAGCAACGGATCGCAGCCGAGGACCTTGACGCCGAAACCCTGCAGGTAGGTGATCGTATCGTGGACGCGGCTGTTGCGGATGTCGGGCACGTTCTCCTTGAAGGTCAGTCCCATCACGAGCACGGTCGAGCCTTTGAGGGGTTTGCCCACGTCGCTGAGGCCGCGGACCACCATCTCGCCGACGCGAATGGGCATGGAATCGTTGATCTGGCGTCCCGCGAGGATGACCTGCGGATGGTAACCGAGTTGTTGTGCCCGATACGTGAGATAATACGGATCGACGCCGATGCAATGGCCGCCGACGAGTCCGGGGTGGTACTTGTGGAAATTCCATTTCGTTGCCGCCGCGGCCAGCACTTCGTCCGTGTTGATTCCGAGCCGCGCGAAGATGAGCGAAAGTTCGTTCATCAGCGCGATATTGAGGTCGCGCTGGATATTTTCGATGACCTTGGCTGCTTCCGCGGTCATGATGTTCGGCGCGCGATACACGCTCTTGGCGGCCAGCCCGTACAACGCACTGAGTTCCTCCAGCGCTTCGGCGTCGGACGCGCTGACGATCTTGACGATTTTATCGACCGTGTGCTCGTGGTCGCCGGGATTGATCCGCTCGGGGGAGTAGCCGATCTTGAAGTCGCCCAGTTTCAATCCCGATTTCTCCTCGAGGATCGGCAGGCAAATCTCTTCCGTGACGCCGGGATACACCGTGCTTTCGAAAACCACGATGGCACCCCGGCTGAGGTTTTCGCCGACGGTGCGCGAGGCGCTGATGACCGGCTCCAAATCGGGCACGCTCGCCTTGTCCACGGGCGTGGGCACGGCGACGATGAGGTACTTGCACGGGCGCAGCGCTTTGGGGTCGGTCGTGAAACTCAGGTTGGGGTTCTTGAGGTCGCCGCCCAGCGTCTCACCGGTCAGGTCGATGCCGTTGCGCAGTTCGTCGACACGGCGCTGGTTGATGTCGAAGCCGACGACCGGCACGTGTTTGGCGAACGAGGCTGCCAATGGCAGGCCAACGTAGCCGAGGCCGACGACGGCGACCTTGCCTTCGATGTTCTTCATGGGTGTGCCCTCAGGCGTTAGGGAATTAGCAGGTCTTGTGCTAGAAAGCGAGCGGACTTTCAGGATCTGAGACGAGAATCGACCGGGCGCATCGTCCGTTCCACGAGTCAACGCACTTGTCGTGTCACGGCAGGATCACATGAAAGTCGCCCAGCGATTGGTCGGGAGCGCCGGCCTTGTTCCACTTGAACGGCGGCGTTTTGCTCGTCACCGACTTGATGGATTGATTGGCGACAACACCAAACGGAACTCCGCTGTTGTCGGTCCGGACGCTCCTGAGGGACACGGTGCCGATTTCCGGCGACGCAATGACGCTGTTGGCATAACCCGAGGCGGACGAATTCACGGTGACAGATTTCAACTGCAAATCGGAGACGAAGGTGCCGCCCAACAGCGGCGCGTCCGGATGGGTCGGGATGAACCCGACGTAGATGCTCGAATCGAGAATCGCCGGGGCGACGATCGAGAGCAGGTTGCCAGTGGCAACGTCGATGCTCGCGTTGCTGATCGTGCCGGACGCGGTGAACTTGCGCAGTGTCGGACCCCCTGGCGCAACACCGTCGCCGGTCAACTCAATTTGGCCATTGAAATCGCCGGTCAGGCCGTTGCGTTTGTCGCCGTGGATGGTCAGCGAACCAATGCTCGGCGCGGTTATGGCGACGTCACCCACCCGTGCGGCCTGTAACGACGCGATCCGGCAGGTGGTCGTGATGGCGGCGCCATCGTCGATATTATGGGCGACGATCTTGGTCTGGTCGGTAGCGCTGCCGCCGATCGCGATGGCGGCGCCATTCAGGACGTCGTGGAACTGCAATTGCCGGACAAAACCCCCGAGCTGCACGCCGCTGCCGGTCAGATCGACGTTTGGGGCGTGAATCATCCGCAGGCCACCGTCACCGCTGAATCCGCCGATCTGCACGAAGCTGGAGCCGTTGGTCCCCTTTTTGACATTGATCGTGAGGACGCTGCCGGCGTCGGTCGCGGAGAAGACGATGTTCGAGGGCAAATTCCCCGGAGGTACGTCCATGGTGCCGGCTCGCACCAGTCGGAGCGTCGCCACTGCGTCGGCGCTGTTGGTGAAGATGACCGTTTGCGGCCGGTCGTTGACGATGGTGACAAGGGCGGTGGCTTGGGTTCCCAGCGATCCGCCGATGGGATCGCTCAAGGTGGCCACGACCGTTTTATTGCTCTGGAACGAGTTGAATTCTACGAAACGGAAGCTGATGTTCGCCGTCTCCGTCCCGCTGGGGAATACCAACGTGCCGCTGGTGCCGTGGTAATCCACGCCGTCGACTGCGGTGCCGTCGCTCGTGGCGAAGTTCACGCTCGCGCCGGCGGCGCTGGAACCGAAGCGGATGACGGTCAGCTTGGCTTTGCCGGCGTGTTCGTGGAAGTTGTAGCTGGGCCGGCTGAATTGGAGGACGGTCGGCCCGGTCGCGACGATGGTCAGGACGGCGTTACTGTGCGAGCCGAGAACCATTCCGGTTGGATTCGAGAGCTTGAGGTTGACCGTTTGATTGGTGCTGAGTGGACTGCCCGGCAGGAGGGGAATGGCGACCGCGTTGGTGGACAGTCCATTGGTAAACGTGACCGTGGCGGACGTGGCCGTGTAATCGATACCGGCTTTGGCCGTGCCATCGCTCGTGGTGAAGAATACGGTGCCGGTGGTGCTGGAGCCGCCGGTGCGGACGATCGTGACAACAGCGTTGCTCTCCCCCTGGTCGACCGTGTAGGCGGACTGGGCGAATTGCACGACTTGCGAGGAAGTGTTGATGATCGTGAGGACGGCATTCGACGGAAACCCGAGGGACGCGAGTGGAGAGGGATTCGAGAGCGCCAGATTGACGGTTTGCGTCGATTGCGCGATGCCGTTGTTGAGAAGAGGAACCTTGAACGTGTTGGAGAAGACGCCGACGGCGTAGGCGAGCGTGCCGGTGGTGGCGACGTAATCAACGCCTGCTGTGGCCGTGCCGTCGTGGGTCGCGAAATCGACGGAGACGGGGACGGGCGGACTGCCGGTCAGGATGACGCTGATGACGGCGTTGGTTTGGCTGACGGTGTTTGTGTAGGCGGACTGGCTGAACGAGAAGGTGCCGGCTTGGGCGTGGGCCTGGCCGGGCATGGCCGTAAGCGCGAGGCCGGTGAGCAGGGAAACGGCCCCGAGCAGAGTTGTTCTCGCCAGGCGGTGCGCCGGGCTCGACCGGGCTCGGCGCAGCGAAACATAACCAGAGGCGGATGCGGTTTGCATGGCGGTGTTGTAGCACTCCCGGTGGCGCAATTCAACAGGAGCGGTCAGAAGACTGCAACGTTGACCTGATGCACGCGGGTGGGGTTCAGCAGGCCCGCCAACAGGACCCGCAGCGTGTGATATTTCTTCACGTCGAGGTAGTGACCGGCCGCGTCGGCCGCCAGCGCCTTGGCGCCGACGATCTGGTGCGTTGTCGTGTCGAACTTCACTTCCAGGACGCCGTCGCTGTAGATGCCGGCCTTCTGGGATTCGTCCACCGCCAACGAGTAGATCTTCCCCTCGATTCGGCCGACGATCTCAATCGTGCCGTTGTGGCGCTTGATATAGAACCCGTCGCGGTGGGGGCTAACGAGCCACGTGTCGCGGTTCTGGAAGAAGCTGGGCTTTTGGATGAACGGTCCGCCGTACTCGGGGCAGAACGTATCGCAGTTGCCGCATTCGTTGCACCAATCGGCGAAATTCGCAATCTGGTGTTTCTTCTCGACCTTCAAGGAGCCGCGGTCGGCCGGCTGCAGCCGGCCGCCAGTCCACGTGTAGTTGTCGAACTCGATCGCGAACGGTTCGACCTCGTAGAAGAAGTTCGCGTCGTTCGGGCACACGGGGATGCATTTGTCGCAATTCACGCAGTCGCACAGCCACAGTTTCGAGCCGATGCGTTTCGGGACGACCTTGTTTTTCTCGTAGGCATACCGTTCGTCGGCCACGGTGCGCGCAAAGATCGGTCCGGTGTTGAGGTAACCCGCGTAGTTGATCGCAGCTGCGCGGCCGGCACCCTTCGCGTGGTCGAGCGCGGCTTGCTCGTTGCCTTCGCGTCGGAGGATGAAGTCGTCGATGGTGGTGACGCCGAGCGTCTTCATTTCCTGTTCGAGGTTCTTCAGGTACTCGAACAACCGGCCGTACCCGCCCACTTTCAGGAGGTCGGAACAGGTCGTGATCGGCACGAACCCGCAGGCGACGCAGTTGGGGAAATTGTGTTTGTCGACAGCGGCCGCAAAACTGATTGGGCAGTCGGGGCCATAGGCTTGGCGCCATTTCTCGACGAGGCGGAGGGTGACGACGTGCAACGGCGCGCCGCTCAGATACATGATTTCGTCCTTCGGGAAGAACGAGCGATGATTGACGACTTCGAGCGTGTTGCTGAATTTCGCGGCAAAACCGAGGCCGAGTTTGCGGGCCGTGGCCGACAACCGCCGCACCATGTCGATGCCTTCGTCGAACTTCAGGCCCGCATCGATCGCCTTCTCATTGACCTGGATGTCGTGATAACCGAGCCGGTCGTGCAGCAGATCATCTAACTCTTCCAACCCGAGCATGGTGGGATTCATCTTGACCGTGACGTGCATGCGGGCCTCGTTCAGTAGGAACTGGCAGATCCGCTCGATCTCGGTCGGTGGACAGTTGTGGAACGTCGAGAGGGTGACCGTGTTGCTGATCTCGGTGGGGTAGGGCAGGTCGCGGAACTGTTTCCAGCGGTCGGGGATCTCGCGGCGCAGACGGTCGATGGATTGGCTCGCGTCACGCAGGTTGGCAATGAAATCGCGGATCGTCTTGCTCGAGATGCCCACCAGATCGTAACCGAGACTGAAATCGTAGATGGTGGCGTTCTTGTCGAACGGGCTGGGCTCGAACTGGAGGAGATTGCTCGCCTTGAGCATCTCGACCAACATCATGCCGGCCACGTACTCGTGAATGGACTCCTGCAGCCGCAGTTCCTGCGAGAACTCGATGTTGTAGCCGACGTTGGTCATGTCGATGCAGGGCCGGTTGATGACCAACTGATCGTTGATCTGCACGGTCTTGAGTTCGAGGATGCGGGAACCGGCGAGCCAGCTCAGTGCGATGTTCTGGGCCATCTGCGTCTGCGGGCCGGCCGCCGGTCCGACCGGTGTGGCCGCTTTCTGCCCGTGGAACGTCACCCCCGTGTCGAGCGTCGGATCGGGCCGGTACATCTTCTTGAACGGCAGATCGAAAATGGTCTGCTGCCGCGCAGGTTCGAGAAACATGCGCGTGACAAGGTCGCGGAACGGCACTGGATGGAGATCTGCCATAGACCCGATTCTATCCACAAAGCTTACGAGGTTTTTGGCCGCAGTTCTAGTGAAAAGTTGGCGGGGCGGGCGGCCGCCGTGAAGCGACGTTCCCGGAGGCCGCGGGCGAGACGCCCGCGCTCCTGTTCCCAGACAGGACACCGGTAGGCGCCCCTCAGGTACATCCGCGATGAACGCCTGGCAAGACCGGCCCGGTGAAGCACGGCCTGTGCGGTTTGACTTTTCATCTGCGGGGACTAGTTTCCGTCGTGATGGACATCATCGACGCCTTAGTGATCGAGCACCAGGTATTCCTGATACTGTTCGACGAGATCGAGCAGATGCTGCCGCGGCTGAAGACGGTGGGTGAGGTCCGAGCCATCTGCCGGCTGTTGGCCGGGCTGCTCCACAACCACGGAGACGAGGAGACCAACCTGATTTACATCGCGCTGGATCACGTTCTACTCGAACGCCATCAACTCACCCGCCTGAATCACGACCACCACGAATTGGACGCAGTCCTGAAACAAGTGGAGGCGGTGGAGGATTTCGGGGAAGCCCGACGACAATTGAAAGCCACGTTGGCCATGGCCCGGGCGCACTTCAGCGACGAAGAACGCAACGTGTTCCCCGTAATCGAGCGCGTGCTGCGTCGGGAAACGCTCGTGGAACTGGGCACCGCTTGGAAGGGGCGATACCAGTTGGCGCATTCGGTGGCGAACTGAGGCCGTTATCGCTTGGGCAGGCCGTGTCGCCGAAACGCGAGTTTCCACATTTTCTGCGGCTACGGCAAAAACGTGACGGCGATGCTCGCCCGAGCCCGGCAACGCGCCCTTTATTCTTTGCGCCACCAGCGTCATCCAGTATAGGTAGTCCGGCCACGGTTTAAGGTGAACGGCGTCTCCCGCACAACGCTCATTGGATTGGCGCTTCTGATCTTCGCGGGCACACTTTGGCTGTATTGGCCGGCCGTCAACGGTGGGTTCCTCACGCGGATGGACGACGACGAGTATTTGCGGGAGGCGGTACGTTTGAGCGGGCTGACGTGGAACGCCGTGAGATGGGCGTTTACGACCACGCAGCCGTATTACCACCCATTGCCGCGGCTCTCGCTCGTCCTGGATTACCAGCTTTGGGGAACGGACGCCCAGTGGTATCACGCGACAAACATCGTGTTGCATGCGCTCAACGCTGCTCTCGTGTTCGGCTTTCTCTGGACGCTGCTCGGGGCGGTGGCGTCCCTGGCAACCAGCGAGCGGCTGGCGCTCGCGTTCGGCGTGACCGCGGTATTCGCCATTCATCCGTTACAGGTCGAGTCGGTCGCGTGGATCTCGGTGCGATCGCAATTGTTGTGCACCGCCTTCGGAATCGGGTGCGTCTGGGCGTATGTCACCGGGGCGCGTCGGTGGCTCGTGTCGGTGCTGTTTGCCGTGGCGCTGCTCTGCAAGCCGACGGCGGTGTCGCTGTTTTTCGCGATGTTGGCGATGGATTGTTTTCCATTGGGGCGACACGAGCGACTCGGCTGGGGACGGTTGCTCCGCGAGAAGACGGTGTTGATCGCACTGGCCGCGGCGGCGGCGGTAGCGACGTTGTTCACCGAGTCGCGGGCGGGCGGTCTGATGGAACCGCTGGAGGCGGTCCGGCCGCTGCAACGCGTGTTCTTGGCGGCACAGAGCCTGACGTTTTACCCATGGAAACTGGTGTGGCCGGCGTGGTTGTCATCGTATTATCCGTTGCACCTGGGTTTTTCATTGCGACCGCTGCTCGTCGCTGCGTCGGCGTTGGCCGTGGCGGCTGTCACTGCGTTGGGCATCTGGCGCTGGCGGCGGACGCCTGCGTTGCTGGCGAGTTGGGGGGCGTACGTGATGTTCGTTCTGCCGGTTTCTGGGCTGACACTGAGAGGCTGGCAGGCGGCGGCGGACCGGTACGCCTACGTGGCAATACTGCCTCTGGTGTTGTTGGCGGGTGGGGCGGTGGTCTGGCTGTGGCGGCGCGGTCCGATGGTGGTGCGCTTCCCGCTGGTCTGCTTGCTGGCGGCTGAACTGGGATTTTTCGGTTGTCGCACCCGTGCCCAAACGGCTGTCTGGCGTAACGACGAGACTTTGTGGCGCGGTGTGCTGGCCGTCTTTCCGGACTCGGCTGTGGCCAACGAGATGCTCGCGCAGGCGTTGCTGAATCAAAACCGGATTGGCGAAGCACTTGCCTGTGCGCAACGCGCGGTCAGAAGCGAGCCGTCCGCCGAGACGCACCGCAATTTGGGAATTGTCCTGACCCGGGCTGGCCGCGTCCAGGAGGCCATCGAGGAATTTGACCGGTCACTGCAGCTCAAGCCCGACCTTGCCGATGCGCATCACAATCTTGCGCTCGCCTTGATGGGTCTGGGCCGGACGACGGAAGCGATCGGGCAATGGGAACAAGCGTTGCGGATCAACCCTAATTTTGCCGACGCACACTGTAATCTGGGGATTGCGTTGCAGCGTGCGGGCCGGATGGGAGAAGCCATCGGGCACTATGAGCAGGCATTGCGGATCGATCCCGATTATGCCGAGGCCCGATTCAACCTGGGAGTTGCCCTTGTGCGGCTGGGCCGCCTGCCGGAGGCAATCAGTCAGTGGGAGCAAACGTTGCGTCTCCATCCTGATTATGCTGAGGCGCACGCCAATCTGGGAGTGGCTTTGGAGCATGAGGGCCGGATTGAGGAAGCAATCAAACATTATGAGCAGGCACTGCGGATCAAGCCCGGTCTGGTTGAAGCGCGCTACAATTTCGGGGTCGCATTGATGCGATTGGGCCGTGTGCATGAGGCGATCGAGCAATGGGACCAAGTGGTGCAACTCAAGCCCGACATGGCCGCCGCGCATTACAATCTGGGAGTCGCCTTGGAGCAGGAGGGTAAGCGTGAGGATGCCATCGGCCAGTACGAGCAGGCCATGCGACTCCAGCCCGATTATGCTGCTGCGCAGGGGAGGCTGGCAGGACTCCGGGCCCTTCACTAGGCTGTTGGCGGGGGGGACGGAACGAGGGTGGAGCTGCGCGTCCTGATGCGCTGCGGGCAATCGGCAAGTCTCGCTGGCCCCGAACGTGTTCGAATCTGGCGGCCATCGGTCATTTCGCATAGACTGGCATCCGCATGAACAGACAGAGGTTCATCCCGTTGGTGGTAGTCGCCGCGGGGCTGCTAGCCTATCAGAACAGCTTCACGGGTTCGTTCGTGCTGGATGATTACGCGTCAATCCCGGGGAATCCCACAATCCGTCGTCTCTGGCCGATTTGGCAGCCCTTGTCGCCGCCACATCGGGGTTGGCTGACGGTGGAAGGCCGTCCGCTTATCAATTTGTCGTTGGCCATCAATTACGCCCTCAGCGGCTACAACGTGTGGGGCTACCACGCGCTGAACCTGGCCGTACATATCCTCGCCGGTTTGACCCTTCTGGGCATTGTACGTCGGACGCTGCTGCAGCCGGCTCTACGGGCTCGTTTCGGTGCCGTGGCCAGCGAGCTGGCCTTGGCGACGGCGGTCCTGTGGACGGTTCACCCGCTGCAGACCGAGTCGGTGACGTACATCGTTCAGCGGGCCGAATCGATCATGGGATTGTTTTACCTGCTCACGTTGTACTGTTTCATCCGAGGGGCGGAGTCGCCACTCGCGGGAAATGGGAAATGGTTCATGGGAAATGGTTCGTGGGAGCCGCAAGCCCGGCTGTGGTACGGTCTGTCGGTGATGGCCTGCGCGTTGGGGATGGCCAGC
>DATJBF010000033.1:0-105349 GCA_035515475.1 Verrucomicrobiia bacterium
TCCCGCACTCGTGATAACAGCTCCAATCGTCGCCGCTCCTTACAGCTCATCAGAATCGCTCCCATCTGACCTCCTCGTGGAGGCCGAAATGGGGACATTTCTAAAGAGTTCGCAAGGGGACATTCTCATGGAGTCGCGACATCGGCCGCGCTCCGGGCTTGCGGCTCGCCCGCGTGACGGCTTAGACTGCGCGGCGAGTTTGTCGAATGAAAGTCATGCAATCCAGACCGTGGCTGCCGTATGTCGCGCCGTTTGCAATCTACGCCTTGTTCCTCGCGGCGCAGTCCGCGCAGAACCGGGTCTGGGTCTACCCGCTGGCGACCATCGTCGTCGGCGCAGCCCTGTGGGTCTTTCGTCGATATTACGAGGAGTTGCGCTCGCCGCTGTGGCATCGGTCCGCGTCCGGATCCCGACCGGCCCCGGGGCCGGGCAGCACGACGGCCACATGGATCCTGGCCGTTGCGGTCGGGCTGGTGGCGATTGCCATTTGGATCGGGATCGACCCGTATTACCCCAAGCCGGAGAACAGCACGATGTTCGATCCGAGCGGAAAGTGGTTATTCATCGCGTCTCGCGTGGCGGGCGCGGTGATCATCGTGCCGTTGATGGAAGAACTTTTCTGGCGAGCGTTCTTGATCCGGTGGTTCATCGACGGAGACTTCAAACGCGTGGCTGTGGGTGCGTTCACGTGGTCGTCCTTCGCCATGACCGTCGGTTTGTTCGGTTTGGAGCATCGCGAGTGGCTGGCCGGCCTGATCTGCGGGGCGCTCTACAATTGGTTGTACTACAAACGTAAAGACGTGTTCGCCTGCGTCATCGCCCACGCCGTCAGCAACGCCGCGCTGGCAGTTTGGGTGCTGGCCCGCGGCGACTGGAAACTCTGGTAACGCGAACCGTGTGAATCAGTTCTCCCCTACGCTTCACCCTTCGGCAGGCCCGGAGCCGGTTGCTCTACGTTGCCGGTGGACGATGCCCGTCCTGGCGCTGGCGGTGGCGTTGATCACGGTGCGGGTGTACTGGCCGTGTGTGCGGAATTCGTTCACGTATTGGGATGACGACCTGTACCTGCGGGTGGTGGAACAACACCCACGCCTGACGTGGTCGACGCTAAAGTGGGCGTTCACGGAGACGCAGCCCTTTTACTATCATCCGCTTACCTGGGTTTCCCTGGTGCTGGATTATCAACTGTGGGGACAGAACCCCGCGGGGACTCACGCGGTGAGCCTGTTGTTGCACGCCCTGAACGCGGCGCTGGTCGTTGCGCTCGTCTGGGGCCTGTTGAACGCGGTGCCAACCATCTCCTCCAACGAACGGCGGGTGCTGGCGGTGCTCGTGGGCGTGTTGTTCGCCGTCCACCCGATGCAGGTGGAATCGGTCGCCTGGTACGCCGAGCGCAAGACGGTGCTGTGCGCGACGTTTGCCCTGGCCAGCCTGTGCGCCTACGTGAGATACGCGCAACAGGACCGGCGCCGACGCTGGTGGTGGGCCGCACTGGGGTTCGGCACGGCTGCGATGCTGGCGAAACCGATGGCGGTGTCATTGCCGTTCGCCATGTTGGTGGCGGATTATTATCCGTTGCGCCGATACGGAACCGACGGGTGGCGACGGCTGGTCATCGAGAAATTGCCCCTGTTGCTGATGAGCGCGCTGTTGTCGGTCGTCACGGTCGTCGCCCAGACGATAGGCGGGGCCGTCATGGAGTTGGAGAACCTCGGATTGGGCGCGCGGTTGTTGGTGGCCATGCGTGGGGTCATTTTCTATTTGTGGAAACTCGTGTGGCCGGCGTGGTTGTCGGCGTACTATCCATTGGGCGGGAAGATCACGCTCAGCCAGGCGGAGTTTTGGGTGCCGACCGCGGCGTTTGCCGTGGTCACGATGCTCCTTGTGTGGGGGCGCCGGCGGGTGCCGGCGCTGGTGGCCGGATGGATTGCCTATCTGGTTTGGCTGTTGCCCGTGTCAGGAGTTCTCCAATCAGGCGCCCAGGCGGCGGCGGACCGATTCGCCTACCTGGCGATCGTGCCGGTGCTGATGCTGCTGGCGGGCGGCGGGTTGTGGCTTTGGAGACGGATGTCGCCCGTTGGCCGGTTTGCGTTGACGGCGTTGATCGCCGGCGTGCTGATGTTCTTGAGTGTGCGGTGCCGTCGGCAGATTGGCATGTGGCGCAACGAGGCAACATTGTGGACCGATGTGTTGGCGCATTTCCCGGGTTCCGGCGTGGCCAATCTGCATTACGCGGCGGAATTGGCGGCCCAACGGCGATTCTTGGAAGCGGTGCCCCACGCGCAAGTCGTGGTGGAAGTTTTCCCCCACAACGGGCTGGGGTATTCGACGCTGGGGCTGTGCTGGCTCAAGCTGGGCGAACCCGTCCGCGCCATCAAGGAATTGCGGGATGCGCTCCGGTGGGGACCGCAACTCGCCGCGCCGCGGTACAACCTGGCGTGCGCGTATGCGCGCCTGGGGCAGTTCGCCCAAGCGTACAATGCCCTGTGCGAACTGGCCCGTCTCGATCCGCACATGCTCTCGTTGGCCGCGCGAGACGGCGAGTTTACCACCCTCAGGGCCGACCCGCAATACGGCCAACAGTTGCATCAGTTGCTGAATTCTTCAGCGGTCAAATCCGGGCCGCCATGAACCAGTTTCGTGTCCTGAGATTCGGCGCGTCGCTGGCGGTAGCCGCCGTCACGCTTTGGCTGTTCTGGCCCGCGTCCGGGGGCCAGTTCCTCACTCGAATGGACGACGACGAATACCTGAGAAGGGCGGAAGAGTATGGGGGATTGTCGATGGCCGCCCTGAAATGGGCGTTCACCACGACGGAGCCTTATTACCAGCCGCTCCCGCGTCTTTCGCACGTGGCGGTCTATCAGGTTTTTGGCGCGAACCCGCGGGCCCATCATCTGGTGAATGTATGGCTCCACGCCGTCAACGCCGGGTTGCTCGTGTGCTTCGCGGAGGCGCTGCTCGCGGTGGCAGGTTGGCAGGCTGGCGGTCGGCGGTTGTCGACGGCTGTCGGGACCGGCTTGGTGTTCGGCATTCATCCGCTCCAGGTGGAATCGGTGGCTTGGCTGGCGGGGCGCACGACGCTCCTGTGCACGTTCTTCTTCGTGGCCTGCTTGTGGGCGTACATGCGCGGGACACGGTCGGCACATGGTCGCGCCTGGCGGTGGGCGACTGGTGTGCTGTTTGTCGGCGCGCTGCTGGCCAAACCGATGGCGATCTCGATTCCGTTCGTAATGCTCGCCATGGATTATTACCCGTTGAACCGGTATCGGCAGGCGGGCTGGCGGCCGCTGCTTAAGGAAAAGGTCCTCCTGCTGGGGATGGTTGCTGGGGCGACGTTCCTGACCATCCTCATGGAATCGCGAGCACGGTTGCTGGTCGGGACCCAGTGGATCGGTCCGGTGCAGCGGCTGTTGCTGGCGTGCCGCAGCCTGGTTTTCTATCTGTGGAAGACTTTGTGGCCCGCCTGGCTGTCGCCCTTCTATCCATTCGGGACGGGGGTGTCTTGGGCGCACAAGGAGTTCGCTTTCTCCGTGGTGGTGGTGGCATTGGTTACCTGGATCTGTTGGCGGTACCGGACCCGGCATCCGGAAGGGCTGGCGGCCTGGGCGGCGTACTTGGCGCTCGTGCTGCCGTCATCGGGACTGGTTCAAGCCGGGTCGCAGACTGTGGCAAGCCGCTACGCGTATCTCGCGATGGTGCCGCTGGTCACCGTAATCATGGCGGGGCTGGCCATGGCTTGGAGACGGGTGGCGGTTCTCGGCCGATCGGTTCTGGCTGTGTTGCTCGGTCTCTATGCGTTGTTCCTGGGCTCCCGGACGCGCGCCGAGATTCCGGTCTGGCACGATGATATTACGCTGTGGACGACGGCTCTGTCTTATTTCCCTGACTCAGACGTGGCCCGTCACATGTTGGGGTACGGCTACTGCGAACTGGCCATGAAGTTGGTCGAGCAACAGCATTTTGACGAAGCGCTACCGCAGGTCATGCGGGGCTTGGAACTCAGTCCCGCGTATTCACTCGGTCACGCCACGCTTGGGGTGATCTACCTGAAGACCAAACGGTACCGCGAGGCTGTCATGTGCCTGCAGCAAGCCCTCCACCTCGAGCCGACTCTCGGAGCGGCACGGTACAATCTGGCCTGTGCCTACGCGCGGTTGGGTAAGCCGGCGGAAGCCTGCGCGACGTTGAGCGAATTGTTGAAGAGGCAGCCGCGGTATGCAGCTCTGGCTGTTCGCGACGCCGAACTGGCGCCACTCCGGAACGATCCGGAGTACGCCCGTCGGTTTGACGAATTGCTCGCTGCCGCTCGGAGATAAACAGCGCCTTTGCCTTGGCGGTTGCGGCGGGGTATACTGCCAACGGAGGTGCGCGATGGGAATACCAACGAGACTGGTCGATTTCTTAAATCAGTCCAAAGTTCGCTACGAAGTTCTGCACCACCCGGAGGCGTTCACGGCGCAGGAATTGGCGGCGATCGAACACGTGAAGGGCAAGAGTCACGCGAAGGTTGTGATGATCAAAGCTGACGGCGAAGAATCGATGGCGGTGTTGCCGGCCGATCACCGCGTTGATCTGGAGAAGTTAGGCAAGGTAACCGGCAAACGCACCGCGCTGGCGACGGAAGCGGAGTTCAAGGCGTTGTTCCCTGATTGCGCGGTGGGAACAATGCCGCCGTTCGGCCAGTTGTACGGCTTGCCCACGTACGTCGATACGAGCCTGACCGAGGCCAGCCACATCGTGTTCGAGGCCGGCACGCACAGCGACGCCATCAAGATGAGCTATGCCGATTACGCGCGGCTCGCCAAACCGACCGCGGCCGATTTCGCGGTGAAACTTCATTGAGCCCGGGACGGAAACTGCGGATCGGCGTGCTGGGACCGGGCGCAGCATCGTCGGACGCATTGGCGGTGGCGGACGAAGTCGGTGCTGAGATTGCGCGGCAGGGAGCCATTCTTGTTTGCGGTGGCCTGGGCGGAGTGATGGAGGCGGCGGCTCGCGGCGCGAAGCTGGCGGGCGGTCTGACGGTCGGGATTGTTCCGGGCATCGAGGCCGGAGAGGCCAACGCCTTCATCGACGTGCCGGTAGTGACGGGAATGGGGGAAGCGCGAAACGTCCTAGTGGTCCGGTCGTCGGATGCGGTGATCGCCATCGCGGGATCCTACGGGACGTTGAGCGAGATTGCGGTAGCACTAAAGATCCGGGTGCCCGTCGTTGGATTGGGGACCTGGGAGCTTCGTGGTCCCGACGGCACCGAGCCGCCGATTATCCGCGCCGGTTCCCCGCGCGAGGCGGTCGCGAAAGCGATCGAGGTGGCCCGGTCGTGAGCAAGCTAGTGATACCAGATTTGTTGCATGACGAATCCCTGCGTCGGCACGAGTTCCCCGTTTGCGAGAAGAAGATCTTCCTGGCGCATGCCGGCGTCAGCCCGCTGCCACGGCGCGTGGCGGAAGCGATGCAACAGTACGTGGCGGCAGCCGCCAGCGACAATCAGGAGGAGGTGGTACCGGACGCGATGATTGACGAGACGCGGGCGCTGGCCGGGGACCTCATCGAGGCGCAGCCGGAGGAAATTGCGTTCGTCGGTTCGACTTCGATGGGACTGGCGCTGGTGGCCGCGGGGTTGCCGTGGAAGCCGGGCGACAATGTGGTGTGTTATCGGGACGATTATCCCGCCAACGTGTACCCGTGGATGGACCTGGCCCGGCAGGGCGTGGACGTGCGGTTTGTTGAGCCGGGGCAATTCGGCAATGTGACGTGGGAAGACGTGGAGCGCGCGGTGGATGGCGGCACGCGGCTCGTGGCCCTGGCGAGCGCCCATTTCCAGAGCGGCTGGCGGCTCGACGTCGATCGGATCGGGAAATCCCTCAGGGAACGGGGCGTCCTGTTTTGTCTGGATGGGATCCAGAGCCTGGGTGCGTTGCGGACCGTAATGAAGTCCGTGGATTTCGCGGCGGCGGATGCGCACAAATGGTTGTTGGGGCCGGTGGGCGTGGCGATCCTGTACGTGCGGAAGGAGCACTTCGAGCGGTTGCATCCGCCGCTGGTGGGATGGCACAGTGCCGCCTGTCCCGATTACATTGCGCAAGAGACTTTGGTATTTCGACCCGACGCGCGCCGGTACGAACCGGGCAGCTTGAATCTGGCCGGCATCGTGGGGCTGCGGGCGGCTCTGCAATTGATCCTGGAATGCGGTATCGACGCAATTGAAGCCCGGGTGCTGGCGCTGGCGAACACGGTGATCGCTCGCGGAATCGAGGCCGGATTCTCCATCGTCGGTCCGCGCGGGGACGCCGGGCGGTCGGGTATTGTCTCGATGACGGTGAGCGGGTGCGACGTTGGGGAACTGCATGCCAGGCTCGAGGTGGCTAATATCGGCACGTCGCTACGCCGTTGTCGAGATGGGAGACGGTGCTTACGGATTTCGGCTCATTTCTACAACCGGGAGGACGAGATTGCGGCCTTGTTTGAGGTAGCGCAGCCCCGCAGGAATGCGCGCGCAACTTGTTGACAGGGTGAAGGAACGGCACTCGGTATCGGTGTGTGCAGCGAGGGCTGAAGACCGCGGCAGTTTACCTGTTGACACCGCATAGGCGGGCTGGTAGGTTCCGCTAGTGATTGATGGCACAAGCACCGCGAAGCGGGTTGGACCCGAGAAGCGCGGGAAGGAAGTACTTCGAACTAACAGTACATCGGAGGCATTACCAAATGAGAAGATTAGTTAAGTTTAAGATCCGCGGCTTCACGTTGATCGAGCTGCTGGTCGTTATTGCGATTATCGGCATTCTGGCCGCGATGTTGCTGCCTGCGCTTAACTCAGCCCGCGAAAAAGCGCGTCGCGCCAACTGCTTGAGCAACCTCAGGCAGATTGGGCTGACGATCGCGCAGTACGCCGACGCCAATTACGAGAAGTGTCCGTACAACAGCGATGCCACGTTGGACCAGACGGTCCCGGGAACGCATTACATGGTTCTCAGCAACTACATCAGTTCGGCGAAAGTTTTCTTCTGCCCAAGTGACGGCCGTTCAGGCTGCAGAGCGTCCATCGATTTCAGCACTTTCGGATACTCGGCGGGAACGATTGGCCAGACGAACGTGAGCTATGCCTGCTCGACCGGTCTCATCTGGCAGAGCACGTCTCCCGATTCGATCATCTGCCTGGATCGTCTCTCATCGATGAATAATGTGTATGGTTCGCCGTGGCCCACGACCGGCAACCACAAAGAGGCCGGCGGCAATATTCTGTTTAACGATGGTCACGTGGACTTCAAGACCCGGTTGCCTTGGCTGATAAAGAACGGTCAAGGCTCGGCGATGGTCCTCAGTCCCGGATGAGGCTTGACTCAGTTTGACGGCGGCGAACCCCGACACCTGGTGTCGGGGTTCGTTTTTTGTGCATGGATTCTGACTCGTCGATAAGACCGGAATTGCCGCGGCGAGATCTCTTGTGCTTGCTGGCCGTCGCGGTGTTCCCGCTCTGCAGTTATCCCCTCAGCTGGCTGCCTTCGGCTTGGGCGCAGTTTCGCTACATCATCGTTCTCCCGTGGGCTACGGTCGCGTTCGCCGCACTTCTCCTGGTGGCAGCCCGAGGCGCGCTGGTCGCGCCGTGGATGCTGGTGCCGCGTAATTTCCTGTGGCCGTGCGGGCTGTTGGTGCTGAGCTGGCTTGTCTCCGTCAGCTCGAGCCAGCACCGCGATTTTTCAATCCTGGTCCTGCCGTCAACCCTCGGGAACCTGGTGCTCTTCTGGGTTGCCTGTTCCTTTTCAAAGGATCAACTGCGGAAGCTCTGCTGGATCTGGCTGGTGGTTGCCTCTGTCGTTGCCGTCAACGGGCTAGCCCGATTGGGAACGGGGCAGGAGTTTGTCTCGACGATTGGGAATCGAAATTTCCTCGGGGCCTATCTGGCGGCGGCTGTGTTCATGGCAGTGGCGCTGGCGGACTGGCGGGCGGCAATCTTGGGAGCGCTGTTGATCGCGGCGCTGTGCTTCACGGGATCACGGGGAGCCTGGCTGGCGCTGGGGATCGTTGCCGCGCTCTGGATCGTCGTCGTTTGGCTGCGCGCCGGTTCGGCTCGCAGGCGCCACGCCGTCGTGGTGGCTGGCGTGGGCCTGGTCGCGCTGTTGGGGTTCTGGTCGCGCGGTTACGTGCAAAACCAATGGCGCACGGACGTTCGACCGGTCATCTGGAACGGGACGCTGCACATGATTGCCGCGCACCCAATCTTCGGGCATGGGCTGGACACGTACTGGATCCAGTACTCGAAGTTCCGGTTGCCCGAGTATTTTGCCCGTCCCAAAGCCGGCAACTTCACCAACCACGCCCACAACGAACTGCTGGAAGTTGCGACCGAACAGGGCGTCGTCGGACTCGTGGCTCTCATGTGTCTCTGGGCAGCAGCCCTCCGGACCGGCGTTCGCGCTGCCGACGCGATGGGGACAGACCGTCCCTTGGGTTACGGACTCGTTGGCGCGACGTTGGTGTTCATGCTGCACGGGATGGTCGACATCGATCTACGATCGCCGCCCAATCAATCTCTGCTCTGGCTGCTCCTGGGTTTGCTGGCAAGCGGGAGCGGCGCGGCGGTACCCCGCATTTCTTCCCGGTCGAAACCGGCGCGGTCCGTGGTGGCCGGCGTTTGTGGTTTGCTGGCGGTTTGGGTTCTGTACGGCGCCGTGATTCAGCCGGTGCGTGCGGATTGTTGGGAACGCCGGGCCCGTCTGGCGGAAGCCCGGGGCGACCTCAACGCGGCGGCACATGCGGCACGGGAGAGTCTGGAGATTCAGCCGCTCCGGGTGGAAACGCGCTATTTTCTGGCGGGCGTGCTCGCGGAAAACGCGGCGACATACCGGCCGGCAATCGACGAGGGATTGGTAGTTGAGGGGATCGCCCCGGACTACAGCGACGTGACGTACAATATCGGCGAACTCTACGTCAAACTGCGCCAACCTGATGACGCGCTGCCTTTCTTGCAGCGCGCGGTGATCATGAATCCCTACAGCGCCGAGAAACGGTTCGCGCTGGCATTGGCGCTCGCGGAATCTTCGCAGACTGCGGCCGCCGAGGAACAGTTGGAAACCGCCGTTCGGCTGAAGCCCGATCTCACGGAGGCGGTTGATTTGCTGCGGCGATTGCGGCAGCAGAAGTAGCTCCCGTAATCGTGTGCCTACGCCTGACCGTGTGCCGCGCCGCGGACCACGGTAAAGCATTCTCATGGAGTCGCGACACCACGGTAACGCGTTTTGACATTTCACGTCGTTCTCGTTAAGCTGGTGCGGCTGGGGTTCACAGTATGAGGGTCGCGATTCCGCGGAAAACTGTCTATCGACTCAGCGTGTATCTGCGCTGTCTAGCGCAATTTGCCGAGAACGGCGTGCGCATGGCGTCCAGCCACGCGCTTGCGGAGGCGGCTGGAGTCAAGCCCACGCAGTTGCGCAAAGATCTGACCAGTTTCGGCCACTTCGGCACGCGCGGCATTGGCTACGACGTCGAGATACTCCGCAAGGGAATCGCCGAGGCGCTCGGGCGAAAACAACTCCAGCCCGTCGTTCTCGTGGGTGTCGGCCATCTCGGCTCGGCCTTGCTGGCTTATAAGGGGTTCGGGAAAGAAAGCTTTGAAATCGTGGCCGGCTTCGACCTGGATCTAAAGCGCAAGCGCCGCAAAACGTACAGCCAGCCGATCCTGCCGCTCAGCCGGCTCGAGAACTTCGTGCGTTCCCACAAGATCCGCATGGGCGTCATCACCGTGCCAGCCACCGCCGCCCAGGATGTGGCCAACCGCTTGGTGGGCGCCGGCGTGAACGCCATCCTGAATTTCGCGCCCGTCGTGCTGCACGTGCCCGCCAACGTCGTCGTCAGCAACGTCAATCTCGCCATCGAGTTGGAGAATCTTAGCTACTTCCGTTCCCTGGCCGAAAGCTGATATGCTGTCGGCTTGTGAATGACCGGGCCCAGAAATTCCTGCCGATAATCGTCATCGTTCTTCTCGGGTTCGCCTGTTACGGAAACGCGCTGCGGAACGAGTTTGTTTGGGACGACGATTTCAACGTGGTACACGACCGGTTTCTGCGGAGTTGGACTTTTCTGCCCCGGGTTTTTGTCACGGACGTGGCGGAGGCGTACTCGCCGTCGGGGGAAAGCGTGCCATTCTATCGACCCGCCTACATGGTCTCGTTGTTGGTTGACTATCAGCTTTGGGGTCCGCGTCCGTTCGGTTTTCATCTGACCAACCTGCTGTGGCACGTGGTCGATGGACTGTTGGTCTATGCCCTGTTGCGGACGCTCAAGGCACACCGGCAGTGGGCTTTGCTCGGAGCGGCGGTGTTCGTGTGTCATCCCGTCAACACCGAGACCGTGGCGTACGTGGCGGGACGGAGCGCGGAAATGTGCAGCGGGTTCATGCTCGCCTCGCTGTTGTTGATTCTCAGGCTCGGCTCCCTCGAAGGCTCGTCCCGGCGATTCCGTTGGATGTTCCTGGGTGCGGCACTGGCTGCTTATGCTCTGGCGCTGTTATCCAAGGAAGTGGCGGTAACGTTTCCGGCGATTGTCGCCGCGGCAGGCTGGCTCTTGCGATCTCGCGGCGCGCGCACGTCGCGAACATGCTGGGCCGTGGCCGGATTGTCCGCCGTCCTCGCACTCGGTTACGTCCTGGTCCGGGAACTGGTGCTCACCCAAACGGGGTTTCCCGCTCAATTCACCGTTCTCGAGCGGTGCAGCCTGGCGCTTCGTGCTTTGGCGACCACGGTGGCGCTGTTGGTGGCGCCCGCGAACCTGCACCATACCCGGGCGCTGCCGACGACCGGTTGGCCGGCCACGGTGTTGACCGCCGCCGGAGCAATCCTGGTGGCCGCGGGTTGCCTCATCGGCCGATGGGCCTACCGCCGCGAGCCGCGGGTCAGTTTCGGACTGCTCTTCTTTGCAGTCGCCTTCTCGTTGACTTCGAATCTGGTCCCGCTGAATACCACGTTTGGTGAGCGCTGGATCGGCTGGCCGATGGTTGGCCTGTTGATCAGCGGGTCCGTCGGCTTGGAGAATTGGACGGAAGGCAAAGCGCGCCGGGCGGCGGTTCTTCAAAGCCTCGGCTGGATCGCCATTGCCATGTTTTCCATGTTGACCATTGCCCAGAATCGTGTGTGGCATGACGACCGCACGTTGTACGAGACGCTCCTCGAACGCGGCAGCGACGCAGCCGAAGTACGCGAGAACCTCGCGTTCACCTATCTCGACGACGGCGATTACGAGAACGCGCGGCATCAGTTTGAAGCCGTCCTCGAACGATATCCACGCAATGCGCCGGCGTTGCGGGGGATGGGAATCCTGATGGCGCGGCAGAAAGATTACTTGGCGGCAAGGGAATGGTTGAAGCGAGCGCACGATGCCGACCCGGCCGACGCCCGAACGAGCATTTGGCTGTCGTCGATCCAGGAGCATTTGGGGGACGTGACGCAAGCCGAGCAAACGCTGCGGGCTGCCGCCGCTTTGAGGCACGCGGCGCTGCCGACTTTGCAGTTGGCCAAGTTCTATTATCGACACCAGCGGTTCAATGTAGCGGAGTCGGTCGCCCGTGAGGTGTTGGCGGCGGATCCGATGCACGCGGCAGTGCACAACACGCTCGGCATGGTGCTTTTTCGTAAAGGCGACCTGGCGGGAGCGGAACGGCACTTTCAATTGGCGTTGCGCTACGATCGCTGGATGGCCGACGCACATGCCAATCTGGCGGCCATTGCCGACGCCCAAGAAGATTTGGCCGGTGCCCTGCGCGAGTATGACGCTGCCATCCAGTTGGCACCGGGCAACGCCGATTATCTCTACGGACTGGCCAACGTCCTGGCGCGGCACGGGCAGACCGATCGCGCACGCCAGACGCTGCGGCACGCGTTGGAAATCGATCCCGGGTTCGAGGCCGCGAAGAAACTGCTGGACCAATTACCGGAACCGCGTCGGCCGTGACGCTATCCGCGCTTCACCCGGGTGCCGTCGTTGTCGGCCACGAGGGCGTGGGTTTCGCAACGGATTTGTTGGCGGGCAAAAGCGTTGGCCATCGCTTCGGCCACGGCCTTTTCCTTCTGCTCGGTGAGGCAGACGATGCCGGGGCCGGAGCCACTGAGCCAACCGCCGAGCGCGCCGGCTTCGATGCCGGCCGCAATCACGTCGTCGAGCAGCGGCAGGAGTTTCTTGCGATAAGGTTGATGCAGTTTGTCCTCGAACAGGCCGCGCAAGAGCGAGAAATCCCCGGAGACAAACGTAGCGGTCAACAGGGCGACCCGGTTCAGATTCTCGACGGCATCGCGCAACGGCACCTGTTTGGGCAGCAACCCGCGCGCTTTCTCGGTGGATACTTCGAATTCCGGGATGCAACAGACGAACTTCAACTGGGGCGGCACGCTGAAGCGGCGGTAGCGAAGCGCACCGCTGATGCGTCCCGAAACGACAAAGCCGCCGAATAGGGCGGGCGCGCAGTTGTCGGAATGCCCTTCCAACCCGGTCACGAGGTCGAGCATCTCCGCATCGGAGAGTGGGCGACCGTCGGTCTCGTTGAGGGCGAACACGATGCCGAGCCGCATGGTGACACTCGAGCCAAAACCGCGCGAGACGGGCACATCGCCCTTGATTTCGATTTGGACGCCGTGTTTGTTGACTTTGCTGCGTGAGAAAAACGCCTCGGAGGCTTCGCGCGCCATGGCCAGTGCCGCAGGAGAATCCTTCGCCGGGGTGGCGCCGACCAGTTGCACGACCGGCTCGTCCGTTTCCCGGATGGAGACCTGGTTGTGCAGCTTCAGAGCGATGCCAAGCGTGTCGAACCCCGGACCGAGATTCCCCGTCGTCGCCGGTACGCGGACGGTAACAGACGGTTTTCTCATCGGAGCGATGATAATGCACGCGCACCGAAGCAAGTCAATAGTGAGCGATGGTTCATGGTTGATGGTTCGTGGGGGATCAGGCATCATGGCGCCGTCCAACTGCGTTGCCGGAGAATCGCAACAAAATGAAATACGTGATCATACTGGGCGATGGCATGGCGGATTATCCCGTTGCCCGGCTGGGCGGGAAAACGCCCCTCCAAGCGGCTCGCAAACCCAACATGGATCGCATCGCCCGCGAGGGCCGGTGCGGCCTGTTCAAGACCATCGAGGAAGATATGCCGACCGGCAGCGAAGCGGCCAACCTGTCGGTCATGGGCTACGACCCGCGTCAGGTGTTGCAGGGCCGCGGCGTGCTCGAAGCCGCCAGCATGGGGGTGGACATCCGCGGCGACGACATGGCGATGCGCTGCAACCTGATTTGCCTGTTCGACGACGGCCGGATCAAGAATCATTCCGCCGGGCACATCAGCTCGGCCGAATCCGACGAAATCCTCAAAACGCTCCAGAAAGAAATCGGCGGTCCCGGCCTGAATTTCTACACCGGAGTCAGCTATCGGCACCTGTTCGTCGGCAAAGGACTGGATCCGCGGCTCGAGTGCGCCCCGCCACACGATCATCCGAACGAGCCGGCGGAAGGCCTTCTCATTCGCCCCAAGGTTCCGGAAGCGCAAAAGACTGCTGACCTCCTCAACAACCTGATCCGCCGTTCCTGGCCGATTTTAAAGGATCATCCAGTCAACCAACGGCGTCGGGCCGCCGGCAAAGACCCCGGCAACTCGATCTGGCTGTGGTCGCCGGGCAGACGACCCAAGATGTGGACCTTTCCCGAACGGTTCGGCGTCGGCGGCGCGGTGATTTCGGCGGTTGACCTGATTCGCGGCATCGGGGTCTACGCCGGCTTGGAAGTGCTGAAAGTCCCCGGCGCGACCGGCTTGTTCGATACCAACTACGAAGGCAAAGCCGATGCCTGCCTGGCCGCGTTGGACCACTGTGATTTCTGTTACGTCCACGTCGAGGCCCCCGACGAAGCCGGCCACGAAGGCAACGTCGACCTGAAGATTCGCACCATCGAAGACCTCGATGCCCGGCTAATCGGCCGGATCTTGGCGGGGCTGGAACAACGGAAATTGGAAGCGGTCGTGGCCGTATTGCCGGATCATCCGACGCCGGTGGAGAAGCGGGTCCACGTTCGCGACGCCGTCCCGTTTGCCATTCGCGATCCGCGGCAGAAGGCCGACGAGGTCGAGCGCTACGACGAGCAAAGCTGCGCCGCCGGCGCGTTCGGCACGGTGCATGGCGACGAATTCATCCGCGCCGTGCTTCGGAAGTAGCGAGACTGCGGCCGGGCATTCCTCGATTCACCTGATCGGGGACGCTCTGCGCTTCACAGACGCGCGACGACAAGGTACTCTGGCGTTCATGCTGGAGAGGCTGTTCAAGCTGAGCGAGCGCGGCTCGAGCGTTCGCACCGAGCTGTTGGGCGGAACGACGACGTTCATCACGATGGCCTACATCATCGTGGTCAATCCCGCGATCCTGGAACATGCGGGCATCCCGCGCGGACCGAGTACGGTGGCGACGATTCTGACGGCCGCATTCGGCTCGCTGCTGATGGGTGTGTACGCCAACCAGCCCATCGCGGTCGCGCCGTACATGGGTGAGAACGCGTTCATCGCCTTTTCGTTGGGCTTGATGGGCATCAGCTGGCAACAACGATTGGGTGCGGTGTTTGTAAGCGGTCTCGGCTTTCTTCTGATCACAATTTTTCGTCTGCGGTCCTGGCTGGCGAATTCGATTTCGCCCAGCATGAAACACAGTTTCGTGGTGGGCATCGGTTTATTTCTGGCGTTTATTGGACTGAACGAAACCGGCATCGTCACGCGGGCGGAAGCCGTGCCCGTGAAGATCGGCAACCTGCACGATCCGCAGGTGTTGCTGGCTGTGGCCGGATTCCTGGTGATGGCAGTGCTCCTGCAACGCCGAGTCCGGGGCGCGTTGCTGCTCGGCATGGCTCTGACGGCCGTGGCAGGTTATTGGATCGGCGTTGGCCGCGTGCCGCACACGATCGTGGCACTCCCGTTCACGGGTGAGTATGCCCTGCATCCGATCGCGCTGAAGCTGGACATTGCCAGCGTACTGCGGCTGAGTTTCCTGCCGGTTTTGTTGACGCTGTTCCTGATGGGCTTCCTCGACACGCTCGGCACGCTCGTCGGCGTCGGCGCTGCCGGAGGGATGTTGGACGAGAAGGGCAACTTCCCACAGATCGAACGTCCGATGATGGTGGACGCGCTGACGTGTATGTTCAGCGGACTGGTGGGCACTTCCACGAGTGGCGCGTACATCGAGTCGGCCACGGGCATCCGCGAGGGCGCTCGCACGGGGTTGGCAGCGGTGGTGACCGGACTGCTGTTTGGCGCGTCGCTGTTTTTCGTTCCGTTGATCGAGCCTCTGCAGAACCTGCGGTTTGCCTACGGCCCGGCCCTGGTTGCGGTGGGCGTGCTGATGCTCGGGTCGGTCAAGAAAATCGATTTTGATGACCTGACGGAGTCGGTTCCCGCGTTTGTGACCATCGTCATGATGTTGTTCACCTACAACATCGCCAACGGTTTGACCGCCGGGCTGGTGGTTTACCCCGTCGGCAAGGTGGCGGCCGGACGGGTCAAAGAGCTGAACGGGGGCGCGGTGGTGTTGGGTCTGTTGTGTCTGGTTTACTACGTATTTGGCCTGCCGCATTGATGATTTGGCGCTGGCGCTTTCCTCTGTTTTGAGATTGCCGGCGTGTTCTTCCTTGTCGTGGCCCCTGCTATTCGGCCCGCCGTTTGAGGGTTGGCATACCCACTGCTAGTTAGCCTCACCGTCAGGCGTTAGGCGTAGGAAGCACAAGCAGATGGCTGAGACCAGTAAACAAAACGTCTACCGAATCCTCATCGTGGATGAGGATGCTGCGATGCGCGAGATGCTGGCCACATTGCTGCGGGCACCGAATCGCAGCGTGGAGATCCGCGACACCGCGCGGGCGGCACTGGAGTTCCTAAAGCAGAATCCGGTGGACGTGGCGTTCGTGGACGCCCTGCTGGCGGGTGCGTCCGCACAGGAATTGGCGGACACCATCAAGAAACGCTGTCCGCACGCACATGTGGTCATCTGCGCTGGCCGGTTGTCCCGGCCGTGGGACGGCGCCGGGTGCGCCAAGAAAGGCGAACGAGCCCTGCGACAACCCTTCAATTTTGGCGAAGCTCTTCAGCTCGCCGATTCGTACACGACGGAGTGATATGGATTCAGTAATTAAGGCGCTGGTTTCAGGGTTGGCTGTGAAGCAGGCTGCGCGGGGTGCGCAGGATAAACCGTTCACAGCGGACCAGCGCCCGTTTTCCTATCAGACCGCTGTAAGCCCGCTGAGCCGCGGACCTTCCACGCGTCACGGGTTGAGAGTCAACTGTTCGAATCCCCCCAACGCCATCAAGGTCGGCGCCTCCTCCGACCGAAGAGCAGCTTGATCTCTCAACCCGTGCGCGCGGCGGTCTCTCTTGCCCGCCGCGCGCCGGTCCGATTGTCGCACGGCTCGCTTGCCTTTCCTCGCCCGTCCGCCTATATTCGCGGTGTTGCGCCGCAGTATTCTCATGGGGGCGAAACGGATTCGACTTTGTGAGGTGGGCGCGAGCGGCATGCCGAGGTTGTCCGGAGGCCTCGTTAAACACCGGGCAAACCACATAACTGCCAACGAAGAGCTGGCACTCGCGGCTTAATTGACCGCGACGTTCCGCCTGCGACACCTGCTAGCGGGGCCGGAACGATGACAGCAGGTTAGTTCGTTGATGGTGTCTTCAGGTCAACGGGCGAACCTTTCACTGGAGACTGGCGCGACGCGTGGCCCGTCCATCGGCAGCGCGGCGGGCGAGACTCAAAGGTGGAACAAGCATGTAGTCATTCGCGTGCGCTTTGCAGAGGACGTGGGTTCAACTCCCACCGCCTCCACCATAACTATTTGCCATGCAAATAGTTATGCCTCTCGCGGACGTGGGAATGCGCCCTACCTCCCTTCTGGGTCTGAGCCGTAGCCGGCCAGTTCGTCAAGGCTGTGGTTGTAAAGGCCGCACAGCGAATGAGGGTTTTCGGTGACGGTGAGGCTCACGCAATGAAATGGTACTCAAGACAAGGCTTGGTCTTCAGAGAATAGCGCTGGTGAAAGACGAAATATCTAATGCGATTTACAATAACGCTCGAAAAATAAGATGCATATTGAGAAGTGCTGTAGTATTCTGTCTAATATGTATGACCGTTGGTATGCAAACCAGTTACGTGAAAAACTGACACGGCCCTTTGTGCACTTGATCTTTGGTGCTCGGCAGACCGGGAAGACGACGCTGCTGAGCGCGCTGCTGCCACCGGAAACGATGGTGGTGGATCTCTCTGACCCGGGGGAGCGGTCGCGGCATCTGGCTGACCCCGGCGCCTTTGTCGCGGTGTGCCGGAAAATGCCAGCGGATCGTCAAGGGCAGTATGTGTTCGTGGACGAGGCGCAGACTGTGCCGTCCATCTTCGATGCAGTCCAGCATCTTTACGACAAGGATAAGCGGCGGTGGCGGTTTGTGTTGTGTGGCAGTTCGGCACGTAAACTACGGATGACCGGGGCGAATCTGCTGCCAGGCCGGAGTTTTCTGCATCACCTATATCCGCTGACACTGGTGGAGCATCCGTCCACAACGCCTAGGATCAATTATGCGGTGTCTCCGTTGCCGTTTGAATGGCCCAACGGGACGGCACCGGCGAGGCCTTTTCCCGCATGGGACTTGGAATCGCGGCTGGCTTATGGAGCGTTGCCAGGAGTAGTGAACGCCGAGGACCAAGACCGTGCCACGTTGCTGAAGTCCTTTGCATTGGTGCATCTGGAGGAAGAGATTCGACGGGAAGCGCTCGTCAAAGACTGGGGAGCGTTTGTACGGTTTCTTCAATTGGCCGCGAGCGAATCAGGGCAGATTCTGAACTATGCCGGAATTTCCCAAGAAACAGGACTGTCACAGCCGACAGTGAAGTCCCACTATCAGTTGTTGGAGGATATGTTCATCGGATTCCGGGTGCCGGCCTTTTCCAAAAGCCAGCGTAAGAATCTGCTCTCGACCCCGAAATTCCTGTTTTTCGATCTGGGCGTGCGACACGGGGCGGCCGGTTTGACCGCCTCGCCAGAGATCGTGAAAGTCAACCCGGGCGTGTTCTTCGAGCAATGGGTCGGCATCGAACTCTGGAAACGGTTGCAGTACCTAGGCGGCGGCCAACTGCATTATCTGCGGACAAGGGATGGGATGGAGATTGATTTCATCATCGAGCTCGCCGGTAAACTGACGCCGGTCGAGGTGAAGTGGACGGAGAAACCAAGTGAATCGGATGCCCGTCATCTGCGAACTCTCCTAAAGGAGCATCCAAAGCAGGCGGAGCAAGCCTACATTATCTGTTGTTGTCCGCGCCCCATGCAGGTTTGCGAAGGCGTCACGGCGTTGCCATGGTTTTGCCTGTGAATTGACCGGGCCCGGCTTTGTCAGACTCCATCGCCCGGATTCTCTCGATCAGGGTTGGTTTCCGTGCATGGTCGGCACAGAGTTCGTTCAGCTTTCGTGTGAAGTCCACGTCCGCATCCTGTCTCTCGGCCAATTCACGCAAGTCTTTGAGTATTGCCACGGCTTCGTCATAGCGCTTGGGTTGTTTAGTGGCGACAAGCTGTTCAACTTTTCGCCACAAGTCTTCTTCCTTGCCCACAAGGGAGTCCAAGTGCGCGGTGTGCCGCCGCGCCTGTTCACGCTCACGTTGCGCTTCCTCACGCGCTTGCCGCTGGGCTTCCGCTCGCTGGCGTGCCTGACGGATCGTCTCCGCTCGTGCCAAGAGTTCGACAACTGTTCGCGGGTTTGGGTTGCCGGCTGGTTGGTCGGGGTTATTGCGCAGAATGCGCTGTTTCCACTCCCAAAGGAGGCCGGCGTCTTCCGCATCTATCAGACGGATGAGGAGGTTGTCTTTCTCTGCTGCTGGCAGCTTCGCGATTTGATCGGCGATCATTTTTCGTGAGGTGCCGATTGCCTTCCGATCCGGACTGGCTTCGGCGGCGGCGGCAATCAGATCGCGGTCAATGCGCAGAAAATCGGTCAAGCCCTGTAACGAACCGCTCAAATCCTTTAATCCCGGCGGCACCGGCGGTTCAAGTGCAGCGTCATCAACCTCACTATTTTTAACGGCCAACAGCCAACCGAGATATAGGCACCGGTAATCCCCGCGCAACAGGTCGGCTCGCAGCGGAGTCAAATTGGACAACTCACCGCTGTCCTCTTCCCAGTCGTAGTCCTCTGTCTCCGACAGGTAAGAAAGAATCACATGCTCGCCCTTAACCCGACACGACAGCGACCGTCCGTCATAATACGGCTCAACAACGTCCAGTGGGAGCAGTCGTGCCGGCACCCGCAGCATCAAATGCCGGGTTCCCCAGTTTGCGAAATACAGATATGCATCGAAGTACCGCTCCATCCAGCGGTTGGGATCACCCTTGAAACTGCCCCAGTGGTACTCGTTGGTGAAACTGGTGGCTGTAATCCTCGCACGGGTAGAAACTGCGCGAAGTTCCGCCATCTGTACGCTGGTCAGCGGGCGGTCAATCGCTTGAAATTCATAGTATTGGTACTCACTCATCGTGATTCACCATTCTCGTTGGTAAGATTCAAGCTTGGTTGGAGCGCGTCAGAGACCGTGTAGCCAATCGCCGCATACCCTTTCTTTCGTCGTTCGAACATGCGCGCAGCCATGGGAATTTGCATGTCCACGTAATCGTAGATCGCGACTTCCTTCTTTGCATGATGGGCGCGGTGCAATCGGCCGGCGTATTGCTGGAGAATGCCGCGCCAAGAGATTGGCATGGTGAGGAACAGCGTATCCAAACGGGCGTCATCAAAACCTTCGCCGAGGTACTTGCCGGTTGCCAACAACACCCGCGGTTGGCCGTCCGGAATCTCGAAAAGCTTTCGGATGGTTTCTCGTCGTTGTTTCTCGCCCATGCCGCCGTGCAAGACAAACCGAATAGCCGCCAGATCATCGAGGTGCTGAGACAACAGCTCAAGATGTTCTCTTCGTTCCGTCAGGATGACAGGACACCTACCGGCTCGTACAGCCTCCCGCACATCAGCGATGATCAGATCGGTCCGCCGCGCATCGCGCAGAATCACCTCATAGACATCATGGATCTTAGCCTGTTGTTCTGGAGCCCCAAGTAGGGTGCCGGTTTCCCGAACAATGACTCTGTGTTCAAACCACCGTGAGCGAGCCATCTGCTGGTCGCTCATGGCATAACGGATTGGACCACACTGCATGAAAACGATCGGATGATGGCCGTCCTTTCGCGTGGGCGTTGCCGTCAGGCCAAGCACGTACTTGGCTTTGGCCTGCCGGAGCACCTGCTCAAAGGTGAACGCCGAAACATGATGGCACTCATCCACAATCACTTGTCCGTAGTCGGCCACGATATTAGCGACGACACCTTTGCGCTGGAGCGACTGAAGCATCGCAATATCAATCAACCCAGTCGGACGGTTCTTGCCGCCGCCGATTTGCCCAACCGACTGTTCGTCCATTCCCAGAAATGCAGACAAACTGGCCCGCCATTGGTCGAGCAACTGCTTGCGATGCACCAGTACCAACGTGTTCACCTGTCGTTCCGCAATCAACCTTGCACCCACAACAGTCTTGCCGAACGCGGTCGGCGCCGAAAGCACACCTGTATCCGAACGCAGCAGAGCGGTGACTGCCTGTTCTTGCTCATCCGTGAGCGTTCCATGAAAACCCACCTGCACTGATCGTCCCGCCGTACGTTTGTCCTCCAAGACCATTGCCGACCCGAGATCGCAAATCAGCGACGAGACCTCTTCCACGGAGCCACGCGGCAGGGCGATGTGTTTAGGAAACTCTTCAGCGCACGATATAACCCGAGGCTTACCGAATGTTGACAGCCGCATCGCTTGTGCCTGATAGAAATCCGGATTCTGGAACGCCGCGAGTCGGATGAGCCGGTTAATCAATCCGGACGGCAGATTTTGCTTCTCCAAGTACAGCAGATTCGACAGAACAGCGCGAATCTCCGTTGGAACCGTGCCACGGATGACCGGCGCCTTCGCCCGTCGCGAGCGAGGCAGCGTCCATGGTTGGTCCCCCGCCTCATCATCAACACTTATCCGCACGCCTAGGATGCGTCCACGCTTGGCGCCATCTTCCTCGATCGCGCGCACCTCGGCCTCACTGAGTCGTTTCAGCGATCGCAGGAAAACCCATTGGTTTAGATACGGAACAAAGTCAGTATTCACAAACAGGCTGTTGCCGGCTCGGGCGGGACCGGCTTGCAGCGGCAGTGCAATCAAGTTCCCAAAGCCGCCCTGCGGCATTGTGTCCTAGTTGGGAAACAGCCGATCATAAGAATCCAAACCCACCCGATGCCGCTGCTCCATCGTCTCGGTGAGCAAAGCACAGCCAAAACGCCGAGCTAGAAAGAGCGGAGAAGGTGTCAACCTTGAAACAAGCCGAGGCTTTCTACTACGTTTACATCCTGCTGACCGAAAGCGAACCGCACCATTTCTACACAGGTTTTACCGAAGACATCGGCGAACGATTGAAGGCTCACAACCAAGGCCAAGATCCGCACACCGCCAAATTTCGTCCTTGGCGCATCAAGACGTGTATTGCTTTCACCAACCGAGAACAGGCTCTGGCCTTCGAGCGTTATCTGAAGACGCAGTCCGGCCGGGCGTTTGCCAAGAAACGCTTGTGAGATCGGCTCCGGTCACGCCTTTGCCGAGCGGCATTTCTGGTAGCGATTCACGCTTCGGGTTCCAATCCTGACAGACCGACCCCGCCGCTAAGGCTCATTTGCCTTGATTCCCGGCGTGCCTCCGGCTATCATTCGCCAAGTTAAGCGCTGTCTTTCACCCCGTGAGGCAGGAGAAGATTGCAACTGCAACCGATGAAACGTGGCTGTCTGGTCTTGGCATTTCTCACCGGGATCGTTCTCAGTTCCCAGCCCTCCGACGCGCAGTACACCACCGATTTCCAGACCAACATCATCAGCGGCGTAACCAGCAATTGGACGGGGAGCTATTTCATCGGCTCCAATACCTTATCCGATACACTCTTGGTTCAAAATGGCGGTGTGTTGTCGAATCAATACGCTTACTTGGGGTATGAGACCAACAGCTGCAACAACATGGTTGTGGTATCTGATACCAATTCCCTTTGGGCAAACAGCCAAACCTTGTACATCGGATATTCGGGGGCTGGCAATGACGTGGTACTTAGCAACGGAGCCCAAATCTGGGCAGGTCCGTATTGGTACGTCGGCCGAAATGCCAGCAGCAGCAATAACGCGCTGCTGATTGCAGGCACGGGATCTATTTGGTACTCAGAGCGCTGTTGCTTGGGCTATTCGGGCGAGGCAAACAGTCTTGTGATCAGCAACGGTGGTCGAATGGTCTGTTATTTTACAGGCGATATCGGTTATAATGCCACTAGCAGTAACAACAGCGTGGTGGTTACAGGCGCCGGATCGACTTGGCTGTTTCCGGGCTGGGATGATCCCCACGTGTCGATAGGCCGTTTTGGGGATGGGAACAGTTTGGTAATCGCTGACGGCGGGCAGGCGTACTTTTCCGGCGATACGTACCTGGGTTACTTCTTCTCCGAAAACAATCGAGTCTTGGTCACGGGTGCGGGTTCGGTCTGGAGCAATGGTTCTCTGCAGGTGGGTAGAGACGGCGTGGAAAACAGCGTCGTCGTAAGCAATGGTGGTCTTGTCACTGTCACTTGGTGGGGAGCATTCGTCGGAGAGGCCAGTAGCAATAATTCCCTTGTGGTGACTGGCTCGGGTTCTGTTCTGAAAGACGACGGGCCTCTCTGGATTGGCGATTATGGCCCGGGAAACAGAATGGAAATTCGCGATGAAGCCAAAGTAGTTGATGCAGACCACTGCGCCGGTCGTTCTTCCAACTCGAACAGCGTATTGGTGGCAAGCGGTGGCGTGTTGCTGAATAACAACGCTGTGTACGTCGGCTATCAGGGGTCGAGCAACGTTCTGTTCATCTCGGACGGGTCTGTGTTTGCCACAGGTCTCTGGATCGGATTCAACTCGACATCCTGTGACAATCTGCTTCGAATGGATAGCGGCAATCTCATCATCACGAATGCAACTGCTGATGCTGTGTTCGAGGTGCGGAACGGGAAACTGATTCTCAACGGTGGCTTGCTACAGGTCGACCGGTTTGTCATGAGCAATGCTTGCGCCCAATTCGTTCGCACGGGTGGCACGCTGATCTATGGCACGGCGGTGCTCGATCCTTCACGTGACGACGATGGCGACGGGATGCCGAACGGCTGGGAGCAAAGTCACGGCCTTGACCCGTTAAACTCTGCCGATGCCGACACGGATGCCGACGGCGACGGCCAGAGCAATCTTGCGGAGTTTCTTGCCGGCACCGACCCGGCCAACAACACGTCGGTATTCCGCATCACCGAAATCTGGCCAGAGGATGCCGACGTGTTTCTCACGTGGACGGCAGTGGGCGGGAAGCGATATGCCTTGCAGACGACCACTCGCAACGGCGACGGTTTCACGAATGGTTTCACCGACTTGAATCCGGCGATTGTTGCGCCGGGCACGGGCGAGACGACCATCAGCGTGCTTCACTTGGACGCCGCCACCAACGCGCCATCACGTTATTACCGTGTCCGGTTGGTTCCTTAAGACCAATCAGAAACCCCCGGGTGAGGCGCTTCACCCGAACATCTCCATCTGCTTTCCGCCCGGCCGGTGAAACGCCGCCGTGGAAAGATGCAGACCACGCCCCATACCTGCCTTGCGGCAGGCCACCTCAAAGATTTTATCGATCTGCTCCGCCAAAACTCCTTCGCCCCGCATCCGTTTGCCAAACTCGGATTCATTGAGCTTTCCGCCATGCATCGCCCGGATCTGCGTCAGCACTTTCGCCTTGCGATCGGGGAAATGTTGTTCCAGCCATTGTTGAAACAGGTCTTTGACTGCGTAGGGCAGCCGGACCGGAACCATCCCGGCGAACCGAGCACCCGCTTCCGCCGCGGCCTTCACAATCGCCGGCAATTCGTGATCGGTCAGCCCCGGAATCATCGGCGCAATCAGTACTCCCACCGGCACGCCGGCTCTCGTCAGCTCGCGTATCGCTCGCAACCGCGCTGCGGGCTGCGCCGTGCGCGGTTCCATCATGCCCGCCAGGGCGGCATCGAGGGTGGTGATGGAAATGTTCACCGCTGCTGCGTCATATCGGGCAAGTTCCGCCAGCAAGTCGGCATCGCGAGTAACGAGGTAATTCTTGGTGATGATCGCTACGGGATTGCGGAATTCGACGAGCACTTCGAGGCAACGACGCGTCAACTTCAGCCGCCGCTCGACGGGTTGATACGGGTCGGTCACGCCGCTCATGGCCAGCACCTGCGGCTTCCACTTCCGTGACGACAACTCGCGCCGCAGCAACTCCGGCGCGTTCTCTTTCACCACGATCTTCGTTTCGAAATCCAGACCCGCGGAGAACCCGAGATATTCATGGTACGGTCGGGCGTAACAATAGATGCAGCCGTGTTCGCAGCCGCGATAGGGATTGAGGCTGGCATCGAACCCCACGTCGGGACTGTTGTTGTAGGTGATGATCGACGCGGTCGCGTCGCGAAAGAATTGCGTCTTGGGCGCCGGATCGTCCGGCTCGTTCCACTCGGCGTCGCGTTCGTAAACGATCTGCTCGAAACGGTTCGGCGGATTCTCCGCGGCGCCCCGGCCGCGAGTCACCCGATGATTTGTCGCCATGGCTAACTCGAAAAACCGATTCCCAACGCATCCAGGATTCGCAGCAAGATACCCGGTTTTTCGCCACTGTCCACGCGCCGGAGCGAACCCGTGACCGCCGTGACCGCCCACGAGCGCACCGGCTCGGGCGGGTAAGGAAACGGTTTCTGGCGGACGATCGCCAGGTCGAGCAGTTCGCTCGGCCGGTCCAATGTCATATGCGCGAGGATCTTTCCGGCAAGCCTCGAGTTGGCGATGCCGAGACCCGTGTAACCAAGGCCGTAATGGATGCAGTCACGTCCCGCCGAGCCAAAGAACGGGGTCAGCCGGCTGGTCGATGCGATCGGCCCGCCCCACGCGTACTCCCAGCCCACGTTCGCCAGTTGTGGAAAATGGCGACGGAAACTCTCCCGCAACGCGGTGTAGTGCGGCTCGGAGTGATCGCACGATTCATCGACGCGGTTCGGCGGGTAATACTTCGCTTCACTGGTACCCCACAGGATTCGATTGTCGCCGGTGAGCCGGTAATAATTGAAAAACGTACGGCCATCGATCACCGCCTGGCGGTTGCGCCAGCCAATCACCGGGAGCTGCTCTTCGGTGAGCGGCTCGCTCACCAGCACGTAATCGTACAGCGGAATGTAGCGATGCAGAAGCCTCGGGAAGATGAGGTGCGTATAGGCATTCGTTGCGAGGACGACCTTGCCGGCAGTCACACGGCCTGCCACGGTCTTGACCACAACGCCCGTGGCGCCGACCTCCAGTCCGGCCACTCGGGTACGCTCGAAGAACTCGACGCCGAGCCGCACCGCCTCGCATTTCAAGCCACCGACCAGTTTGACGGGATGGACGATTCCCCAGCCGGGATCGACGACGCCGCCCAGGTAGAGCGGACTGTTTAGCTCGGCACGCGTCTCATCAGCCGAGAGCAGGCGCAATCCCGTGACGCCCAGGTCCTCAGCGGCTGCGACCTGCCACCGCGAGTCTTCAACTTGGGCCGGCGTCAACGCGACCGCGAGTTGGCCGACCCGCTCAAAATCACACGCGATGTCCCGTTGGCGGACAAACTGCGCAAGTTCGTCCAGATTCTGGAGGCCGACCCGGGCCATCCGCCGCGCCTCGTCCTTGCCGAAGTGCGCGATCGCCAGTTTGTGCGAGTGATCGATGCAGCCGCTGACCTGTCCCGCATTCCGTCCGGTCCCGCCGTAGCCGAGAACCGCCTGTTCCAAAACCATGACCGACGTCTCGGGCGCAAGCTCCTTCAGGAACAGGGACGTCCACAACCCCGTGAACCCACCGCCGACGATGACGACGTCGGCCCGGGCGTCGCCTTCCAGCGCCGGGCTCGGCGCGTACTCATGCCGCGTCGCCAGCCAATAACCGGCTTGTTCGATGGACGAGTGCATGGCATTCAACCCGCCGAGACGCGCAGTTCCTCCACCTCGCCGCCGCGGACTCGGACCGCCACCGAGATGGGACGACAGCACACCTCGCAGTCGGCAACGAACTCAACCCGGCCCTCCGTTGGGTCGAATGGCAGATTGAACTCCTCACCGCAATTCGGACAGGTGATGGTAAGAAACTCGTTCATGGCGCGCGGGGTTGGTTGTCGGACTCTCTTGTACACCGGTTTTGCCGACTCCGCCAGCCGTCGTGACAACTCCAACTAAACACTTGTCATGGAATCCAATTTCCGCCAGAGTGCAAACTCGCGAGTTTCAGAGGAGGTCCATGATCCAATTCAGGAATCGAATCTTGTTTGTCGGCTACGGCGCCGTGGCACAGTGTACGTTGCCGATTCTGGTGAAACAACTCGACGTGCCGTGCCGGAACATCACCGTCATGGACTTCGAGGATCGGCGGGCGGTGCTGCGACCGTGGATGAGACGCGGCGTCCGGTTCGTCCAGAAGCGCGTGACCCGCGCCAACCTCGGCTCCCTGCTGGGACGATATCTCACCGCCGGCGACGTGCTTATCGATCTGGCGTGGAACATCGATTGTTGCGAGATTCTTCAATGGTGTCACGACCGGGGCGTTTTGTACGTCAACACCTCGGTCGAGTTGTGGGACCCGTACGAGAACGCCCGGAACGCCCCGCCCCAAAAAATGACGTTGTACTGGCGGCACATGAACGTCCGCCGCATCACCGCCAGGTGGCGCCGGCCCGGCCCGACCGCCGTTTTGGAGCACGGCGCGAATCCCGGCCTGATTTCGCATTTCACCAAGCAAGGTCTGATCGACATCGGCCGGCGGCTCATCGCCGACAAGAAGGTCAGAGGACGGACCGCGGACGAAATCCGGCAGTTGATGGCCGACCGCACGTTCAACCGGCTGGCGATGAAACTTGGCCTCAAGGTCATCCACTGCAGCGAACGCGACACGCAGATTTCCGACCAGCCCAAGCAGGTGGACGAGTTCGTGAACACCTGGAGCGTGGAAGGATTCCGCGAGGAAGGGACAACGACGGCGGAAATGGGCTGGGGCACGCACGAGAAGGAACTGCCGGCGCTGGCCTACGAGCACCAGACCGGGCCGCGCAACCAGATTTGCCTCGCCCGGATGGGCATCAACACCTGGGTCCGATCGTGGGTACCGGACTATTGCATCCACGGCATGGTCGTCCGCCACGGTGAAGCGTTCACCATTTCCGACCGGCTCACCGTGCGGAAGAACGGCCGGGCCGTTTATCGGCCGACCGTGCACTACGCCTACTGTCCCGCGGATTGTGCCATTGCATCGTTGAATGAATTGCGCGGCTACGACTACAAGCTGCAGGAAAAGCAGCGGATCATGAACGACGAGATCACCAGTGGCGCGGACATCCTCGGCGCCCTGCTGATGGGACACGCTTACAAATCGTGGTGGACGGGGAGCGACCTCAGCATCGAGGAATCGCGTCGGTTGGTGCCGCACCAGAACGCCACGACGATGCAGGTCGCCGTCTCGGTCGTCGCCGCCACGGCCTGGATGGTCGAGAACCCGGATCGGGGCGTCTGCGTGCCCGACGATCTGCCGCACGATTACGTCCTGAAAATCGCCAAGCCGTACCTCGGCAAGTGGATCTCGAAACCGGCCGACTGGACGCCGCTCAAACACTACACCAACCCGTTTCGGCGGCACAGCCATCCGGCGATCGATCGGAATGATCCCTGGCAGTTCAAGAACTTCCTGATCACGGACAAAGGCTAGAGATGGCTGCTCTTACCGCGCTGAAAAAGCTCGCCCGCGAGCACGGCACGCCGCTGTTCGTGATCGACCATGACGAATTGCGGCACAACTACGCGGCGTTCCGGAAGTGCCTGCCGCGCGTGCAGGCCTACTACGCGGTCAAGGCCAATCCCGACCCCGAGATCGTCCGCACGTTGTTCAAGGCGGGGGCCAGCTTCGATGTGGCGTCGTTGCCGGAATTGCGGGTCGTCTGCGAGAACATCAAAGATCTGCCGGCCAAGAAGCGTCAGCAGTGGATCTGGGACCGGATCATCTACGCCAACCCGATCAAGGCCAACGAGACGCTGGCCGAACTCAACTACTACAATCCCCTGGTGACCTACGACAACGCCGAGGAAATCCGCAAAATCCGCCAGTACGCACCCGAGGCCGGGCTGGCGCTGCGGCTGAAGGTGGCCAACACCGGCGCGATGGTCGAGTTGTCCTCAAAGTTCGGCGCCGCGCCCGGGGAGGCGGTCGACCTGATCCTCGAAGCCGACCGGGCCGGGCTGGTCGTCGAAGGGTTGAGTTTCCACGTGGGCAGCCAGACGACGAACTTCGAGAACTACGTTCAGGCCATCAATCTCGCCGCCAACGTTTTCAAGGAAGCCCGGGACCGCGGCTATAAAAAGATGAACCTGCTCGACATTGGCGGCGGGTTCCCGGCCCCGTACGATGCCCGCGTCAAGCCGTTCCGGGACCTCGCCAGAATCATCAACCGCGAGCTGGACCGGTTGTTTCCCGGTGATGTTCAGATTCTCGCCGAGCCGGGACGGTTCATGGTGGCCACGGCCGGCCAGGCAATTTCGAAGATCATCGGCAAAGCCGTGCGCGACGGCAAACTCTGCTATTACATCGACGACGGCGTGTACCACACCTTCTCCGGCGTCATCTTCGACCACTGCCACTACCATCTGAAGTCGTTCAAAAAGGGGCCGACACGGATTTGCTCGGTGTTCGGTCCCACGTGTGATGCCCTGGACGTCGTCTCGATGGCTGAGAGCCTACCGGCCAACCTCGAACTCGGCGACCTGCTGTATTGCGAGAACATCGGCGCCTACAGCCAAGCGTCGTCGACACACTTCAACGGGTTCCCACCCGCCAAAGTCGTCCACGTCAACCAGTAGCGCGTCCGGCGGCGCCGGTGCTGCTACTTTGATTTGATCGAGGTCCAGAGTTCGTCGTACCACGGGCCTTTGGCGCCGAGGTCTTTGACGAACTCGAGCACTTTCATCTGTTCTTCCGACGGATAGATGGCGATGTTCTTCAGGTCGGCCGGGTTGATGAACTCGCGCGACGCCGCATTCGGCGTGGCGTATTGGTTGAAGTTCGACAATTGGGCCCCGACCTTGGCGTCGAGGATGTAGTTGATGAACTTCTCGGCCATCAGGCGGTTGGGCGCCTTGTCCGGCACGGCCATGTTGTCGAGCCAGATTTCCGAGCCTTCGCGCGGAACGAAGAAGTAGGTGTTGGGATCTTCTTTCATGCCACGGACGGCGTCGCCGTTGTAGACCATGCCGAGCTTGCAGACCCGGGCCAGCACTTTGTTTTTGACGCCGACGCCGCCCTCGAATCCCAGCGAACGTTTCTTGGCGTTGAGGAGCAGGTCGCGCGCTTCTCGCAGCTGCCTCTTGTCGACGGTATTCAGGCTGTACCCTTTGTACTTCAACGCGGCGCCGATGCAGGAGCGGGTATCATCAATCATCAGGAACGAGCCGATCGATTTCTTCGGGTCAAAGATCAGCCCCCAGGTCTCGTCGATCTTCTCGTCCTTGCCCTTCCGGACAAACAGGCCGACCGTGCCCCATTGGTAGGGGACTGTGTATTTGTTGCCGGGGTCGTAGTCGCGGTTGCCAAATTTCGGGTCGATGTTCTTCATGTTGGGGATGTTCTCGCGGCGCAACGGCGCGAGCAGCCCGTTCTTGATCAGGGCCGGGATGATGTAGTCGGACGGCACGCAGATGTCGTACTGCTCATCGCCGCCGCCTTCGAGCTTGGCCATCATGCTCTCGTTGTCTTCATAGAGATCGACGGTGACCTTGCAATCGTTTTCTTTGGCGAAGCTATCGATGATCTTCGGGTCGATATATTCGCTCCAGATGAAGATGTTGAGCTTGTTCTTCTGCGCCCACGCCGAGGCGGCCACCAACACCGAGACGGCGAACACAATCAATCGTTTGTACATGGTTATCCTCCTGACGGTTGGCGGGGCCGCTGCAGCGCCGCGACCCCAATGGTTCCGACCACCGACGCCAGCACAATCACCGTGGACAATGCGTTGATGTCCGGCGTGATGCCGCGCTTGACCGATGAATAAATCAAAATGGGCAAGGTTGTCGCTCCTACACCTGTGGTGAAGAAACTAACAACAAAATCGTCAAGGCTCAATGTAAAAGCGAGCATCCCTCCCGCCAGCACACCGGGCACCATCAGCGGAAACGTGACGCTCCAGAACGTTTGCCACGTGCTCGCGCCCAGGTCGTGCGCCGCTTCCTCGATGGACGGATCCATTCCCGCCAGCCGGGAGCGGACGACAATCGCCACGAACGGAATCTGAAAGGTGATGTGCGCGATCATCATCGTCACCAGGCCCATGGTGAACCACTGCAGCAGATCACTGATCAATTTGAAGAACGCCAGCATGGCCACCGCCATCACGATGTCGGGAATCACCACGGGAATGTACATCATGAGGGAGAACAGCTTCTTGCCCGGGAACCAGTACCGGCTCAGACCGTAACCGAGCATTGTCCCCAGCCCGGTCGCAACCACCGTGCTCACCACGGCCAGCACGATCGTGTTCTTGGTCGCGGAAATCTTGTCGGGGCTGTCGAGCAGCCTCCCGTACCACTGCGTCGTGAACCCCATCCAGGGCCCGCCGTGCCGGGCCGAGTTGAACGAGAAGATGATCACCACCACAATCGGGGCATACATGAACACGAAGAGGAACGCCGAAATCAGCCACAGGGGTAGCGACAAGCGCCTCACAGCAGTTCCCCGCCCTTCTCGCCGGCAAACCGGGCGTAGACCCACAACCCCACCAGCACAATCCCCATCCCGACAAACGCAATCGCCGAGCCGAAGGGCCAATCGCGACTCTGCAGGAACTGCTGCTGGATGGCGTTGCCCATCATCACCGTCTTGGCCCCGCCGAGCAGGTCGGGAATCACAAACTGTCCCGTCGCCGGAATGAATACCAACACGATGCCGGCCACCAAACCGGGCGTCACCTGCGGCAGAATCGCGTGCCAGAACACCCGCAGTCCGTCCGCCCCCAGATCGCTGGCGGCCTCCGCGATGCTCCAATCGATTTTCTCCACCGATGAATACAACGGGAGCACCAGGAACGGCAGATAATCGCACACCATGCCGATGTAAATCGCCATCGCGCTCGGATAGAGCGGGTGCCCCGGTGCGACCAAATGCAGCAGCGCCGCCAGGCGCGTGAGCGGACTCTCCGGCGCGAACAGGATTTGCCACGCGTAGGTGCGGATCAGCAGGTTCGTCCAGAAGGGGATCAGCACGAGGGTCAACGCCAGGTTCTTGTTCCGGGCCGGCAACGCGGCAATGAAAAACGCCAACGGCAGGGCTGCCAACATGCAAAATATGGCCGTGCCGGCGCCCAGCCCGAGACTGCGCAGGATGATCTGTGGGTACAGCAGGTCGAACCCGAAGAACCCGAAGCCGGCAAACCTCGTGTAATTCTCAACCGTGAACGGCCGCTCGTATCCGCCCACCTCGCCGCGCGTCAGGAAGCTAACCACGCCGATCCACAGCAGCGGCAACAGCAGGAAGAACGTGACCCAGAAAATGCCCGGCCCGCTCGTCAACGTCGAGCGGATCATGTGACTGCGAGTGGTCAACTGCTCGCCGAATTTGACCTCGCCTTTGCGTTTGGCAGTCATGCCGTCTTGCGTTCCCTCTCCCTTGCCCCGCAAGGGAGAGGGTCAGGGCGAGGGTTCTTGACCTGCTGCAGTTCCCTATCGATCGTCAAGAGAACTGCCTCGCCTTCCGTTTGCAGCTCAAAGTTCCAGAACCGCACCGTGCGAATCCCATGCTCCGCCAGATACCGATCCTTATCCCGATCGTGTTGACGCACGGTCGGCTCCCCGTGTGGATCACCATCCAATTCGACGGCCAACTTCGCCCTCGCGCAGTAGAAATCCAATACATATGGTCCGACTGGATGCTGACGCCGAAACTTGACCCGCGCGAAGCGCCGCGCACGCAACTCATTCCACAACGTCCGTCCGGCCCAAGTCGGTTGCTTGCGGAGGCGACGAGCGAATGACACGGCCCCCTCACCTTGATCCTCTCCCCGCTTGCGGGGAGAGGGAACCGACTGTTGGAATCTAATCATCCAACACCAGCAGACCTGCCGCGGGCAAATACACAACCGCTTCCTGCCCGATGTCGAAACCTTGCGAGCCGACCTTGACGTTCATCGCCTCGGCCGTCAACCGCTGTTCGGCCGAGCGCAACACGTAGTGCGTCTCCGACCCGATATAAATCAACTCCTCGACCTTCACTTTCACGCGGTTTTCACCCGCCTGCTCGTTGGCCGGCAGCAGCGTGACTTTCTCCGGCCGAATCGCCAGCGTGAATTTGTCGCGTTGCACCGCGTCCGAGGAGCTCTGCCCAAACTCGACGCGCAACGCGCCCATGGACGTTTGCACCATCGCCCCGGTTCTGTCGCGGCGCGTGACGGTCGCATCGATGAGGTTGCACGACCCGAGAAACTGGCTGACGTAACGCGTGCGCGGATGCTCGTACAGGGACTCGGCTTCGCCCATTTGCTCGATCTTGCCGAGGCGCATGACGGCGATGCGGTCGCTCATCACCAGCGCCTCCTCCTGATCGTGCGTGACGTAGATGAATGTGATGCCCAGACGCCGCTGCAATTGCAGTAACTCGACCTGGAGTTGCTTGCGCAGCTTGAGGTCGAGCGCCCCGAGCGGTTCGTCCAACAACAATCCCTGCGGCTCGTTGACCACCGCCCGGGCCAGCGCCACCCGTTGCTTTTGGCCTCCCGAGAGTTGCGCCGGCTTGCGATTTGCCAGGGGAGCGATCTCCACAAGGTCCATGACCTTTTTCACACGCTCGGCGATCTCGGGTTTGGCGACGCGTTTCATCCGCAGACCAAACGCGATGTTGTCGTACACCGTCAGATGGGGAAATAGCGCGTACGACTGGAACACGGTGTTCACGGGCCGCCGATGGGCCGGGATCTCACGGGCGTCGACTCCACCGATGCGGACGACCCCCTCATCCGGCATGTCCAGTCCGCCGACGATCCGCAGCAACGTGGTCTTGCCACAGCCGGACGGGCCGAGCAGTGAGAAAAATTCGCCTTGACGGATCTTTACGCTGACGTGGGAAAGCGCTTCGACGTCACCAAACCGTCTGACCAGATTCTCAACCTCAATTGCTGGGGTATCGTTCGCCATCCTCGTGACTCCGCGGAGTCGCGACGTACGCTGACCATAGCAAAAGCCGACGGCAATGCGACAAAAAACTTTGAGCCACTGCGGGCTTGACAATTGGAACGCGCAGTCAGAAGCTCAGCCCCAGCAGCCAACCGATCAGGAGGAACACATGAAGAGCGTTGTGACGGCCGTGTGTGTAGCATCTTTGCTGACCGTGGTGCCCCCTTTTGCCTCGCGCGCGGACGAGGGATCGTCAACCCCCGCCGGTGAGACCGACTGGAAGAAGATGTACGAGGAGCAAAAGGAACGGAACGACTCCCTGGAGAAGCGAATTGCCATCTTGGAGGACAAGAGCACCCAGGGCGTTTACGTGGTGACGGAGGACATTCCGGAGTCGACCCTCGGCTTCTTGAAGAAGACGGAGATCGACGGCTATCTCTCCGCTTCGTACTTCTACAACTTCGATCATCCCACCGATCACATCAATTTGGGCCGAGGATTCGACTCGCGATCGGACGAATTCATGGCCAATAAACTGGTGGTGCGCATCGGTCACCCAATCGACTACAGCGCGTTCGATTGGCTGGCCGGTTATTCGGCGAAATTCATCTTCGGCCAGGACGCGGAACTCACGCAGGCACAGGGCCTCAGCCTCGGTCCTGACGGCGACCTCTTCGAAGCCAATCTGACCGTGAACGTCCCCATCGGGAGCGGACTGAAGGTGACGCTGGGCAAGTTTGGGACCACCATGGGCTACGAATCGAGTTTCACGGAAGAGAACTTCAACTGGTCGGGCGGATACCAATGGCTGTTTGCCGAGCCGTTCACCCACACCGGCGTGCTGTTGTCGTACCAAGCCACGTCTGAGCTGGAGTTGAAAGTGACTCTTAACAACGGCTGGGACGTCGTCGCCGACAACAACCACGGCAAATCGTTGATGGGTACCGCAACCTATACGGTCAACGACAAGCTCAGCATGGCATTGACCGGCTATGGCGGCCCCGAACAGGATGACAACAGCTCGAACTGGCGTAAAGGCGTCGACTTCTGGATCGATGACAAGCTCACGCCGAAGATCGAGGCCGTCGCCCAACTCGACTACGGCGCCGAGGACGGGGCTGACGTCAACGGCGGGAAAGCCGAATGGTTCGGCCTCGGCGGGTGGTTGGTGTACACGTTCAACGATAAATGGAACGTAGCCACCCGGGCCGACTACTTCAGGGATCCCGACGGCGCGCGCACCGGCGATACATTCGGATTGGCCGCCGGCCAGGGCCAGGAACTTTGCAGCGTCACGCTGACAGTCAACTTCAAGCCCGTGGAAGCTTTGAAGCTGGCTCCCGAGTTCCGCTGGGATCACTCGTCAGTCGACACGGCTTTTGAAGGTCACGAGACCCAAGTCACATTGGGGTTCGGAGCGGTCTACAGCTACTAGTTTGGTTGGTTAACAAGGGTCTTTGAAAACGCCACGGTCGCAGAGGCGCGACCGTGGCGCTTTAGCTTCTGGTCTTTCGCACGTAACATCCTGATGGCAAGCAAATTAGATATTTAGCTGGCCGCTTACAGGCCGTTGTGGTATGGTAGCTTCGACCCGCGGCAGGGACGGCTGTTATGGACGAGAAAGTTCAAGAAACCGAAAAATCTCAGGAACCGACGGCAGTTGGGGCATCTTCCGTGACTCAAGCCTCCCGCGAGGCGCCCAAACTCACGAAAGTTGAGGAAATTCGCCGGAAGTCCGCGGACTACCTTGAAACCGTCAGCGGCGGCAAGAAGCTCGACCCCGAAGACAAGAACTACATCGTCAAGCATACCTTGGAGAACTTTGACGACTACTTCAACCGCGGGTTTCTCCACTACCGCAAGTCTGTGGCTGAAGCCGAGGATTTTGCGGCGATCGAATGGACCGGGCAGGGGTCGATCATCGAGGACATCATGGGCCGCAAGTTCATCGATTGCCTCGGCGGCTTCGGCGTCTACAACATGGGCATCCGCCACCCCAAGATCATCGATGCCGTCCAGGCCCAGCTCAAACGCATGCCACTGTCGTCCCAGGAATTGCTCGACCCGTTGCGCGGATTTCTGGCCGAATTGCTCGGCGAACTCGCCCCCGGCGACCTGCAGGAATGCTTCTTTATCAGCAACGGCACCGACGCCGTCGAAGGCGCCCTGAAGCTGGCGCGGTTGCACACGAAAAAGACCGGTTTCATTTCCACCACCGGCGGCTTCCACGGCAAGAGCATGGGGTCGCTCTCCGTCATGGGCCGGGCCGTCTACCGCAAACCATTCCAGCCGCTCCTCTCCGGCGTCCATTTCGTGGACTATGGCGATATCAAGGACCTGGAGCGCGAGATGAAGAAGCTCCTCGACCTCGGCGAAGACATTGCCGCCATCATCCTGGAGCCGGTCCAGGGCGAAGCCGGCGCGGTCGTGCCGCCTGACGATTATCTGCCTCGGATCCGACAGTTGTGCGACGAGTACAACGTGCTGATGATTCTCGATGAGGTGCAGACGGGCATGGGGCGCACCGGCAAAGTGTTCGGCTGCGAGCACTGGAACGTCGTGCCCGACATTCTGTGTCTCGGAAAAGCGCTCGGCGGCGGCGTGATGCCCCTGAGCGCGTTCATGAGTACGCCAAAGATTTGGAAGGTCCTCGAAGAAAATCCGTTCCTGCACAGCTCGACGTTTGGCGGCAATCCGCTGGCGTGCGCCGCCGGCATCGCCGCGATCAACGTCATGCTCGAAGAGAATCTCCCGCAGCAGGCCGCCGAGAAAGGCGCCTACTTGATGAAGCGTCTCCGGTCGTTCCAGGCGTTGTATCCGGAGTTCTTGAAGGTCGTTCGCGGCAAAGGCCTGCTTATCGGGCTCGAGTTCGCTGACCGGTTTGTCGGTTATCGCGTCGCCGCGGGCCTGTTCAAGCGCGGGGTGCTCGTGGCCGGCACGCTGCTCAGCGCCCGGACCATCCGCATCGAGCCGGCGCTGAACATCAGCTACGAGTTGCTCGACGAGATGCTCGACAAACTCGCCGACACGCTCAAGGAAATCGACAAACAGCTGGATAAAGAAGCCAAAGAAAAAGCTTCCAAGGACAAGGACGCGAAGGACGGCAAGGACGGCAAAGGCGGCTGAGCCGAGTTTGTAGTTGTAGCGGCGGTCTGCGACCGCCGATGCCCGCAGTTCGGCGCTCGCAGAGCGCCGCTACAGGAGGGCGGGGTGGGAATCCGCAGGTCAGGAGGCAGTGGCATGAAATACCAATGGATCGCTGGCAAATGGTTGAAGTCTACCCGGGACAAAATTCCCGTCGTCAATCCCGCCACCGAAGAGATCATCGACCACGTTTCCCGCGGCACCGTGGCTGACGGCGATCGGGCCGTGCGCGCCGCGCGCGAGGCGTTCGACACCTGGCGGTGGGTTCCCGCGGTCGAAAAAGCCGCGTTGCTGCATGGGATCGCCCGCGACCTGCGCGCCCGCCAGAAGGACCTCGCCACCATCATGACCCAGGAAGGCGGCAAACCGTGGTGCGAGAACCGCGACGAAGTGGAATGGGTTGCCGCCTGCTTCGATTACTATGCCGAGGTGGGCCGGAATTCCCGCGGGAACTCGCTGCCGCCCGTTTTCCATCACCAGGTCAATTTCACCATCAAAGAACCTTACGGCGTCGCGTTCTGCATCATCCCGTGGAATTACCCGTTGCTGCTCCTCGCCTGGAAGGTCGCGCCCGCGCTGATGGCCGGCAACACCGTGATCATCAAACCCAGCAACGAAACGCCGCTCTCGACCCTGGCGTTGGCCGACGTCTTTGCCCAACTGCCCGCCGGCGTCGTCAACATCGTCACCGGCCGCGGCACGGAAATCGGCGAGGCAATCATCAAACATCCCGGCACCGATCTGGTGGCGTTGACCGGCTCGACCGAGACCGGCCAGCGGGTCGGCAAACTCTGCGCCGAGCAGGTGAAGAAGTTCCATGCCGAACTCGGCGGGAACGACCCGTTCATCGTGTGCGGCGATGCCGATTTGGACATTGCCAGCCGGGCGGCGTGCTGGGCGGCGTACCTCAACACCGGCCAGGTCTGCACGAGCTGCAAACGCCTGTACGTGTTCAGCGAGATCGCCGAGGAGTTCACCCGGCGCGTTGTCAAACACACCCAGTCGCTCATCCTCGGCAACGGCCTCGACCCGAACACCGACATCGGGCCGTTGATCAACCTGACCCAACTCGAAGACGTCCACGCCCGCGTGACCGAGGCCGTGCGCGACGGCGCGAAGCTGTTGTGCGGCGGACGCCGCTCACCGAAGTTCAAGAAAGGGTTCTTCTACGAGCCGACCGTTCTCACGAACGTCAAACAAAAGATGCGGATCGTCGCCACCGAGACGTTCGGCCCGATCCTGCCGATCATCCGCGTCAAAGACATCGACCACGCCATTCAACTGGCCAACGACAGCAACTACGGACTCGGCGCGAACATTTACACCAACAACATGGAATGGGCGATGAAAGCCATGGACCATATCACGGCCGGCACGTTCTGGATCAACGACCCGCTTACCGACAACGACGCGGGGCCGTTCGGCGGGATGCGCCAGACCGGCCACTCGCGCGAACTCGGCGAGGAAGGCCTCGACGAATTCCGCGAGACCAAGCACGTCCACCTCGATTACAAGCAAGAGATCAAGCCGTACTGGTACCCGTACTCGAAGTACAATAAAATGACTTCATGATCCACCGATTACACCGATTCCACTGATTCCAATCCGTGGCCATCCGCGTAATCCGTGGAGAAAGGAATCTGCATGAGAACGTACAAGAATTACGTCAACAACGAGTGGGTCGGCAGCGCCCACACCCGCGAAATCATCAACCCCGCCACCGGCCAACCGATTGCCGTCGTGCCCGAGGCCAGCAAGGAAGACGTCGAACGCGCCATTGCCGTCGCGCGCGCGACGTTCGACAACACGGACTGGCGGGATTCCGCGAAGGCCCAGGTGCGCGGCCGGATCCTGTTCAAGATGGCCGAGGTGGTGCGCAAACACCTGGCCGAGTTGGCCGAGCTGGAAACGATGAGCTGCGGCAAACCGATCGTCGAGAGCGAGATCGACATGGCCGATACCGCCACCTGCTTCGAGTACAACGGCGGTTTGGCCACGAAATTCCACGGCGAAACGATCAACGTGCCCGACAACGCGCTCAATTTCACCCTGAAAGAAGCCATGGGCGTCTGCGGCCTGATCATTCCGTGGAACTATCCGCTGCTGTTGACCGCGTGGAAGCTCGGGCCCGCCATCGCCGCCGGCTGCACCGTGATCGTCAAACCCGCCCGGCCCACGCCGTTGACCATGCTCGAACTCTGCAAGCTCATCCAGAAGGAAATTCCCGAGCTCCCGCCGGGCGTGCTCAACGTCGTCACCGGCGACGGCTCGATCATCGGCCGCGCGCTGTCCGAGTCCCCCGACGTGGACAAGATCTCGTTGACGGGCGGCACCGACACCGGCAAGGCCATTCTGCGGGCGATCGGCAGTTCCCACATCAAGAAGATCACGTTCGAACTCGGCGGCAAATCGCCCAACATCTTCTTTGCCGACGCCGACCTCGAGGCGGCGACCGACGGCGCGCTCTTCGGCGTGTTCATCAACCAGGGCGAAGTGTGCACCGCCGGCTCGCGGGTGCTGGTCCAAAAAGACATCTGGAAGAAGTTCATGGACCGGATGAAAGAGAAGACCAAACGGATCAAGCTGGGCGACCCGCTCAAGCGCGAGACCAAGATGGGGCCGCTGGTCACCGAGGAACACCAGCAAAAAGTTCTCAGCTACATCAACCTCGGCCGCAAAGAAGCGAAACTGGTCATGGGCGGCGGCCAGCCCAAAGGCAAAGGGTACTTCGTCGAGCCGACGATCTTCGAGACCGACAACACCACGCGGATTGCCCGGGAAGAGATTTTCGGCCCGGTCGTGGCCTGCATCCCGTTCAAGGACGAAGCCGACGCGATCAAGATTGCCAACGACACGCCGTACGGGTTGTCGGCCGCGTTGTGGTCGCGCGACATCTTCAAGTGCCTGCGCGTCGTCAAAGCCCTCCGGGCCGGGATTGTGTGGGTCAACACCATGCAACCCTGTTACGTGGAAAGCCCGTGGGGCGGTTACAAAGCCAGCGGACAGGGACGGGAGATGAGCCTGACCGGCATTGAGGAGTTCCTCGAAACCAAACAGGTCCACATCAACCTGAACGAAGCCGGCATCGGGTGGTATTAGTCCGGGCAGGAAGCTGTTGTGGCTGCGGCGCTCTGTCGCCGCGCTTTGGTCGTCCGTCGAGAGCTCCAGGCCCACGCCGACAGAGCGGCGTGGCCACAAGTTCTGTTTTCAGATTTTTCCCAATGCCTGCTGAAGGTCGGCGAGGAGATCGTCGACATCCTCCAACCCAAGGGCGATGCGGACGAGGTTGTCCACCATGCCGATGGACCGGCGATAGTCCTCCGGGTAATCGAAGAACGACATCGTAGCCATCTGGGTGACGAGGCTTTCGCTGCCACCGAGGCTCGGCGTGATGAGGAACAACTCCAGCGCGTCGATGAATTTCCTCGTCTCTTTGGCGCCGCCTCTGACGAGGAAGGTAATGACGCTGCCGAAGCCGCGCATCTGTTCGCTGGCGATCTTGTAGTCGGGGTGGGACTTCAACCCGGGGTACCAGACCTTTTCGATTTTGGGGTGCGCCTCCAGCATGCGGGCCACGGCGAGGCCGGCGCGGTTGTGATGTTCCATGCGGAGCGCGAAACTTTTCAATCCCCGTTCGAGCAGGAAACACGTGAACGGTCCCGGGGTGGCGCCGATCATGCGCTGCATCCGGTACAGGTCGTCGAGCATGTCGTATCCGCCGAGGGTCACGCCCGCCAAGAGATCGTTGTGGCCACCCAGGTATTTGGTGGCCGAATGGATGACCATGTCCACGCCCAGCGCGAGCGGCTGGATGTTGTAAGGCGTGGCGAGCGTGGCGTCGATCATGGTCTTGATCTTGTGTTGCCGGGCGACCTTGACGACAGCCGGGATGTCGAGCACGCGCAGGTACGGGTTCGTCGGCGATTCGGTGAAGATGATGTTGGTGTTGGGCCGGATCGCCTTGGCAATTTCTGCGGCCGTCGGGTCGACCATCGTGACCTGCATGCCGAACTCGGCGAGGATGTTCGTGGCGAAATCGCGGGTCTGCCGGTAGCAATCTTTCGTGAAGATGATGTGGCCGTTGCGGCGCATGTACGCCAGCAACGTCATGACCACGGCGCTCATGCCGGTCGAGAACAGCAACGCCCGCTCCGCCCCTTCGATGGCGGCGAGTTTGCGCTCGCATTCCTGTTGGGTCGGGTTGCCGTAGCGGCCGTACTCGTGCTCGCGCAGCACGCGGCCACTGCTCTTGGCTTGCATGAACTCCAACACCTCGGCGGTGGAATCGAAGTAGTAATTCGAGGTCTGAACGATGGGCGTGGAGACGGCGAAATGCGCCTTCGGCTGACGGCTCGGTCCGTGGACGGCGAGCGTGGCCGGCTTGTACTGTTTGGGCTTGTAAGTTTTCTTAGGCACCGGTCTTGTTCCTCTTCCGCACCGATTCGGCGAGCGCTTGTTTGACGGCTTCCACGCTCGGTGGTAGTTCGACCGGCCGGTTCGCGTATTGCGTCGGAAACTCCAGCGTGCCCTCATGGTAGCGGACTTTGAAATCGGCAAACTTCAATCCGTGCGCGGTCGAGATCACAACCACGCGTTCCGACTTGTCGATCTTACCGGCCTTGAGCAGCTTGATCAACGCGGCCAGGGCCACGCCGGTATGCGGACAGGTGAACAGGCCGGTGCGGTCGCCCAACGCCGCGGCGTCGGCCAGTTCCTGTTCGGTGGCCTGTTCCACAATCCCGTTGAATTGCCGGAGGGTGCGTACCGCTTTCTCGTAACTGACCGGGTGCCCGATCTGAATCGCGCTGGCCAGGGTCTTCTGCGCGTCCATTGCCTCGAAACTCTTGAAGTCCTTCAAGTAGGACCGGTACAACGGGTTCGCCCGTTCGGCCTGCGCGACGACGATGCGCGGCAGCGTGGCGATCAACCCGAGGTCGCGCATCATCAATAACCCGTTGCCCAGCGCCGACACGTTGCCCAGATTGCCGCCCGGGATGACGATCACATCCGGGCATTCCCAATCAAACTGCTGGACGATCTCGATGCCCACCGTTTTTTGGCCCTCGATGCGCAACGAGTTCATCGAGTTCGCCAGATAAATCGTCTCGTCCTTCGTGATTTCCTGTACCACTTTCATGCAGCCGTCGAAATCCGTGTCCAACGACAGCACCAACGCGCCGTTGGCGATTGGCTGAACGAGTTGCGCGATGGAGATCTTGCCCTTGGGCAACAGCACGATCGCGGGGATGCCGGCCCCGGCGCAATACACGGCCAGCGCTGCCGACGTGTCGCCCGTGGACGCGCAGGCGACCGCCTGAATGGGCGCGCCTTCGCTGATCATCTGTTTGACCTGCGACACCAGGACCGTCATGCCGAGGTCTTTGAACGAACCGCTGTGCGTGTTGCCGCAGAGTTTTACCCACAGATCGTCCACGCCGATCGTCTTGCCGAACCGTTCCGCCCAGAACAGGTTCGTCCCGCCCTCGTACATCGACACGATGTTCTCATCGGCGATCTGCGGCAGGATCCATTCTTTCTTGCCCCAGACGCCGGACCCGTAGGGCCACTCGTTGGACTTGTAGCGGTCCTCGAACAATTTCATCCAGGCCTTGGCGTCGCGACGCGCCAGCGCGTGCAGGTCATGGGTGACTTCGAGCAACGAACCGCAGTTCCGGCACCGATAAACGATCTCGTTGAGCTGGTAGGTGGCCCGGCACTGTTCGTTGATGCACTGAAACCAAGCACGATAAGACATAGCGTTCCCATGATGGAATCGGCCAACCCCTCGCGCAAGGCAAATCGAGGGCTGTTTCCCCCGCGAATCACGCGAATCCACGCGGATCCCGCTCCCGGTAGGGCCGCGCTGCCACGTGAGCCGCGTAGGCCGCGGCAACGTGGCCTCACGCGGCTGCGCGGCCTGGACGCGGCGCACCGCGTCCCTTCTACCAACGACCTTTGCGCGCCGGCGGTGTCCCCTCCTCAGTCGACTCGGCAGGAATCTCTGTCCTGCTAGAATGTGGAACCGGATGGCCGACGACAAAGCAGTCATTGCCGTCGAACGGATCGAGCGGCTCATTTATTTGATCCGCGGCCAGAAGGTCATGCTGGCAGCAGATCTGGCTGCGCTATACGGCGTCACAACATGGCGGCTGAACGAGCAGGTAAAGCGCAACCAACACCGCTTCCCGCCAGATTTTGTGTTCCAGCTAACACTGAAGAGGCAGATTTTTTGACCTCGCATTTTGCGAGGTCAAAGAATGGTCGCGGCGGCAGAAGACATCGCCCCTATGTGTTCACCGAACACGGCGCGGTTATGGCCTCAATGGTCCTGAACAGCCCGCGTGCGATCGAGATGAGCGTTCGCGTGGTCCGCGCCTTTGTTCGTCTGCGCGAGATGCTGGCATCGAACCGGGAGCTCGCCCAGAAGCTGGCCGAACTGGAGCACAAACTCGAGGGCCACGACGCAGCGATCCGGAACCTCTTCGAAGCGATCAGGCAGCTTCTCGATTCGCCCAAACCGCCGCGCAAACAGATCGGGTTTCATGTGAAAGAGCGCGCCATCCGCTACGCTGTCGCCGGCCGCAATTAGCTTTCCGAGCTAGGGCCGCGCTCCAGCGCGGCCACGCCATCTAGGCCGAGGAACTGCCGTGGATCTCTTACCGCGGATAGCGCGAATCGCGCGAATTCCACTCCCGGTAGGGCCGTGCTGCCGCGCGGCCACACACCATCCGTGTTTCATCCGTGTGGATCTGTGGCTAACGCCTCGTCCTCGTCGCGATTCCTTGCTTTCCCGCACCAGACGAAAGTATTGCCGGCGCGCTTGGCGGTGTTATCTTGGCCGCGCCATGCGAAAACCTCCTGCCACCCTCGACGCCATCCGCTCGTTCCGCGGGATCTTCAAACGCCAGCCCGGAGAGAAATCCGCCACTCAGGAACTGCTCGAGGACCGGGCCGAAGACCTGCGGCTCGAAGAAGCGAAATGGAAGCGATTTGAAACGCGGCTTGCGAAGCCACGGCGAGGCAAACGATGATACATGGCACTACTATGTCTCGCGGCAAGAGCGACCATCGATGAAGCGCGCCTGCGTGGCCGAAGCTTTACCCGCCTCAGGCGGGCAAGCCTTGCCGCAGCGAAGGCCCGACGACATCATCAGCTATCATGAAGTAGTCCACGCCGAGAAGGCCACGGTGCAGAAGGGCATGAACTACGACTTTGGCAGGGGCTACTCCGTTTTCCTCATGTCGGTCCGCAAAGGACTTGCCGGAGATGTCTCTCGTCGCGGCTACTGCAGCTTCTCTTGAATTAGATCTGCCAATTCGTTAGGCGCGTATGACCGCTTCGCCGTGACATGGAGAATCGGCAGGCCCGCCGCGCCGAGAGCTTCATCCACAAATGCGTCGCGTTGTGCCCGGTCATCACGCTCATGCGACGAATCATCCAACTCGATCACCAGCAGCGGCGACAGCTTTTCCCGGTCGCACAGCAGGAAATCGACGTGCTTGGACATCACGCGGTTGTTGTGACTTTGGCGATTTTCTGTCCCCTTTGGCAAATAGAGCAGGTCGAGCAGCCGTACCTTCGCAAAAACCTCCAGTTGGTCGCCGGCGATACCGCGCAAGACATCGTAAAACGAGCGTTCAGTCGCCGTGAGCAAGTAGTCCTTCTTCCGGTAGGGCAGCTTGTCGGGCGCGGATGTCTTCCTGCCCAGTGCGCTCTTGAGTGGCGCAAGGCCCACTGCTGCGAGTACGACCAGCACGACAAGAATCGGCAGCAGGATTTTCATGCTTCGACTTCCATACTAGCGAGCAGTGGCCGCCAAAACAAGCGCGGCCGTCCATCCTCACAATATGACTCATCGTCTGTGGGCATTTTGCGGGCGCTGCTTAGACTATGAGTCATGGCGAAGAGACATCCTGTTCTCACGGCGTTCGGCCTCAACGTCCGCAAGCAACGTGAGGCGCGAGGACTGACCCAAGAGGCGCTTGCTGAAAAGGCCGACCTCGACCAGACCTACATCAGCGGCATCGAGCGGGGCGTCCGCAATCCCAGCATCCTCAGCATCGCAAAAATGGCCAAGGCGCTGGGAGTCCCACTTTCCCAACTCACAAACGGGATGCGCGGATGAAGCGACGCTCCAAATTGAGGAAACGTGCTGTCCGCGAGGAGCCCGGAATCTATCGCAGCGACGGACCGTCATCCGGTCGGAAATTCCGCTTCATTGACCTCTTTTGCGGCATCGGCGGATTCCGAATCGCTTTCGAGAGGGCCGGCTGCGAGTGCGCCTGGTCTTGCGATTGGGACAAACACGCACAGGTGACTTACGAAGCGAATTTCGGTGAAAAGCCGCACGGCGACATTCATTCCATCGCTGTTGCGGATATTCCGAAGCACGACATTCTTTGTGCAGGATTCCCCTGTCAGCCGTTCAGCATTGCCGGCGTTTCAAAGAAGAAGGCGCTGGGCGAGGCCCACGGTTTCGAAGACAAGAAGCAAGGAAACCTCTTTTTCTCAATTGCCGAGATTCTCGACTACCACAAACCATCGGCGTTCGTGCTTGAAAACGTAAAGAACCTCTTGCACCACGACAAAGGTCACACGTTTCAGGTTATTCACGACACGCTCACCAAGGCGCTCGGTTACACCGTCTACAAGAAAGTCATCGATGCCAAGTCGGTTGTGCCGCAGCACCGGGAGAGGATCTTCCTAATAGGCTTCAAACCGTGGCGCTACTTTGAGTTTCCATCTTTCCCAGCCGAAGGGCCGAAGCTCTCCACAATTCTTGAGGAAGATGTCACGCCAAAATACACACTTACAGATCACCTTTGGCAATACCTGCAGGACTATGCAGCAAAGCATCGCGCCGCTGGTAACGGCTTCGGTTACGGGTTGACCGCCCACAACGCCATAGCGCGGACGTTGAGCGCGCGCTACTACAAGGATGGCGCCGAAATTCTCGTTACTCAAAGTCGGGGTCGCAACCCGCGGCGTCTGACTCCGCGCGAGTGCGCCCGCCTCATGGGATACCCCGACAGCTTTAAGATTCCCGTTTCCGACACCCAAGGCTACAGGCAATTCGGAAATTCCGTTGTTGTTCCTGTCGTACAAGCTATCGCGAAATCCGTTGTCGAATCGATAAGCAGACCTGCCGGTGAAAAACCTATTCTGAAGCTAGCCTCAGCCGAACGAAAGCAGCAAAGCAATCTCCAAGGGGAACTGCGGCGAATTAAGTATCCGACTCGACGACGCAAGATGCAGAAGGTCGCTTGAACCTCAGTCAACTCAAAGCTTTGTTCGTCACTGCTGGCTGTACCAAGCTCTATGCGAAGCCGCTCGCTGAGAACGACAACTCGAAAAACCAAGTCTACTTCGGGCCCGACTTTCAAGCTCTCAATCTCTTCCCGAATGAAGGCATACTCCCTGACAGCAGTCCGAAGAATCCCATCTTCAAGGCGCGGCTACGATTTGGCTGGCTTCTGCCAGACGGCCGCGTTGTCGATGCACCTAGAGCGCAGCTCATTCTTTATCCGCAGTACCCCGAGGTGAGGCTGTCCGGTTTTCTCCAGGGATGCGCCTCGCCGCCTTCCACTCTTATGGTCGGTCGAATATTAGGCCGAGTGTTGTTTCTGGGTGTGACCTTAGATCGTCGGATCGTGGCGTTCGTCGTCCCTGCAGATTCCGAAGTAGCCGCAGAGTTTCGCTCGTTGAATCGGCAACCGACCTCCGGTGTTTTCATCGAACTGGAACTTCCGGGAGTTGCGGGCGAAGCCGATTCTAGATCCCGGCTGCTGGCAGAGTTGCTGCGAATTCACCGCCTCGGCTGGATTGATTCCAAGCAGCTTTCGGAGGACGGGACACTTCTTCCCTGCAACGCACCGCAGTGCGGAGGCTTTACTCTGGAGGCAGAGCTTCGGATTCCCAAGAACAGCAGAGCCGAGCCTGACTTCCTCGGTTGGGAGGTCAAGCAGCACGCGGTTACGAGCTTCGAGAGAGTCGAGGCCGGCGTAATCACGTTGATGACTCCAGAACCTACCGGCGGCGTATACAAGGACCGCGGGCCAGAAGTCTTCGTGCGGCGCTTTGGTTACAGGGACAAGCGCGGACGGAAGGATCGGATGAATTTCGGTGGAATCTATCGGTTCGGCTGCCGTCATGCTGAGACGCATTTGACGTTGCGGCTGTCGGGGTTTGATGCTGTCAATAGCAAGATCACTGACCAGAACGGCGCTGTTGCATTGCTGACCGATGACGGCGAAGTGGCGGCAGCGTGGGGTTTTGCCGGATTGCTGACCCACTGGACCCGCAAGCACGCCAAAGCGGCATATGTACCGTCGCGCAGCCGCATTGAGCTACGGCGTCAATATGCCTACGGAGATCGAGTGCGACTTGCAGTGCAGACAGATTTTCTACGGTTTCTTCGCGCGATGGCGAGTGGTGTGGTTTACTACGATCCCGGCATCAAGGTGGAACATGTATCGAGTACGCCGAAGGTAAAGCGCCGTAGCCAGTTCCGCATTGCGTCGCGGAATATCACTGCGCTCTACGGATCGGTTGAATTGGTTGCTCTCTGAGCCATGCCGGACGTTTTTACCAAGCGCAAGCGTTCCGAAGTGATGTCGCGGATTCGCGGGCGCGGCAACAAGGACACGGAGCTTGCGCTCGCTAAGTTGCTGCGCGCAAATCGAATTACCGGTTGGAGACGACAGCAGGGGCTAAGAATCGAAGGCACGAAGCGGCGCGCTGGGACAGCACGCCCTACCAACGTCGGGATTGATTTCGTGTTTCCCAAACAGCGCGTGGCGGTCTTCGTCGACGGCTGTTTCTGGCACGGGTGTCCGAAGCATTCGAGCCCGAAGAAGTGGTTGAAGAAAAGTTCGATGGGGGAAGGGCAGAAGTCAGGAGTCAGCTACCCGTTCCGAGGCGTCAGGGCGAGGAGTCAGCCGTCGGCTCTCAGCGGTCAGCCAGCAGTAGTTCGGGAGCGAGGCGCAACCAGCTATCAGCCGTCGGCTATCAGCAGTCAGCCACCACTTGTTCGAGAACGGAGCACAAACAGCTACCAAGTACGAACCGGGAACCGAGAACTGAGAACGGGCCCTTCGACTACGCTCAGGACCGGCAAACAGTTCTGGCGGGAGAAGCTCGCCGCAAACATCGCCCGCGACCGGTTTGTGAATCGCAAACTCCGCAAGCAAGGCTGGAAGGTCGTGCGGATATGGGAACACGAATTGGGAAGGGGCAGCCATCAGCTTTCAGCTTTCAGCTCTCAGCCAGTCGTGGAGAAGATCAGGAGGGCGATGGCGAAGGGAGACGCCTGAACGTTGAATCCGGACAGCGCTCTCGGCAGTCAGCGATCAGCCATTCTCGCCGATTCGCGGTAAGAACGCCGTCCCAAGATCTCACGCTCTCATGGCAGCGCGGGAAGCGTTGCGTTCGGCGAGGAGAACTGGCATAGTGAGGACGTTATGAAGCGCGAATTTACGGTGGTGATCGAGCGGGATGAAGGGGGTTACTATGTCGCCTCGGTCCCCGAACTGCGCGGATGCCACACGCAGGCCAAGTCGCTCGACGCGTTGATGAAACGGATCCGCGAGGCGATCGAGTTGTGCCTTGAGGTGGAAGCCGAGCGCGGCCCGCGCGGTGTGTTTGTCGGCGTCCAGCGAATCACCGTGTGAGCATGAGCAAGCTGCCCCGACTTCGCGGTCGTGAGGTCATCGCAGCATTGCGCAAGGCCGGATTTGGGATTGTCAGGATCAAGGGCAGCCACCATTTCCTCCAACATTCCGATGGCCGCTGCACCGTGGTGCCAGTGCATGCCGGCGAGACAATCGGCCCGGGCCTCATGAACAGAATTCTGAAAGATATCGAGATGTCTCGCGACGAGTTCGTCGCGTTCCTCAAGTAGATCAGGACCGCCGAGGTGTTTCAGGCACAGCCTCTCTCTCCAGACCCCGTCCCCGGTCCAAAGAGCGAGCCGTTGTTGGCGTGGCGTGCGGATTTGGAAGCATGATTTGGGAAGGGGCAGCCATCAGCTTTCAGCTCTCAGCCAGTCGTGGAGAAGATCAGGAGGGCGCTGGGAAACGCCTGAACGTTGAATCCGGACAGCGCTCTCAGCGGTCAGCTTTCAGCTCTCAGCCAGTCGTGAAAAAAATACGGCGAGAGGCGGCAAACTCCTGAACCCCGACCAGGGAACCCTTCGACAAGCTCAGGGCAGGCGCTGAACTCTGAACCCCGACTAAAACGTCGGGGCAGGCTTTGAACGCCGCGGACAGGGCTCGCAAATTGTGGCCGCGCAGCAACGCGGCCCTACCACGGAGAGATTTACGTTGCGTCACGAGGCAACGTGAAGATCATCTGAGCATCCGCGTTGATTCGCGTACATCCGCGGTTAAACAAAATCTTCGTGCCCCCGCCTGCGGCGGACAAGCCACGCCCAAGGCGGGTAAACTTCGTGTCCTTCGTGGTGAGACGAGCGGACGGAACGTGGCCGCGCAGCAGCGCGGCCCTACCAAGAGCAGATTCGCGGGCTGCCGCTAAAAACAGAACGTCCCTTTGATGGTGAACGAGCCGATCTTGTCGTTGCCGTCCTGACCGCGGAATTCTTCCGTGCGGATGATCCGGGTGTAGGCGACCTCAAGATGGCGGAACATCTGGACCGCGAATCCCCAACTCAGGTCGCCGACCCAGATGTTTTTGTCTACGCTCGGGCCGCCCCGAAATGAGTTGCCGTCGAGCGTGATGTCGTGGCCCACGGCCCGGCCGGCGACGCCACCGAACCCGTAGGCGTACCACCACGGCGCCTGGCGAGTTAGACCACTGTTGATCGAGGCCGGCGAGTCGATGATCGGCACGCCGAAGTCGCGCGGGAGATTACAGCCGAGACGCACGGTGGTCCCCGCCGTCGCGAACGTGAACACGTTGCCAAGGTCGCCACCGACATACGGAATCACATCGGCATACCGGGCCGTTTCCGCCGTCGGTGAATAGCGCCACAACCGGGCGTACTTGAGCACCAGACCGGGTTCGTTCTTGAGTTGATGGTCCCAGCCCTTGGGGATGTCGTCGGGAAACCACCAGCGATGAATGGTCTTCTGCGCCTCCTCGCCAATCGCGTCGGGACCGACCACGCCGAGATTGATTTCGAAATTCTCCATCACGGCGACGTTGGTGCCGAGTGCGCCCCGGCGTTGGTAGACGGCGCCCGTGTACAGCCAGCCGGCGTAGGGTCGATCCGTCTTGATCGGCGCGGGATCCAGGATCTTTTCCGGCGTGTAAATGTTTTGCCCGACAATGATCCAGCCGAGGTTGCCGGCTTCGGGGTTGATTCCCCAATCGGCCAGCTTGTTGAGACGGCCGGTCAGGTTGCTGGCGAAATCGTCGCCGCCGAAGAGAACCATCTTCAGTCCCGCCGTGTAATGGCGGTCTTGATGCTCGCCAAAAGGATTGGCGAACGAATCGTTCTCCACCGTCAGCGCGAGCACACAGCCGTCCCCATCCGCAGGCGCCGACGCGTCGCACCGCCAGCCCGCGCCCACGAGAATGAGGCCGACGAATCCCACGACGACTCGGTGCCGGCCGGGGATGATTCGTCTCGCGAGATTCATGAACGGCGCAGTATAGCGGAGAGACGGAAGGAAGTCAGGATACAGAATTCAGGAAGCCGAAGGTACTGGACACCGCCTAGTGGTTGTCGGTAGGGACGCGGTTCATCGCGAGGGCGATTCACCACGAGCGGTGCTCCGCGTCCAGGCCGCGGCGCAGCGCGGCCCTACCCTTCGTGGTGAGACGAGCGGGCGGCTGAGCCAGCCGTCCCTACGGTTCCGTGTTGATTCGCGTGCATTCGCGGGAAAAAGCTTCTATAATCATCCGTCATGCGGTTCGCCTCCAAGAAACCCGTCATCGCCATGATCCACGTCGGCGCGTTGCCCGGCACGCCAGCCGCCCGCACCAATCTCCGCAACATCGAAGCCAGCGCGTTGCGCGAAGCCAAACTGTACCGCGCCGCAGGCGTCCACGGTCTGATGCTCGAAAACATGCACGACACGCCGTACCTCAGGGAAAAAGTCGGCCCCGAGATCGTCGCCGCCATGGCCATCATCGCCCGGGCCGTCAAAGACGCCACCGGCTTGCCCGGCGGCGTGCAGGTGCTGGCCGGCGCCAACCTCGAAGCCATGGCTGTCGCTCACACCGCTGGACTCGATTTCATCCGGGCCGAAGGATTCGCCTTTGCCCACGTCGCCGACGAAGGATTCATCCAATCTTCCGCCGCCAAACTTTTGCGGTATCGGAAACAAATCGGCGCCGACCGCGTCCAGGTCTGGGCCGACGTGAAAAAGAAACACAGTTCGCACGCCATCACGGCCGATGTCGATATCGCCGCGACGGCCGAGGCGGTGGAGTTCATGCGAGGCGACGCGGTGATTGTGACGGGATCGGTCACGGGCGACGCGCCGCAATTGGCCGACGTCACCGACGCCAAACGGAAGTGTCGATTGCCCGTGTATCTCGGTTCGGGCATCACCGCGGAGAATCTGTCGACGTTCTACGACGCGGCCGACGGGTTTATCGTGGGATCGTATTTCAAGGTGGACGGACGCTGGAACAAGCCGGTCGATCCGAAGCGCGTGAAACGGTTCATGGCCGCGCACGAGAAGATGGGAAAGTAGAACAGGCATCTGGCCTGTTCCAGCCACGGATTGCCGCCCATCACCCATCGGCGTCTCGCCACGCTCGGCTCACCCGGATGTTCACGGATGATCCTTGGGCTGCGCCACGCCGTAACCCAAAACCGCCATTTCCATCTGCCTGCAGCTGACAAGTCGGTAGCTACTCGTGACACGGAGGCAGTTCACGTTGCGTCGTGACGCAACGTGAGTTTCCGTGTCAATCAGTGCTAATCAGTGGCCAAAGAGAGACCCTTCGCTTCGCTCAGGCTGACAGACTGGATCGGCGGGGGCTCGATACCCAAGGCTCAAGGCCCAACGGCATCTTCTTTCTTGATGGTCACGTCGATAAGGCCGACTTCCGGATCGGCGAGCCTGGCAAACGCAGCGCGACTCAGGTCGATCGTCCGGCCTTCCCGGACCAACCGTTTCGCCGGGCCGCGGTCGGTGATTTCCACCACCACGCTGCGGTCGTCGTAGGTGACCACCACCTTGGTGCCGAGATCGTAAAACCACGAGGCCGCGGTGAGTTTGTCGGGATCAAACCGTTGACCGTTGGCCATCAACTGGCCGCGGTGCTCGTTCCCGTACCACGACGCCTCATCAGCGGCCCGACAGGTCACCGCCATGACCGTGAGAAGCATCCAGATCGTCAGCAATTCGTTTCGAATCCTCATGTGCGACCGCCTTGTTCGACGATTGCGTTGCGACCGAACTTGAAGAAACGTTGCACGAGCCGGGGCCGGCGTCAACCAAGGCGGGGTCTGATTCTCTTGGTCCAGGGATGAACATCACTCTAGCCGAAGCGCTTGCCCGCCTCAGGCGGGTGAAAGCTTCGGCCCTGTCCGCGGCTCCCTTCGACACCGCTCAGGACAGGCACGCCGCAGCTACAGAATCGGTCCCTACGGTGTCTCAGCGAGAGAAATCGCGGCCAGGTCTGCCTTGGACGGTTCCGCGAAGTGGTCTTTGAAGAACTTCATGAGACTCTCCCGGTGCGCGGGCAACGCGAGAATCGACGTGTAATGACCCAGCGGCACGAAGTCCGCCCGTGGTTTGCCCAACGCCCGCCAGAGCTTGAGTTGATATCGCGTGGGGACCGAACGGTCGAATCGCGCGATCAACATCAGCACCCGATCGCGATCCACGTACGGCGCCAGCTTCACGGGGTCGGTCCGGACCGCCGCCTGCAGGGCCTCGTAGAATTGTTTGTTGGTCAGGTCGTGGCTGTCGCGACTGCGGTCCCAGTCGCGGCGAAGACTCTGTTCGTCCGACTTTCTCATCACACCCGGCAACGGGCCGCCGGCCAGATCGATGACGTGGGCTTTCGCCCGCGGCTCGACCGCCGCCAGCGCGGCGTTGATGATTGCGCCGTAGCTGATGCCAAACGTGCCAATGCGGTTCGCGTCCACGGTCGGCTGCGTCAGAAGCCAGTCCAACGCCTGCCGGTGACGGATCACGGCGGTGCGCAGGAAATCCTCCACCTGCGAGACCGGCCCGTCGGGATCGAATCGGCGGCGGAACCGCTTGATGATGACTGCATGCCAGCCCTGGTTGGCGAACATCTGCGCGCAGCCGTCCACGATGAGGGTGTCACTGCCGCGGATGGGCGAGATCAGGATGAGTGGACGCGGTCCGGTCGCGACCGGCGCGTACCAGGTCAGACGGATCCGCTCCGATTCGCCCGGCTCGGCCAGCGCCACCTGGGTCACCGTGTACGACGGGTACCGTTCGGTGGTGCGCATCGCCACGCGCGGCTCGCCCGGCGGATATTCGTAATATTGCCGAATCTCATCGGGCAACGGCAGCGCCGCCCGCGGCGGCCCGGAGGGCCGATACGATGCGCAGCCCATCGTGGCCAACAGGCCGGCGATTACCAGGGTTTTTCTCACACCGTTCATCGTCCCGCGCAAAAGGTAGCACGGACCGCGCCCGATGGTTGCCCAGAACAGGTCTTCTGAGCCACTGATCAACACAGATTGCTGCCTATTGCCCATCGGCGTCTCGCCACGCCCGGCCGCGGGCCCGCGAAGAATTTGCGTTTATTCGTGTTCATTCGTGGCTAGAATCTGCCCTTGGCCATGCAAACCATTTCACTCAAGACTTCCATCCCCGGACCCAAATCCCAAGCGCTCCTGGCCCGCCGCAAAGCCGCTGTGCCGCAGGGGCCATTCAATATCGCGCCGATCTTCGTCGAGCGCGGCGACGGCGCCACCGTCACGGACGTCGACGGCAACGTGTTCCTGGATTTTTCCGGCGGACTCGGCTCGTTGAATGCGGGTCACTGCAACCCGAAAGTCGTCGAGGCCGTGGTGACGCAGGCGAAGAAATACCTGCACACCTGTTTCCACATCGCGCAGTACGAACCGTACGTTGCGCTGGCGGAAAAACTCAACGCCATCACCCCGGGCCGGTTCGCGAAGAAAACGTTGCTGGTCAACAGCGGCGCGGAAGCCGTCGAGAACGCCGTCAAAATCGCGCGTTACTTTACCAAGCGGCCCGCGGTCGTCGGCTTCGAACACGGGTTCGCGGGAAGAACGCTGCTGGCGATGTCGCTCACGAGCAAGGTCATGCCCTACAAGTTCGGGTTCGGCCCGTTCGCGCCGGAGGTGTATCGGCTGCCGTATCCGTACGCGTACCGGAGCGAACTTGACGAGGATGGCCTGATCGCGCAGATGCACGAGTTTTTCCAGACGCACGTCGACCCCAAACAGGTCGCCTGCGTCGTCATGGAACTCGTGCTCGGCGAGGGCGGGTTCGTCGTGGCCCCGAAGAAATACGTTCTGGCCCTGGCGAAATTGTGCCGCGACAACGGCATCCTGTTCGTGGCCGACGAGATCCAGACAGGGTTCGCCCGGACCGGCAAGTGGTTCGCGACGGAACACTACGGCTTCGAGCCCGACCTCGTCACGACGGCGAAATCGCTCGCGGGAGGTATGCCGATCGCCGCGGTCACGGGCCGGGCCGAAGTGATGGACAGCGTCCACGTCGGCGGCCTTGGCGGCACGTACGGCGGCAATCCCGTGGCGTGCGCGGCGGCGCTGGCGACCATCGGAGAGATCGAGCGGCTGAATCTGCCGGTGCGGGCGGAAAAGATCGGCGAGAAACTGCGGGGCAAGGCGCTCGAATGGCAGAAGAAACTTCCGTTGATCGGTGACGTACGCGGCCTGGGCGCGATGGTGGCAATCGAGTTCGTGACGGACCGCCAGACCAAAGAGCCCGCCAAAGAGTTCAACGTCGGCCTGGTGAAACGGTGCGTCGAGAACGGCGTGATCCTCATCTACGCCGGCACCCACAGCAATTGCCTGCGGTACCTCGTCCCGCTGGTCATCACGGACGAAGAGCTGGACGAAGGCTTGGGCGTCATCGAAAAACAGCTTTTCAGCCACGGATGAAGCCAACATGATCCAATAAACTCGTCGCCGTAAGCTGTCACCCTGAGCCTGCCCCGAAGGCTCTCGGGGCGGAGCGAAGGGTCTCACAAAGAGGCACGAGGCGTGAAAGACCATGACGTGTACAGCGTGACCAACAAACCGTGGCCATCCGTGGCTGATTGGCAGGTTTAACATGACAACTGGAAACAATCGCAAGTTCGTGGTCCTCGGCGGAGTCGGCACGATCGGTCGCGTGGTGGTGCGCGACCTGTTCGAGTCGGACCCGCATAACCGCATCACCATCGCCGACTACAACGCGCCGGGCGCACGGAAATACGCGCAGTCGTTCCGCAGCCGACGCGTCCGCGGGGCATTCGCCGATGCCAGCCAGCCGGCCCAACTCGCCAAACTGTTCCGCGGGCACAGCGTCGTCATCAACTGCACCCAGCACGATTTCAACCTGCGAGTGATGCGGGCCGCGCTGCGGGCCCACGTCCATTACCTCGATCTCGGCGGACTGTTCTACTGGACGCGTCGGCAACTCAAGTTGAACGGCCAGTTCACGCGCGCCGGGTTGACGGCCATCCTCGGCATGGGCTGCGCGCCGGGCATTACCAACGTGCTGACGCGCGCCGCTGCCGACATGCTGGAACGCGTCGACTCGGTAAGGATTCGCGTCGGTACCAAGGACCTCAATCCGCCGATCAAAACCTTTTATTTCCCGTACTCGGCGCAGACGATCATCGAGGAATTCACGTTGCCGCCGTGGGTCTTCGAGCGGGGCCGGTTCCGCCCGGTCGCACCGCGCACGGCGTGGGAACAGGTGAATTTCCCGCGTCCCGTGGGCAAACAATGGCTGGTGCGGACCCGGCACAGCGAGGTGGCGACGATTCCGCTGACGTTTCGCGGCAAGGGTGTGAAGTTCTGCGATTTTAAGGTGGGCTTCGACCGCCCGTTCGTGCGCGAGGTGGTCAAGCGGCTGAAGGCGGGCTGGACGGTCCGGGAGCTTGCCCGGTTGCCGGCCCCGCACCGTAAACCGAACGATTACGAGATTGCGCGGGTGACTGCCACTGGTCGATCCCGCAAACGCAACGGGGTTCCCACGACGATCGTGGTGGATTGCCACGCGAAAGCCAACCGCCGCTGGGGCGTGGGCGCCGGCGACGTCGACACGGGGTGTCCGCCGTCGATTGTCGCCCAGATGATCGTTACGGGCACAATCACCCAACGCGGCGTGCGGGCGCCCGAGGTTGTGGTGCCGGTCGGATTGTTTTTTGCCGAGTTGCGCAAGCGCGGGATGAAGGTCAAACTGGAACGGCGCGCCCGGCGGTAGGGGCAGACCGCCGGGCTGCCCGAGAGGAGATTCGTCATGAAAATGTGCGTGGGCGGCCAGTGGATTGATAAACCGAAAAGGACCGAGGTCCGGCATCCGTTCGACAACCACGTTGTGGACACGGTGCCCCGCGCCGATGCCGCGGACGTGGATGCGGCGTTGACGGCCGCCGTGCGCGGCGCGAAGCAGATGGCCAGGCTCACGGCGTGGGAGCGCTCTCAGATCCTCAAGAAGGCCGCCGAGAAACTCGAAGCGCGGTCCGAAGAATTTGCGCAGCGGATCACGCTCGAGGGGGGCAAGGTCATTACCGACGCCCGATTTGAAGTCGCCCGGTCGGTCCAGACGTTGACGCTGGCGGAGGAGGAATCGAAACGCATTCACGGGGAGACCGTGCCGCTCGACGCGACGCCCGGGGTGAAAAACGTGTTGGGGTTTACGCTGCGCGTGCCGTGTGGGGTGGTGGTCGCGATCAGCCCGTTCAATTTTCCGCTCAATCTCATGGTGCACAAGGTCGGGCCGGCCATTGCGGCGGGAAACGCGGTGGTGATGAAGCCCCCGTCGAGCACGCCGCTCTCGGCGTTGAAACTGGCCGAGCTTCTGTTGGAGTGCGGCGTGCCGCCCGATGCCATTTCCTGTCTCACGGGGCCCGGCGGCGAACTGGGCGACGCGCTCTGTCGCGACCCGCGGGCGCGCAAGATCTCGTTCACGGGCAGCGTGCCGGTGGGCCGGCGGATCTGCGAAATGGCGGGCATCAAACGGGTCACCATGGAACTGGGCAGCAACTCGCCGATCATCGTCATGCCCGACGCGGACCTGAACAAGGTGGCCGGGGCCATTGCGGCAACGGGGTACTCGAACGCGGGCCAGGTGTGCATCTCGACACAGCGCGTGATTGCCCAGACCAAAGTGTACGACGATCTGCTGGCGGCCACCAAGTCCAAGGTCGAAGCGTTGACAACGGGCAACCCGACCGACGAAAAAACGAAAGTGGGCCCGATGATTCACGAGCAGGAAGCGATGCGGGTCGAGCAATGGGTGCAGGAAGCCGTCAAGGGCGGCAGCCGCATCGTTACCGGCGGCGCCCGCCATGGGGCGCTGTATTCCCCGACGATTGTCGCCGATGCCAAGCCCGAGATGCGTATCTCTTGCGAAGAACTGTTCGGACCCGCCGTGGCGTTTACGCGGTTTGACTCTGCGGATGAGGCACTTGCGTTGGCAAACAACAGCCAGTTTGGCTTGGCGGCGGGTGTTTTTACCGAGAGTGTGGACACGGCAATGCAATTCGCGCGCGAACTGGAAACGGGCAATATCCACATCAATTGGGGGCCCCAGTGGCGGGCTGACCTGATGCCCTACGGGGGCCTGAAAAGCAGCGGTGTAGGCAAGGAGGGCCCGCGGTATGCCGTGGAAGAAATGACCGAGCTAAAGATGGTGGTATTTCACCTAAAATGCTGAAAGTGTTGACCTTTCTTACGAAACTGTGATAGAAGCCTGTTCAGTGTTCGGAGTGAACTGCCGCCGGGGGAGTGGCAAGGTTGGGGATATACTATGCGAACTGTTGCACCGCCATGGTCGGGAGGTCCGTCAGGCGTGGACACGCAGTTACAGAATCATAGCATCAGGGTCGAGCGCAAACACTTCACGTTCGACCTGAGGGAGAATCCGCGGGGACGGTTCCTGCGGATCATTGAGGAGGTCAATGGTCGCCGCGACGCTATCATTATTCCTTTGACGGGAATTGAAGATTTCCGTGATGCGCTGAACGAAGTCATCAAGTTCAGCAAGACTCTCTCTTCGAAAGCCTGACTCACAACAAACCCATTGCAGTTTACAGCGCGATTGCCCGCACCACAGACGAAATCGTCTGATGGTCGCGGCGGCAATCAGGATTTGTGTTCCGCTTCGAGTTGGCGGAGTGCTTCCGCGGCCCGTTTGCGGACGCCCGGGTCGGCGTCTACCAGCAATGGGGCCAGCGCATTGCTGGCCGCCAGGTGCCCACACTCGCCCAGTGCCTCGGCCGCCCGTCCACGAACGTCAGCGTCCTTGTTTCCCGCAGCATCGGTTAGCGGGCCAAGCGCGGCGCAATCGTGCAGCTTCGCCAGCGCGATGGCGATGCCGAAGCGTTGGGCGGCGTTTGCGGAGCCCAGCGCATGCAGAAGCACGGCATGGGTTGAGTCCGATGCCAACTCAGACAGGGCCTCAGCGGCGCTGTAGCGGACATAGCCGTCGCCATCCGACAGCAATTGAATCAGCCAACCGATGGCGCGTGGATCGCCCACTTCCCCCAGCGCCGTAGCGGCCTCGGCCCGGACGAACCAACTGTCGTCGCCCAGCAGGCGGAAAAGCGGCTTTACCGCATCCGGATTCTTGAGCTCGCCGAGCGCACGGGCGCAATACCGGCGGACAACCGGGTTGGCGTCGTCGAGCGCCCTGACCAGATCGCCAAAGTCACATTGGTTGGGTTGCTCGGCGATCAGTTTGGCTGCATTGGCCCGGACCAACTCGTCGCGATGATGCAACAGCCGGGGCAAAACGGTTGTGCCGCCGGGGATTTGCCGGAGTGCGATCATGGCCAGATCGGGACGGTCGGCCCGCAGCAACACCACCACCCGCATGCGCAGCAGCGGCACCGAGTTGGGGTGATACCGCAGGTAGTTCTCGACGATGTCCAGGGCGGCCCGGAGCCGATTTTGGTCGATCAACGAATCGGCCTGCCTGAGCGCCGCGCGTTCCGGACTCTTCGCGCAGCCGACCAGCAGAAACAGCCCTAAAAGAAGCGCCAATCGTCTCATGAGGTAAAACGCCGGGCCGCCGGATATCGCATTTGTCCGACGGCCTGCCGCAGGCCGGCATCTTTGCCTGTGCGTGTTGGCCGGTCAAGAGGGAATTGCTGACCGTGGACGCGGGCCTTCTGGGTTGACAGCCTTTCGGGCGATTCGTAGAGTACCAGCACCATGCTGGGGTCGACATTGAGCGCAGCGGCGTCGTCAGCAGCGCATTCCGAGAGAAGCCTTGTAGATTTATTGGAGCCGATTGCGACGGAGCTGCCCCGAGTAGAGGAAGCGCTCGCCTGCCAGGTCCGAGGCTTCGACCATCGCCTTGGAGATTACATTCAGTACATTCTCGGCGGAACAGCCAAACGGCTTCGTCCCAGCCTGACGCTGTTGGCGGGAGGAGCCACCGGCCGCGTAACCGACGAGCACATTACCTTGGCGGTCATTGTCGAGTTGGTCCATGTCGCCACCCTGGTCCACGACGACGTTCTGGACGAGGCTGACCTTCGGCACCAATTGCCCACGTCCAACTCGCGCTGGGGCAACGAGATCAGTGTCTTGCTGGGGGACTGCCTCTTTGCGCATGCCCTTCGGCTGGCGGCGGGTTACCCTACCACGGAAGTTTGCCGCAAAATCAGCGAGGCCACCAACACGGTCTGTTCGGGCGAAATCCTTCAGACCCAACGGCGATTTGACCTCGGCTTGACCCTCGACCAGTACCTGGCCATCGTACATATGAAGACCGGGGCACTGTTTGGCGTCAGTTGCGAATTGGGGGCCATGTTGAACGCGGCACCTGCCGACGCTGTCAAATCTATGTACGAATTCGGCAGCAATCTCGGAATTGCATACCAAATATACGACGATTGCCTCGACATCTTCGGACAGGAACGACAGGCTGGGAAATCATTGGGCACGGACATGAAAAAGGGGAAGCTGACGTTGCCGTTTCTACTGCTGCTGCAGCATATGGGTTCCGACAGCCGTGAAGAACTCGGCGCGATGATGTTCCACAATGACCGGCAGGAGCAGCAACGCCTGCTCAAGCTGGTGCTCGGCAACGGAGTAATCGGTGAATCGCTCGCCACCATCGACGCGTACATCTCCCGGGCGCACGGCAATCTTGCCGGCCTGCCCGCCAATGACTACACGAAAACCCTCGGGGCACTGACCGGCTACCTGGCGGATCAAAGCCGGCTCCTTTTGAAAGAAGCGGTGGCGCAGTAGTTCCACCGTCGTTCGCGGGCACGCCGGATGCAGGCAAAAATATGATTGCCATGAAGGTCACGGGAAAATTCAAGCTGGGCGGTGGAACACGGCGCGAGCCGGCTGCCAAGCCCCCGGTCGCCCCGCTGTCCAGCGAGCATCAGGTTGACCTGCAACTGGAAGACGACGAGACGCTCGTGGCGCGAACCCAGAAGGGCGATTCCGCTGCCTTCGACGTGCTTGTCGGACGCTACAAGGAACGGTTGTATGCGACGGTCTATCACATGACCGCCAACCACGAGGACGCCAACGATCTGGTGCAGGACACCTTCATCAAGGCGTTCAAGAGCATCGAGAGCTTCCGTGGGCACTCCAGTTTCTACACCTGGATCTACCGAATTGCGGTCAACCGCACGATCAACTTCCTCAAACGCCGTAAAAACCGTAACCAGTACAGCCTCGATGACTTGGAGAGCTCCATCCAGACCGATCCGGACCTGGTGGAAATGATGTCCCACGTAACCCCCCGCCGCGAGGCCGGGCTGACGGAACTCCAGGAAAAATTGAACGAAGCCCTCCAAAAACTGTCTGAATCCCATAGGGCGGTTGTGACGATGCATGACATCCAGGGAATGACCCACGCGGACATCGCGAAGGTTCTGAAGTGTTCGGAAGGCACGGTGCGCTCGCGCCTGTTCTACGCGCGGCAACAGTTGCAGGGGTTGCTCAGCGATTACCTTTGATCCCGAAGCATCATATGGACTGCAAGAAGGCACAACGGTCGTTCGACGATCTCTCGCGAGAGCGGCTGGCACCTGAGCTGGCCGCCGAGGTGCGTCAACACCTGGCGGACTGCACCGACTGCCGCGTGCTGGAACAACGCGCCGCGCGCTTGCAGCGGCTGTTGGCGCTCAAACGTTACGAGCAACCTGCACCTCAGTATTTCGATAATTTCCTGACGGAGTTTCACCGACGATTATTGGCAGAAACACAGCCGCGGATAGGATGGTCGCAACGAGTCTATGACCTTTTGTCGACCCGGCAAACGCTGGTGTGGCGTTACGGTTTTGCCGGGGCGATGGGCATCGTCCTCGCCGTGGGTCTGATGTGGATGGGTCTGAGTGAGATGACTGACTCGGGTACCGGCGATCAGGTGGCCGCGGTCAATCCACCGTTGACTGTGACATCGGCCGCCGAGTCCGCCCCGCAGTCGGCCCCGTTGGCGACCGCGCTGCAGCTCGCCGGCACGTTGCATGTTGCTCCGGTGGATTATGAGGCTGCGCCGACGGAGAACGTGATCGTGCCTTCCCTCGCGATGCACACGGAGTCCGACGCTCCTCAGTACGTGCTCGATCGAATCTCAGTGACCCCTGCCAGTTATGAAGTTGCCCGGGTCTATTTCTAGGCGGCGCGTTGCGGTCGCCGTCGCGTTCCTCCTTGCCACCACCACCGCAGCGGTCTTCGCCGCGGGCTTGCTGGAAACCCTCGACCAGGAAGTCTCGGCCATCTACGAGAAATCCAAGGACGCCATCGTCAAGGTCCACGCCGAGATCCAGTTTCGGGTCGGCAATCTCTCCTTTGTCCCGCTCCACCGCATCGGCACGGGCTTCTTCGTGGACAAGGACGGCCATCTCCTGACCTCCGCCACCGTGGTCGACGGCGCCGAGCGTTGCTGGATTGACTGGCGCGGTCAGAGAATCGGCGCGCGCATCATCGGACGCGACCTGCAGACCAACCTCGCCCTCCTCAAGATCAACCCCGGTACCAATGTGGCGACGCCGTTTCTGCCCCAGGGCAATTCCGACGACCTGCACGCCGGCTCCATGGTGATCGCCATCGGGTTCCCCTATGACATGTCCAGCGCGCCCGTCATGGGCTTTATCGGCGGATTGGACATCCAGCGCGGTGGCCGCGTTTTTGCCACGAGCCATATTCGGGCGGCCTGTCGACTCAGTCCCGGGCAGAGCGGCGGACCGTTGTTAAACGCCCGCGGCGAAGTCATCGGCATCGCCGTGGCCGCGCACATGGAGGACCAGTGTTACGCCCTGCCGATCAACGCGGCCCGCAAGGTCTATACCGACATCCTGCAGTACGGTCGACCGCAATACGCGTGGGTCGGTTTGGGGATTACGGAACGGCACCGGGTCTCACCGGAAACGGGTGAGGAAGATTCCCGCGTGTTGGTCCAACAGGTTTATTCCAACGCGCCGGCGGCTCACGCGGGCTTTTGTGAAGGCGACGTCCTGGTGCGCGTGGGCACGAACGAGGTCCGCAGCTCCGCCGACGTGTTGAACACGATGTTCTATTGCCACGCCGGCGACAAGATGGAGTTTACGGTTCTTCGAGACGGTCAGGAGCACAAGATCGCCCTGGTGGCTGGTACCCGGCCCCCCGAGGAACTGGCTGTCGCGCGCCCCTTGTCCTCCCCCGAACTGCCCCAACGGCAGCCCCCGGGGCTCACGATCGTGCCCGCCGTGCACGAGCCCTAGACTCGCGCCGGTGGCATCGGTCACTTCTTGCCGAGCTTCGCGCGCACTTCGTCCAGTTTGCCGGCCGAGCCCAGCGCATCGTTCTTGTGCGCGATCATCTTGGCGTACTCGTCGATGTAAATCTTGCCGGGATCGCGCAGGTCGAACTTCTCGGGATGATCCCGGAAAAACTCGCGGTGGACGCGCGTCCACACCAGGCGGCCGTCGGTGTCGATGTTGACCTTGCAGACGCCCTTCTTCGCCGCCGGCAGGAAATCCTCCTCGGGAACCCCGCTGGTGTCCGGCATGTTGCCGCCCGCCTTGTTGATGCGGTCCACTTCGTCTTTCGGCACGCTGGAGCTTCCGTGCATGACCATGGGGAAACCCGGCAGCAGCTTCTGGATCGCTTCGATGACTTCGAAATGGAGACCCAGTTTCTTGCCCGGCTCGGCCTTGAACTTGTACGCGCCGTGGCTGGTGCCGATGGCGACCGCCAGGGAATCGCACTTCGTCAGCCCCACAAATTTCTTCGCCTCCTCCGGGTCAGTGAGACACACGTGGCCGACGATGTCTTCCTCGACGCCACCGAGCATCCCGAGTTCCGCCTCGACCGACACGCCCCGCGCATGCGCCCTGTCGACGACGCGCTTGGTGATCTCGGCGTTCTTCTCGAAGGGCTCGTGGCTGGCATCAATCATCACCGCGCTGTAGAACCCCGAGTCGATACAATCATAGCAGGTCTGTTCGTCGCCGTGATCGAGGTGCACGGCAAAGATCGCCTCGGGAAACACCTGTTCGGACGTGCGGATCATCGCTTCGAGATAGCGTTTGTCGGTGTACTTGCGCGCGCCCCGGCTGAGCTGGATGATGAACGGCGCCTTGCTCTGCACGTTGCCTTTGAACAGGCCGACGCATTGCTCCAAATTGTTGATGTTGTATGCCCCGATGGCGTACCTGCCATAGGCAATCTTGAACAACTGCGCAGTGGTAACAATCATTTCGAATTCTCCTGATGACAACCGGACCCGATCCACCGGGTCGAGGTGAAACCAACGCCTTGTCATTAGACACTAATGGAGGCGCCTGATTGCGTCAAACCAAGATTTTGGAACGACGCGCCGGTGCTATGGCTCGGACAGTTTCCATCAACTACCCCGAAGCGTTTTGATTAACTGGTCGTACCCATCATGTGGGCCGATCCAGAACCAGATGAGGGTGTCACCTTCTCGCACGCCGACGGCGCCCCCACCGAGACCAATCCTCACCGAATAGATGGGAAGTTTGCCGTGTATCCTCTTGAAACGGAGACTCGGATGCTGCGGATTCTGCGACCAAAGGTTGTATGCTCGCCGGGCTTGCGCTTGAACGGGCGGCGGGAGGTCTCGGAACAGCCGCCGAAACGCGCTAGTCGTGCGAGAGGTCAAGGCTTTCGTCCAGAGACTTCGTCTTGCCCGCCTTAAACTCGCCGCTGGCTTCGCGCGCCAGCTTCGCCAGTTCATCTTGAGAGTCAGCGAATTGCTTCTTCCATTTCTTTTCCGAAGATAGCTCCTCCAAGAGCAACGCCGCCAGTGCGTCCTGTTCTTTCTCTGGCAACTTGCTGGCCTCGGCCATCGCCTTTTCCATGAGCTTCGTCACGTGCGCATCTTACCTGCAAGCACGCGTCGTTGCAAGACGCGCATCGGGGAGCCGTCCCTACCGGCATTCGCGTCGATTCGCGTTCATTCGCGGCAAAAAATGAGCCGTGTCTCTGGGATTACGGAAAACGGCGACAGGCGAGACGCCTATCCTACTTGTCTGCGTCAAACCCGTTTTCCACGGGCACCTTCAATAGGGCAGCGGGAACCTCGCGGTGAGGGCGCGAACTTTTTCTTTCACGCTTCCCGCCACGGCGGGATCGTCGGGTCTCTCGAGCACTTCGGTGATCAGCGCGGCGACTTGCTCCATCTCGGCCTCTTTCATCCCGCGGGTAGTAACGGCCGGCGTGCCGAGGCGGACGCCGCTGGTGACCAGCGGCTTTTCGGGGTCAAACGGGATCAGGTTCTTGTTCGTGGTGATACCGGCGCGGTCCAGCGCTTCCTGGGCAATCTTGCCGGTCAGTTTCTTGGGACGCAGATCAACCAGCATCAAATGATTGTCCGTGCCGCCGCTGACGATGCGAAACCCGTGCGACGAAAGAGCGGTGGCGAGCGCCTGCGCGTTCTTGACGATCTGGCGCTGGTAATCCTGGAACCCGGACTTCATCGCTTCGAGGAAACAGACCGCCTTGGCGGCAATGACGTGCATGAGCGGCCCGCCCTGAATGCCGGGCAACACCCACGAGTCAATGTCCTTCGCGTATTTCGCCTTGCACAGGATGAGCCCGGACCGCGGGCCGCGCAACGTCTTGTGCGTGGTCGTGGTGACGAAATCCGCCACCGGCACGGGGCTGGGATGAAGGCCCGCCGCCACCAAGCCCGCAATGTGAGCCATGTCCACGAACAACAGCGCGCCCACGCTGTCGGCGATCTCGCGCATCCGGTTGAAATCGATGACGCGCGGGTAGGCGCTGGCCCCGGCGGTGATCATTTTGGGGCGGGTCTGTTTCGCCAGCTCCGCCAGTTGGTCGTAGTCGATTCTCTCGGTGTCCGGGCGCACGCCGTAGTGCGTGACCGTGTAGAACCGCCCCGAGAAATTCCGGGGCGAACCGTGCGTGAGATGGCCGCCATGCGCCAGTTCCATCGTCAGGATCGGATCCCCGTGTTGGAGCGTGGCGAAATAAACGGCCATGTTGGCCTGCGAACCCGAGTGGGGCTGGACGTTGACGTGCTCGGCGCCGAACAGTTGTTTGGCGCGGTCGATCGCCAGTTGCTCGACGACGTCCACGTATTCGCAGCCGCCGTAGTACCGCCGGCCAGGGTAACCCTCGGCGTACTTGTTCGTGAGCACCGTGCCGGCGGCCTCGAGAATGGCGGGCGAAACGAAATTCTCGCTGGCGATCAGTTCGATGTTCTCCTGCTGCCGGCACTTTTCGCGCTGGACCGCGTCGAATGTCTCGGGATCGGCGACGGCGAGGGCCGAACTCTTCTTTTCGACGCGGGGGACGCCCACCGGGGGATGATCCATCTTTTCAACGCGCCGTTCGTGGCGGCCGCCTTCAAACGACGTGGTTAGCCAGACCTCGAGGATGCGCCGGGCCTGCTCGTTGTCGATATCGAGGCCAGACAACACCAGGACGTTGGCGTCGTTGTGCTCGCGACTGAGCCGGGCCCATTTTTCGTCGTTGGCGAGCGCGGCGCGCACGCCGAGGACGCGGTTGGCGGCGATGCTCATGCCGATGCCGCTCTTGCAGATGAGCACGCCGCGATCGAAGTTCCCCGCGGCGACCTCGTTGGCCACCAGAAAGGCGTAGTCGGGGTAATCCACGGGCTCGGTCGAGTGGGTGCCGAAATCGGCAAATTGATAACCGTGCTGGGCGAGCCAATCCTTCAGCGCCGCTTTCATCGCGACGCCGCCGTGGTCGGCCGCCAGGGCGATGCGCAGCGGACGCCCTTCGTCGTCCGCCGCGGTTGACGATGCCGCTTCTTTGGCCGCCTTGATTGCCCCGGCCGTCGTCTGGTCAATGAACACGATCAGGCTCGGCAGCGCGTCGCGGATCTGGTTGCGCGTGCGCCGGTACACGTCGGTCGATTGCCCGATCGGATCGGCGATGTCCTTGTTCTCGGTCGTGCGCGTTTCCTCAAACTCGCGCACGAGGAACGTTTTCTCGGCCGCCGACGGATACAGCGTCTGGATCGTGTCCTGTTGCTGGCGGGTCATCGTGAAAATGAAATCGGCCTGCCGCACGAGATCGCTGTTGAGCGATTGGCTGGCGTGCGACGAAAGGTCGATCCCGAGTTCGGCCATGACCTCGATCGCGCTGTCGGTCGCCTTCAGACCCTCCAGCGCACCCAGCCCCGCCGAAATGACCTGGACGTCGTTGCGGCCCCGCAACATGTGCCTGAGCAGCCCCGACGCCATCGGGCTGCGGCAAACATTGCCGGTGCATATAAACAGGATCGTCTTCACTGAATTCTCCGCCTGCTGGCAGGTGGCGACGGCCCCGGCGCCTCACTGCCAGGACAACAATACGCGAATCCCCTTCAAGATGTCCACCGCCCGCTGCAGTACCACGTCGCGAACGTTCTGAATGTCGCCCTCTTCCTCGGCGGCCTTATTCGTCGACACGGTCGACGTGTCCACCGCCTGACCGCGGAATGCCTTCACCAACTCGGCCTCCGACAGACCTTTCTTCTCTACGCGCGGCTGCAGGCTGGCTGTCAACGTCTCGTTGGTGTGGACTGCGAGCACAACCTCGCGCTCGACCTTCGGATCGATCTTGACCATCACATCCGGTGTGATTCCACCGGGAAAAATGTCGGTCCCGACCGCCGCGGCGGCGGTCTTGGGGGGCAAAACGATCTTGGCGGTGGCCACGCGCAACGTCTGTCCGCCACTTAGTTTCACGTCCTTCCACTCGACCGCCGCGCCGGCGGTGTTCGTGCCGATGATAATGCCGCGATCTTGTGCCCGCAACCCACCCGCCAACGCCTCGGCGCTGCCGCGGGTTTCCGCGTTCACCAGCAGGATCAGTGGCACCGAGGTCAGATCCGGACCCGCGGACGGCGCGGCGGCCGCTCCACCCGTGTGGAAAACCTGCGGGCCGGTCTCGGCGCTTTTCAACGTGAACAATTCCTGGTCGCCACCCAGGAAACGGCTCGCGACTGCGGCCGCCGCAGCGTAGTTGGTGCCGTCGGCGAACCGCAGATCCAGGACCAGCCCGGTCACCTTCTTCTGTGCGAAGTTTTTCAGTTCCCCGTCGAGTGGCGTCACCACCCCGGCCGTCACGTCCGCCAACCGGATGTAGCCGATCGCGGGATCGATCACTTCCGCATGCGCCAGCGGCTCGACCGGCTTCGATTGCACCGCGGCCGCCGCCGCGGCATTCGTCGCGGCCGGCGCGATCGGGACGATTTCCGCGCCGCAGCCCAACGCTTGCAGGATCCCGTCAATTGTCGCGGTGTTGAGCAGTTGGTCGCTGAGCTGGTCGCGGTCGACATAATTCGACTTGAGCACGCTGATGATTTCCGCCGCCGGCGGCAACTCCGGACGAACGTTGGCGGCGCCCGGCAGCGTCGATGCGCTCGCCGCAAACGCCAGCAGCGTCACGACCATTTTACCTGTGGATATTTTCATTGTCCCTCGCAAAAACGAATCTCTCACGTGGTTTGCCCGCCCTGATTACTTTCGGATCGCCCGGGCGGCAATATCGCGGCGAAAGTACCCGCCGTCAAAATGAATCCGCTCGACGGCCTCGTAGGCGCGGCGCGCGGCCCGCTCGACATCAGCGCCCAGCGCGGTCACCCCCAGTACTCGTCCGCCGTCCGTCACGATTCCGCCTCCGGCGCCACGTTTCGTGCCGGCGTGAAACACCGTCACGTTAGCCAATTCGGACGCCGCTTTCAATCCTTCAATCGGCCGGCCGCGCTCGAACGTTCCCGGGTAACCGCCCGACGCCATCACCACGCAAACCGCCGGTTCCGGCTTCCACTTCAACTCCAGTTCGCCGAGACGGCCGTCCGCCGTGGCGGACGCCGCGCTCGCCAGATCGAAATCCATCCGCGGCACAACCGCCTGCGTTTCGGGATCGCCAAACCGACAGTTGAACTCCAGCACCTTGGGGCCGTCGTTCGTCAGCATCAATCCGGCGTACAACACCCCGCGATATTCGATCCCCTCGGCCCGGAGTCCCTCCAATGTGCGGGTGAAAATGTCGTCGATCGCGCCGCTCAACTCGGCGCCGACCGCCGGCGTGGGCGAATACGCGCCCATGCCGCCCGTGTTGGGACCGCGGTCACCGTCCCACGCGCGTTTGTGGTCCTGCGACGAAGCCAGCACCCGAACCGTTGCGCCGTCCACCAACGCCATCACCGAGGCTTCTTCGCCAGTGAGACATTCTTCAATCACCACTTGCGCGCCCGCGTCGCCGAACACGCGCCGCTCCATGATCTCGGCAATCGCCTGGTCGGCCTCCGCAATCGTCCGCGCGACCACGACGCCTTTTCCCGCGGCCAATCCGTCGGCTTTCACAACGATGGGCGCGCCGCACTGACGCAGGTAGTCCCGCGCCCGTTGGGCGTCCGCGAAAACGTCAGCATGCGCCGTTGGGATTCCGCATTTTAGCAACATCCGTTTGCAGAATACCTTGCTGCCTTCGAGCTGCGCTGCGCGCCGGGTCGGGCCAAAAACACGCAGTCCTCCAGACTGAAACACATCGGCAATGCCCGCGCACAGCGGGGCCTCCGGGCCGACGACGGTCAGATCAATCTCGTTCTCTCGGGCAAATGCCGCGAGCCGGTCAACGTCGGTCGCCGCGATGGGCACGCATTCGGCCAGGTCCGCAATACCGGGATTGCCCGGGGCGCAAACCAACCTGGTAACGTGCGGGCTCTGCGCGATTTTCCAGACGAGGGCGTGCTCGCGGCCGCCGCTGCCGACGACAAGGATTCTCATGGACTCGCAGCGGCACTGTAGGTGATGTCCCGGAGGAGGGTCAATCTCGAAAGCAGCCCGCGCCGGCCACGGCGTCAGGGTGCCGAACGCCCCGGGGCTTCGGGCAAAAGCGTCACCAGCGCGGCTGCCATCGCCAGCGCCCACTGGTAGACGGAATCGGGCGCGGAGCGATCGAGTTCCTGTGACAGCAACGATGCGTCGTCGGCCGGCCAGAACCCTCGTTTGCGCGGCAGACCGCAGGCGCAGGGCATCGTGACCCGCGCACTGGCCGTCAGTTCGCCCGGATTCTTGCGAATGCAGAACGCCGCGCCGTCGGCCTCCAGTTCGACGGACAACAACCCGGTGGCTGTCGCCTCCTTGTCCGTCCGGCCGCTCAGCCGAATCTTTGCCGCGGCTTGCTGGGGGGTCCAGCGGAGTTGGGCCGCCAACCAACCGCCGTAGAGCAATGCCCGCAGCCGCCCTCCGGGCCGACTCCCGTAGGCGATGACGACGGATCGGATCCGCTCCAGCATCGCGCGGCAGGGCGGATCATCAAAACATTCGGCGGTGAGTTTCCGCCAGAACTCCAGCCGCGTCCAATTCAGGTCCGCAAACCGACAGTGGGGATGGTCGACGGCGATCCGCGACAGGGCGCCCAAAAAGAGTTCAGGCGCCCCCCACGTCGCCGTGTCGTAAATCAACCTGTCGGCCACGGCGATCAGCCGCGGGAAGGAAGACGGCCGTGCCAGGAAATTTCCCTGCCACCAGATCACCGTTGGCAGATCGGACTCCAGCAGCGGCAACACGGCCGAGGCAAGCTGCCCCGTGCTTTCGCCCGATGCGTGGATGGATATCTGCTCGCAGCAGACCTGTTTCCGGCCGCTCCCAGCCAGATGACAATGCGCGCTGATCGATGCCGATAGTTCCGCGTCCGGCTCGTGCTCCCGCGCGAGCAAAACAATCGCCCGACACGGATGGCGGCTGGTCAGCGTGCTCACCGTTTCGGTGGCGTGTTCGACTTCGGCATCGGTTCCGCAGAAGACGATGAAGCTGAGGAGGCAGGCCCGGGTAATCTGGCGTTGCGCCGGGTCCTGGTGCGATTCCGCAGCGAGTTGCCACAATTCGTGGAGCTGACGTTCGATCTGCGCCACGTCCACGGCGGTCTCAACGCCGGCGGTAAACGTCTCGAGTCGCGGGTTGTCAGGCATTGCCGTTCTTCCTCGAGCTGCCGGGCGGCGCGAAGCGAAGTATCGCTCTCGGCAAACGGATGCTTGCGGCACAAGCGAGATCGTTTGCCGGCCCGGAAAGCTGTCCCGGCAGACTCAGGGCAACCAACAACGATTTCATGGCCGTCGCCACTGCCGTCCATCTTTCTCGATAAACCTGTCCGCTTCCGCTGGTCCCCACGTCCCGGATTCGTAGGGGACGGGGGCGGCACCGGCCTGCCATCCTTCAAGGATCGCGTCCATGATCGACCACGAACACTCCGTCTCGTCCCGGCGGATGAACAACGTCGAATCCCCGATGATCGCGTCGCGCAGCAGCCGTTCGTACGCGTCGGGTGAGCGCGCCCCGAAGCTGCCGCCGTAGCGGAAATCCATTTTCACCGGCTGGAGGTTCATGGCCGCGCCGGGGACCTTGGCGTTCATGCGAATCGCGATGCCTTCATCGGGCTGGATGCGCAGCACGAGCACGTTGGACGGCAACGGCCCCCGCGAGTCGGCGGCGAACAGTACTGCCGGCGGCGCCTTGAACTGGACGGCGATCTCCGCCACGCCTTTGGGCAACCGTTTGCCGTGACGCAAATAAAACGGCACGCCCGCCCAGCGCCAGTTGTCGATGAACAACTTCAGCGCGACGAACGTCTCCGTGCGCGAGTTGGCGGCCACGTTCGGTTCGGCACGGTACGCGGGCACTTCGTCTCCCGCGATCGAGCCGTTGGTGTACTGCCCCCGCACCGTGAATTGCTGGACCTGGCCGAGCTTGATGGCGCGGATGGCCCGGAGCACTTTGACCTTCTCATCACGGACGTCTTCGCCGCCGAGCCCCGTGGGCGGCTCCATCGCCGTCAGCGACAGCAACTGCATCATGTGGTTTTGCACCATGTCGCGGAGCGCCCCCGAACGGTCGTAGTAGCCGCCGCGGCCCTCGACGCCCAGAGATTCGGCGACCGTGATCTGGACGTGGTCGGTGTACTTTTGGTTCCAGAGCGGTTCGAAGATTTCGTTGGCGAACCGCATCGCCAGGATGTTCTGGACGGTCTCTTTCCCGAGATAATGATCGATGCGGAACACCTGACGTTCGTCGAACACGCGGGCCAGGACGCGATTCAATTCTTCCGCGGTGGGCAGGCTGCTGCCGAACGGTTTCTCGACAACGATGCGCTGCGACGAGCCATGGTTGTGAACCAGTTTGTTCGTCCCCAGTTGCTCGATGATGCCCCCAAACTCGGTCGGGGCCGTGGCCAGATAGAACAGCCGGTTGCCCGCAGTGCCGCGCTCCGCATCCAGCTTTTTCAGGAACTGGTCGAGCGTCTGGTACCCTTTCGCGTCGGCGAACTCCGACTGGTGATAGAAAATCCCCTGGGCGAACGCGTCCCAAACGGCGGAGTTGATCGGCTGGAACCGTGAGTGCTCGGCGGCGGCAGCGCCCAACTCAGCCCGAAACTGCTCGTGCGTTTTCCGGCGACGCGCGAACCCGACGACGGCGAACGACTGCGGAAGCTGTCCTTCGTGTGCGAGGTTGTAGAGCGCCGGAACCAGCTTGCGGTGCGTGAGATCGCCGGTCGCGCCGAAAATCACCAGGGCGCACGGCTCGGGTGCCGCCTGCACTGCGAGTCCTTCGCGAAGTGGATTGGTGACCAGTTGGGTCGTCTGCATGCCCCGCAACCGACACCACTCTACACACGGCAGGCGCCGAAACAAGTGGTTTCACACAGGCCGCCGGCGGTCCCCCAAAGCTCGCAGGCCCCGCCACGCTGAAGCGGGGAGATCATCGTCCTCCACCGACAGGCCGGTGCCCGTCAAAAAGCAGCATGGCCGCGACCACCAGCGCCGCGGCTGCCAGATAAACGGCGCCGCCAAACGCGATGGCATTGCCCATGTTTTCGATCTCGGTCGGTTTGCCGCCGTACTTCGAGGCCAAACCAACAAAGAGCGGCCCGAGCGCGCCGCCGCCCCAGCCGGCCGTGTTCATCAGCCCGGCCACACTGCTCCGCGCGCGGGGCTCAACGGCGTCGTAAAGTGAAGCGAAGATCCCCGAGTCGTAAAACCCTTTGCACACGCCGAAGCAGGCCATGGCAAACAGCAACGTGGCCGTACTGCCGGTCCGGCCCACAAGAAACACGAACGCCGCGCCCGTCGCCAGCCCGAGCGCCTGCACCAACATGCGGCCACCCCCAAACCGTTGCGCGAGCCGGTCCGCCAGCCACCCGGCCACGGGCACGCTCAGCGCACTGGGCAGATGAATGAACACCGTGCCCGACAGCCCGGCACTCGTGAGCCTGAAATTGAATTTCTCAACCAGAAACGTCGGCGTCCACGTGAGAAAGATTGTGGCGACAAAATTCGCCCCGACGAACGCCAACATCAGCAAGGGCACGGCCGGAGTACGGAAGATGACCCGCACAGTTTCGCCGACCGAAAGTTTCTGGACCCCCGGTGGCACAGGGGTCTCGGGTTCGGCTTCGCCCCGGCGCGGTTCGCGCAAAAACCTGTAGAGCACCAGCGCCAGCGCCATGCCCATCGCTCCGAAGAAGTAGAACCCGATGCGCCAACCGCGGTGTTCCGCGAACCAGGCGCCCGCCCAGCTTCCCAAGATCGTGCCGACGTAAACGCTGGATTGATGGAACGACAACGCCCGCGACCGCGTCCGCCGGCCGTGATAGTCGCTGATCAACGACATCGACGCCGGGAAATAGAACGTCTCGCCGAATCCCTCGAGCGCACGAACGCTGACAAAGTGCCAGAGCTTCGCGCACCAGCCGGTCGTCACGGTCACCAGGCTCCAGAACAGGCAGCCGCCGAGGATCAAGTCCTTGCGACGGGTCCGGTCGCCGATGTAACCGGCCAGAGGGGCACCCGCCGCGTACACCCACATGAACGCCGACCCGATGAGACCGAGTTGCACGTTGTCGAAGCCGAACTCGTCCTTCAGTTTGGGAAACACCGAGGTGATCGCCTGTCGGTCGGCGTAATTGAAAAAGCAGATGAACCACAGCATCACCACGACCCACCATCCGTAAGCTGGGGACGGTGCGTGGGCCGCCGGCGCCGGGCGTTGCGGACGGCTGGCGGCGTGGAGATTGGAGGTTGGATTCACGGCAACATGGCGACGTTGTTAACAGCTTACCGGGCCGGCTGCAGCCGCGCCAGACGCTCCTTTGCCTCGGCGTAATCGGGCTTGATCCGCAACGCTTCCTCGTACTGTCCGATCGCCTCCGGCATCCGCCCGAGTTGTGCCAGGGCAACACCCAAACTGTAGTGTGCTTCGGCGTAATCGGGATTGATGCGCAGCGCCCGCTCGAAATGCGCGACTGCCTCCGGCACCCGACCCAGCCCCATGAGCGCCACTCCCAAATTCTTGTGCGCCTCGGCCATATCGGGATCGATGCGCAATGCTTGCCGGAAATGTTCGATCGCTTCCGGCACCCGGCCCAGTTGTGCCAGAATGCTTCCCAGATTGTTGTGCGCCTCGGCGTAATCAGGGTCGATGCGCAGCGCCTCCTCGAAATGCGCCACTGCTTCCGGGCCCCGCCCCAATCGTGCCAGCGCCACCCCCAAATTGTAGTGCGCCTGGGCGTACCCTGAGTTGATGCGCACCGCTTGCTCCCATTGCTCGATCGCCGCCGGCACGTTTTCCAAGCCTCCGCTCACCACCAAGGCGAGCCCCAGATTGTAGTGCGCCTCGGCAAAATCAGGATCAATTCGGACCGCTTGCTCCCAGTGGCTGATCGCCTCCGGTATTCTGTTCGCTTCCCTGAGGGCAACCCCCAAAATGTAATGTGCCCAGGGATCGTTGGGTGTGGTTCGCAAGGCTTGCTCGAGTTCTCCAATCGCTTCCTGGGTCCTGCCCGCTCTCTCCAAGGCAACCCCCAAACTGTAGTGCGGGTTCCTCTGATAAATCTGGTTGCGCCGCCATGTCAAAAACCCCAGCCCCACCGCCACCACCGCGAACACGGCCAAACTCCGCCGTCCCGCCGCCGCGTACAACACCGTCACCGCCAGGCTCACGACTGCCGCCAACGGCAGATACATGCGGTGTTCGTAAATCAGATCGTGAAGCGGTATGAAGCTCGAACTCGGCGCCAGGATCAGGAAGAACCAGGCGCCCAAAAATCCCCAAGCCGGGTTCCTGCGCCAGGCCCAAGCTGACGCCGCCATCAGCATCATGACCCCAACGGTTGGCAGCAAAATACTCATCCACGTCTTGGCGATGAACCACGGGTGAATCAGATACAACGGGGACGGCCACAGCGATAGTCGCAGATAATAGAGAATGACTCCCGGCTCGGTTGCCAGGTACCCCCATCGGCTGTGGCCAATCCGTTGGGCCAGCATCGATGCGGTGGCGAAGTTTCCCGCGATAACCAGTACCACACCCAGCAAGACCCAGGTGCTCGCCAGGGCAAGATACAACGGCCAGCGCCGCCGCCATGCCTCCCGGAACGAGCTTGAAACAAACGCGTGGTCATACAGCAGCACCATCACCGGCGCGGAGACCATGACCTCTTTGCTGACCATGCCCAACGCACAAGCCGTCGCCGACAGACCGTACCACAGCCGGGCCCGCACCGATTCCACTCCTCGGATAAAGCCGTACAACGTGAGCAGGTAGAACAACCCCATGATCGACTCGGCCCGTTGAACGATGTAGGTCACCGACTCGGTCTGCAGCGGATGAACCGTCCAAAGAACCGCTGTGACCAGAGCCAATTCGTTGGCCGCGGCGCCAAACCGAGCGCGTAAAGCGGGCCGGAGCAGCGTCCGCCGCACGATGCCAAACAGGGTCAGCCCGGCGAGGATATGGACCGTCAGGTTCAAGGCGTGATAGCCCCACACGTTGTAGCCGCCGAGAGCATAATTGATCGCCAAAGAAAAGTTGATGAGCGGACGGCCCTCCACCGTGAGACCGCCGTGATGCGGCGGCGACAACGCTCGCCAGACCGGCCAGAGATGTTCAATCGTGCGGTTGTCGGGGATCGATCCAAGGTCATCCAGGAAGAACCCACCCGTGAAGCTGTTGTGATAAGCCAACAACCCTGCGACAACCACCAGCAACGGAGCAAGTCTTTGCGTTTTCAAAACGGTGAGTCCCCTGGTAGGCCGCACTCACCGGGCCGGCTGCAGCCGCGCCAGACGCTCTCTTGCCTCGGCGTAGCCGGGCTTGATCCGCAACGCCTGCCTGTAATGTTCGATCGCTTCTTTCATTTGGCCGGCCTGCTCCAACGCAATTCCCAGGTCGTAGTGCGCCTCGGCATAATCGGGCTTGATCCGCAGGGCTTGCTCCCAATGGCCGATCGCTTCCGCCATCCGGCCCCGCCGTGCCAACGCAACGCCCAGATTGTAGTGCGCCTCGGCGTAATTGGGATTGATCCGCAGCGCCTGTTCCCAATGCCCCATCGCTTCTTGCTCGCGGCCCAGATGCACGAGGGCTGCTCCCAGGTTGAGGTGCGCCTCCGCGTAATCGGGCTTGATCCGCAGAGCTTCTTCGTAATGTTCAACCGCCTCCTGGTCCCGGCCCAGTCGCGCCAACGCAACTCCCAGATTGTAGTGCGCCCCGAGGAGATCGGGTCTGATCCTCAACGCCTGTTTATACTGTTCGATCGCGCCCTGAATATTGCCGAGTTGCGTGAGTGCAAGCCCCAGATTGCTATCGGCGTCGGCGTAGTCGGGATCGATCCGCAACGCTTGCTCCCAATGCGCCATCGCCTCGTTCACTTTGCCCTGTCCGAAGAGGACAATCGCGAGATTGTTATGGGCCGCCGCATAATCGGGTCGCAGGCGGAGCGCTCGTTGATATTGGTCGATTCCTTCCCCGATTCTGCCCTGTCGGACAAGTACGCTTCCCAAGTTGTAATGCGACTCGGCACAACGCCCGACGCTCGCCAACAGGTTGAAGGCTACCGAGACGCCCAGCAGCAGGCTCCAGCCCCAACGCACCGCTCGCCTCGTTCTCGACGCCGGGGTCAGCCGGCGTTCCAAACCGAGAATGCCAATCACCGCCAACAGCACCAGCACAGGCAGGAACTCCACTTCGTAGCGGATGCACGCGGCGAAAAACAGGCCCACCGTCAACGCGCAAATCCCGAAAAGCACGGCCAACGCCGCCACGAACCCGCGCAAGCGGGAGTGCGCCTCCGCCCGGCGCTTGCGCCAACCCAGTGGCACAGCCAGCGCCAACCACACCAACGGAACGTTGGTCAAGATGCCAAGAGCATAATCGACCTGGCCGTGGCCCGCGGGCACGGGCGGCACCGCGATGGGATGCACGAAGGGAAACCGACTGCTCCAGCGCGCCAGTTCCAGAAAATAGACCCTGAAGTTGAACCACAGATACCGCGGACTGAACTCTTGGACCGTGCCCTGCCGGTCTCCAGCCAACTGGTAGCGCCAACCGAACTCGAACGGATTACCAAAGCGCAACGCATTGTAGAACATCAGACCCAGCCCGATGAGGGCAATCGGGACAACCGCCGCCGCCAACCCCGAAAGCTTTCGGGTCTCACGCCGCGCCTGGATGACCGGCACCAACAGGATCACCGCACCCAGCAGCAACGAGGGCCGCGCCCCCACCGCCAGCCCGTAGGCCAGACTGGCTGCTGCCGCCCACCAGCATCTCCGCTCCGACTCGTGCAACGCCTTCCACGTCGCTGCCAGGGCCAGCATCGTCATCGCATACCCACAACTGATCGACACCTCGTACACATCACACCGCGCCAACAGCAACGGTGTGAATGTGGCCAGGCCAAGCGCGAGCGTGCCAGCCGCCACCACCGCAACACTGACTTCGGCAAAATAGCGCCGCCACAGCGCCCACAACAAGCCCGCACTGGCCAGGAAACCCACCACGCAAAAAATCACCGCGGCGTCTTTCTGCGGCAGATAGTGCCCGGTCAACGCCACCCAAGGCCAAAACAACACCCCGGCAGGCGTAACCCCAAAGTACAGGTAGAACTTCCCCTTGTAATAACTCAGGTCCAGCACCTGGTACGGAAGATGGGCCGAGGGATCGTAGGGGTCAGCGAGCTGCGCCAGCCCGGGCGGCACTTCCTTCTTCAGGCTGAGCTGGCCGGCGCGAAAACCTTGCACCAACAGATTGTAGTAATCTCCCGGCGCCTCCAAGCTCGTCGATGCCAAAAAGCCCGAGTGAGCCGTGTACGTGTAGACCGCAATGACCAGCGCGCATGTGGCGGCCAGAACCCCGTAGGCTAACCACCGGGACTTCTCGCTGGGCACATTCGCCTCCCCGCCATCTGGCCGGCTGTCGATCATCATTTGTCCTGAGGCCCGACGCCCCTGCGATTTGGGCGGTGTCTGTCGAGCCGGTCGCAAGTTCGCGCGTGGCCGTGTTCCAGCCGCGCGTGGTTGCCGGGCGGAGTCTGCGTCAAGACCGACCGCTTTTCAAGATTGCTGGGGGACCCGAATCGTAACGTCCAGGTGGCATTGGACGTCTCGAACCAACGCGCCGACCCAGCGCCCGCCGACAAATCGCCCGCAGGGTAGTAGCCCGCCTGAATACCATCATTGTCATTCTCATCCCGTCACGGCACAATCGCGGAGAGATTATGGACCAGCGGCGGACCCAGTGGCTTTGCGTGATGTTGATCGCGGTTGTTGCGGCGACCATCGAGTTGTCGGCCAGCCAGGCCCCGGCCCAGACAGTCCCCACCTCGCCCGTCGGCCCCGATCCACGTGAGATTCCCATGCCCCCGATCCCGAGCGCGATGGGAACGCTCCCGGCCATGAAGGATTTACCCGTCCACAAAGAAATGCCCGACGTCATGGTGATGAACGACGGGACACCGATTACCACCGTCGACCAATGGAAGCGGCGCCGCGCGGAAATGAAACGCATCCTCGAGTATTACGCTGTCGGGCAGATGCCGCCCCCACCCGGAAACGTGAAAGGCCGCGAAGTCAAATCGCAGGTCGTGCTCGGCGGCACGGTCAAGTATCGGTTGGTGCGCCTGACATTCGGGCCGGGAGAAAAATTAGGGCTGAACATCGGCATCTTCACGCCGACCAACCGCCGCGGACCGTTCCCGGCGGTGATCATGCCCGACGGGACGCCCCCGGGAGCCACGCCACTGCCGACTTTGCCGCACCCGCCGGGACAGGGACACGGGGTTGACGCCTTGCTGACGGTCGGGCTCGGGACTTCTCCCGTGGCAACCCAACCCACGTGGGAGCGCACTCCCGCTGATGCTGAAGGGGTGGCCGGGCGCAACCGCGAAGTGTTCCGCCGGGGGTACGCCTACGTAACGTTCAACAACAACGATTGCGCCGAGGACACCACGCTGCGCAACGCGGACGGCAGTTGGGCATTTCGCACGACGAGGTTTTATCCCGCATACCCCGGTTACGACTGGGGAATCCTGGCGGGCTGGGCGTGGGGCGTGTCCCGGACCGTGGATTATCTCGAAACCGACCCGTGGATCGACAAGATGAAGCTCATCGTCTCCGGCGTCTCGCGCACCGGGAAGTCGGCCATGGTCGCCGCGGCCTTCGATGACCGCTTGGCCATGGCGGCGCCATGCGTCACCGGCGGCGGTGGCATCGGCACCTACCGGTTCAGCGGTGCGGGTCGCGGCGGCAAGGAAGGCCTGGCCGACATGATGAAGAAGTATCCCAACTGGTTCTCGCCCCATCTCCATGAGTTCTGGGGTCACGTGGACAATCTGCCGTTCGACGAGCATTGGTTTCTCGCGCTGGTGGCGCCGCGCCCGTTCATCGCACTCGAGGGACTGACCGACCAGGTCTCGCTGGCCAGCGCCGTCAAACAGTCCTGGCTGGGAGCCCGGCCGGCGTACGCGTTGTTCGACGCCACCGACCGCCTCGGGGTTAATTATGCCCACCACGGCCACGCGTTCACCGAGGAAGATTGGAATGCGATGCTGGACTTCGCCGACAAATATCTCCGCGGAATGAAGGTCGACCGCCGTTTCGATCAATTCCCGCCGGAACCAACTCCATCACCGACGGAGCCGTCTCCCGCGAAATGAATGCGACCATCCGCTCATGAAACCACCCCGTCTCGCCGCAGCGTTACTCATCCTGCTCGGGCAGGCCGGATGCGCCGGGTTGTCCCGGGCTCCGCTCGACGTTCGCGCGTTCGGTGCGACCGGCGACGGAAAGACGAAAGACACCGTCGCGTTCCAAAACGCGCTCGATACTTGTGCGGCGGCAGGCGGCGGGACGGTGGCCGTGCCGGCTGGGAATTATCTCATCGGCAGCGTTGAACTAAAATCCAACACCGCGTTACGGCTGGAAAAAGATGCCACCCTGCTGGGCAGTCCGGATCTCACCGATTATCCCGTGATCAAGGTGCGGTGGGAAGGCCACTGGATCGATGGACACCGCGCGCTGATCGCCGCCACCAAGGCCGACCACATCGGCATCGTCGGCCACGGTCGCATCGTCGGCGATCCCACCCTTGGGGGCCGACAGATGCCGCGTCGGCCCGCCCTTATCGAACCGACCGATTGCCACGATGTCCGGCTGGAAGGCTTCTCCGCGTCGCAGCAGCGGATGTGGACGATTCATCCCACCGACTGCGAAAACGTCGTCGTCAGACACCTCACCATTCGCAACGTGGGCGGCAACAGCGACGGCGTGGACGTGGATTCCTGCCGCCACGTGTTGATCGAAGGCTGCGACATCGAATCCGGTGACGACTGCATCGCCCTCAAATCCGGACGGGGCATGGAAGGGTACCGACTCGCTCACCCGACCGAGGACGTGCTGATCCGCCAGTGCACGCTGAGCGACAACATCTTTGCCTGCATCGGCATCGGCAGCGAAACCTCCGGCGGCATCCGCCACGTGCGGATCGAACACTGCCGTTTCCAGCAGGCCAAAACCTACGCCATCTACATCAAGAGCCGCCCCGGCCGCGGCGCATTCATCCAGGACGTCTCCGGCCACGATCTGGATGTCGACACCGCGCCCGGCGGGTTTCTCCGCGTCAACCTGCTCAGCAGCGGCATCCGAGACCCTGAACCGGTCCCCGGCGATGAAGGAATCCCTGCCGCCGGGAACTTCGCCTTCGGCGACGTCAAGGTGAACTGCGGGACCTTGGTGGAAGCCACGGCAATCTCCCCTGTAAAACCCGTCAACGGATTTTCCATCGCGCACGTCACGGGCACCTGCCGCAAGGGCGTCGCGCTCGCCAACATCGTCAACGCCGAACTCCGCGACATCCACGTCACCGGCTACACCGGTCCGTTCCTCACGTACACCAACGTCCAAGGCATCGGGCTGGAAAAGCCCAAGTGAGACCGCCGGATCGATTCATACGTGCCGGCAGTCGTTCCACAATTGGACCACGGGGCCATCGATTGTGTGATTGTATCCCAGAATGCTGACCGAAGCTTCGCCCAAGGTGAAGATGTGGCCCTGTTCGGCCGGCAACCCGACCCAGCGCGCGCCGAGCACGCTGAGGAAATGTCGGTGCCCAAACACGAGTGCGTCGCCGTCGACGCGCCGCAGACGGGCAATGACGCGGTCGGCCCGCGCGCCGACCTGCGCCGCCGTTTCACCGTTTGGGCAACCGTCGCGGAACAGATTCCAGCCCGGCCGCTCCTGCTGAATGTCCGCGGTTGTCCGTCCTTCGTAGTCCCCATAATCCCACTCGACCATGTCGGCATCAACCGTGGCGCGGTCGCCGAACCCGGCCAGATCGCACGTGCGCCGCGCGCGCTGCAACGGGCTGGTGAACACGGCGGCGACCCGCAATCCCCTCAGACGCGCCCCAAGGTGACGGGCATTGCGCTCGCCCCGGACCGTCAACGGCAGGTCCGTCGCGCCGGTGTGCTGGCCGGTGACGCTCCACTCCGTCTCGCCGTGCCGGGCGAGGTAAACTGTGGCCGTCACGCCGGTCATTTCGCCTTCCACTTCCAGTGGCGAATTTCCGGCAGATCTTCGCCGTGCTGGCAGATGTACTGCTTGTGCTCGATCAACTTGTCTTGAATCAGTTGTTTCAGGTACGCCCCTTTCACGCTCAACCGCGGCAGCCGGTCCACCACGTCCTGCACGAGGTGGAACCGGTCCAGATCGTTCAGGACCGTCATGTCGAACGCCGTGGTGATCGTGCCCTCTTCCTTGTAGCCGCGCACGTGCAGGTTGTGGTGATTGGTGCGGCGGTACGTCAGCCGATGGATCAACCAGGGGTATCCGTGAAACGCAAAGATGATCGGTTTGTCTTTGGTGAACAACGAATCGAAATCCCTGTCGCTCAGCCCGTGGGGATGCTCCGTCTCGGGCTGCAGTTTCATCAGATCAACCACGTTCACCACGCGGATCCTCAAATCCGGCAGATGCTCGCGAAGGATGGACACGGCCGCCAACGTCTCCAGCGTCGGCACGTCGCCGGCGCAGGCCATGACGACTTCCGGCTCGGTGCCGCGGTCGTTGCTGGCCCATTGCCAGATGCCGATCCCTTTCGTGCAATGCTCGACAGCGGCATCCATGGCGAGCCACTGGGGTGCCGGGTGTTTGCCCGCCACCACGACGTTCACATAATGCCGACTGCGCAGACAGTGATCCATGACCGAGAGCAGACAATTGGCATCCGGCGGCAGATAAATGCGCACAATCTCCGCCTTCTTGTTGACGACGTGGTCGATAAAGCCAGGGTCCTGGTGCGTAAACCCGTTGTGGTCCTGCCGCCAGACGTGGGACGCCAACAGGTAGTTCAGCGAGGCGATCTTTCGCCGCCACGGCAGCTTCGACGTCACCTTCAACCACTTGGCGTGCTGGTTGAACATCGAATCCACGATGTGAATGAAGGCCTCGTAACTGTTAAACAGCCCGTGCCGGCCCGTGAGCAGATAACCTTCCAACCAACCCTCGCACTGGTGTTCGCTCAACACTTCCATCACGCGGCCGGTGGACGCCAGAAACTCATCGGTCTTGATCTCCCGCGCTTCCCACTGGCGATTCGTCGCCTCAAAAACGGCGTTCAAGCGATTGGACAGCGTCTCGTCGGGTCCAAAAATCCGAAAGTTCCGCTGCCCCTGATTCAGCTTGATCACGTCACGCAGGAATCGGCCGAGGACTGGCGTGTCGCCCACCATCACTCCGCCCGGCGCCGGCACCTTGACGGCGTAGTCGCGGAAGTCCGGCATCCGCAGGTCGCGCAGCAATTCCCCGCCGTTCGCGTGTGGATTGGCACCCATCCGACGCTGACCCTTTGGCGCGAGGTCGGCCAATTCGGGTTTGAGCCGGCCTTGTTTGTCGAACAGCTCCTCCGGCTTGTAGCTCTTCAACCACTTCTCCAATTGCTTGAGGTGCTTGTGGTTCTTGGACGGGTCGGACAACGGGACCTGGTGCGACCGGAAGGTGCCTTCGACCGGTAACCCGTCAATGACCTTGGGTCCGGTCCAGCCCTTCGGCGAGTTGAGCACAATCATCGGCCAACGCGGCCGCGACGCATCCCCACGACTCCGCGCGTTGTGCTGGATGCGGTGGATCTGCTCCACGACTTTGTCCAGCGTGGCCGCCATGGCCTGGTGCATCTTCTCCGGCTCGTGACCCTCGACGAAGTACGGCATCCAACCATAGCCGCGCAGCAGTTGCTCCAGTTCCTCGTGCTCGATCCGGGCCAGGATGGTCGGGTTGGCAATCTTGTAACCGTTGAGGTGCAAAATCGGCAGCACCACGCCGTCCGTAACCGGGTTCAGAAACTTGTTCGAATGCCATGCCGTCGCCAGCGGCCCGGTCTCCGCTTCGCCGTCGCCGACGACGCACGCCACGACCAGGTCCGGGTTGTCGAGCGCCGCGCCGAACGCGTGACTCAGGGAGTAGCCCAGCTCGCCGCCCTCGTGCATCGACCCCGGACACTCCGGCGAAACGTGGCTGGGAATCCCGCCAGGGAATGAGAATTGCGTGAACAGCTTCTTCAACCCCTCTTCGTCCTGGCTGATGTTTGGATAGATCTCGCTGTAGGTGCCTTCCAGGTAGGTGTTGGCGACGAGCGCCGGCCCGCCGTGCCCGGGACCGGAAATGTAGATCATGTTCAGGTCATACTTTTTGATGACCCGGTTCAAGTGGACATAGATGAAGTTCTGGCCCGGCGTCGTCCCCCAGTGCCCCAGCAACATCGGTTTCACGTGCCCGATCTTCAGCGGTTTCTTGAGCAGCGGGTTGTCGTACAGGTAAATCTGTCCGACCGACAAGTAATTGGCCGCCCGCCAATAGGCATTCATTTTCCGTAGTTCTTCACGCGTCAGAGTGTCTTTCATGGGTTTGTTCCTTTGACTTCGAGGGTTGGTGATGCGGCCTGGCCCCAGAATGGCGCCGGCGCGGGTTGCAACCTTGTCCGAATTCCCACGCTTCGGTGACCTCGGCCATCTGATCCGGCAGCGGATGTTCCGCCGGCTCCTTCGGCCGTGTTGCCTTGGGCATGGGGTTGCGTTCCTCAGCGATTCGGACTGGTGTCATCGTTGCCACAGAATCTGCGCCGCCTCCAAGGGAACGGCAACGCCGTCGCGGTGCGGGATGAGCCGCGCCGTATGGTCAGATGCCGGCCGGCGGGCCGGCACGGTGGCGCGATAGACGTGGCCGCTGGTTGCGCCCCCCGGTTGTCGGACGCGCTTCATTTCCTGCCGGACCGGTGTGTCGCCGTTGACGCCGTCGGCGTACAGCTCGACCCGCACGGCATTCGCATCGAGTTCATCGAGGTAAACTTGAACTTCAAAGACGTGCTGCTCGTCCCTGGTTTCCACCTTCACTTCGCCAAAGCGGAGCGCGGCCCATTTCCGTTCGAGCGTGCGCTGCCAATCGAGTACCTCGCGGCCACCGGTGCCCTTTTCGGCGGCGCGCGCCCGGTAGGCGGTCGCGGCCGGCAGGTAATGTTGTTCCGTGTACTCGCGCACGGCACGACCGGCGGAAAACTGCGGCGTCAACCGCGCCATGCTTTCCCGCATTCGTGCGACCCAGCGCACCGGAACGCCGTTCGCGTCTCGGTCATAAAATTCGGGGATCACTTCGCGTTCGAGCAGGTCGTACAGCGCCTCGGCTTCCGCAGCGTCCCAGGCTGGATCGTCGTCATGTTCCCGGCCGTCCCCCAACGCCCACCCCACTTCCGGTGTGTAGGCTTCGGCCCACCAACCGTCCAACTCCGAGAGATTGATGCCACCGTTAACGAGCACCTTCATGCCACTCGTGCCGCACGCCTCCCACGGTCGCCGGGGCGTGTTGATCCAGACATCCACCCCCTGCACCATGTGCTCGGTCAGGAGCATGTCGTAGTCGCCGAGGAAAATCACGTGAGGGCGCGCCTCGGGCTGACGGATGAACCGGATCCATTCCTGGATCAGCGCCTGACCCGGCTGGTCTGCCGGATGGGCCTTGCCAGCCAGAATGAGTTGGACCGGGCGCTGCGGATTGGCCAACAGGTGCAGCAACCGACCCGGGTCGTGCAGCAGCAGATTCGGTCGCTTGTAGGTTGCGAATCGACGGGCAAAGCCGAGCGTCAAGGCATCTGGATCAAAGAGAGTCTTCGGGTCGTTTACTGCTTCGGGCGATGCGCCAGAAGCGGTCAGTTGGCGGGCCAGTCGTTCGCGAACGTATTCAACGAATTCCTTGCTGGCGGCGACGCGCATGTGCCAGAGCGTCCTGTCGGAGATTCGGCGAATGTCTTGCTCCAGAGTTTTCGTCGTTCCCAACCAGCAGCCCTTTCCACAGGCCTCCATCCATAGCGCGTCGGCGGCCGCGGAATCCCAGCTTGGCATGTGGACGCCGTTGGTCACGTGTCCCACTGGTACATCGCCCTGCGGCCAGCGCGGAAACAGTGGCAGGAAGATGCGCCGACTCACCGCCCCGTGCAACCGGCTCACACCGTTGACCGCCCCACTGCCGCGAATCGCGAGGTAGGCCATATTGAACTCCTCGGCGGCGTCATTTGGATTGCGCCGCCCCAACGCCAGCAAATCGTGAACCGAAATGCCGAGCCGGGTCTGCGCGTACCGACTCAGGTATTGCTCGATCAGCGCCGGAGCGAACCGGTCGAACCCGGCAGGCACCGCGGTGTGCGTGGTGAAGAGGTTGCCCGCGCGCGTGACGGCCAGCGCCACATCGAAAGGCTGTCCGTTCTCGTCCATGAACGCTCGGGCGCGTTCCAACACGGCAAAGGCCGCGTGCCCTTCGTTCAGATGGCAGACTTCGGGCCGGAGACCGAGCGCCTTGAGCAATCGCCAGCCGCCGATGCCGAGCAACAACTCCTGTTTCAGGCGCAGTTCCGATCCGCCGCCGTACAATTCGCTGGTGATCCCGCGATGCGCCGGGAAGTTCGCCGCGTCATTGGTGTCGAGCAGGTACAACTTCACGCGGCCGACCTGGACCTGCCAGGCCCGCAGCCAAACCGAGTAACCGGGCAAGGCAATCTCCAATCGCAACCACTCCCCGGTTTCTTCACGCAACGGAGTGATCGGCAATTGCCCGGGATCGTTGTACGGAAAGAGCGCCTGCTGCGCCCCGTCCTTGTCGATCACCTGCCGAAAATAGCCCTGCTGGTACAGCAGACCGACGCCGACCACCGGCACGCCGAGGTCGCTGGCCGCTTTAAGCTGATCGCCCGCCACATTGCCCAACCCGCCCGAATAGATCGGGAGCGCTTCGCTCAACATGAATTCCATGCTGAAATAGGCGACGCAGGTGAGTGGCGATTGAGGGTGATTTTGCTGAAACCACCCGGGCGACTCCGCCGCCTGACGCTTGGCGCGCGCCAGATCAGAAACCTCCTTGCAGAACGCGGCGTCGGCCATCACCTGCTTGAGGTTGTCTCGCGACACGGTCTGCAGAACAACCCATGGGTTATGGGTCAGATCCCACAGCGCGGGATCGAGTTGCCGCCACACCTTGTCGGCGGCATGATTCCACGACCAGCGCATGTCCAGGGCCAGTTCCGCCAAGGAATCGACCCCGGCGATGTCGGTGGGCAGGGAAGAATAAGGCGGATTGTGAACTCCTCTGGTTGTGCTCATGGTTTCTCCTGTGGCAGTGCCGTTAGCGCCGCACTGACGATTCCCTCTGCTTCCTCCATAATCCGGCGCAGGTGATCCGCGCCCCGGAAGCTCTCCGCATAGATCTTGTAAATCTCCTCGGTTCCCGACGGCCGCGCGGCGAACCAGCCGTTCTCCGCAATCACTTTCAATCCGCCAATCGGCGCGCCACTGCCCGGGACTGCGGTGAGGATTGCCTGGATCTTCTCGTCCGCCAATTCCGTGGATCGAACTTGGCGGGGATTCATGTTCTTCAGTCGTTCTTTTTGTTCGGCCGTGGCCGGAGCATCGCGCCGCTCGTAGACCGGCGCCCCGAATTCGTGCGTGAGCTGCCGGTATATCTGGCCGGGATCGTGACCTAGCCGCGCCGTCATTTCCGCTGCTAACAAGGCCGCGATGATTCCGTCCTTGTCCGTCGTCCATACTGTTCCACCGCGGCGGGCAAACGACAATCCCGCGCTCTCTTCGCCGCCGAATCCAAGCGAACCATCCCGCAGCCCCTCGACGAAGTATTTGAACCCAACCGGCACCTGGCACAGCTTGCGCCCCAGCCGGGCCGTCACGCGATCGATCATCTGGCTGCTGACGATGGTTTTGCCCACGGCCGCGCCCTTGGACCAGCGGGGCCGGTGCTGGAACAGATAAAAGATCGCGACCGTCAGATAATGATTGGGTTGGAGCAACCCGGCGTTGCGCGTGACAATGCCGTGCCGGTCGTGGTCGGTGTCGCAGGCAAAGGCCACCTCAAATTCGTCCTTCAATCCAATCAATCGCTGCATGGCGTCCGGCGACGAGCAATCCATCCGAATCCGGCCATCCCAGTCCACTGTCATGAACCGGAACGTCGGGTCAACGACATCGCTGACGACGCGCAGGTCCAGGCCGTACCGCTCGGCAATCGGTTGCCAGTAATGCACGCCCGCTCCGCCCAGCGGGTCAACCCCCAGCTTGATCTTTCCCTCGCGAATCACTTCGAAATCGATCACGTTGGCGAGGTCGCTGACGTAAGCCTCACGGTAGTTGTGCCGGTGCGTCGTGGCAGCGCGCCGGGCTCGCTCGATGGGAATCCGTTTCACACCGCGCAGGCCATCTTTGAGGATTTCGTTCGCTTGCCGCTCAATCCAGCGTGTGACGTCGGTTTCCGCCTGGCCGCCGTTTGGCGGATTGTATTTGAAGCCGCCGTCCTCCGGCGGGTTATGCGACGGTGTGATCACAATGCCGTCGGCCAGTCCGGTCTTGCGCCCGCGGTTGTGGTTCAGAATCGCGAGCGAAATGGCCGGCGTGGGCGTAAACTCATCCTGGCCGGCAATCATGACTTCGACCTCGTTGGCGGCGAGGACCTCGAGCGCGCTCGCCTGCGCCGGCACCGACAACGCATGCGTGTCCATCCCGAGAAAGAGCGGGCCATCAATGCGCTGCGCGCGCCGGTACTGGCAAATGGCCTGCGTAATGGCCAAGATGTGCGCCTCGTTGAACGCCCGGTCGAACGCCGACCCGCGATGCCCCGACGTGCCAAACGCGACGCGCTGCGCCGGCACCGCCGGGTCCGGCGCTTCGGAGTAATACGCCGTGATCAGCCGCGGGACGTCCACCAGCATCGCGGGTTCGGCCGGCTGGCCGGCTCGGGGACTGCGTGTCATCGCGACGGTGCTCCCTCGACGAGCTGAATCACAATCTTCGCGATCATCAGTTCTTCGTCGGTTTGCATCACCCGCACCGTGACCGGGCTGGTTTCGCCGGAGATCACGTCGGCGTTGGCCGCGTTTTGCTTCTCATCGAACTCGATCCCGAGAAAGCCGAGCCCGTCACAGATCCGGGCGCGGACGACCGGCGCGTGTTCGCCGATACCGCCGGCAAAGACCAGCGTGTCGAGTCCGTCCAGCGCCGCCGCAAACGCGCCGATCCATTTCTTGACGTGATAACAAAACATCGCCACTGCCTCGGCGGCGCGCTTGTCCCTGGCCTCGCGCTCCAGCAGGTCCCGCATGTCGGAACTCGTTTCCGACACACCGAGCAAGCCGGATTCGTGGTTAACCATCTTGTTGAACTGTTTCGCGCTCATCTGCTCGGCGCGGGCCAGATACCACATCAGCCCGGGATCGAGGTCACCCGAGCGCGTGCTCATCGGGAATCCGGCGGTCGGCGTGAACGCCATGCTCGTATCGATCGGTCGCCCATCGCGCACCGCCGCCAGGCTGGCGCCGTTGCCGAGATGGGCCAAGATCATCCGGCCGCGCGCGGCTTTCGGCCCGGCCACTCGCGCGAGTTCTTCCATCAGAAACGCATAGGACAACCCGTGGAATCCATACCGGCGCACGCCTTGCGCGGCGTACCGGCGCGGGATGGGCAGCAGTTGCGCGACCCGGGGCAGGTCGTGATGGAACGCCGTGTCGAAGCAGGCGATCTGCGGCAGATCGGGAAACCGGCGGAACACCGCCTCGGTCAACTCGATCTCTTCCGGCAAATGATCCGGGTCGAACGGACTCAACGTGCGAAGGTACTCTACCATCTCGTGTGTCACCCGTTGCGGCGCGCTGTATTTCGGTCCGCCATGTACCACGCGATGGCCGACCGCGCGCAGCGCGCCGTGGCCGACCCGTTCTTCCAGCCAGTCCATCAGCGCGTTCACGGCCGCCGTGTGATTTGATGCCTCCAGCGGCTTGGTGAAATTGTCCGATTCGTTTTCGCCGTTGACGGAAAGTACTGCGTTTGCCAGCCCGATCCGCTCGATCTGCCCCGCCAGGATGCGCCGCAACGAGCGACCCGCTACAAACAGGGCAAACTTGATGCTCGACGAGCCGCCGTTGATGGTCAGGATGGATTGCGCAACCGGTTCGCTCCGTGGCCGGGTCGTGCTGGTTCCTGTCGTCTTGGTCGGTTTCGCGCTCATGATCCCTCGTTTCAAGTCATCAACGCCACCCACGCCAGCAGGCCGGCCATGGCCACCAGCGTCACCGGGACGCCCAGTCGGGCGAAGTCGCGGAAGGAAATGCTGATCCCCAGTTCGCGGGCTTGTTGAACGACGATGATATTGGACACGCTGCCGAGGATGATCAAGCTGCCGCCAAAGCTGTTGGCCAAGGCCAACACGTACGCCGTCGGCGCATGCGCCACGTTGACCATCTTCACCAGCAGCAGCACTGCGGCGGAGTTGTTGATCAGATTGGAAAACACCGCCGTCACCACGGCGAGAATGGACAGCGATTGAAGGTTCAACCCGCCGCGCGCGAGCCATTGCACGGCCCGATCGCCGTAGCCCGTGGCCTGGAATGCGCCCGTGACGACGAACAGCCCCATGAACAGCACCAGAATCGGCCAATCCACCAGACCCAACAGATCTTGCGTGTGGAACTTCGGACTAGCGAGATGAATTCCGGCGGCAGTCAGGGCGATGATCTCCTTGGGCACCGACGAGAAAAAGAACGCGATGACCAATCCCAAAATGACCAGGCCTTTGATCGTATGCGGGCGGTCGAACGGCCGGGAAGTGGATTTCACGACGGCCTGCGCCGGACCGGCAAAGGCGAGGCGTCGTCGGGACATCGTCCAGATGAGCGCGTAGGCACCACCGAGGGCCACCAGCACGGGCGTGATGCACCAGAGCATGTACCGCCCGAAGTCCAGCCCGGCTATTTGCGCGATCATCATGTCCTGCGGATTGCCGACCAGTGTCGCAGCCGCGCCGATGTTGCTGGCCACCGCCAACGCGATGAGAAAGGGGACGGGATTGAGTTGCCGGCGGATCAGGGCGGTTGCCACGACCGGCGCGAAAACGTAACAGACAATGTCGTGGTTCAGAAACGCCGACAATCCGGCCGTTACCAGCATCAGGGTCAACAGAAACCGCGCCGGATCTCCGAGCCGGACGGCAATGCCGTTGGCGACCTTGTCGAAAAAGCCGGACAGCCGCAGTTGCGCCGAGAGGACAAAGAAGCCAAACAACAACAGGATGGTCGGCCAGTTGATGAACCCGACCACGGTCGTCGTCGGCTGGCCGGAGAAGATCATGATGGCGATCGCGCCCAGCAACGCGATGCCGGTCCGGTCCAGCTTCAAGCCCGGCACCCGGCCCGCGGCAATGCCGAGGTAAGTGAGTGCGAAAATCGTCAGCACCGCCGGCGTGGCGGACGGAGGGTTGACGGTAGGGGCGTTCATCCCGGACTCTTGGTTACAGTCATCTCTCCAGCAGCCGGCGGATCGCCCGCAATTCCTTCCGATGACCCTTGTCCGGTTCCGGGTAGCTCATTTTCATTTCGCCGAGAGTATCGAGGATCACCTGCGAAATGATCAGCCGCGCGTTCTCCTTGTCGTCGGCGGGGACGACATACCACGGTGCGATCGTGGTACTCGTCGCCGTCAGGCAGGCCTCGTACGCCTGCCGGTATTCTTTCCACCGCCCGCGTTCCTCGATGTCGGCCCGGCTGAATTTCCAATTCTTGTCCGGGTCATCGATCCGCGCGAGGAAGCGCCGGCGCTGTTCGTCCTTCGAAAGGTGCAGGAAGAATTTGATGATCCGCGTGCCGTTGGCGTGGAGATGCTTTTCCAAGTTCACAATCGAACGATACCGGTGTTCCCAGAGCTTGTCATCAGTCAGGATTTCGTCCGGCAAACCCTGCCCGCGCAGAATTTCCGGGTGCACCCGCACGATCAGCACCTCCTCGTAGTACGAGCGGTTGAAGATGCCAATGTGCCCGCGTTCCGGTAACCGGCGCGTCGTCCGCCAAAGAAAATCGTGCTTCAGTTCCTCGGCACTCGGCTGTTTGAAGCTGAAAACCTCGCAGCCCTGGGGATTGACGCCGGACATGACGTGTTTGATCGCTCCGTCCTTGCCGGCCGCGTCCAGCGCCTGAAAGATCAGCAACAGGGCATAGCGGTTGTGCGCGTACAAGAGGCTTTGCCGGTCGCTCAATTTCGCCACGTGCTCCGCCAACATTTTCTCGTAATGCTTCTTCGATTTGTAGAACGGTTTCACGCGCGTGGGCCATTCTTTAAGCCGCACCGTGTCCTCTTCCCGCACGCGGAATTGTCTGCTGTCAATTTTCACATCACTTCTCCTTGTTCTCTTGCACCAATAAGCTGGCATGGCCATCCGAGCAATTCATTTGTTGTCACATGCCAGAGACGCCGTTGTGATAGCGGTAACTGTCCATCGTCGTGGACAGCAGCGGTTGAATAGGCCGCGTCATCGTAAGCGCAGCCTCGCAAACAGCCAGACTTTGAACCAATCCAGCGCCAGGAAATACAGCACCGCGGTGATGGCAACGCCGGCAAGCAACGCCGGACGGATGGCGGGCACATGCCAGCCTGACAGGGCGATCGCCGCCGTCACGCTCAAGCCGAAGATCGTGCTCCAGAGCATTTCGCGGCTGGGAAGCGAGGTCCAGCAGTGGTGGCGCTCGCGCAACAGATACACGCCCGCTTGGGAACTCAGAATCAGCGTCGCAAAGGTCAGCGTTTGCAATCGCGCCGGGTTCAGGTGCAGGACGTAGTCTGCCAGCAGAAACACCCCCAAGCTGAAGATCAGTTTGCAGCCGGCGAATGCCGCGCTGGCGGTCACGACGGCGCGGGTTCGCCATTGATTGGGCCGCGCCGACACGCTCATACGGTCGGTGGTGAGGGACATTGTGAGGAAGTCGTTAAGGAAGATGATCAGCACCATCAGCAGCGGTGTGAGCGGCTTGTGGCCGGTCAGCAGGAAGCCGACGACCAGCAACAGCATGATCTCGATTTTCTTGGCGAGCATGTTGAGGGTGTAGGCCATCACGCGCTGGAACACCCTCCGGCTCGCCTCGATGGCCGGCACCACGTCGGCCAAGCCCGGTCGGGTCAGCACGATGGCGGCGGCGGCCTTGGCCACGTCGGTGGCGTTGGCTACGGCCACGCCCGCCTCGGCTTGGCGCAAAGCGGGCGCGTCGTTCACGCCGTCGCCGCTCATACCCACCACCGCACCCTGCCGCTGAAAGGCGCGGACCAGCTTGAATTTGTCTTCGGGAAAAACGCTCGCGAACACGCTGCTGTCCAGCATGCCATCACTGAGTTCGCCATGCAGGTCGGCGGACGGACAGGCCTGCGCTGGAATGCCCACCTGCTCGGCGACGGCGCGGGCGGTGAGCGCGTTGTCGCCCGTTACCATCACCACGCGCACGCCGGCATCATGGATCGCTTGGACGACCGCGCGGGAGTCATCGCGCACTGCGTCTTCCAGCCCGACCAAGCCGGCGAACCGCAGCTTGCCGTCATCGCCGGTCGCCACGCCCAGCACGCGTTGGCCGCGAGCGGCCAGTTCCTGTTCGTCCGGCAGCCACACAGGTTCCGGCACGCCGCAGAGTTGAGCGATAACAGCGGGCGCGCCTTTGGTGTAGCGGTGCACACCGTCTGGCTCGCGATACGCGGCTTCGGCGCGCTTCGTCGCGGGATCAAACGGCTTGAACTCGACGCGCATCGGGCCGTTGCCCGTCAGACTCCGTGCAACCGCAGCGCGCACCAGCGCGCCATCCACGGGGTCTTGCCCCGCCGGATCGCTGGCGAGCCAGGCGGCGCGCAGCAACTGCTCTTCGCTGAATCCGTCCGCCGGTCGTAGCGTGCTGACGGTCGCCTCGTTACGGGTAAGCGTGCCAGTTTTGTCGCTGCACAGCACGGTCATCGAGGCGATGTCGTGCAGCGCGCTCAGGCGCGTCACCAGCACGCCGAACTTCGACAACTCCAGCGAGCCGAGCGCGGCAGCGAGCGTGAAGGTCGCCGGCAGCGCAACGGGAATGGAGGCCAACAGGATCGTCAGCACCAACGGCAGCGTGTGCGCCAACGTCAGGCCCTGGGTATAGGCGACGCCGAAGACGAGGACGATCAGGCCCGCGTTCAGCACGAACAAGTCGCGCACGACGCGCACGATCTCGTGCTCCTGCCGGTTGGCGGCGCGGGCGGTGCGCACCAATTCCGCCGTTTTGCCGAAAAAGGTGCGCGCACCGGTCGCCGTGACCACGCCCGTGGCTTCACCACCCCGCACCAACGCGCCGGCGTAGGCGGTCTTGCCCTGCGGGATTTGGACGGCGGCGGATTCGCCGGTGAGCGCCGACTGATCCGCCAGCAGTGAGCCGTCGCACACCCGCACATCGGCGGGCACGATGCCCCCCTGACGCAGGTGAACCAGGTCGTCGGGTACCAGTTCTTCCGCGCTGATGGTGCTCCACTGGCCGTCGCGCCGGACGCGCGCTTCGACATGGAGTTGCTGCCGCAGCAGCGTCAGCGCCTTCTGGGCTTTTCCCTCCTGCAAAAAGCTGAGCACCGCATTCACCACCAGCAGTCCGGCGACGACGCCAGCCTCGATCCGTTCGCCAAGGAAGAGCTGGATCAGGATGGTCGCTTCCAACAGCCACGGAATCGGCGCCCAAAACCGGAGTAGAAATTGGCGTAGCGGATGAGATTGTTCCTCGCGTACGGCGTTGGGTCCGAACTGCGCAAGGCGCACGCGGGCTTCGGCGGTGGTCAGACCGGCAGCAGCGGTGCGCGGCGGGGCAGACGGTTTGCCCTGGGCGTCGTTCCTCATTGCGCTGTTCTCGTGGACAGCACCGGTTGCTCGTGCGCCAAGATCCGGTACGCGCCCAACTTCACCCGGTCGTTGACCAGCCACCACGCCACCGCGTAGCCCCACACCACCAGCGCCCACTTCCAACCAATCGCCGGCATGAAAATGCCATACACGGCAATCAACGTCGCCACCACCTGCGTGCCGATCACCGCCAGCAGGAGGATGCGCGCCGGGCGCGACGACCAGAACGGTCCCCGCGTCCGCGTCAGGAAAATCGTCAGATGCCCGGCCACCGACAGCTTCAAATACATCAACGTCTGGATCGTCTCGCGGCTCAGGCGAAAGACCCGCTCCCCCAGGTAAAACAGCCCGAACGACGCCAGGACCCCGGCGATGCCCAGCGCGGTGGAAATGCCGAGCACCTCGCGCATGTTCCACGCCTCGGGTTTGTCGGAGTACCGGACCCGGTCGTAGGCGATGGACAGAATCGCGCCGTCGTTGAGCAACGCCAGCAGCACGATCATCACCGCCGTCACCGGGTAAAAGTTGAACACAAGGATCGACAGCGTCATGAAGAACAACACGCGGATCGTCTCGGCGATGCGGTAGATCGCGTAGCTCGTCATCCGCTGGAAAATCTTCCGGCTCTCCTTGATGGCGTCGATGATCACCGACAAGCCCGGCGTCAGCAGCACCATCGCCGCCGCCGCCCGCGCCGCGTCGGTCGCGCCCGACACGGCGATGCCGCAATCGGCCTTCTTCAACGCCGGCGCATCGTTCACACCGTCGCCGGTCATACCGACGATGTGATTGTGGCGCTGGAGAACTTCGACGATGTGGAACTTGTGCTCGGGAAAGACCTGCGCGAAACCGTCTGCCTTTTCGATGGATTCCTCCAGTTGCGCTCCCTCATGGTGTTTGGTGTCGCCGAACAGGCTGGCATCGAGCAGGTTCGCTCCGAGGCCCAGTTGCCCGGCGATCTCCCGGCCGATGGCCAGTTGATCGCCCGTGACCATCTTCACGGTCACGCCCATCTGCCGGGCCGTGTCGATGGTCGACTTCGAGTCTTCGCGCGGTGGATCGGACAACGGCAACACGCCGAGGAATTTCCACGCGCCTTTGCCGTCGGCCCGCGCCACGCCGAGCGAACGGAAGCCGCGCCGGGCAAATTCGTTGATCGCCTGTTCCACCTCGCCCTTGACCTGGTCGGCGTTGCCCGCCAACGCCAGAATCACCTGCGGCGCGCCCTTCGTCACTTTGAACTCCTTCCCGCCATCGCCGGTCACGGTGGCCTCGGTGCGTTTGTGGACCGGATCGAACGGCTGGAAGTGGGTGACCCGATATTTGTCGAGTGGTTTCTTGTCTTTCACGCCGGCGAGCACGGCCAAGTCGATCGTGTCCTGGTTTTCCGCCCGCGACGCCAGCGCGCCGGCCAGGATGACCTGATCGGCGTTGACCCCGGCGACGCAATACGGGTCGCCGAGCGTCAGCTTGTTCTGCGTGAGCGTGCCGGTCTTGTCGGAGCAGAGCACGTCCATCCCGGCCAACTCCTCAATGGAGGCCAACCGGCTGACAATGGCCTGCTTGGCGGCCAACAACCGCGCGCCGACCGCCATGGTCACGGACAACACCGTCGGCATCGCCACCGGAATCGCCGCCACGGTCAGCACGAGCGCGAATTGCAGCGTCTCCGTCATCGGATCGCCGCGGAACAACGCCACGGCCAAAATCAACACCACCAACACGACCGCGAGCGCGATGAGGTAATCGCCAATCTTCAGAACCGCCTTTTGAAAATGGCTGACCGTGTGCGCTTCCGCGACCAACTGCGCCGTCTTGCCAAAATACGTTTTCGGCCCGGTCGCCGTGACCGCGGCGTCGACCTCGCCCTGCCGGATGATCGAGCCGGAATAGACCAACTCGCCCGTCTTGTGCGTCACCGGCAACGATTCGCCGGTCAACGCCGATTGGTCCACCTCGACCGGATCGCCGTCGAGCAGGTTCGCGTCCGCGGGCACGATGTCGCCGAGGCGCACCCGGATCAGGTCGCCCGGGACCAGTTCGCGGGCCGGTACGGTCGTCCATTGCCCGTCCCGTTTCACGCGCGCCTGCAGCGCCAACTTGGCTTTGAGCGCCGCGATGGCGTTGCCGGCCTGGTATTCCTCCCAAAATCCGACGACCGCGTTGGCGATGAGCAATACCAGGATGATGAAAAAGTCCGGCCAGTGCCGCACGAGGGCCGACAAGATGGCCGCCGCCTCGATCATCCACGGGATCGGCCCGTTGAAATAGGTCAGCAACTTAAAGAACACGTTGACGTGTTTCTCCGGCAACTCGTTGTAGCCGTATTGCTGCAGCCGCGCTTGAACCTCGGCCCGGCTCAGGCCGTTGGGTGATGGATGCTCGGGGGTAGCGTTCATTCTTAGTCGGTCCTCCTCGGTCGGGACAATGGCGGTTCTGCTGGCTTCGTCCGTTTTGACTGGCCGCGGCCCGTGGCCGGCGGTTCGGCGTCGCCGATCCGCGCAATCGCAGCCAAATGCGGTGCAAGCTGTTCCTGGCCTTCGAGCGATGCGATCACCAGGAGGCAGTCACCGGCCTGCAGGCGAACGTTTGTATGGGGCAACAAGGTGTGCCCGCCACGCAGGACGGCGATCAGCTCGAGATGGTCTTGGTTGGCGACGGGAAAACACAAGGCCAACCGTTTGCCCACGTAGGAGCTTTCCGCGTCGAGCACGCCCATCAACAGGCGTTTGCGGTCGGGCAGGTCCACGGGAATGCCGGCGGCCAGCAGTTGCCGCAAATCCAAATGGGTGCCATCCGGCGGAACGGATAGTTTCTTGTCGCGCAACAGTTTCAACGCCGCTTCCACGTGTTCGAGATGATGGGCCGGGGAATCCACCCGTTCCGGCACCTGTGCTTCATAGAGACTCTTGTATTTCAGATGGCGAGCCAGGGCTCCCTGGATCATGAAACTCAAGACGACGGCCAGCGCCGCCGGCACCAAGAGGTGATAACCGCCCGTCATCTCCGTCACCATCAACAGCGTGGCGACCGGCACGCGGGCCGCCCCGCTGAAGACCGCCGCCATGCCCACCACGACAAACGCAGCGATCGGTTGGTGAAACACCCGCGCCAGAGTTCCACCCAACATCGCGCCGACATACAGGCTGGGGGCAAACACGCCGCCCGAACCGCCCGATGAGATCGTCAGCGCCAGCGCCACCATCTCGACAAAGATAAGGACCACCATCAGGTCGGTGCTCAACTGGCCGTCAATTGCTTTTTGAATCCAACCATAGCCACCAGCCAGTGTCTGAGGCCATTGCAGCGCCAGCAAACCAACCCCGAGTCCGCCAATCGCCGGCTTGAAATGCGGCGGGATGGGCAGCTTGCGAAACCCATCGCGCATTCCATAAAACACCACCGGCAGCAAGGTCGCTACCAGCCCGGCGGTGATCCCCAGCACCACATACCAGCCGTATTCGAAAAACGTCGGCGGCGCCAGGTTGCTCGGGACTTGAAACAACGGCTCCCAACCCGTAAACAGTCCGTTCACGGCATAGGCAACCACCGAGCCGAGCAATGTGTAAAGCAACGCCCCGGCTTCCAACTCCATGCCGCCGTACAGCACCTCTATGGCGAAGATGGCCGTGCCGATGGGCGACCGAAAGATCGCCGACAACCCCGACGCCATGCCGATCAACACCAGCAAGCGTCGCTCCGCTTCGTCGCGGCGCGTCCACGTGCCGTAGACGGACCCGATCCCGGCGCTGATCAGTGCCGTCGGCCCCTCCCGGCCGCCGGCGCCGCCCGAACCGATCGTGATTGCCGACGCCAGTATCTTCAGCGGTGGCACGCGCGGCCGGAGGAATCCGCCCTGGTAATGAAACGATTTGACCGCGGTATCGGTGCCATGCCCTTCCGCTTCGGGAGCGAAACTGTAAACCAACAGGCCGACAAGGAAGCCGCCCAGAGTGGTCGCCACCGGAATCAGCCACAATCCGTGGGCCCCGATGACCTCGTGAAGCGTGCCGCCGTCGCTCGGCAAGATCGGCGGTTGATAACTGGCAAGCCAATTCAGGAAAAACTCCTCCGACACGCGGAGCAACCACTGGAAGAGTTGGGCACATAACGCCCCAACAATCCCCAATAAAACCGTGTCCAGAATGAGTCGTCGTTCGTCTCTCACAACATCGGTCTCTCAAATTCCATCCGGCGATTCCGGTTTCCCTTGTTTTGAAGGGCCGGCCAGCCGGTCGTCACCGAGGTGCACTTTCCGGTTTCGCCGCCGGTTGCTGGAGCAACTGCAGCGCGCCCAGCAGTTGGACGTCCCGGCTGGCGTGCAGTTCCTCGGCGGTCATGGTGCGTTCGGTTTCCGGAAACACCGGGGACACGTCCGCCGGCAGTTTCACCACGACGTTTGGCGTAATGCCCTTGTGCCAGATGACGTGCCCGTCAGGCGTCAGCCATTCCTCGATCGCCAGCAGCAATGCCGAGCCGTCAAACAGACGGAACTCACTCAAGACCGTGCCGGTGCCGATCGTCGTCTCCCCGACCAGCCGCGCCCGACGTGGATCCTGCAACGCGCCCGCCATGATCTCGGCGCCACTGGCCGTGCCGCCGTCCACCAGAACCACCAGCGGAGTGTCGGTAGCCTCGCCGCCGGGCTTCACGGGGATGGGCTTTTCCCGGCCGCGGGCATCTTTTACCAGGAGCACGTCGCCCGTCTTGAGAAACTGGCTGGCCGAGTCGACCGCCTCTCTCAGCAAACCGCCGGGATTATCGCGCAAATCCAAAACGATGCCCGTGGCACCGCTTTTCCTGATCTCGATCAACGCCTGGCGCAGGTTCTTGGCCGTGCCGTCGTTGAAACTGGCGAGGCGCAGATGCGCGATCTCGGTGCCCGGCAACATTTGCCAGGTGACGCTGCGGATGTTGATTGCCGCCCGCTCCAGCGTGACCGAACGCGTCCGGCCCGAAGCCGGATCGAGGATCGTTAGCGTAACCGTGGTGCCAGCCGGCCCCGAGATTTTCTCGACCACCTGATCCAACGGTAGTCCCGTCACTTCACGGCCGTCCACCCGCAGGATGATGTCGCCCGGCCGAAGCCCGGCCCGTTGAGCGGGTGAATCGTCCATGGGCGCGACTATCACTACGTGGCCGGCCTTCTGTTGGACCTCAGCACCGATCCCCTGAAATCTGTTTCGCTCCAGGTTACGCATCGCCTTTACCATCGCCGGGCTGAGGAACCGGCTGTGGCCGGTGTCGCCCAGCGCGTCCACCATCCCGCTGATCGCGCCGTACGTCATTTTGTCCGGCTGCACGGCGGCGCGATCGACATAGAACCGATCGATCATGCCCCACGCCTCGGACATCAGCCGGAAGCTGGACGATGCATCCAGCGGCCCCCATCCGGTCCCCACCACGCGGTCCAGCGCCACGCCGCCAACCAACCCCAATCCCAGCGTCAAAATCATCAGCGTACCCGACCCGTAGTTCCCGGCGCGAGTGTCTGGGGACTTCATGTGGCGGCTCCCGTGCGCTGCCGGCCGATGCACGGAGCGCTTAAGCGCGCCACCGCCGACGGCGTGCTCCCGATCGGGAACGGAACCGGTTGTTCGGCTGGGGTGGCGCAGGCATTCATGGCGTGTACGTGGATGCGGCTCGCGTGAGCACGTCGCCCAACGTGTACACGATCAGAATGAGCAGCCAGAAAAAACCGGCCCCGACGTACACGCGGACGACGCGGTTGCTGGTGTAGCGGATGTGCATGAAGAACAGCACGACGAGCAGCGCCTTGAGCACGGCGATCGTGAGGTTGATCAGCACGTTGAATCCGCCGAGATCGACAAAGTCGGTCGCGAAGGTGCCCAACAACAGCACGATCAACGCGACGAACACGGCGACGTAGACTTTCACGGGTACGATTTGACGTTTCATGCGTGATGTCCCACCAGGTAGAGCAGCGGATACAAGAAAATCCAAACGATATCGACGAAGTGCCAGTACAACCCGCCCACCTCCAGCGGCGTGTAATACGCGGGGGTGTACCGTCCCTGCAACGTGCGGATGGCCAGCGCCGCCACGACACCCACTCCCACAACCATGTGGAGCGCATGCAGGCCCGTCATCAGGAAATACAGCAGGAAAAACATCTGTGCTTCGCGAGCGTGACGCGGGTCGAACACGAACGACGAGCCGGGAACGAGGTGCTCGACGAATTTCTGGTGGTACTCGTAACCCTTGATGCCGAGGAACGTGGTGCCCAACAGCATCGTGACCACCAACAACGCAACGGTGCGGTTGCGTCGGCCGGTCTGGGCGTTGTGGATCGCCAGCGCCATCGTCAGGCTGCTGGTCAGCAACACGGCGGTGTTGATCGTCCCCAGCATCACGCTGAGCCGATGGCTGGCGAGGGCGAACGCCTCGGGGAACTGGAACCGGTACACCGTGTAGCCGGTGAACAGCCCGCCGAAAAACAATACCTCCGTGGCGAGGAAAACCCACATTCCCAGCGTGGCGGCTTCCTGTTGCTGTTCAGCGTCCTGAAATTGATGGGCCAGATAAACGGTCGTATCAGCCATGTCCGGGTTCCTCCGTTGCATAAGCGTACGCTTCTTCAGTCACAACCGGCGTCTCCTTGAAATTGTCCGTCGGCGGTGGCGACGTGGTCCGCCACTCCAGCCCGGTCGCCCGCCACGGGTTTGGTCCGGCAATCTTGCCGTAACGCAGAGACCAAATCAGGTAAACCAACGGCAGCACGTAGCCGACGCCGAGGATGGAGGCGCCGGCGGTTGACAGGACGTTCAGGACTTGGAATTCCGGCGGATACGAATGGTACCGCCGCGGCATGCCGAGATAACCGAGAACGAACTGCGGGAAAAACGTCAGATTGAACCCGACGAAGATGATCAACGCCGCCAGCCGGCCCCACCCGTCCGGATACAACCGCCCGGTCATCTTCGGCCACCAGTAATGCAGGGCCGCCATGTATCCCATGACCGCCCCACCGACCATGATGTAGTGGAAGTGGGCGATCACGAAGTAGGTATCGTGCACATGCACGTCAATCCCCAGCGTCGCCAAGAACAAACCGGTCAGGCCCCCGATGGTGAACAGGCCGATGAACCCCAGGCTGTACAACATCGGCGTATCAAACGACACCGATCCCTGGTAGAGCGTGGCCGTCCAGTTGAACACCTTGATCGCCGACGGAATCGCCACCATGAAACTGAGAATGGAAAAGATCATGCCGGCATAAATCGATTGGCCCGCGACAAACATGTGATGGCCCCACACCAGGAACCCCAGGACCGCGATCGCCAGGCTGGAGAACGCCACGAAATTGTAGCCGAAGATGCGCTTCCGCGCGAAACAGGCGATCACTTCGCTGACCACCCCCATGGAGGGCAGGATCATGATGTAGACCGCCGGGTGCGAGTAGAACCAGAACAGATGCTGGAACAGCAACGGATCGCCCCCAATGGCCGGATCGAAGATCCCAATGTGAAAGATTCGTTCGATGCCGACCAGCGCCAGCGCAATCGCCAGCACCGGCGTGCCCAGCACCATGATCAGACTCGTCCCGTAAATCGCCCAGATGAACAACGGCAGCCGGAACCACGTCAATCCCGGCGCCCGCATCGTGTGGATCGTGACGATGAAGTTCAGCCCGGTGAAGATCGAGGAAAACCCCGTGATGAACACACCCGTCGCCATCAGAATCACGTGGCTGTTCGAGTACACACTGCTGTACGGCGTGTAGAACGTCCACCCGGTATCCACGCTGCCCGTTACCGCGACCGTCAACGTGAAAATCCCGCCCAGCGTGAAGATGTACCAACTCGCCAGGTTCAGCCGCGGGAACGCCAGGTCGCGGGCGCCGATCATCATCGGCACGAAGAAATTTCCCAGCACCGCCGGAATCGACGGAATCAGGAAGAAGAAAATCATGATCAAGCCGTGCATCGTGAACAACTTGTTGTATGTCTCGTTGGAAACGAGGTCGCCGGCCGGCGTCAGCAACTCGAGACGGATCAGCCCCGCGAACATTCCACCGAGGAAGAAGAACAACGTGACCATCACCAGGAACATGAGCGCGATGCGTTTGTGGTCGGTCGTCAACAGCCACGATTTCACGCCGTAATCGACATTGAGATAATGTTCGCACGGCAACGTGTTGGCTGCATTGGTCGTCATGGTTTATTTCCACCCTGTTCGTTACCGAGGGACTTGATGTACGCGATGAGTTGCAGCACGCCCTCCTCGCTGACCACGCCCTTGAACGTCGGCATCACCGGCTGATAACCGGCCACGATCTTCGCCTCGGGCTTCAAGATCGATTCGCGAATGTAATCTTCATTCGCCACAACGGTCTCGCCCGTCCGCAGCTTCACCGGTTTGCCAAACAGTCCCACCAACGACGGGCAGCGGCCCGTGTCATTCTCCACATGACAGGTCGCGCAGCCCAGTTGCGCAAATAACCGGCCACCCGCCACCGCCAGCGGCTCGTTCGCGCCCTCGCCGCTCAGCCAACGCTCGTAGTCCACGGGGTTCATCACATACACCCAACCCGTCATCAGCGAGTGCGCCGTGCCGCAGTATTGCCCACAGAACAAGTGGTACGTTCCCGGGCGCGTCGCCTGAAACCAGACCGTGCTGTACCGGCCCGGCAACACATCGCGCTTGACGCGAAACGCCGGCACGAACAAATCGTGAATCACGTCCTCCGAGATCATCGTCAACTTGATCGGCTGCCCCACGGGGACGTGCAATTCGTCGATCTCCCGCTGTCCCTCGGGATGCTGAAACTTCCACATCCATTGTTTGGCGACCACAGCGACGTTAAGGGCGTTGGGCGGCGGGGTGTAAATGTTGAAAAACAACCTCGCGCCCCAGAAGAAAATGACGACGGTCAGCCCGGCCGGGATGGCCGTCCACAGCACTTCGAGCGTCATCACCGTCTTGGTCGCCGGCGGGTTTTCATTGCCGGGGCGCCGCCGGTACTTGACGGCGAAGTACGCGATGAGCGCGAAAATCAACGCCGCAAAAAAACCGCTGACCGCCACGAGGAAAAAGAACAGGGCATCCACCTGTCCGGCCACGGTGGAGGCTTCGGCGGGAAACAATTGGACCCAGTGCCCCATCTCAGGCGCTCCCGGCCTCCGGTTTGGCGGACGGTCTCGGATGCCGCTCGCGGCGCAACGCCCAAACCATGAACGTCCCCAGCGCCAGCACCGTGCCGATGCCGGCCACCTGGATCACCCGCATGATCACCAGCCCGTACTTGCCCGTCGCGGGATTGTAGTGGAAACAGAACAACAACACTTCGTCGGCCACCGAACCGATCTTGTTGGCCGAAGCCTGCACCAGCGCCAGCCGCAAATCGCGGGGCGCGTATTCCACCCCGTAAAAGTAACGCGAGACTTTGCCCTGCGGGGTCAACACCATGATCCCGGTGGCGTGGGCGTACTGGCCTGAGGCTGGGTCGTACTTGTACCGGAACCCTACCGCGTCAGCGAGTTGATGAATCGCCGCGTCCTCGCCGGTCAGGAAATGCCAACCCGCTTCGCCCCCCGGCCGCCGATACATCGCCACGTAGTCCTTCTTCTTGGCTGCGGCCAATGCCGGCGTTTCGCGCGGGTCAAAGCTCACCGTCACGACTTCGAATTGGTCGCCCAAGTTGAAGGGTAACGCGCGCATCGCCCGCACCAACCCATCGAACGTGAGGGGACAGAGCATGGGACACCCGTAGTACGCCATCACCAGAATGACCGGCTTCGTCCCGAAGTAATCGCCAAGTCGCACCAACTTTCCCCCTTCATCGCGAAACCGCAGATCGAGCGGCACCTGCTGGTCGAGTTTCTGGTCGATGCCAATCTCCCGCAACGGCACCGGCCGAGCGGCCAACGCCATCGGGCCAGCCCAACAGCACAGTGTAAGCAACAGCAACGATTTCATGGTTTCGTTCCTCCAGCCGGCGCGGCGGCCACTTCATTCGTCATCACCGGCAACCCGCGTTCCGCGACCAGATCGATGGCGTGCGCGATCGGAATGCGCACGACGCCCCGGTCCGGATCAACCCAACCGTAGGTGGTCAGCAGCGCGTCTTCATGGACGCGCAGCTTCCGCATTTCCTTCGCCGGATTGGCGAGTAGCTTCGGGGCGGTCACTGGTGGCCCCGGGTTGGCGACCGGCGGCAGGGGACGTTCCACGGCCGCGGGATAACGCCTGGCGAAATAGGCGAACGTACCCCGCGCCACCAGGCTGACCAGGATCCCGGTCACCACCAGGCTGCCGAAGAAGATCACGATGACATGGACATTCAGATCCCGTCGTTCGCGCGTGGGCCGGGGCTCGTTCATCGGGATTCCAGTTCCTCCTCGATGCGGGCATCGTGGACCGGCAGGAGCGATTTGCTCCTGAGTTGCCGGACGTACATCCCCACCCAAACGCCACCGATGCCCACCAGCGCCGCGCCATCCGTCCAATGCACCGCCAGTTGCGTCCGATGAAATCCCGGCGCCACAATCCAAAACACGTCCACCACGCCCATCACCAGAATCAGCCACGCCACCTTCGCCAGCCACGGACTGCGACGCTTGATGTCGCGGGACAGCAACAGAAAGAACGGCACAAAAAAATGAAACACCACCAGCGCCACGCCGATCCAACCCCAGCCGTGCTCGAACCGGCGCAGATACCAAAAATTCTCGTCGGTCAGATTGCCGGACCAGATGATCAGGAATTGAGAGAACGCAATGTACGCCCAGAAAATCACGAACGTCAGCAGGAAATTTCCGAGGTCATGGAAATGCAGCGGCTCCAGCACCCGGGACAACGGCTCGCGGCCGGCCAGCAGGGCTGCTACGACCGTAACGAACGCGAATCCGCACAGCACCTGTCCGGCAAGGATCAGCACGCCGTACACCGTCGAGAACCAGTGCGGTTCGAGCGACATCGCCCAGTCGATCGCGGCGAACGACATCGTCAAACCGTACGCCACAATTCCCAAACTGCTGGCCAGCCGAACTTGATTGGTGGCCGCCGGGCCGGGCGACCGGTCTTGCCGGTCGGCGGCACGGTTCAGCAGCGCCACCAGTCCCAGCCACACGACAAAATAGACGCCGGCCCGAATCAAAAAGAACGGCACGTTCAGGTACGGTTGTTTGTGCTGCAACAGCGGGTCGGCGGCCACCGCCTCCGGCCGCGTCCAGATGTACAGACTTCGCAAGCCGAACAGATACGGAATGAACAACACCAGCATCAACGGCATCGTCCGTGTCGCTGCCTCCAACAACCGGCGCACGGCGAAGCCCCAGCGTCCCCCCGCCAGATGGTGAATCATCAGAATCGCCAGGCAACCGAGCGACAGCCCCAGCCAAAACAGATACGCCAGCAGATAGCCCTCGAAGAACCGGTCCGGATTTCTCATCGCGCCCACGGCACACGCCGCCAGCCCGACCAGCCCGATCATCCAGGTCAGCCGCTCGGTGCGTTCGAACTGCGCCCTCCATACGCTGTCGCCGTTCACTCCCGTGCCTCCTCGAGTTTCTTCCGCTGCGCCGGCGGCGCGTCCGCCAGCCTCGCGTCCTCACTGAACTGCAGCGCGCGGATGTACGCGGCGATGGCCCATCGATCTTCGGGCGCGATCTGCGCCGAGTAATCCTGCATCGCACCGATGCCGTTCGACATCACGTCAAAAAAATGTCCGATGGGCGCCTGTCGCAACCGGTCGATGTGATACGACGGCGGAGGTCGGAGCCCGCGCTGAACGATCATTCCGTTCCCGCTGCCGGTGCGGTCGTGGCACGGGCTGCAAAAAATGT